>NZ_CP134871.1:0-775000 GCF_049532635.1 Hyphomicrobium sp. B1 | reverse complement strand
GAAACATCTCAGTACCTGGAGGAAAGGACATCAACCGAGACTCCGCGAGTAGTGGCGAGCGAAAGCGGACTAGGCCAGTGATAAAGCTAAGACAACTGGAACCATCTGGAAAGTTGGGCCTCAGCGGGTGACAGCCCCGTACAGGTAATGCAAAGCTTTATCCTCGAGTAGAACGGGACACGTGCAATCCTGTTTGAACATGGGGGGATCACCCTCCAAGCCTAAGTACTCCTTACCGACCGATAGTGCACCAGTACCGTGAGGGAAAGGTGAAAAGCACCCCGACGAGGGGAGTGAAATAGTACCTGAAACCGGATGCCTACAAACAGTCGGAGCCCGCAAGGGTGACGACGTACCTTTTGTATAATGGGTCTGCGACTTAGTCTGACGAGCAAGCTTAAGGCGATAGCTGTAGGCGTAGCGAAAGCGAGTCTGAACAGGGCGTTCAGTTCGTCGGATTAGACCCGAAACCTGTCGATCTATCCATGGTCAGGTTGAAAGTGGGGTAACACCCACTGGAGGACCGAACCGGTGTCTGTTGAAAAAGCCTCGGATGAACTGTGGATAGGGGTGAAAGGCCAATCAAGGCAGGAAATAGCTGGTTCTCCGCGAAATCTATTTAGGTAGAGCCTCGGACGAATACTCGAGGGGGTAGAGCACTACATGGGCTAGGGGCCCCTACAGGGTTACCAAACCTAAGTAAACTCCGAATACCTCGAAGTACTATCCGGGAGACACACGGCGGGTGCTAACGTCCGTCGTGAAGAGGGAAACAACCCTGATCGCCGTCTAAGGTCCCCAAATCACTGCTAAGTGTGAAAGGATGTGCGAACCCCATAACAACCAGGATGTTGGCTTAGAAGCAGCCATCATTTAAAGAAAGCGTAACAGCTCACTGGTCTAAACAAGGGTTCATGCGCCGAAAATGTAACGGGGCTAAAGCAGTGTACCGAAGACGCGGGTGTACAGCAATGTACGCGGTAGCGGAGCGTTCCGTAAGCCTGTGAAGGGAGACCCGTGAGGGCTCCTGGAGGTATCGGAAGTGCGAATGCAGACATGAGTAACGAAAGAAGTGTGAGAAACACTTCCTCCGAAAGTCCAAGGGTTCCTGCGTAAAGTTAATCTGCGCAGGGTTAGCCGGCCCCTAAGGCGAGGGCGAAAGCCGTAGTCGATGGGAACCACGTTAATATTCGTGGGCCAGTGGGTGTGTGACGGATGCAGCAAGTTGTTGAGGCTTATTGGATTGCCGAGGCAGCGAATGTGTCCCTGGAAATAGCCCCCACATAGACCGTACCCGAAACCGACACAGGTGGACTGGTAGAGAATACCAAGGAGCTTGAGCGAAGTGTGCTGAAGGAACTCGGCAAATTACCTGCGTAACTTCGGGAGAAGCAGGCTATCTCTTCGGGCAACCGGAGGGGTAGGGCACAAACTAGGGGGTGGCGACTGTTTACCTAAAACACAGGGCTATGCTAAGTCCAACGACGACGTATATGGCCTGACGCCTGCCCGGTGCTGGAAGGTTAAGAGGAGAGGTTCACGCCTTGAATCGAAGCCCCAGTAAACGGCGGCCGTAACTATAACGGTCCTAAGGTAGCGAAATTCCTTGTCGGGTAAGTTCCGACCTGCACGAATGGCGTAACGACTTCCCCACTGTCTCCAGCACACACTCAGTGAAATTGAATTCCCCGTGAAGATGCGGGGTTCCTGCGGTTAGACGGAAAGACCCCGTGCACCTTTACTGCAACTTTGCACTGGCAATCGTGACTGCTTGTGTAGGATAGGTGGTAGGCTATGAAACCTGGGCGCTAGCTCGGGCGGAGCCGAAATGTGAAATACCACCCTAGTGATTATGGTTGTCTAACCGCGGTCCGTTATCCGGATCCGGGACAGCGCATGGTGGGCAGTTTGACTGGGGCGGTCGCCTCCTAAATCGTAACGGAGGCGTGCGAAGGTGGGCTCAGGTTGGTCGGAAATCAACCGTCGAGTGCAATGGCATAAGCCCGCCTGACTGCGAGACTGACAAGTCGAGCAGAGTCGAAAGACGGCCATAGTGATCCGGTGGTTCTTTGTGAGAGGGCCATCGCTCAACGGATAAAAGGTACGCCGGGGATAACAGGCTGATGACGCCCAAGAGTCCATATCGACGGCGTCGTTTGGCACCTCGATGTCGGCTCATCACATCCTGGGGCTGGAGCAGGTCCCAAGGGTATGGCTGTTCGCCATTTAAAGTGGTACGTGAGCTGGGTTCAGAACGTCGCGAGACAGTTCGGTCCCTATCTGCCGTAGGTGTAGGAGAATTGAGAGGATCTGACCTTAGTACGAGAGGACCGGGTTGGACACACCTCTGGTGGACCTGTTGTCGTGCCAACGGCACAGCAGGGTAGCTATGTGTGGAAGGGATAACCGCTGAAGGCATCTAAGCGGGAAACCCACCTCAAAACGAGTTCTCCCTCGAGAGTCGTGGAAGACCACCACGTTGATAGGCCGGGTGTGGAAGCGCTGCAAGGCGTGTAGCTTACCGGTACTAATAACTCGATTGGCTTGATTGCTCTCATTTAGCAATGCTCATCGTTTGCTCGAAATCGCGAAACGGTTTCAAGCAGAGGCGCGCTCTCACGAGCGCCGAACGATGAGCGTAGGGCTCAGAAAATAGACCAGAAACAGAAGTCATATGACGTCTCCGCCGACCTGGTGATTATGGCGGGGTGGCTGCACCCGATCCCATTCCGAACTCGGCCGTGAAACGCCCCTGCGCCGATGGTACTTCGTCTTAAGACGCGGGAGAGTAGGTCGTTGCCAGGTCTGCAGAGACGTCATGTGAATTTTCGAATAACGAAGTCAATCAGTGCCCTCTATCGAATTTAAGAACGCGCCGCTGTGCCTTGAGCCAGCGGCGCGTTTTTGCGTTTGCATTTTTTTCGGAAGCGGACAGATCGAAGCTGCGGCGAGTCGTTTGACGCCAGGGCTTGGCGCGCGTGCTAGGGTGGTCCTGTAAAAAGGAAAAAGAACCCCCATGGCTGTTACCTCAAGAAAAATTGCTCCCGGCGCCAAGCCGAAAGTCTCTCGTGCAAAGAAGGTGCCCGCTCAGCCGGTCGTGATGGAATACGTCAGCCCTTTCACCGTCGGGAACCGCGTCACTCACGCTTCGTTTGGCGACGGTGAAGTTGCGGAAGTTTCCAAAAACCAGTTGGCGATCAGCTTCGACAACGTCGGCGACAAGGTGATCTTGGACAGCTTCGTCAAGTTACAGAAGTCCTGAGCCCGATTTGAAAAAAAAGCTCCGCTGCGCCTTGTGCCGGCGGAGCTTTTTTCGTTCCGGGTGATCTCGGATTGCGTCGCGCGTTTCGCAAAATGACTTTCTCTTTGCGCGAGTAGCTCGAGCGACTAAAAATTCGAAATTAAAAAAGCGCGGGTAGCTGGGCCGGCGAAATTTTGAGGCGCGCGATATGCTGCAATATATCTGGTCGAAGCTCTATGCGCGTTGGCTCCGATCGCAACTTGTCAGACCTCGGCCGCGCATTGAACTCAAGCACGGCTCCGGCACGAATCTGATCCTCGGGATCGCGCGCAACTACAGCATTTCCGACTTGCGGCCCTTTGTCCGTTCTGCGCGAAAGTTTCATGACTGCCGGATCGTCCTGGTCATCAACAACGATCCGGAGCTCGGAAATGCGCTCGATGCGGAGGGCGTCGACTGTGTCCTCGAAGATGTTTCATCGAGCCTGGGGCGGCCTCATATGAATTTTGCGCGCGTGACCGATTATGTCGCCGTGCTGCAAGCGCTCTCGGGGCAGGTCGAACGCGTATTTTTGGCCGACACGCGCGACGTCGTTTTCCAGGGTGATATTTTCGAAGCGCTGCCTGATGCCCCGATGATTTTTTTCGAAGAGGGCAAAGGTTTTTCTCTGGAATCCGCTGGCTGGAACGGCAATGCGATCCGGCGAACTTTTGGGCTGCCGGTCTACGATCAAATCAAACATCACGAAGTGATCTGCAGCGGCACCGTTCTGGGGCGGCACGGCGTCACGCTGATGTATTGCTGGGAGAAGCTTTTGCTTGGGCAAATGGTTCGCCGGCGTCATCACATGCGTTCAGGCGTCGATCAGGCGACGACTAACGTCATTGCACGCGTCAATCTCGTGCCGTCGTCTGTCGTAATGCCATACGATGGAGCAGTCGCAACCCTCTCCGGACACAACACGAATTTTCTATCGGTCAAAGACGGACTGCTGGTGACAGCGCAAGGCGGTGTGCCGGCCGCGATCCATCAATACGATCGCAATCCTGCGGTCCGCGATTTTGTTTATGCGACGTATGACGGCCCAAAGAGCGGCAAAGCGGGCGATAACTCGAAAGATTCGACGCTGCAGAAAAAGCTTCGCGTCGCGTTCGGCCTGCAGGGACCGTAGTCGCGTGCGGTTTTGCGATCATTCGATCGCATTTTCTTTGCCGCCGCGGATTGCGACTTTGACACCGCATTTCTCCATCGGGAGCGCGGTCGATGTCCAGCGATCCTTCGTCACCGTTACGACATAGCGGCGGCAGTCGCGTCCCGCGCCCTGGACGAAATGCACGGTGAAGACCGCTAGTCCGGCTTTGCGTTTGTGCGGCCAGACGAACTCGCCGTTGTTCGGCACCGTTTTGATCGCTTTGCCGATCGCGTAAGCCGCGTTGCGATAATCCGTCGATGTCAGACGTGCGAGAACCGCGCGCGATAGATCAGGGTGCAAGCCGGCGGTTTCGGCCTTCTTGCGTAACGGATCGTTCGATGGCCGTGGCGGGGCATAGGCATCATATAGATGCGGTTTTGCTGGTGTTTTTGCATCCGCTTCGTCGTCGTTCGTATCACCTGGTGCAGCGGCGACGGTGACCTCAGGCAGGGGCAGACTCGGCGGCGCGATCGCTGCAGGCGGCGGAACGGGAGTAGGAGGGGCAAGTGGCGTCGAGCCTGGCGTGTCGGCGGATGCGATCTCTTTCGTCGGCAATGGCACTGAGGGCGCTTGTTCTGACGTCGCCAACGACGATGCGATGCGTTCAAATTTCGAAGTCCATTCTTGTCGCGTCTCAGCATCGGTGGCGAAGGCGCATCCAACGGTGGCGGCGATAAGAAGGAAAAGATACGTATAGGGAACGATTTCCAGGCGTCGTGACGGTTGCGGGCAAACCGGCTCACCGGCGTAGAAGTCTTGCGACGCGAAATCAGCATCGCTTTCGGCGATCATGAACGAGGGAAATTCGTCAGCGGAATAAGACGCGCGGGCATACATTGGCCGATCCTCAAATCTTCCAGAGAATGTCGTTTCCCGCGCTGCATATGCACCGCACTGTCCTGGCCAAAAAATGGCAAGACGAAAAATGAGGGAATTTTTGGCGTTTCCTCCAGTCCGTCCAACCGGTTCTGCCCAAGCGGAGATCAATGTTCTTGACTCTTCTAGTGGCGTTCGCTCAGTTGACGGCGGACCTGATCTCGGGACCTTGAATCCTGACCTATTAGGAGCAGAGATGAGTATTTCACGTTTCGCACATGCCGTGCGTCATTCGTCATTTTCTTCCATTCTTCTTGGTTCTGTTCTCGCCGTCGGCGGTGTCGCGGTGGGCGCCGTCGCTGCCCACGCGGAGGATACGCACGAGGTCGAGATCTCAATCAAAGATCATAAGTTCGAGCCGGATGCGCTGAAGCTGCCGATCGGCAAGCCGATCAAGATCACGGTGAAGAACCTCGACGCGACGCCGGAAGAATTCGAAAGCCACGACCTCGGCTTCGAGAAGATCATTGCCGGCAACAGCTCAGCGGTCATTCGCGTGAAGCCGCTAAAGCCTGGCACCTTCATGTTCTTCGGTGAATTTCACCAGGATAGCGCGCTCGGCCACATCGTTGCGGAGTAGGCGGCGATGCTTGCGGCTCTCATCATTGTCTTTCGCGAAGTTCTCGAAGCGGGCCTGATCATCGGCGTGGTGCTCGCGGCATCGCGCGGCGTTCATAGCCGTAACGGTGCGGTATCGCTCGGAGTCCTCGCAGGGATCGCAGGCTCAATCATCGTTGCGATGTTTGCCTCGCGGATCTCAGACGCTTTCGACGGCCGCGGTCAGGAAATTTTTGTCGCGGCGATCCTGCTGTTTGCGGTCGTCATGCTCGGGTGGCACGTCGCCTGGATGGCGCATCATGCTCGCGAGATGACGCAGCAGTTGCGGCAGCTGGGCAGCGATGTTTCTGCCGGACGGCAATCGCTGTTTGCGCTCGGCGCGGCTGTTGCCGTGGCGGTCATGCGTGAAGGCAGCGAGGTCGTGCTGTTCATGACCGGCATCATCATGCAGGGCAAGGATACCGGTTTCGAACTTCTGATCGGATCGGGTATCGGGCTGCTGCTTGGCGCTGTCGTGTCGATGGTGCTTTATTTTGGGCTCGCGGCCATTCCGATCCGGCAGATGTTTGCGTTTACCGGCGTTCTCATCACATTGCTGGCTGCGGGGCTTGCAGCCTCCGCGGTCAAGCAGCTGTCGAATGCAGGCCTGTTGAATGCGTTCGATTCAACGGTCTGGGACAGCTCGTCCATTCTGTCGGAAAACAGTTGGCCGGGGCGGGTCTTGAGCATTCTGGTTGGTTACATGGATCGGCCGACGGGGATGCAGCTCATCGCGTATGTCGCAACGGCGGCGGCGATTTTCTCTTTGAGCTACATCTGGCGAGCGCCGGCGAAACCGGTCAGTCAGAGCGCATAGAAAAAAAGGCGCCCCTCGCGGCGCCTTTTTTATTTCATCGGCTAAAGACCAAGATCCGACAATCCCGGATGATCGTCGGGGCGGCGTCCGAGTGGCCAATGGAATTTTCTCTCGCTCTCGGAAATGCGCAGGTCGTTGATGCAAGCATAACGATGGTGCATCAGGCCGTCGGGGCCGAATTCCCAGTTTTCGTTGCCGTAGGCGCGGTACCACTGGTTGCTGTCGTCGCGATATTCATAAGCAAAGCGTACGGCGATGCGATCGCCGGTAAATGCCCAGAGTTCCTTGATGAGGCGATAGTCGAGTTCGCGGTTCCACTTCCGCGTCAGGAATTCGATGATCTGCTGACGGCCGACCGGAAACTCGGCGCGGTTTCGCCAAACGCTATCGACCGAATAGGCCAGCGCGACCTTCTGCGGATCGCGGCTATTCCAGCCGTCTTCGGCGCCGCGGACTTTCTGAATGGCGTTTTCGCGCGTGAAGGGCGGGAACGGCGGTCTGCTTTCAGACATTTTCGTCTCCTTCAAATTTGACAGTGGAGGGATTGCTTGACCCTGGACGCGAACGTCACGAGTCTCGGCGGCAGATCGAAATCGCTCGACGACACCTGCGGGAGGGAGCACCTACCATGTACGACATCGCCAATCTTTCGAATCTGCCTCATCTAAGAAATCTATCGTCGACGACGATGTCGGCGTTCGAAAACTTCGATCGCGCTGCCATGGCGGCGGGTGCCATTCCACGACGCTATAAGGAATTGATCGCGCTTGGCGTCGCCATCGCAACTCAGTGTCCGTACAGCCTCGAAGTCCATCGCACCAACGCAGAGAATGCCGGTGTGACGGAAGCAGAAATTGCGGAAGTCATTTATATCGCGGCGACGATGCGAGCAACGGCAGCTATCGCGCACGGGACGCATCTTGTCGGGCCGCGCAAAGCAACGCGATAATGTCTGCGCCGCTAATGAAGACTGTTGTCTGGCCTACAATACGCTGATCATTTTGATCATAATGATCGCTAGGCTGACGGCTGCGATCCAAAGTGCGATGTCGGCTGTCCGGCTGCGTCGCGAGCGCGAGGCGATTTTATCGATAGTTTCATCGTCGAGACGAAGTCCCGCATTGGCCATTTGGGACATGCCGTTGATAGCCTGCGCAACATTCTGCAGAAGCGCCGGAGTCTTCATCAAGACATCGCCGATTGTTTCAACGCCACGGCCCGCTTCGCGCAAGCGGCCGAGAGGCGAGAGATTGGATTCCATCCATTCCTTCGCCACCGGTTCGGCGGCAACCCAGACGTTCAACGACGGATCGAGATCGCGTGCGACGCCTTCGACGATGACCATGCTCTTTTGCAGCAGGATCAGCTCTGGACGTGTCTGCATGTCGAAGACTTCGGTATAGGCGAAGAGCTGGCCCAAAAGGTCGGCCATCGAAATTTCTTCTGCCGTGCGGCCTTGGATCGGTTCGCCGATGGCGCGCATCGCCTGGGCGAATTCTTCGACGCTGTGATGCGGGGGCACGTAGCCCGCTTCGAAGTGGATGGCGGCGGCGCGGTAGTAATCGCGCGTGATGAGGCCGTGCAGGATTTCTGCGAGGAAGCGGCGCTCGGGCAGACCCAAGCGGCCCATGATGCCGAAGTCGACGGCGACGACCTTGCCGTTGGCATCGACGAACAAATTCCCCTGATGCATATCGGCGTGAAAGAAACCGTCGCGCATGGCGTGACGAAGAAATGAGCGCAGCACGGTCATGCCGAGAGCGGCAGTGTCGAAGCCCTTGGCCTTGAGAACGTCGCGTTGTGCGATCGGCGTCCCGTCGATCCATTCGATCGTCAGAACGCGTTTGGCCGTGCGTTTCCAGTCGATATCGGGAACGCGGAAGCCTTCGTCCTCTTTGATGTTTGACGCCATCTCGGAGATGGCTGCGGCTTCGAGGCGCAAATCCATCTCGAGGTCGGTCGTGTGCTTCAGATTATCGACAACGGCAACCGGTTTCAGGCGGCGCGCGGGCGGATACATGCGTTCGATCATCCGCGCGGCGAAATAATAGCTGTCGAGGTCGCGATAGAAACGCTTCTCAATGTTAGGCCGCAGAATCTTGACGGCAACGGCCTTCTTCACGCCGTTGTCGAGGACGTAGGCTTTGTGGACCTGGGCGATTGAAGCGGCAGCGACGGGCGGTCCGAATTCGACGAAATGATCTTCGAGCTTGCCGCCGAGCGCGCGTTCAACGGCTTCGCGAGCTTCCGCCATCGAGAACGGTTCGGCTTTGTCTTGAAGCTGGCGCAGATCGTCGGAAAGCTCAGGTCCGATGACATCGGCGCGGGTGGCGAGAAACTGGCCGAGCTTCACATAGCTCGGACCGAGCTTCGCCAATGCCGTTGCGACGCGGGCGGATTGCGGCTCGCCTTTGCGGAAGGCCGATGCCACAAGCGTCACCGGCAATGTGGCGATGCGCGCAAGTTTCAGTGGCAGCGGTACCGGCATGCCCTTCGGAACGAAGCGGACGCCATATTGCGCAAGCACAAAACCGGCGCGCGCGAGTCGTAGGGAGTTAAGAAGCGCTCCGGGCATGGTGGTGATTTCGTCGTCCTGAATTCTCTGGGGGCGCAGGCCGTGGTTTCGCTCGGCCTCGGCACATTGCGCCGCAACCTCGTCGGGTCAAGTGTAGCCGCTCGGAGGGGTAAAAACGGTTAAGCCGGGACGGCATTCGTAACTGCCGCAGCCAGGGCCATTGCGGCTGGGACGCCATACAACTTGCGGACAAAAAAATAGCGCCCGGCGGATTGCCGCGGGCGCTACTTTCGAGCAAATGCTCAGCTCGACCTATAGCTTGCAGAACGTTGCGCGGCCGTGACAGGTGACCATGCCGCCGTTCGGGCTGCAGCGATACTTTTTGTTGACGACCTTGTAGCCGGCGACCTGGCCGTTCGCCAGGAAACCCGGCCAGAGACCCCAGCTGACGTTCTGGACCATCGTCTCCATCGCGAACCATTTCGCCGAATCGGCCGACGTTGACGTGGCGACTGCGCCCTTCGTCATGCAGCCAGCGTTCGCGACGCCGGCGCCCAGCGAAACAAGCGCCGCAGCAGCGACGCCGATCAATAGCTTCGATTTCATGAGTCCCACCTCCTCGAATAGAAGAAAGTCATTCCTTCGTCCCCGAGAGGGAAAGCTATGAATCGCTGCCGCCAGCGTCAATTGAACTTACGCTGAAGGGCAAAAAACGTAGTTCACGCTGTGGCCGATCAGATCTTCCAGCCGCCGTGAATCGCGGCGATGCCGCCGGTCAGGTTGCGATAGGCGACGCGCGAGAAACCAGCGTTACGAATCATGTCGGCGAAGGCTTCCTGCTTGGGGAAGCGGCGGATGCTTTCGACGAGATAGCGATAGGATTCCGAATCGCCCGCAGCCAGCTGCCCGAGACGCGGAATGACCTCAAACGAGTGGAAGTCGTAGGCGCGATCGAGCAACGGCACGCGGCATTCGGAAAATTCCAGACACAGGAAGCGTCCGCCGGGCTTCAGCACGCGGTAGGCTTCGGCAAGCGCGTTGTCGATGTGGGTCACATTGCGAATGCCGAACGCAATCGTATAGGCGTCGAAGCTCGCGTTCTCGAAAGGCAACTCTTCGGCGTTGCCCTCGACGCAGGTGATGCGGTTCTCAAGTCCTGCGTCAGAGATGCGGCGGCGGCCGACGTCGAGCATCTCGGGGCTGATGTCGCAGATGACGGCGGTGGCGTTCGGCCCTGAATCTTTAGCGTAGCGGATGGAAATGTCGCCGGTGCCGCCGGCAACGTCCAAAAGCTTGAACGGCGTGGCACTGCGCGGCGCGTTCAGCATCGTGATGAGTTCGCGCTTCCAGAGGCGATGCAGGCCACCGGACATCAAGTCGTTCATCAGGTCGTAGCGATCGGCGACCGACGCGAAGACCTTGTTGACGAGCCCCTGGCGTTCGGTCTCGGGTACGGTGCGGAAGCCGAACGACGCGGTGCTCTGGCTTGCGGTTTCTGAGTTTTGATCCATATCCGGGACCATAGCCGCTCACGGGCGGCAGCGCTATCGTCGGCGCGTCTCATCGTCAATTTCAGGTGACATTTCTCCCATGCCCGAACTCCCCGAGGTCGAAACCGTGAGGCGGGGGCTGGCGCCGGTGCTGGTCGGCAGCCGGGTTGCGCGGATTGATGCGCGGCGGCCGGATTTGCGTTTTCCGCTGCCGGAACGGTTCGGCGAGCGGTTGGCGGGGCAAGACATCGTCGGGCTGGAGCGGCGTGCGAAATATCTGATTGCGACGCTTTCGAGCGGTGAGGATCTCGTCATGCATCTGGGCATGACCGGGCGGTTTTCCGTCATCCATAAGGACTTCATCGACCGGCCGGGGGACTACATCCACGAGACGGGGCCTGATCCGGCGCACGATCACGTTGTGCTGCATCTCTCCGACGGCACGCAGGTGATCTACAACGATCCCAGGCGGTTCGGATTCATGGTCATGATGCCGCACGCGGAGCGGCCGGAGCATGCGCTGTTTCGCAAGCTCGGGGCGGAGCCGCTGAGCGATGAATTGACGGCCGAATATCTGGCGCGGCGAGCGCTGGGCAAGAAGGTCAATCTCAAAGCATTCCTGATGGATCAGCATGTCGTGGCGGGGCTCGGCAACATCTACGCGTCCGAGGCGCTGTTTCAGGCGGGGCTATCGCCCGATCGTGTTGCGGCAACGTTGGCGAACCGTCGCGGAGGTATAGATAAGGCCGAGAAGCTCGTCATCGCGATCAAGGATGTTCTGCAACGGGCCATCGCAGCGGGCGGTTCGACACTGCGAGATTACCGCAGTGCCGACGGCAAGAAGGGAGCATTCCAAGAACGGTTTGCCGTTTACGACCGGGAAGGCGGCACGTGTCCGACCCCTGGATGCGGCGGCGAAATCCGTCGCGCGGTGCATGCCGGGCGCGCGACGTTTTATTGCCGGCGGTGTCAGCGCTGAAATGGTGTCAGCTTGCCGTTGAGGTGGCGGAGCGCTCGCACAGTGCGGCGTTCGTCTTGATCAGGATGACACTGATGCACATCACGGCGAAGCCGCCGCCGAGGAAAAGCTGGTTCGCGGCCCAGTCACCTTTATGCGTGATGGCGAGTTTGCCGGCAGCTATCAGCCAGACAAGGCCGATGGCAATCAAGATCGCCTGATAGCCTGCGATTTTCGCCATGCGGTCGAGCGACGATGTTTGCGCGAGCGGGTCATTCGGGTTTGAAAGCCGCTTCAAGTAATAGCCGTAGGCGGCTGCAAAGAGCATGCAAGCCGTACCGTATTCCCAGCCGTGCTGCCAACGTACGTGCGTACCCAGATAGATGGCGTAGAACGCCACGCCACACCACAGGAATGCCAAGGCAATCAGAAAGACGTTCGCGCGCATCGCTTCGCGCTGCGTGGCAACGGCCGATCCGGTTGCCGGGCGCTGCCAGATCGGAGCATTCGTTCGCAGCGCGGCCATGACCATGACAGCTGAGAAAACCGCGGCGGCGACTGCCGAGTCCGCGATCTTCATCAGACGGCAGGCGAGATACATGGCGATGAGAGCTGCGGCGAGTGTCACTGCCAGCCAAGGCAGCGATGGGCGCAAGGTCATGGTGTCGGAAGCTCCCCCTTTTGGACGGCGCGGTGGCCTGCTCTCGAACCTACATGCGTGAGCGCAGGGCGTCCAAGCTGATAGCTGCAATGGCGAGCGCACCAAAGAAGAAGATGTTGCATCCCGCCCAATCGGCGTGGGTCGCGGCGCGCGGAAACTTGTGATCGACGAACAGGCTGATGACGCCGGCCGCCATGCCGATCACCTGAAACTGAAGCAGAAGACGTCCCATCTTCACCAGCATGGCGTCGTCGCGTCCGGCGGAGCGGTCCCGATCGAGAAGGACGGCGAAGCCGATGGTGGCGACGGCAGCAAACAGAAAGCCGATGAAAAACTGCCACCACTCGGCCCAGTGCTTATCCATAACGAAGAGGTACGTGATCAGGATCGCGAGCGCGGCCCAAGCCCAGACCAGAGCCAGATATCGCGCCGTCGAACTGGCGATGGCGCTCATCGGCGCGCCGGTGTTCCTCAGCTTCTGGTGATCACGGATGGCAATCAGGGCGAAGGCAACGCAGATAACCGCGACGGCCGCCATCTGCAGGGTCGGCTGTTCTGCGGAGGCGGCCAGGACAGTCGCGCAAACAGTAGCCGCGAGAGAAAACAGCCAACCGGTCATGGACAACATTCTCTGGCGGTCTCCCAATTCTGGATCAAAAGCATGTAAGTCGGGATGGACTTAGCGCAAATGGCGGCGCAAAGCGCTGCGACCGGCCGTCGGTGGCGGCTTTTGTGACGGATTCGTGCTTTTCCGGGTGCGCTTCATTGACCGGCGGCCGTTAGGCGGGTATATCCGCCGCAAACCGTGCCTGGAGCGAAAATCCCGGGCCGACGATCAATATCTTCAACCCATTGCCGCGCTTAGCATTTTGCGAATGCGACGGCGCATTCGCAGCAAACGTAAGGACACCCAATGGCAAATACGTCGTCGGCAAAGAAAGCCACGCGCCAGATGATCCGCCGCACCGAAGTCAACAAGTCGCGCCGTTCGCGCGTCAAGTCCGAGGTTCGCTCGGTCGAGGAAGCTATCAAGTCGGGCGACCAAGCCAAGGCACTTGCTGCGCTTTCGGCCGCTGAACCGCTTCTCGTGCGCACCGCACAGAAGGGCGTCATGCACAAGAAGACCGCAGCCCGGAAGGTTTCCAGGCTTGCTCAGCGTGTCAAGGCCATGAGCGCATAACGCACTTGTGAATAAGGGGAGCCAATTTTTCTCCCTGTTGCATATTCGCTACGGTAAAGAGCGGGCCCGCCAACGGGCCCGCTGTTTTTTTATCGTCATTAATCGCCCGGAATCCGGCCCATTGGACGGGATGTTCTGATGCCGGATAAGTTTGGCGCTCTTTCGAGGCGGAGTCGGACGGCAAGAGAAAATGACGTCTGGGTGACGGTCGTGGCGGCGATGCAACCCAGAGTGTGTCAGTGGAAAAAATGCGAATAGAGTCAGATGGTTTATGCACAGAGGTTGCGATGTGACTCGCGTTTTCACCAGTACCTGTGGACAACTTTTGGTACGCCTCAATCGCCCCAATGGCTGCGCTGGGGTGCTTGTCGAAAAGAGGGTTAAGGGATAGTAAATTTCTAGTGGATGGCAGCGGGGTAAAGCGGTCGTTCGCACTGGTAAGTTCGGCGAGCGTAGCATTCGGGTCTTTCAAGCTTTGATGACCCGGACTGTATCGCCAAAATAGATAAAGACCTGCGTTTCAACTTGGGCGTTGCTTTGGCTAGCCCAGGAATAGTTGGGTATTCTCTGGTTCTGGCTGGGGATATTCTCGCGGGTCTTTATCAGTACTTGTGTAAGGCGTGAGGGGAATTCGTGGAAAAAGTTGAGGCTTCTGGCGTCGAGGACGTGTCCGTTCTCGAAACTTGGAAGCGTCTCGAAGGCGATCCGAAGACTGTTCTTGTTGATGTTCGGACGCGTGCCGAATGGGCTTTTGTGGGTGTGCCCGACCTTTCGAAGATCAACAAGGACGTCATGCTGATCGAATGGCAGACGTTCCCTGACAGCCGGATCGCTCCGGACTTTATCGAACGATTGACGGCGGCGTTGGCTGCCAAGGGAGTCGAGAAGAATACTGAGATTTTTTTTATCTGCCGTTCGGGCGGGCGCAGCCGGATGGCTGCCGAGGCAATCGCCGGAGCGGGATATTCGAGGTGTCGAAACGTCATGGAGGGCTTTGAGGGACCGTTAGACGCTGCCCAACACCGGAGCCAAATCGCAGGCTGGAAATTCGCCGGTCTCAACTGGCTGCAAGGGTAGCAAGACGTCACACGGAAGGCACGGCACCGGAAGGCAGAGGGTAATGCCGGACGGTGATGAGGGGGGACGCTTTCAGGCGTCCCGCGTTATCAGCGGGAGTACATCACTATGCAGGCAGCACAAAAGGCAGAGTCTCAAGGTAATGAGCACAGCGCCGAGACGCCGACGGTTGCGGTAGAGGGCCGTGGTCACAAGGTCCGCGCCATGCTCAAGGTTCAGCTCGGAGATGAGGTCTATTCGAGCTGGTTCAAGAGCCTGGAATTCGAAAGCTTCGATGGACGGATCGTCAAGGTTTCGGTGCCGGTCAAGTTTGTGCGCAACTGGATTCAAGAACACTATTCCGAGCACTTGCTGCGCTGCTCGCGCGTTGAATTCGCAACGGCCGAGCGCGTCGAAGTCGTCTGGCGGCAGCCCGGTGCGGTTCCGCAGCGGCCGGCGGATGCTCGTATCGGAGACGCCGCGCACACCAGCGCTGCCATTCCAGGACCCATCGCGCACGTCGAGACGCCGCGTCCGGCAGCACCGCTGCGGGCTCCGGTTCTGCCCGTCCAGCGGACGTCTGCGGGCGGCCTTGAAGGTTCGCCGCTCGATCCGCGCTATACATTTGAAAGCTTCGTCGTCGGGGCGTCGAACCGGATGGCGCATGCGGGCGCCACGCAGGTTGCGGAAACGGTCCTAACGGGTGCGCCTGGCTACAATCCTCTTTACATCCATTCGGCGGTCGGCCTCGGCAAGAGCCACCTTCTTCATGCCATCGCTTGGGAAGTGAAGAAGCGGGCGCCGAATGCACAGGTGCTGTATCTTACGGCCGAACGCTTCCGCTATCAGTTCGTCGAAGCGCTGCGGTCGTCTGATCCGCTGGCGTTCAAGGAGCGCTTCCGCAACATCAACATGTTGCTGATCGACGACCTCGAATTCCTGCAAGGCGAGCGGACCGAGCAAGAGTTCGATCACATCATCAATGCACTGCTCGACGGCGGTAAGCAGGTCGTCGTTGCTTCGGCGCGGGCGCCGAACCAGATCGAACGGCTGAACGAGCGTATGCGGTCGCGACTGCAGCGTGGTCTCGTCACCGAGCTTCAGTCTCTCGATCATGAGCTTCGCCTCAAGGTGCTGGACAAGCGTCTGGCCGAGAAGAAAGCGGCCGACCCGTCATTCTCGCTGTCGCGCGATGTCGTCGATCTCCTGGCGCTGCGCCTGACGGAGAACGGCCGCGAGCTCGAAGGGGCGGTCACGCGCCTTTACGCGACGTGGCAGTACATGCGCACGCCGATCACGCTCGACATTGCCGAGACGGTCATCCGTGACCTCGTGCAGAACCTTGAGCCGCGCCGGATCAAGATCGAGGATATCCTGCGGATTATTTCCCGACATTACGGCGTGTCGAAGGGCGATCTGCTGTCGCAGCGCCGTCATCGTTCCGTCGTTTGGCCGCGCCAGATCGGCATGTACCTGGCCAAGCATCTGACAGCGCGTTCGCTGCCGGAAATCGGACGGCGGTTCGGCGGCCGCGACCACACCACCGTTTTGCACGCGATCCGCAAGATCGAGGGCGAAATCAGCAAGAATCCGAACCTCGGAGACGAGCTTGAGGAGCTGAAACGGCTTCTCAACCACTGACCGCAACTTCACCCCTTGCGGCCTGATGCGACGCGGGGCCGGCATTTCATCCCCCTGGAGTGCCGGCCTTGCCGCGTGTGGGATAAGCCCGTAATTGGCGGTATCACGCAGATTGTGCGCTGACCCATACATCTTACTTGAAAAACTAGCTTCTTTCGGGTCTGATCCGGCTCCACGGGCGATTCCGCCCAGCGGCGCGGTCCGCGCCAAATTCGTTCTTTTGCGTGAGATGCTGCGGCGGGCTTCGACCGCGCTTCCATGCACACTTCCATAGCTGAGGATAAATATGCGTCTCGAGATCGAACGTGGGGAACTCTTGAAGGCGCTCAGCCACGTCACAAGCGTCGTCGAACGGCGGACGACGATCCCGATCTTGTCGAACATTATGCTTAAGGCCGCGGGCGACGCGCTGATGTTCAAGGCGACGGATCTCGAACGCGAGGTGAGCGAGAGCGTCGGCGCCAAGGTTTCGGGGCCCGGCACGCTGACGGTTCCGGCGCATGTGCTGCACGACATCGTGCGCAAGTTGCCGGATGGTGCCGAGATCGAGATCAAGCGCGACGGCGATAAAGAACGTCTGACGATCACGTCGGGACATTCGCGTTTCAGCTTGCAGACGCTGTCGGCCGATGATTTTCCGGATCTTGCAGTCGGCGAGATCGGGCACGAGTTCACGATGGAAGCCGGTGACTTGAAGCGGCTCATCGACAAGACGAAATTCGCGATTTCGACGGAAGAGACGCGCTACTATCTCAACGGCATCTATCTGCATCCGGCTGAGACGGACGGCACGAAAACGCTGCGTGCTGTCGCGACCGACGGTCATCGCCTGGCGCAGGTGGAATTGCCGCTGCCGAAAGGCGCGGAGGGGATGCCGGGCGTCATCATTCCGCGCAAAACGGTGCACGAGTTGACACGCCTGCTCGAAGATTCGAGCGCGAAGGTGAAGGTCGGCGTGTCGCAGACGAAGGTGCGGTTCGAGATTGGCTCGGTCGTGCTGACGTCGAAGCTGATCGACGGTACGTTCCCCGATTACGGCCGCGTCATTCCGCACAACAACGACAAGGAAATGAAGGTCCCGAACGCGTCGTTCAAGAGCGCCGTCGATCGCGTGTCGACAATTGCAAGCGAGCGCGGGCGTGCGGTGAAGCTCAATGTCGGCAAGGACAAGCTGATCCTGACGGTGAACAATCCGGAAGGCGGCAGCGCGACGGAAGAAATTCCGGTCGGCTACAGCGCTGGGCCGCTGGAGATCGGTTTCAACGCTCGCTATCTGCTCGACATCGCCGATCAGCTCGAAGGCGAGGATGCGCGGTTCCTGCTCGCCGATCCCGGTTCGCCGACGATGGTGCGCGACAGCAGCGACGCCAGCGCGCTCTACGTGCTAATGCCGATGCGGGTTTGAGGGGAATTCCCTCTCCCCATTTCTGCACTCAATGGGGAGAGGGTGCAGGGTGAGGGGCCGACCTAGCTTCGCTCTTGCAAGGCTGCAAGGAGCTGATCCAACACGCCGTCGATGTTTTTGTAGATGTCGGCATTGTTGATGCGAACAATTTTGTAACCGAGCGCCACCAATTCTTCTTCGCGCGTGCGATCCTTGGCGATCTCAGATGGAGTTCCGTGCGTGCCGCCATCGATCTCCACGACTACGTGCATCTCACGGCATGCAAAGTCGGCAAAATAGTCTCCAATCGGAAACTGGCGCACAAATTTAAAACCGCAGAGACGGCGATCGCGTAGGTGAAACCACAATTTCGCTTCGGCGGAAGTCGCATTCGATCGCAAGATGCGGGAGCGATTGAATTTCCATGGTTGGGTGCTGCGCATAACTTTCCTACATGCAGACGGAAGCGGTGCTGCCCCTCACCCTAGCCCTCTCCCCGTGAGGACGGGGAGAGGGGATGATCGAGCTTATTTGAGAATCTCGCAGGCAATGATAAGCGCTGCACATGGCATCCATCCCTAACGCACTCTGGGTCGAGCGGCTGCAGCTCGCGAATTTTCGCAGCTACGCGTCGGCGAGTGTGACGACGGATGCTGGGCCGCAGGTGATCGTCGGCGCGAACGGGTCGGGCAAGACCAATCTTCTCGAAGCGTTATCGTTGCTCTCACCGGGACAGGGGCTGAGGCGTGTGCCGTTCGTCGATCTCGCTCGGGCGGCGGGCGACGGCGGGTTCGCAGTCGCCGCGCGGGCGCATACACTTGCCGGACCTGCTGATCTCGGTACGGGTTTAGTGCCCGGTGCAAATTCGCGTGGCGAGCGCACGGGCCGCATCGTGCGGATCGATGGCGTGGCGCAGTCGGGCTCGGGTATTCTCGCCGATTATCTCGAAATCGTGTGGGTGACGCCCGCGATGGACGGGCTGTTTACGGGCGCGGCGTCCGAGCGGCGGCGATTTCTCGACCGCCTGATCCTGTGTTTCGATCACGGCTACCGGACGATCGCAGGGCGCTTCGAGCGCGCCATGACGAGCCGCAACCGGCTGCTCGCAGATGGCGTGCGCGACAACGCGCAGCTTTCGGGTTTCGAGCAAGTGATGGCCGAGACGGGCATTGCGGTCGCGGCGGCGCGGCTCGAAGCGGTCGCTGCCATGCGCGCCATCGTCGAGAAGCGGCGGGCGCGTGATCCGAACTCGGCGTTTCCTTGGTCGGCATTCCGGCTCGAAGGGACGATCGAAGACGACCTGAGCGGTATGTCGGCCGTCGAAGCGGAAGATTTGTATGCCAAGACATTGCGCGACACGCGCGAACGCGACCGTGGCGCTGGGCGGACGCTCGATGGGCCGCACCGGTCGGATCTTATCGTCGAGCATGGGCCGAAAGCACTCGAAGCGCGGCATTCCTCGACGGGCGAGCAGAAAGCGCTGCTGCTCGGCCTCGTTCTGGCGCACGCTGAGCTGTTGACGGAGCGGCAGGAAGGCGCTGCGCCGATCCTGCTGCTCGATGAAATCACGGCACACTTGGACGTTCACCGCAGGGCTGCGCTTTTCGATGAAATCCTGAGGCTCGGAGCCCAAGCCTGGATGACGGGCACGGACGCGGATGCCTTTTCGGCGCTTGCCGGAAAGGCCCGATTCTGGGGCGTGAACGAGGGAAAAATCGAAGCCCTTCCGTAGTGACTTCAAGAGGGACAAACAGCCACATCCAAAATGCTGAAAAACAAAGGTTTTTTGGCCTCAAATTCTGTCGATTTCGTGCGGATTTTCGAGGCGATTTGTGCTATACAAAACGATCGAATATCCGCCTGCTGAGAAAGCCAAAAAATGAACGCGCAACCGCTCAAGAAAACCCCTGAGGCTGACGACTACGGCGAAGACAGCATCAAGATGCTGAAGGGGCTCGACGCGGTCAGAAAACGCCCCGGCATGTACATCGGCGACACCGATGACGGTTCGGGTCTGCATCACATGATCTACGAGGTGGTCGACAACGGAATCGACGAGGTTCTCGCCGGTCATGCGAAGTCGTGCATGGTGACGCTGAACCCCGACGGCTCGTGCACGGTGCGCGACGATGGCCGCGGTATTCCGACCGGCATCAAGCGCGACGACGATCACGATCCGAAGCGCTCGGCGACGGAAATCGTTTTCACCGAGCTGCATGCGGGCGGCAAGTTCGACCAGAACTCTTACAAGGTGTCGGGCGGTCTGCACGGCGTCGGCGTGTCGGTCGTCAACGCGCTGTCGACGTGGCTCAAGTGTCGTGTCTGGCGCGACGGCAAAGAGCACTTCATCGAATTTCACAACGGCAACGCTGTTGCGCCGTTGAAGGTCGTCGGCGATGCGGGCGAGGAGCGCGGCACGGAAGTCTCGTTCCTGCCGAGCACCGAGACGTTCCACAACGTGACGGAATTCGATTTCGCGACGCTGGAGCATCGCCTGCGCGAACTGGCGTTTCTCAACTCCGGCGCGAAGATCGTGTTGACCGACGCGCGCCACGCCGACGTGAAGCGTGAGGAATTCATGTACGACGGCGGCACGGCTGCGTTCGTGCGCTATCTCGACCGCTCGAAGACGTCGGCGCTCAGTGAGCCAATCCTGATTAATGCCGAGAAAGACGGGATTACCGTTGAGGCGGCGCTGTGGTGGAATGACAGCTATCACGAGACCGTGCTCTGCTTCACGAACAACATCCCGCAGCGCGACGGCGGCACGCATCTCGCCGGTTTCCGCGGAGCGTTGACGCGTATCGTCAACAAATACGCCGAAGAGTCAGGCATTGCGAAGAAAGAGAAGGTCAACCTCTCGGGCGACGATGCGCGAGAGGGTTTGACGTGCGTGCTCTCGGTCAAGGTGCCGGATCCGAAGTTTTCTTCGCAGACGAAAGACAAGCTTGTCTCATCGGAGGTTCGCCCGGTCGTTGAGGCGGCGGTTGGCGATCAGCTCGGCGCCTGGTTCGAAGAGCATCCGAAAGAAGCGAAGGTCATCGTCGGCAAGATCGTCGAAGCAGCGTTGGCACGCGAAGCGGCGCGCAAGGCACGCGATCTCACGCGGCGAAAGGGTGCGCTTGATGGTTTGCGGTTACCGGGCGGTCTCGCGGAATGCCAGGATCGCGACGCGTCCAAGACCGAGCTTTTCATCGTCGAGGGCGACTCGGCCGGTGGCTCTGCGAAACAGGGCCGCAAGCGCGAGTTCCAGGCGGTGCTGCCGATCCGAGGTAAAATCCTGAACGTCGAGCGCGCGCGTACCGACAAGATGCTGTCGTCGGAGCAGGTGACGAACATCATCGGGGCGCTGGGCACCGGCATCGGACGCGACGAGTTCAAGCTCGATAAGCTGCGCTATCACAAGGTCATCATCATGACCGACGCCGACGTTGACGGCGCGCACATCCGAACGCTGTTGTTGACGTTCTTCTATCGTCAGATGCCGGAGCTTGTCGACAAGGGGCATGTCTACATCGCGCAGCCGCCGCTCTACAAAGTGGCGAAGGGCAAGTCGCATTCGTATCTCAAGGATCAACGCGCGCTGGAAGATTATCTGATCGATCAAGGCCTCGCCGACGCAGTTCTCGTCACGGGCGATGGCGCGGAGCGCGCAGGCCGCGATCTGCGCGATATCGTCGAGCAAGCTCGGCAGATTGCGGGCGGTATCAATGGGCTGCATCATCGCTATAACCGCGACGTGGCCGAGCAGGGCGCGATCGGCGGCGCGTTTGATGCCTCGCTCCTGAATACGCCGTCGGCCGAAAAGGCAAACGCGATCGCGGAACATGTCGCGAAGCGGCTCGATGCGATTTCGGAAGAGATGGAAACAGGCTGGGAAGGCCGTTACGGCAACGACGGCTATGTCTTCAAGCGCGAAGTGCGCGGCGTGACGGAAGTGCACTTCCTCGACCGGGCGTTGCTCGGCTCGCTCGATGCGCGACGCATTAACGAGCGGCACGCGCATCTCGTCGAAGTTTACGAGACGCCTGCGAAGCTCAAGCGCAAGGACAAGACGGATGTCATCACTGGGCCGCGCTCGCTGCTCGAAGCCGTTTACGAGACAGGCCGCAAGGGGCTCGATCTGCAGCGCTACAAAGGCCTTGGCGAGATGAATCCGGAGCAACTCTGGGAGACGACCCTCGACCCGGACGTCCGTACGCTCTTGCAGGTGAAGGTCGGCGATCTGGCGGAAGCCGACGAAATTTTCGCCAAGCTGATGGGCGATGTCGTCGAGCCGCGCCGCGACTTCATCCAGGAAAACGCGCTCAACGTTTCGAACCTTGATGTGTGAGTGGAGGTGTCGCTCACTCGCATCGGCCGGGACACTCGGATTTTTACTCCTGGTTTTGATCTGCAGTGTTTCCGCGTCGGCGGAGACTTATGGGCCTTTTTTCTACCGTATCGGGGTTGCGGAAAGTTATGTGGGTTTTGAAACGTCACTTTCCCTGAACGGTTCGAAACTGGTCGTCGAAAACTGCATTCAAGTTGTCTTTCCAGGGAAGCGGCAGTGTTCTTCTCAAACCTTTCAAGAGGGCGAGTTTTCATTGACCGACGATTTCGTCGAATATGTCAGCGGCAATATCGAAAAAGTTGATCGCAAATCTCGCCTGTTTACGATCGAAGATAGTCAGGACCACCACGCAATCATTCGAAACGTTGCCGAACGCTTCGAGGGGTGGGAGACTACGCCCGCGAACTGGCTCAATCGGTGACGGGCTAGATCGTTCATTCTGCGCGGGTGCCTGATGGATCCTCGTGACAAGGCCGAGGATGACATGCGGCTAGACCCTTTTGCGGCCGGGAAGGGCGTGAGTTTCGGTGCCTGCTTTCTTGGCGGCGCCTTGGAGTTCGGCGCGGAACTCGTCGCGTTTTTCGTGGATCGATGCGATGACGAGTCCGGTCGGAATTCCGAGGCCGACGAGCGCCGATTCCGATAGCTGAAGACTTGCTTCGATCGTCTCGGGCACGGCGTCGTTGACGCCAATCTCGTAGAGGTGGCGAGCGTGGTTTGCGTCCTTGGCGCGCGAGACGATGAGCAGGTTCGGGTGGCGCGTCCGCAGCGCCTTCACGATGGCGTCGATCTCCGGCTGCGTGTGGATGGTGATAATCGCGGCCTTCGCGGTGTCGAGACCGCAATGTTCAAGAAATTCGACGTTGCGGACGTCGCCGAAATAGACCGGCTTGCCTTCGCGCCGGGCGTTGGCGACGAGGCTCGGCGCGCGGTCGACGGCGATATAGCGAATTTTGTGCTCGGCCAGCAGGTCGCCGATCAGTTGACCGACGCGGCCGTAGCCGACGACGAGCGCTTTGATGTTACCTTCGCCGGCGGGCGTCACGGTGAGGGCTGGATCGACGGCAGCAGGGGGGGCGTTGCGTTTCGCCAGCCAGCGGCCGAGCTTGGCGCAAGCCGGGATCAGCGCCATCGTCAGCGACACGGACGTTAGCAGGATGCTCGTCAATTCGCGGGTGACGAGGTGCGATTCCAACGCGAGCGTCAGGATGACGAACGCGAATTCGCCGCCGGGCGCCAGCAGTGCCGCTGTTTCGAGGGCTGCGCCGCGGGCAACGCCAAAGAGGCGCGAGAGGCCGTAGATGATCACGGCTTGCAGGGTGAGTAGTCCGACAGTCGCTGCAAAAATAGCTCCGGGCGCCGCAACCATGGCTTTCAGATCGAGTTGCGAGCCGACCGAAAAGAAGAAGACGCCGAGCAGTAGCGATTTGATCGGTTCGACTGTCGTCTGCACGGCGCGGCGATATTCGGTTTCGGCTAACAGCAAGCCGGCGACGAATGCGCCGAGTGCAAGAGACAAACCTGCCGCGGCGGTGACGAATGCGGTGCTGACGGCAACGAAGAGCGTGGTGGCGATGAACAGGTCTTCGTTGTGCGTCTGCGCGACGACGCGGAATAGCGGCTGAAGAACGTAGCGGCCGACGCCGACGATCGCGACGAGCGCTGCAGCAGCTTGCACGACGGCCATCAGGATGCCGGCGAGAAGCGAGCCTTTGTTGCCGGGCTCCAATATGCTGATCAAGATCAGGATCGGAACGACAGCGAGGTCTTGGAACAACAGGATCGAGAAGCTCGTTCGGCCGACGGAGGTTGCGAGCCGCTTCTGGTTCGCGAGCATTTCGATGACGATCGCGGTCGACGACAGGCAGAGCGCGGCGCCGATGACGAGGGCGATGACCGGCGGTTGACCCAACAGGTAGGCGACCAGTCCGATTAGGGCCGCCGAAACAACGACTTGCGATGCGCCGAGGCCGAAGACTAGGCGACGCATCGTTGAAAGGCGTTCAAACGACAGCTCAAGGCCGATGATGAAGAGCAGAAAGACGACGCCCCACTCGGCAAATTTTGCGAGTCGTTCGGGATCGGTGATCGTCAGCCAATCGAGATGCGGAATGTAGGGTGTCAGCGCGCCGAGGCCGCCGGGACTGAGGAACGCGCCTGAGAGGAGGAAAGCGAGAACCGTACTGACGCCATAGCGATGCAATAGCGGCACGACGACACCAGCCGTGCCCAAAACCAGAAGCGCATCTTTGTAGTTCGCCAGATTTCCCGCAGCCGACATCACCTCTCCTTAACAGTTCGTAAGAGTATGACGGCCCGGAACGCCACGCGCCACTGGGCATTTCGCTCGCTCGTCCGTATGCGGAAATTTTGCGTGCCTACAACTTGGCCGTCCGCGTTCGGATGTTTCGGCACTGAGAGCTCGCAATGCGAACTTAACGCGGCTTTAGCCAACCCTCTGTAACAGTTTCACAGACGATCTGCGTCGGACTGGGGCCACCGACGCAGTGCAGGGGAGGGGGCTCCGCCTTCAAAGGAATTGACGGTGTTGCGTGCCATCGCAGCAGCTCTGGGTTTTGTGTTGCGGCTGGTCCGCAGGATTCTGTTCGGACCGCGGCGCAAGCCAGCTGCGGCTCCCGAGCCGACGCTTCCGGCGTCTTTTCAGTCCGTTGCGACGCGGGCGTTCGGTGCGGGCGGGGCCGACAAGCCTGTTCAGGCTGTGCAAGCGGCTTCGCGACCGAAACAGAAACGCGCACCTCGGCTGACGCTGAAATATCGCGTCGCAATCGGCGGTGCGGTTCTGGGCACCGGTCTGTTGATGCTGACCTTCGCGTTTATGATGGTCTATTACACCGTTGTTTTTCCGGACCCGCTGGCGCTGCGCGCCTCCGGCCATGCACCGCTCATCCGGATCCTGGCGCGCGACGGAACGGTGCTCGCCGTGCGTGGTGCGCCGCATGAATACATCTCGCTCGAAAAAATGGCCAAAGCGTTGCCTGCGGCAGTCGTTGCAACAGAAGACCGGCGCTTTTTCGATCATTACGGTGTCGATCCGGCCGGCATGCTGCGGGCGATGTTTGCGAACCTGCGCGCCGGGCGGTTCGCGCAAGGCGGTTCGACGCTGACGCAGCAGCTCGCGAAGAATTTGTTTCTGACGCAAGACCGAACGCTGTCACGCAAGATCGCCGAGCTTGGCCTGGCGCTGTGGCTCGAGGTTCGTTTGACGAAGCCGGAGATTTTGGAACTCTACCTAAACCAAGTCTATTTTGGCAGCGGCGCATATGGCGTGGAGGCGGCAAGCGAACGCTATTTCAATAAGCCTGCGAGCGAACTGACGATCCCGGAAGCGGCGATGATTGCCGGGCTGCTGAAGGCGCCTTCGAAATATTCGCCGTCGGCGAGCCCTGGCGCTGCCCGCGCGCGGGCGCGCGTTGTCATTACCAAGATGTTTGATGCCGGCTTCATCTCTGAAGCGCAGGAGACGCAGGCGCTGGCGCAGACGCTGGTGTTCAACGAACAGAAGATCGAGCAGACGGCGGCAGACGCCGGCTATGTCGTCGATTGGGTTCTCGATCAGTTGCCAGCAGCGGTCAGCGAGGACGAGCAGGCTGATCTGATCGTCGAGACGACCGTCGATAAAAAGCTTCAGCGGCGCGCGCAAGAGATCGTTGCGGATACGCTGGCACGGAAGGGCGAGGCCTACGGCGCGAGCCAAGCGGCGATGACGCTGCTCGACGGCAGCGGCGGCGTGCGTGTGATGGTCGGTGGCCGCGATTATGCCGGCAGCCAGTTCAATCGCGTCATCAGGGGCAAGCGACAGCCGGGGTCGGCGTTCAAGCCGTTCATCTATCTCGCTGCGTTAAATAAGGGCATGTCGCCGGACACGATCGTCAATGATGCGCCGATCACGATCGGCGGGTGGTCGCCGAAGAACGACGACGGGAAGTACGCAGGGCCGGTTCCGATCCGACGCGCGATTGCGCAGTCGATCAACACCGTTGCGGTGCGCCTCAATCAGGCGATCGGGCGCGGCACGGCCGTCGATCTGGCGCAGCGGCTCGGCATCAAATCGGAGCTGCATGACGGACCGTCGCTCGCGCTCGGGACGTCGGAAGTGACGCTGCTTGAAATGGCAGGTGCTTACGCGGCGTTCTCGAATGGCGGATACGCGGTCACGCCGCACGTCATCACGCGGATCACGACGAGCCGCGGCCGTGTGCTCTACGAATACGAGCCGCCGCAGAACGCGCGAATCCCAGAGGCGGACCGGATCGGCGCGCTGAACGACATCCTGAATGCGGCCGTCGATTACGGCACCGGACGGCGCGCCGCGCTTCCCGATCGGCCTGCGGCGGGCAAGACCGGCACGACGCAGGATTTCCGCGATGCCTGGTTCATGGGATACACGGCCCAGTTTGCTGCAGGCGTCTGGGTTGGCAATGATAACGGCAAGTCGATGAACCGCGCGACGGGCGGCAGTCTGCCTGCCGAGATTTGGCGGCAGGTGATGCGGGTTGCCGACGAAGGCTTGCCGCCGCTGTTGTTGCCGGGAACCGTTGTCGCGAACCCCCAGGTCGAGGCGGCGACATGGGGCGGACTTGCGAACCGGCTGCCGCGTGTGGTCGAAGCGCCGGAAATTCTGCCATGGCAGCGACGTCCGGGCGCCCTCGTACAGCAGCCCTATTCGGCGACTTCGGTATCGCTCGCGGCGCCGAATGCAGCGCATCCGGCCAACAGCATCGGCGAAGACTTCATCGAGAAAGCTCTGGCGTCATCGCCGGCGAATGGCAGCAGCCACGCTGCGCAAGTCGCAGCGCCGGACTCGTCGACGCCGCAAAGCGGCGCCTTTCCATTCAGCAATTGGTGGTGACGCCGGGATGCGCTGTCAGTGTCCGCGACAGTGGGCAGGGCCATAGCGGTGAAGATCGGGACCGAGCACCTGTAACCATTGCTTGGCGCTTTCAAAATCCGGACAGATCTTTTTGACGAGCGCCCAGAAGCGCGGGCCGTGATTCATCTCGATGAGATGGGCCACCTCGTGCGCGGCAACGTAATCGAGCACGAACGGGGGCGCGAGGATCAGGCGCCACGAGAAAGACAACGCGCCAGTCGTCGAGCAGGAACCCCAGCGGCTCGTTTGATCGCGGATCGCAATGCGCTTGGCCTGGAGCGATAGCGGACGCGTGTGTTTTTCGACGCTCGCTGCGAGATCGCGTTTGGCTTCCTCGAAAAGCCAGCGCGTCAAACGGTTGGGCGCCAAGTCTTCGTCGCCAGGAACGACGATCGATGGATGTGTGCCGCGCTTGTCGATGGCGATGACACGTGAGCGCTTCTGGCCTGAGAAGGTAATCGTGTGCGGAACGCCGCGCAGCGGCATGGCGGCGGCGTGTTCGAACGGCACATGGTTCGGCAAGCTGTCGAGGCGGGCGCGAACCCAATCGATGTGGCGATTGAGGAAGGTGCCCGCTTCGTCGAGATCGCATTGCAGTGGCAGCGTGACGATCACGGCGCGGCGCGTGCGACTTACGCGGAGCGTAAGACGCCGGGCGCCGGGATGACGACGCACTTCCAACTGCGCACCGATGTCTTCGAGGCGGACGGATCGTGTTTTGGAACTCAAGTCGATGGCGCGCCGTCCGTTCATGATCCTCATGCGCTCTGCCCCCTAAAGCCGACGCGCATCCAAGTGATGCAACGAAGTGCCGATCGCGAATGGTCGATCAATACAGCACGATGATGACCTATCAAGGTTCTCGTCGTCGCTCCAGATGCAATGTCACAGGGACGTTCCAGCATGTGAAAGTGTGGCCCGCGGGTCTCAGGAACGAATCGCCGCTTGCTCACTGCGGAAGTGCCCTGTCCAACGAAGCAACGAGCTGATCGACATCGTTCGTATGCGGGATCGGCGCGAGCAGTTTTCCATCTTTCCCCATCAAATAAAAGATCGCGGAGTGATCGATGGTGTAGCTCTTGGGATCCTTTTCATCGGCGACTTTCTGATAATAGACGCGATAAGCCTTCGCAGTCGCTGCGATTTCGCTTTCTGTCCCGGTGAGACCAACAAGACGCGGACTGAACGCCTTAACGTATGTCGCCATCTTCTCGGGCGTATCCTGAGCAGGGTCCAGTGTGATGAAGATCGGCACGATGTCGTCGGCGCGCTTGCCGAGCTTGTCGAGTGCGGCGGACATCACTTGCAGGCCTGCGGGGCAGATGTCCGGGCAGTTTGTGTAACCGAAGAACACCAGCATGTAGCGGCCGAGGTAGTCCTTGTCGGTTACGCGCTTGCCGGTGTTGTCGATCAAGCTGAACGGTCCGCCGACGGAGGGGCGCCCGGAGACGGTCGACTGACCTTCGATCGTCGAACTCGGACTTCTGAGTGCAATAAATCCGAGCGCCGTGCCGGTCAGCAAGCCGGCAAAGGCGAGAGCTATCGTCGTGCGATTCATAATCTTGATGTCTCCAACTCGCATTGGCTAGAAATGTTATCAGGCGCCGAAGTCGCCGCATCGATGGGGCGGCCCTTCGCTCGCAACCCGCAAGCAAAGGTCTCGACATGCCCGTTGCGTTTACAGCCCTCTACTCCGGCATCCTGGCTCTCATTATCGTTGCAATGGGGATCAACGTTACGGTGCACCGTTTCCGATACGGCGTGATGCTCGGTGATGGTGGACAGAACGTGTTGAAGCGCATGGTCCGCATACACGGCAACACCGTCGAAAACATTCCCCTCTGTGCGCTGCTCATGGCTCTCTATGAACTCAACGGCGGCGACAAGATAGTGCTGCATGCGGCAGGCATCGCTCTCATCGCGGCTCGGATACTTTTCGCGGGACCTTTATGGTTTCACGATGGGCCAAGCCCCATCCGGGCGAGTGGGGTAACCCTGACATGGGCTACAACCGCGCTTCTAGCAATGCTAAATATTCTGCAGTTGCGTTCATAGCGCGAGCGCATACGTGACGACCGTGCGACGTGAAGTCACGACATTCAACATTGGATCATTGCGTTTATGAGCACGTCAATGGATGGCCCTCCTGCGGGGCAGCTTCTGAAAGGCATCGTCAACGAGCGCGAGAGTCAATTGCGGCTCGTCACTAGCGTTCGCCTGAGATGGGTGGCGGTGCTGGGGCAGCTCGGCGCGATCTCCGCCGTGACACTGCTTTACGGTTTTCCTTTGAATATCGGCAGTTGTCTCGTGCTGATTGCGGCGTCGGCATGGCTCAACGTGTTCCTGTCCATTCGCTATCCGGCGCGCCATCGTTTGACGACACATTTCGCCTTTGCGCTGCTCGTTTACGATGTGTTGCAGCTCGCAGCGCTTTTGTATCTGACGGGCGGGATCCAGAATCCCTTCGCGGTTTTGCTGGTTGCGCCGATCACGGTCGCATCGGCGACGCTGCCGCCACGTTACACGCTTTTTCTCGGCGCGATGGTGATCGCCGCCGGAACGCTGCTCATCAGCCATCACTATCCGTTGCCGTGGTACCAGGGCATGCGGTTCGATCTGCCACGAGATTACAAGGTCGGTGCGTTGATCGCGCTGATCTCGACGATGGGCTTCATGGCCTTTTTCACATGGCGATTGAACAAGGAATCGCGGCAGATGTCGGTGGCGCTTGCCGCAACTGACATGGTTCTCGCGAGCGAACAGCGCCTGCACGCGCTCGATGGTCTGGCGGCTGCAGCGGCCCATGAACTCGGTACGCCGCTGTCGACGATCGTTCTGGTTTCGAAGGAGCTCGAATACGAGCTCGGCAAGGACAGCCCATATCGCGAAGATCTTCAGCTCTTGCACAGCCAGGCGCGGCGGTGCCGTGAAATTCTGCAGAAGCTGACGCGCAAGCCCGACGAGCAGGATCCGATGCATGCGAGCCTGACCGTTGTCGAGCTTCTCGAAGAAGCTTCGGCGGCGCATCGGTCCGCGGGCAAGCGCATCATCATCTCCGCCAATCCGCTGCCCGGACTCGATGACGAAGTGCGGATCGAACCGGTCGCCCACAGGCGTCCCGGCGTGATCTACGGCCTCGGCAACCTGATTGAGAACGCCGTGAGCTTTGCGCAGTCGGAGGTGCAACTGTCGGCGCGCTGGAACGGCTCGCACGTTTACTTCACGATCACGGACGATGGTCCGGGCTTCGCGCCGGAAATGATGGACTCGATCGGCGAGCCCTACGTCACTTCTCGACGTTATGAGGATAAAGGCGAGCACGGCCATTCAGGCCTCGGGCTTGGGCTTTTCATCGCCAAGACGTTGCTGGAGCGGTCGGGGGCAACGGTGACGTTTTCGAACCTGTCGCCTCCCCGCCGGGGGGCTAACATCCAGATTTCGTGGCCAAGAACGGCGTTCGAGCTGCCGCCGGGGGCCTTCAATTGGCCGGGACGGCGTGGTATGCCTCTAAATGCGGCCTAGACTGGCAATTTGCCGCTAAAGCCCTATCTTTTATTGCCCGCGAAGTAACCTTTCGGGTTGCTTTTTGCTTGCTTAAGGGACGTTAGCCCTTTAGGCCGCATAAGAAATATGGCCTGTCATGAAAAAAGCTAACGGATAAACCGTGATGCGGGAGGCTCCCTTGGTTACCGAAGACCTGTCTTTTAAGCAGGATGAATTGCCGGCCGACCGTTCGTTGGTCATCGTCGATGACGACCGGTCCTTCTTGCAACGTCTGGCGCGCGCAATGGAGCTTCGCGGCTTCGAAGTCCGCTTTGGCCACTCGGTTGCGGAAGGCGTCGATCTGATCCGCGAGAAGGCTCCGGCTTTCGCCGTTGTCGATATGCGCCTTGAGGATGGTTCGGGCCTCGACGTCATTGCCGAACTGGCGAAGGCTCGTCCCGACTCGCGCGCTATCGTGCTGACGGGTTACGGCAACATCGCGACGGCCGTTTCGGCTGTGAAACTCGGCGCTGTCGACTATCTCGCGAAGCCTGCCGATGCTGACGACGTGACGGACGCACTTCTGGCACCGACGGACGCGAAAGCGCCGCCGCCGGAAAACCCGATGTCGGCTGATCGCGTGCGCTGGGAACATATTCAGCGCGTCTATGAGCTTTGCAATCGCAACGTCTCGGAGACGGCACGCCGGCTCAACATGCATCGCCGCACATTGCAGCGGATTTTGGCGAAACGCGCGCCGAAGTAAGCGCGCTGCTTTCGCAACTGCTACCTCTCACGACTTATTCGATCGCGAGGCCGGGGTCGATCTGCGCCAGCAGACGCATCGACGCCGTGCGCGCGATCGCTATCGTTAACGCCTTCCGCCGCGCGGCCGTAAGCGGATGCGATGGCGGCGGACGCACCAAATCTCCAGCATAGGCGTCGGCGAGAATAAGCCCAGTATCGGGCGGTAGGATCTCCGATGGAAAATCGGGCGCCACCGCAAAGAGCAGCGCATCGCAGTACTCACGGTACTCCGGCCATTTCTGGTCGGCGCGGAAGTCGGCAATGCTCGACTTGATCTCTACGATCCAAATCTCGCCGTTGCGTCCGATAGCGAGAACGTCGGCGCGACGGCCGTTGCCGAGTGTGATCTCGTGCAAACTTTCGAAGTTGAGTGTGCGCAGCAGACGCTGCGTCCCGCGCAGGATTGCGCGTGCCCGCTCGTAGTTGCGCACGACCTCGGTAGCCGCGCTGTCCGTATTCGGGACAGGCTGAAAAGGATTCGTTGAGGAAGAGGAACCGTCGGTCATGGTCCCGCCATTATGACCGTGCGACTGTTGCAGACAAGCTGGCAGCGGGGGCGGCCTCTTGGTCGTCCAAAACGTCGTTCGAGGGGCTAGGGTCCCAGGGGGGAGAGCGTGCGAATGGTCTTCTGGCGCAACAGATCGGAGAAGAAGGCCGAGGCGCCGGTTACAATCGAAGCGGAAACGCCGCCACCGATCACTACCGTCAAGCCGGCAGCAGCGGAGCAGCCCGCGGCGGAGGCCGCGGTGGACACAGTTGATACCATCGAGGCCGAAGCATCAACCAATGTGGTGACGCTCGTGACCAGTCGGCTTGCTGATCGCCTCGCGGATGTTGCGCCCACCGGCGAGCGTGGCGCGGCAAAGGAACAGCGCTCCGTCTCAGAGATGCCCGCGCGCGATCTGGCGCAGATCAAGCCGGTCGAGCAGACGCATTTCTTCGGACAGAAGCGAGCCATCGGCAAAATTCGCGCGGCGCTCGGCGCCGGTCGCGGCGAACATCTTCTCATTCTGGGCGAGCCGGGAACCGGCCGATTGGAACTCGCAGAAGCGCTCGGCACCGAAGTGGACCGTGCGCCTGCCGCCGACTGGATCTTCGTGGTGGATCCCAACGCGCCGTCGCGAGCTAAAGGCTTCGAGTTGCCGCCGGGCGAAGGCGCGCGGTTCCGGCGTGATACGAGAATTACGCTGGACAAAGCGTGCGCGGCGTTTGGACGTTATCTAAAAAGCGAAGAGCACCGCATCAGTCTCGATCTCCTCGAAGAAGACATGCGCTATCGCAGCGAGCGCGCAGTCGAATCCATTCGTCGCCGCGCTGAAGCGCAGAATATTGCGGTTGTTAAATCTCTCGACGGTTACGTGCTGGCGCCGATGCATGAAGGGCGCGTCGTGCGCTCGGATGTTTTTCGGGCGCTGCCGGAAGCTTTGAAACGCAACGTCGAAGCGAAGATCACAGTGCTCGAAGATGAGTTGCAGTCGATTGTCGCGACGTTGCCGGACGCCGAATTCGAAGCCAGCGAGAAGCATGATGTACTCATTCGTCAAGCGGCGCTGAGGACATTGCGTCCGGGATTGGCTGCCGTTCGGCGCGCTTATGCCGACGGGCTTTCCATCGGCGCGGCGCTCGATGCCATCGAAGAGGCGTTTCTTTCGGCGGCCACACGCCATGCAGGAACCGAGACTTTCTCGCCGGTCATTTTTCTCGATTCCGAGGACGTGCAACTCGTCGATCCGACGGTGCCGAGTAAAGTCGTCATTGCGCGGCAGGCGTCGGCAACCGATCTGCTCGGCGAAGTCAGCCGCGATGCGCTGGGGTTTCCCGTTCTTCTTCCCGGCCACTTGATGCGCGCCGGGTCGGGAATCGTCATCGTCGAGGCGTGGCGGCTTGCTGCCGATCCGGCGGCTTGGCTGGCTCTCAGCGCCGCAATCCGCAGCAAGCAAATTTCTCCACTCAGTGCGCCGGGCGTCGGCGTAAAGATTGATCCGATGCCGTTTGCTGCGACCGTCGTGCTGGTCTCGGATGCGCAGTCGTGGTCGAAGCTCGAAGCCATTGAGCCCGGTATTGCGCGATATTTTCCGCACGTCGCAAAGCTCGCAGACACGGTGCCGATGTCGGAGCTCAGCGAAGACGATTTTGCGAAAGGCGCAGCGCGGTTGGCGGTCGATCACGGTCTTCGCCCGATTAACGCCGGTGTTGCCCCGCTCATCTATAAGGATGCCGTTCGCCGCGGCGGCGGGCGCGTGTCGCTTGCCGGCATTCAGCTTCTGCATCTGCTGCAAGAGGCGGATGCCATCGCGGCAGATCACTCGGCGTCGCAAATTCGCGTGGCCGATCTCAGCGCAGCGCTCGCCCGCCGCGCCGATGGCGATACGCCGTGATCGCCCACGTCGCCGAAGCATCGGAACTGAGCGGGCGGGTCGTGCTCTGGCTCGATCCGGAAGCCGAATATCCGGCGTCGCGGCTTGAGGCTCCGGTGCGCCTCGCGGCAGCTTATGGCGCCGAGATCGAAACAGTCGTCATTGCGGATGCCAGCAGCGGCTTGACCGAGGATGTGCCGATCCGCGTTATCGCGCCTTCCGGTGCCTCAGGTCGACGCGATTTCTCCGAGCATGATCACCGCTTCGAGCTTCTGGTGACGCGGTGCCGCCGGGCGGTCGACAATGTCGGCGCGGCGCACGGCGTTCGGGTGCGGCATGCTTTGGCCAGCGGCGATGCCGTCGACCGGATTTCCGAAATGTGCGTTGAACGCGGCCCTTGGAATATCGTTGCGCTGGGGCGGATGCCGGTGTCGGGCAGCGATAACGTCATCGGGACTTTGCTTGCGAACGTCAGCGGTGCGACCGGCTTTCTGCTCTGCGGACCGCAGCGAACGAAACAGCCGCGCGTGGTCGTGATCGTCGAAGATGCCGAACGTTTGACGTCGATGCTGCGGGCGGCCGAGCGGCTGTCGGGTCCGCGCGGGCCGGTGCATGTCGTCATCGGCGCCGATACGGCCGAGTCTTATGCCGAGATCGAAGCGCAGTCGCGGCTGATCGCGCTCGAATTCCATGTGCCGGTCGTGTTCGAAGAGGTCGGGCCGACGTTCGGCGTGCCCGAAGCGCTGACGGAAGTCGTTGCGCGGTTGCGGCCGAGCCTCGTCATCGCCGTGTTCGGCGGGGCGGCCATTGCAGACGGACGCGAGCTGTCGCGTGTGTCCGTCGTCGCGCGCGCGCCGATCCTGCTGGTGCGGTAGGCGCACAGCTATCGTCCACGGCGTAAAGCCGAGGATGACAAATACACTTCAATCTGATGCCTTCTCGACTTGCGGGTGGAAGAACTCCGGGCCGGAGCCGATGATCTGCGGGTCGTGCTTGCCGATGGCGTCGAGATCGCGGTCTTCGTAGTCGATGGCCAGCAGCACATGACGGATGGTTTCGAGGCGGGCGCGGCGCTGGTCGTTGGCGCGAACGACGACCCAGGGTGCAATCGCGGTGTGCGTGAAGCGGAACATCTCGACCTCGGCGCGAGTGTAATCGTCGTAGCGGTTGAGCGAGGCCATATCGACCGGCGACAGCTTCCACTGTTTCAATGGATCTTGCGCGCGGTCGTGGAAGCGCTCGATCTGCATTTCGCGGCCGATGGTGAGATAAAACTTGAAGAGCTTGATGCCGTCGCGGACGAGCAGGCCTTCGAATTCGGGCGCCTCGCGGAGGAAAACGGCGAGCTGGTCTTCGGTGCAGAAGCCCATCACGCGCTCGACGCCGGCGCGATTGTACCAGGAGCGGTCGAACAGCACGACTTCGCCCGCCGTCGGCAGATGCACGGCGTAGCGCTGGAAATAGAGTTGTCCGCGTTCGGTTTCGGTGGGCTTGGGCAGAGCGACGGTGCGCGTGTTGCGCGGGTTCATGTGCTCGTTGAATGCTTTGATGCACGAGCCTTTGCCGGAGCCGTCGCGGCCTTCGTAGAGGCACAGAATGCGATTGCCGACCTTGAGATTGTACCTTTGCAGCTTCATCAGCTCGATCTGGAGCGCAAGAAGCCGCTCTTCGTAGTCCTCGCGCTTCATGCGCTTGTCATAGGGATAGCCGCCCGAACGCATGGCGGCGTCTTCGATTTCCTTTGGAAGCTTCGGATCGGACAGCGAGAAGCCTTTCGGCAAAGGCGACGCGTGCTCCAACGGCTCGTCGATGCCGCCGTTATGCACGGAGATCGCGGTGGCGGCCTCGTCGGGCAACGGCTCGTCTTCTAGTCTTTCGAGTTTTTTGTCTTTGTGCTTGTTCTTCGCCATTTACCATCTCCGGCACATAACAATGGCGAGCCTAGCATGCCGCTTCAAGGCGGTGTCGCGTGGGACTTGCGATGGTCAATCGCTTTCTAAAATGGGAAAGCCAGCAGCCACCCCCGCGACTGCTGGCTTTCCGCTTCTTCCGCCAAGCCTGCCCCCCAGCCGGCCGGCGGGCAATCCCGTCAGGATCTCTGTTTTGGATCGGTACCAGCGATGGCAGGCGCCGGAAGGCTGACCGCAACAGGCGCTTCGATCTCGGTGCGTTCGCGGCGACGCGGAGCGACCGGCTGGAACGCGCGGCGAGCATGCACCTCGCAATAGGGCAGCGCGGGCACCTTCGGCTTGCCGCAGAAATGGAAATCGGCAGATTGAGGATCGCCGATCGGCCAGCGGCAGCTGCATTCGCTCAGCGTCTGAATGGTTTTACGCTCGGCGACCGGAATCTCGATCTCCTCCGCAGGCGCCACGTAAGTTTCGGCGTCTACATAGAGGGCGCGCACGGCCGGATTGCCGACTTGTGCGAAGCGCGGTTTGTTGACGGGCCGTTTCACGTTCGCCAAGCGCGTGCGCGGGCGGTGTGATTTCATCCGCGAGGTGGTGGCGCGGCCGGAAAGGCCCAGGCGATGGACTTTGCCGATGACAGCGTTGCGCGTTACGCTGCCGAGGCGTCCGGCGATCTGGCTGGCGCTCAGTCCTTCAGACCAGAGTCTTTTTAAAAGGTCCACGCGCTCATCAGTCCACATAGCGTCGATTGCTCCCTCTCGAGCCGCATCAGCGGCGGAACACCCCCCGGTGCCCGCGGTTACCCCGGCCGAAATCGAGCCCATGCCAAGCGTGCGCAAACGAACGCGACGCGCGGCGAAGGACGACGGTCCCAAACCGGTTACAAACGCAAAAACTTGAGAAGACGCAGAACAGAAACGCGCGAGAGACGCGGGCGGCCGCCAACTGGCAGATTGCCCAAAGCGCGGTCAGAGCCGATACACAACCGATGATTTAGCGACTGGCGCCGCCATATCTCGTGGCCTGACTAGGTGAGATTACAACATGCTGAATCCCGCCTACAAGCCGGAGCTTTCACATTAGGGGTATTGACAGGGAAAAGTTGCGAGGAGGCCACAGACGATTCGCAGCAGGGGATATGTCAGATTTCCGTGCATGGCGGGGGGCGATTCAACCATAGGCATCTGGCGTTGAACTTTGGGTTCGGGATCGCGGGCGGCGCGACAGAGCTTTTATTGACAGCGAAGCCATCAGGAGGTATCAGGGGTTGTGATCGAGCCGCCGAATTTGGCGGCTTTTTGATTTTCTGCTCAGGGTTATCCACGCGCCATGGGAAGTTCCTCTGCTGCGTTGGGGAAAGCTCCCCGTAGCGCTTCAGACACAGCTGTTTCCAGCGGCCCATCGTCCGCTGTGATGGGCACATATGCTCGCCAGGACGTGATTTTCGTTCGCGGCGAAGGCTGTTGGCTGACATCCGACACCGGGGAGCGCTATCTCGATTTCGGCTCCGGCGTCGCCGTCAACGCGCTGGGGCATGCGCATCCGCAACTCGTCGCGGCGTTGAAAGCCCAGGCGGAAAAGCTCTGGCATACGTCGAACCTTTATCGCGTCGAAGGCCAGGAGACGGTTGCCGAGAAGCTGACGCGGCTGACGTTCGCCGACACGGTTTTCTTCTGCAATTCCGGGGCGGAAGCGTGCGAAGGCGCGATCAAGGTGGCGCGCCGCTATCATTATGTTTCTGGCCAGCCCGAACGGCAGCGGATCATTGCGTTCCGCGGCGCCTTCCATGGGCGGACGCTGGCGACGCTGGCTGCCGCGGGCAATGAAAAATATCTCGAAGGTTTCGGGCCGATGGTCGAGGGCTTCGACCATGTCGATCTCGGCGATATCGCGGCTGTCGAAGCGGTAATCGGGCCGGAAACCGCCGCGATCATGCTGGAGCCGATCCAGGGTGAGGGCGGCGTTCGCCCGGCGACGCCGGAATTTTTGAAAGCCGTTCGCGAGCTTTGCGACAAGCATGGTCTGCTGCTCGTGCTGGACGAAGTCCAGACCGGCATGGGCCGTACTGGCAAGCTCTTCGCACACGAATGGGCAGGCATTACGCCGGACGTGATGGCGGTTGCTAAAGGCTTCGGCGGTGGCTTTCCGGTCGGCGCGGTGCTGGCGACGGCGGAAGCAGCAAAGGGCATGACGCCCGGCACACACGGTTCGACCTTCGGCGGCAATCCGCTCGGCATGGCGGTCGCCTCGACCGTCATCGACATTGTCTCCGAACCCGCTTTCCTCGAAGCCGTGCGGGATAAGACGCTGCGGCTGAAACAGGGTCTTGAAGGGCTCAAGGATCAGCACGCCGATCTTATCGAAGAGGTGCGTGGCGCCGGCCTGCTCATGGGGCTGAAGCTCAAGTCGCACGTCACGCCGCCGCAAGTGGTGAAAGCCGCCAACGCTGAAAAACTGCTGCTCGTCGGCGCGGGCGACAACTGCGTGCGCGTGCTGCCGCCTCTCATCGCGACCGATCAGGATATTTCCGATGGGTTGCTCGCTCTTTCCCGCGCGCTCGGCCGCGTGGCTGGTGAAACGTCCTGATGTCCGGCTTGGTAGAAGAGCTGGAGAAAGCTCCCGAATTTATGACCTCCAAACAGTCTCCTCGGCACTTCCTCGATATCTCAGATCTCGACGGCAAGACGCTGCGTAAGATCATCGACGCAGCGCACGCGATGAAGAAAGCGGGCAAGCGCGTTCCGAAGGAGCTGCGGCCGAAGGGCATCGAGGATCTCGTGCTGGCGATGATCTTCGAGAAGCCATCGACGCGGACCCGCGTTTCGTTCGATGTCGCTATGCGTCAGCTCGGCGGTGGCGGACTGGTTCTCAATCACACCGATTTGCAGCTTGGGCGCGGGGAGTCGGTCGCCGACACGGCGCGGGTGTTGTCGCGGTATGTCGACGGCATCATGATCCGCGCCAACGCGCACGCGACGCTGGCGGAGCTTGCGAAATATGCGACGATCCCGGTCATCAATGGTCTGACGGAAAAGAGCCATCCGTGTCAGGTGATGGCCGATATCCAGACGTTCGAGGAGCACCTGGGGCCGATCAAGGGCAAGACAGTCGCCTGGGTCGGCGACGGCAACAACGTTGCCGTGTCGTGGATGCATGCGGCGGTCCGCTTCGGCTTCAAGCTGCGGCTGGCGTGTCCGAAGGCGCTGTTCCCGGAAGATGAAGCCGTCGAGTGGGTCACACGCGAGAAGGGTGACGTCGAGATCGGGACGGACCCGGATCGTGCTGTGAAAGGCGTCGATTGCGTCGTGACCGATACCTGGGTTTCGATGGGTCAGTCGGATGCGGCGAAGCGCAAGAAGATGCTGGCGCCCTACGCGGTTGATGAAAAGCTGATGAGCAAGGCAGCGAAGAACGCGATCTTCATGCATTGCCTGCCCGCCTATCGGGGCCATGAGGTTTCGGAAGCGGTGCTTGAGGGTCCGCAGTCGGTGATTTTCGACGAAGCCGAAAACCGTCTGCATGCTCAGAAGGCCATTCTGGCGTGGTGCTTCGGCGCCTGATGGAGGGTTCTGCCGATGCCGGTTGATGCACCGCCAGCGCCGCCTTCCATTCCGGCAGATGATGTCGTCGTCGCGTTTCGCACGCAGAATTCGAATATTCGCGGGCGTCTCGTTCGGCTCGGCGCCTCATTAGATGCGATCGTCACGCCGCACGCGATGCCCGATCTGCCGGGACGAGCGCTGTCGGAAGCGCTGGCGCTTGCGGCACTGTGCGGATCTGTGCTGCCGCAAGGCGGCAATCTCAATTTGATGATGCGGTCAGACGGGGCGGTGTCCATTCTCGTTGCGGATTACGCAGCGAGCGGAAAGCTGCGCGGCTATGCGCGGTACGATGCCGAGAAACTTAAGGCCTTCACGCAAGGTGCGACGCGATCCGATATCGCGGCGGCGTTCGGCGATGGACATCTGGCGATCACGCTCGATTCCGGGCCAGGCGAAGAGCGCTATCAGGGCGTGCTGGCGTTCGAGCACGCGCCGCTGTCGGGTACGGTCGCGGCCTACTTTCAGCAGCGCGAAAATCTGCCGACTTTCATTCGCTCGGCTGTCGCAGAGCAGTACGTCGGATCGCGACAGGAGGCACATCCTCAGTCGCGCTGGCATCGGCGGGCAGGCGGATTGATGGTGCAGAGCCTCGGCGCATCGGACGAGAGCGAGGGCCTGAGCGACGACGACTGGAATCGCGTCGAAATGCTGGCGGCGACGGTTGAAGATCATGAGCTGCTCGATCCTGGGCTTTCTGTCGAGCGACTGTTGTTGCGGCTGTTCCACGAAGAAGCCGTGGCGGTCGAGCGGGTTATTCCGCTTTCGGCGTTCTGCCGGTGCAGCCGGGAAAAGGTCGAGAACGTGCTCTCGGCGTTCGGTGCGGCCGAGCTGTCGGACATGCTGGATGACAACGGCAAGATCGTCGTCACGTGCGAATTCTGCACGAGGCGTTACGTCTTTTCGCCGGACGAACTGCGGGAGAGCGGGGGCTAGCTCGTCGCCCCGCCACACCCGCGCTGGCGTTATTGTCCCGGAAGAGCGCCGTTTGCTGCCTGACCGACCTGGCCGCCCTGTTCACGCGGGTCGCTGTTTTGCGGCTTCGTTCCAGACAGGTCGTACTCGGTCTTCGAACGGGCGCTGGCGATCTGGTTGGCGTCGAGCTTGCAGGTTCCGGACTTGTCCATCAGGACGAAAGCCGGGTTCGGCTTGTCAACGAATTCCTGGCGCGAGACTTTGCCGTCGCCGTTGGCGTCGAAGTATTTGAGGTCGGCCGTCACGAACATCTTGTCGACGTTCGTCAGGTTCTGCCATTCGGTGACGTCGAGAAAATCGTCGTGGTTGGCGTCGGCGCCGTTGAACAGATCCTCGGCGTAGGACTTCCACTCGTCACAGGTGACAACGCTATCGTGATTCTGGTCCCAGCTTCCGGCCGCCTGAAGATAAGCGCGGTCGACTTCGGAAATCGTGTTGCCGCTGCCGAACGGGTTGATCGAGCCGACACTCGGGAGCGAGGCCGTGGAACAGCCGCCCAGGGCGATCGCCGCTGAAATCGCGCACGCGGATGCGGTGAGCAGGTAGATGCGTTTCGACATGGGCGCGTCTCTTAAATTGCAATGCTCGGCGGCTTGGCTGATTGGTACGCCGAACAGTGGGTCGGAAGCACGGCGCTAGCGGAAAAAAGTCGTGTGTTCGCTCAACTTGTCGCATGAGCTGTCGCATGTGTGCCACACATCTTGGCGGATCTTAAGTCTTTGAAGACGCTTGTACTTTTCGGTTTATGCCTCAATTGGAGCGAAAAAGCACGGTTTGAGGGCGATCACGTCTCGGCCCAGTCGCCGAGGCGGTCGAGAAAATCCATGCATTTCGCAATCTGGCTTTCGGCAATCCACTCGTCGGCGGTGTGGGCCTGCGCGATGTCGCCCGGGCCGCAGACGACGGCGGGAGCGCCTGCCTCCTGAAAGAGACCGGCCTCGGTGCCGTAGGAGACGCCGTAGGTTTCGTTTTGTCCGGTGAGCTTCAACGCGAGCGCGACGACCTCGGATTTTCGCTCGGCGCCGAACGGGGGAACGGCATTGACGCGTTCAATACGGATGTCGGCTTCCGGTGCGATTTCGTGCATTTCGGGAAGACAGCGCTTTTCCGCGAAACGGCGCAGGCGCGTTTCGATCTCGTCCGGATCGAGGCCCGGCAGTGCGCGAATATCGAAAACGAACGTGCAACCGACCGGCACGATATTCGTTGCGGTGCCGCCGTCGATCTTGGTGACTTGAAGCGTCGAATAAGGCGGCTCAAAGCGGATGTCGATCACGCGCTGCTTCAGCTCTTGCTCCATGCGCTCGAGCTCGCCGATGAGGCGCGTGGCGTAGGTGACGGCATTGACGCCGAGATGCGCCATGCTCGAATGCGCAGCGCGGCCTTTGACGTCGACCTGCCAGCGCACCGGCCCTTTGTGCGCATCGACAACCTGCATGCTCGTCGGTTCGCCGACGATGACCATACGGGGTTTGGGAAGATCCTTGCCGAGTTCGGCGATCATCGGGCGGACGCCGATGCAACCGATTTCTTCATCGTAAGAAAATGCCAAGTGGATCGGCTTTTTGAGCTTGCGCGCCTTGTAGCTCGGAACGGCGGCAAGTGCGGAAGCGATAAAGCCCTTCATATCGGCGGAGCCGCGGCCGTAGAGCTTGCCGCCTTCGGATCGCAGTGTGAACGGATTGCTGGTCCAAGTCTGGCCATCGACCGGCACGACGTCGGTGTGGCCCGACAGCGCAACGCCGCCTTCGTCGTCCGGTCCGATGGTCGCGTAGAGCGATGATTTCTGTCCGTCGTCGCTGACGATGCGACGCGAGGCGACGCCGTGGCCTGCTAGATAATCTTCGACGAAAGCGATCAGCCCGAGATTGTTCTTCGAACTCGTCGTATCGAAGGCCACGAGGCGCGCGAGCAATTCGACGGGTGTGAAGCTTTTGCCTTTTGCTGCGCTCATCGGCTGATGGCCGGTCAGTTCATGCTGCGTCGGGTATAGGGGCTATCGAGCGAGAACGCCGGAATGGCCACTTCGAAAAGCTGGCCAGCCTCGTCTGTCATCTGATAGCTGCCGACCATGATACCTTGCGGCGTCTTGAGCGGGCAGCCCGACGTGTAGTGAAATGCCTTGCCTGGTTCGATGACCGGCGTCTGGCCGACGACGCCGGCGCCGCGCACTTCCTCGGTGCGGCCGTGCGCGTCGGTGATCCGCCACATGCGCGAGCGAAGCTGCACGGTCTCGTTGCCGTCATTGGAGATTTCGACGGCGTAGGACCAGACGAAATGGCTGTCCTCGGGAGAGGACTGCTCTTCCATGTACTTCGGCTCGACGCGGATGCGAATGCCGCGCGTCGTCGATTCGTAGGCGTGAAAGTCGTCAGCGGCCTGCCGTTTTGTCGGCGTTGTCGGCGTACTTTTACTCATGGCTCCCGTCACCCCGTCATCGTCTTCATCGCATTTGCGAGATCGTCCGCCAAATCTTCAGCGGCTTCAAGTCCGATCGAAAGACGGATCATACCATCACTAATGCCGAGTTCCGAGCGCTGGTCGGGCGTCAGGCGGAAATGCGTCGTTGTGGCCGGATGCGTAACGAGGCTCTTGGCGTCGCCGAGATTGTTGGAAATGCGGATGATGCGTAGCGCGTTAAGGCACCGGAATGCACCGGCTTTACCGCCTTCGACCTCGAAGGCGACCATCTGGCCGCCGCCCGGCATCTGCTTGGCTGCAAGCGCCGCCTGCGGATGGTCGGCGCGGCCAGGGTAAATCACACGCGTCACGCCTTTGAGGCCGGTCAGTACGTCGGCGATCTTGGCTGCCGTTTCGCATTGGGCTTTCACGCGGATCGGCAGTGTTTCAAGGCCTTTCAGCATGACCCAGGCGTTGAACGGGCTCATCGATGGGCCGGTCTGGCGCAACCATTCCTGGACATACTTGCCGACAAAGTCGGTCTTGCCGAGCACGGCGCCGCCGAGGCAGCGGCCCTGGCCGTCGATGTGCTTCGTCGTGGAGTAGACGACGATATCGGCGCCGAGCGCCAACGGCCGTTGCAGCATCGGGGTTGCAAAAACATTGTCCACGATCGTGAAGATGCCGTTGTCGCGGGCGATTTTGCAGACGCCGGCGATATCGACGAGTTCGAGCGTCGGGTTCGACGGCGTCTCGAAGAAGAACATCTTGGTATTCGGGCGAATGGCTGCCTTCCACGCGTCGAGGTCCTTGCCGTCGATCAGCGTCGCCTCGATGCCGAAACGCGGACACAGTGTTTCGACGATGTAACGGCACGATCCGAACAGCGCGCGGGCGGCGACGATGTGATCGCCGGTTTTGACGTAAGACAGGATCGCGGCGGTGACGGCGGCCATGCCGGTCGCGGTGGCGCGGCATTCCTCGGCGCCTTCGAAGATCTTCAGGCGATCTTCGAACATCGAAATCGTCGGATTGCCGAAGCGCGTGTATTGATAGCCTGGATCTTCCTGCTTGAAGCGGGCCTCGGCCTGCTCGGCGCTGTCGTAGACGAAGCCCTGCGTCAGAAACAGGCCTTCGGACGTCTCGCCCCAGTGCGAGCGGGTGATGCCCGCATGCACGAGCGCCGTCTCAGGCCTCCAGGCCGGATTGTTGTTCGGGAACTTCTCGTCATTCGCCATGGGCTTGGCCTTTCGCGCAATAAAAATCCCGGTTCCGAGCTGCCGGCTGATAAAAGCCGGGCGCGGGAAACCGGGTGCGCGCACGGCCTCTTTAGCGATTTATTTAACGTGGCTGCAAGCCGGCCGGCCAAAGGACCACGAAATCGGGGTCGGGCTTACCTCTCGTGGCTGGTTGCGTCAAGAGGTGGCCTTGAGGGGCCTGCAAAGCGTGTATGGTGAAGATTGCTGCCCTTGGCGAAGACTTGCGGCTGCTCTAGACGGGGTGCGAAGGGGCTGAGCCGAAACGAATGACCAAAGCAGAAAAATCTACGGCAGTGCAAAAACGGCGGGAGCGCGTGGTCGGCATTCTGCCGTCGCAGGCGATTTCGCACATGATTGCAGACGGCGAAGTCGTGCTGGCGGAGCCGCCTGCCGAAGGTCAAGTGCAGCCCGCGAGCCTCGATCTTCGGCTGGGTGCGGTTGCCTATCGCGTGCGTGCGAGTTTTCTGCCGCGTCCGGGCGGCAAGGTGCAGGGCAAGCTCGACGAATTGGCGTTGCACACGATTAGCCTCAGTCAGGGTGCGGTTCTCGAAACGGGCTGCGTCTATATCGTGCCGCTGCTCGAAACGCTGGCGTTGCCCGCCGACATCGAGGCCTCGGCAAATCCCAAAAGTTCGACCGGAAGACTTGATGTTTTTACTCGCGTGATTGCCGACGGCGTCGGCGCGTTCGATCAGATTCCGCGCGGGTATCACGGGCCGCTTTATGCCGAGATCTGTCCGCAGACGTTTCCCATCGTGGTGCGTAAGGGATCGCGGCTGTCTCAGATCCGCTTTCGCAACGGGCCCGCCGCCGACAGCGACGAGGTACTGCGCGAGCTTCACGCCAAGGAACGATTGGTTTCGGCGCAGGACGCGGATATTGCAGGCGGCATCGCGCTGACCGTCGATCTTTCAGGTCACGGAGACGGTTTGGTTGGGTTTCGCGCGCGGCGGCACACGGGTGTCGTCGATGTCGATCGCGTCGGCGCTTATCCGATCGAAGACTATTGGGATCCGATCCACGTCAAGGATAAGCACCGGCTGATCCTTGATCCAGATCAGTTCTATATTCTGGCATCGAAAGAAGCTGTGCATGTGCCGCCGACACACGCGGCCGAGATGGTGCCGTTCAACCCGCTCGTCGGCGAGTTTCGTGTGCATTATGCGGGTTTCATGGACCCAGGCTTCGGGCATGCCGCGGCGGGCGGCAACGGATCACGCGTCGTGCTGGAAGTACGTTCGCACAAGGTGCCGTTCATTCTTGAAGACGGGCAGATCATTGGCAGGCTGATCTACGAGCGCATGATCGAGACGCCCGCGACGCTCTACGGGCAGGGCCTCAAGTCGAACTATCAAGGCCAAGGCCTAAAGCTCTCGAAGCATTTTAAGTAGGATTCGTTGATTGCGATTGGCGACTTGGCTTTGCCAAGCCGGCCGCCAATCGCAGGTTCTTTGTTGACGCGGATGCGTCGGCGAAAGCGCTTACATCTCGATGATCGGTTTGAAGCCGCCGTAGATCAGGCGTTTGCCGTCGAAGGGTGTGACTTTCATCAGGGTGGCGAAGCGCGGATCGCTCATCACCTTCTTGTTCACGGCGTCGCGGTGCGCGCGCGAATTGAAGACGATCCAGGAAAAGACGACGACCTCGCCGTCCTTCAGTTTGACGGCCTTCGTAAACGACGTGTGCTTGCCGGGCGGGACGTCATCGCCGACGCATTCGACGTAGGCGAGCGCGCCGTGCTCGCGCCAAACCTTGCCGGCTCGTTTCGACAGTTTGCGATAGTCTTTCAATCGCTCGAATGGGACCGGCACGACAAAACCGTCGACGTAGCTCATCTTTCTCTCCCTAGCGGACCGTAATGTCCGCTCTGGAGATAGGTATCGCCGCGCGTCCGCCAAAGAGTTGCTGTCAGACGACGGGCCGTTTTAGCGCTTCTTTGATTTCTCGCTGGCTTTGAGGATCGAGGCGATAACGCCCGGAAAACGCTTGTCGAGTTCTGCGCAACGCAGCGAATTGACGACTTCGGTGCCGCGACGCTCGGAGCGGATCAGGCCCGCTTCGCGCAGCACCTGGAAATGATGCGACTGCGTCGATTTCGGCAAATCGGCCGGCGCGGCCTTGGAACAGTTCATGGCACAACCGCCGGTCGCCAGCGTTTTCACGATTTCGAGGCGTGTCGGATCGGCGAGCGCATAGAGCACGCTCTCAAGCGTCACGTCTTCAACTGCGGGATGAACAAAGGGCCTCTGCATAATCAAAAAGATAACCACGAGAATGTGAGATTTCAATAGTTCGGAGATCTTGAACTACCGCATAAGGGCATTATCTCCTGCATCGTCCGGGGCGCCAGTCGAATGGGCCGGCCAACCTTAGAAGGACAGATCGTTTGAGAAAAAACGCGAGAAGAACATGTCCAAATCTCTTGCCGGAAAGATCGCAGTCGTCACTGGCGCCAGCCGTGGCATTGGGCGCAGCATTGCCGAAACGCTCGCGGCCGAAGGCGCGCTGGTTGCCGTCCATTATGGAAAAAGCAAAGCTGGGGCCGATGAAGTCGTCGCAAAGATCAAGGCCAGCGGCGGGGATGCCTTCGCAGTCGGTGCCGATCTGACGAAGAAGGGCGCAGCGCAGGCGTTGTTCGCCGGCGTCGATCAGGAGTTGAAGCAGCGCACGGGCGACACCAGGTTCGATATCCTCGTCAACAATGCGGGCATTGCGCCGTTCGTCGGTTTCAACGAGACGACCGAAGACGTTTTCGATGAGATCTACAACGTCAACGTCAAATCTCTGTTCTTTATCACGCAAGAAGCGGTCAAACGTCTCAAAGACAACGGGCGCATCATCTCGACATCTTCCGGTGTCGTCCGCACGCCGCTTCCGGCGGTTGCAGCCTATTCGATGCTCAAAGCTCCTCTCGACAATCTGGCGAAATCCTTGGCGGTGGAACTCGGACCGCGAGGCATTACCGTCAATACCGTGGCGCCGGGCGTCATCAATACGGATATGGCCGCCGACTTTGTCAGCAATCCCGAGGGGCAGGCATTTGCAATCGGGAAGCAGGCACTGAAACGTATCGGTCAGCCCGAAGACGTCGCCGATGTCGTCGCCTTTCTGGCCAGTCCGAAGTCGCGTTGGATCACCGGTCAGACGGTCGATGTAACCGGCGGAAGCGTGCTGACCTTCTGATCTTTCGTCCCTACTTTCCCCTGTCGTTCATCCCTTCAGACGCCAAAATCCCGCATTTTGGCGTTTTTTTTGCGTCCAAGCGCTATGTCGCGCTTGCTTTCGGGCAACAAATGCTGCTCTTTTCGCCGACCTCATTCGAAAAAGGCCCTAAAACAGCGTGTTTTTGGACTTTGTCGATGTAGTGTTCGAACTGAAAGCGATTCGCATTCGCATCAAGAGGGATGACAATGGCAAAGGCAGCAGCGCCAGCAAAGAAAGCACCAGCCAAAGCGCCGGCTAAGGCTAAGATCGATACCGTCACGTTGAAGCACATGGCCGCGACGCTCGCGGAAACGCATGAGATTCCGAAGAAGCAGTCGGTTGCGCTGCTCGAAGATCTCGTTGCTCAGATCGCGAAGAACCTCAAGAAGGGCGCGCGCATCCGTATCGGTGGCCTCGGTGTTCTCCAGGTTCGCAAGCGCCCGGCACGTATGGGCCGCAACCCGGCAACGGGCGAAGCTATCAAGATCAAGGCTTCGAAGAAGATCGCTTTCCGCGCCGCGAAAGAGCTGAAAGAGTCGATCTAAGACTCGGCATCAGCGGGGTTGAAATTCGAAAAGGCCGCCGGAGCCACGGCGGCCTTTTTTGTTTGGCGCTGACGACTCCGCTTCGCGGAGCCGGCCGCCGGCGCGGGCATGTTGAAACAGTCGACGGCGGTCGAGCGACACGCGTTCCGCGCCGGCCGCCCGAAACGGAAGTTTTGTTGGCGCGGGCACGGTCAGGTAGTGCTGCGTTCAGTGGCGACGCGCATTTCGCGCTGTGTACCACCGTCATGCCGACGAAGGTCGGCACCCACAAAAGTTTCAAAATGGCCAGCGTTGCGAGTTGACTGGATCCCGGCCTGCGCCGGGATGACGTTGGGAAGTGTTTCACACAACCAGCCCCCCCGCAGGGGAGCCGTGGGCGCAGAGAAAGCTTCAACCGTTGCGGAAATAATTTGTAATGAAGCGTTCGTAGATCGTCGTCAGGGTCTCTAGATCAGAGATGCTTGTATGCTCGTCGACCTGATGGATCGTGGCGTTGACGAGGCCGAACTCGACCACGGGGCAAATATCTTTGATGAAGCGCGCATCCGACGTGCCGCCGCCGGTCGTCAGCGCGGGCGTCCGGCCGGTGACGGATTTGACCGCGTCTTTCAGTGTGGAAACGAGCGGACCGGGCTTCGTCAGGAAGACGTCGCCGGTACCGGAAAATTCAAGATCGTATTTGGCGTCGACTTCTTTTGCTGCGGCGGCGACCGTCTTGCTGACCCAGTCTTCGATCTTGGGGCGCGTCCAGGCGTCGTTATAGCGAATATTCGCGCGCGCCACCGCGCGGCCGGGGATGACGTTCGTCGCCGTGTTTGGCACGGAGATGACCGTCACCTGCAAGTTCGACGGTTGGAAGTTTTCGGTGCCGTCGTCGAGTTTCGTGGTCGACAGCCGGTCGATGATGCGCGCGAGCTTCGGCACCGGATTGTCCGCGAGCTGCGGATAGGCCGAGTGGCCCTGCTTGCCGTGCACGATGAGATCGATCGTCAGCGAGCCGCGCCGACCGATGCGGATTTCATCGCCTAAAGCTTTCGGGTTTGACGGTTCGCCGACGAGGCAGGCATCGACGACTTCGTCACGTGCTTTCAGCCAGTCGAGAATTTTCATCGTGCCGTTGATCGACGGGCCTTCTTCGTCGCCCGTGATGATGAACGAGAGCGAGCCGCGCGGCAGGCCGTTATAGTGATGGATGTACTTCATGGCCGCGGCGAGAAACGCTGCCACGCAGCCTTTCATATCGACGGCGCCGCGGCCGTAGAGAATACCGTCGCGCACTTCTCCGGCGAATGGGGGGACCGTCCAGGCCGCTTCGTTGCCGACGGGGACAACGTCGGTATGGCCCGCAAACGAAAGATGCGGTCTGCCGGTACCCAGGCGCGCATAGAGGTTATCGACGTCGGGCGTGCCGGGTTCCGAGAACACGAGACGGTGGCACGTGAAACCGGCCGGCTCCAGCACGTTTTGCAGCAGCGTCAAAGCGCCGGCTTCGTCGGGCGTGACGCTTTCGCAGCGAATGAGAGCCTGCGCGAGTGCTACGGGATCTGTCGGAACGAGGGTCATGATAAGCCGGGATTTCTAGAGGTCTGTTCAATCGATGGCAATGGTACGTCGCGGCCGTAGAGCGTTTCGATGATCGTAATTTTTTGCCAAATCTTATTCGACAGTTCCGATGTCAGCCGTTCCAGATCGCCTACCGTATCGACGATGACGGAGTCACTCAGCCGTTCGGCATAGAGAGCGGAGCATTTCGCGGTCAGCGACAGCATCTCGGAACAATAGTCTAGATAGCGCACAAGTTCGATGGGCGTCAGGTTGCGGACGGGCGAGGGTTCTGTTCGTACTGCGCCCATGGCGCTCGGGTCTTTGGTCAATTGGTGCATGTCGATGACGTGCACGATGGAGCGAAGCTCGTGCAGTGCACTCAAGGCTCGGGTGCGCTTCCAGCGGGTTTCGAGCGTCGAGACGAAGAAGGCGCCGCCGCCCAAGAGCACAACGAGATTAAACAGGGCGTCCAGACCCTGCACCGCTTCTGACAGTTCGTCGGTGCCTTTGAGGGCAGAAATCTGCGATGTGAAGTAAAGCAACATCGCCAGCGCTGCGCCGATCATGACAATCAAAAGCAGGCGCAGCACCCAGTTCGGGCGCGAGACGTATTCGATGCGTTGCGATGTTTGTTTTGCAACGTCGATCAGGCTGTCGCAAACCCGCGACAGGCCCGATCCGGGAAATCGAGACGAGATGCGCAGCTCGAGCCTTTCGAGCGTTTCCACGATTTTCGCGGGGTCGAGGGCTCGATAGCTGCGTGGCGTCACGATCAATCCCGCAAGAGTTCGTTGATGCTGGTCTTCGAGCGGGTCTTAGCATCGACGCGCTTGACGATGACGGCACAGTAGAGGTTCGGGCCCGGCGCGCCGTTGGGCAGCGGCTTGCCCGGCATCGTTCCCGAGACGACGACGGAATAGGGCGGCACCTTGCCGAAGAATTTTTCACCCGTGGCGCGGTCGATGATCGTCGTCGAAGCGCCGAGGTAGACGCCCATCGACAGCACGGAGCCTTCGCCGACTTCGACGCCTTCGGCCACCTCAGCGCGGGCGCCGATGAAGCAATTGTCTTCGATCACGACCGGACCGGCCTGGAGCGGTTCCAGAACACCGCCGATGCCGGCGCCGCCTGAAATGTGGCAGTTCTTACCGATCTGCGCGCAGCTTCCGACCGTCGCCCAGGTGTCGACCATGGTGCCGCTATCGACGTAGGCGCCGAGATTGATAAAGGCGGGCAGCACGACCGCGCCCGGCGCGATGTAGGCCGAGCGGCGGACGACGGCGCCGGGCAGGACGCGGAAACCGCCCTTGCGGAAATCAGCTTCGGTCCAGCCCGCGAACTTCGGCGGCACCTTGTCCCAGAAGAAGCTGCCGGCCGGGCCGCCCGAGATCATTTCCATGTCATTGAGGCGGAAGGACAAAAGAACGGCCTTTTTCAGCCACTGGTTGACGGTCCATGCGCCGTTCACCTTCTCGGCGACGCGGGCCTGGCCGTTATCCAGCAGGGTCAGAGCCGTTTCGACGGCGTCGCGGACTTCGCCTTTTGTGTCGAACGAAATGCCGTCACGGGCCTCCCATGCCGCTTCAATGGTGGATTTCAGCGCATCGTTCGTCATGGGAAGTCTTCTCCAAGGGCTGGCTATCGTCATTCGCGACGCGCCTTGTCGCCTCTTGGACGTGGGGTGTCAATTTCTGCCTGACCCTCGGCTTGTCTATTCCTGGCTGACCCGAGAGGCCGCTCACGGAGCATCCGTGCGAAAGGTGCTGAAAATCGGTTGCGTTCGGGCTTCGGTGTGATTCCGCCCGCATATCGAATCTGGCATGGTTCGCCCTCGTCGGACCGCGCCTCTGCGGCCGCTGCAACAAGGAAGCGATGTCCATGGCGAAATCGGAAAGCACGAGCAAGAAAGTCGCGTCGGCTGCCTCGAAGGTTTTGAAGAGCAAGACGGCGACGAAGGCGGAAAAGGCGGTTGCGGCTTCGGCGCTGACGCAGAAGGGCAGCACGGAAACGACCAGCGCCAAGGTGGCTTCCTCGGCAGCTAAAATCTTGAAGAGCAAGACGGCCAGCAAGGAAGCAAAGTCGGCGGCGGCTTCGGCCCTGACGCAGAAGGTCAAGGCGGCGAAGAAGAAGTAATCTTCAAGGAACTGGCGTCGTCCTCGGGCTTGTCCCGAGGATTGATTGAGCAATTGCCCGGGCGGGAACATGAATCCTCGGCATAAAGCCGAGGATGACAATTGCTTTCGGTAAGGCCGCTGTTTGCAAGAGCGGTGGGATGAACCCGAGCTGTGCGGGCTTAATTGATCGCGGTTTCGATGAGCTTCTTGGCGTCCGCGGAATCCCATTTCGCCGAGCCCGCTAGGCGACCGACTTCCAAGCCGTCTTTGTTGATCAGGATCGTCGTCGGCATGCCGATCAGCTTCAGGGCCATGCCCTGTTTCGCCGTCGGATCGGCGTAGAGGTGCACGTCGGTGGCTTTCAGCTCGTCGAGGAATTTGCGGGAGGCTTCGTAGCCGCCGCGGTCGAGGCTGAGCGTCACGACCTCGAATTTGTCGCTGCCCATTTCCTTTTGCAGCTTGTTCAGCGCGGGCATTTCTTCGCGGCAAGGCCCGCACCACGTTGCCCAGAGGTTCAACAGGATCGTCTTGCCCTTGAAGCTCGACAGGTGAACTTCCTTCCCGGCGGCGTCCTCGAAGGTGATGTCGGGGAGCGCTTCGGGCGGCTTCTTCGTCACAAATGCCGCCATCTCGCCGAGCTTGAAGGACGAGTTGCCCGACGCACCGACGGCCGGAGCGGATGAATCTTGGGCTGCGGCACTAGAAATCTCCGTCGCTTTGTTGTCGAACCAGCCCCCGATGACGTATACGGCGCCGAACCCGGCAAGCGCCGACAGCGCCACGATCCAAAGTGCTTTCTGCGGCCGTGCCTTGCTGTTCGCTGCCATCTGCTAACCTTGTTCGTTTCTCTGATACGGAGCCGTTCGTGACCGACAAGCCCGCCAATGCCATGTGGGGTGGCCGTTTTGCAATGTCTCCCGCGGAGATCATGCAGGAGATAAATGCCTCGATCGGCTTCGACAAGGCGCTTGCCCCGCAAGACATTCGCGGCTCGAAGGCGCATGCGGAGATGCTAGCGGAAGCGGGCATCATCACGAAGGCCGACGCGCGCGAGATTGCAAAGGGTCTGGACAAGATCAAGGCGGAGATCGATGCCGGGACGTTCACGTTTTCGCGTGCGCTCGAAGACGTGCACATGAACGTCGAGAGCCGTCTTAAGGATCTCATCGGCGCAGCGGCGGGGCGGTTGCATACGGCGCGCTCGCGCAACGACCAGGTTGCGACCGATTTCCGGCTCTTTGTGCGCGATGCGATTGACGGCATCGACGTGGCGCTTGCCGCGGTCCAGCAGGCGCTGGCGGAGAAGGCGGAAGCGCATGCGGCGACCGTCATGCCCGGCTTCACGCATCTGCAACCCGCGCAGCCTGTGACGTTCGGTCATCATCTTCTGGCCTACGTCGAAATGATCGCGCGCGATCGCGGCCGCTTTGCCGATGCGCGCAAACGCCTCAATGAAAGTCCGCTTGGGTCTGCGGCGCTGGCGGGAACGTCATTCCCCATCGACCGTGAAATGACAGCCGAGTCGCTGGGCTTCGACCGGCCGATGGCCAACTCGCTCGACGGCGTGTCGGACCGCGATTTCGCGATGGAGACGCTGGCGGCCGCCACCATTACAGCGGTGCATTTCTCGCGGCTTGCAGAAGAATTCGTGATCTGGATGACGCCGCAGTTCGGCTTCGTGAAGCTTTCCGACCGCTTCACGACGGGCTCGTCGATCATGCCGCAGAAGCGCAATCCGGATGCGGCCGAGCTGGCGCGCGCCAAGGTTGGGCGCATCGCTTCGGCGTTCCAGGGCCTCGTCATCGTGATGAAGGGGCTGCCGCTCGCCTATTCGAAGGACATGCAGGAAGACAAGGAGACGACGTTCGACGCGCTGTCGAGCCTGCGTCTCGTCATGGCGGCGATGGCGGGCATGATCTCTGACCTCGAACCAAACGCAGAGGCCATGCGGGCGGCTGCCGGTCGCGGCTATTCGACGGCTACCGATCTTGCCGATTGGCTTGTTCGTGAACTCAAGATGCCGTTCCGGGACGCGCACCACGTCACCGGCTCGATCGTCAAGGCGGCTGAGACCAAAGGCGTTGATCTCGAACAGCTTTCGCTCGAAGAGATGCAAAAGGTCGAGCCGCGCATCACAAAAGCCGTATTCTCGGTGCTGTCTGTGGAAAACTCGGTGAAAAGCCGGACCAGTTATGGGGGAACCGCGCCACAGAACGTCGCCAAAATGGCGCGCCAGTGGCTTCGGCGGTTGGAAAAGGCCCGGCAGAAGGGCTAAGTACCAGGAAGGGTTGCCCGCAGGCTTTGCGGGCTGAGGGGTTTTGGAGTGAATTTGGGCATGGCTGCGCTTTTGCGCTGCATGAGGACCTGGGGGACCATGGTGCTGCTTGGTGCCGTGGCTGCGGGTTTGGCCGGCTGCGGCGTCAAAGGACCGCTGGAGCCGCCGCCGGGCGCGAAGGCTGCGGGCGAGGCCAAATCGGCGGATGCCGCCGACCCTGGCAAGAATTCGGACGCGCCCCCGAAACCGCACGAAAACTTCATCCTCGATCCGCTACTGCGATAGGCGCGTTTTTTAGGGCCGTCTTGACCTTTCCTGCATTTTCCGGTGAAGCGGACGTTTCTCATCCGCTAGAAGCGCTTCCATGCATCATTTTCAATACAAGTCCGGCCTCCTTCACGCGGAGGATGTGAGCCTCGCACGCATCGCCGACGAGGTTGGCACGCCCTTCTACTGCTATTCGACGGCGACGCTGGTGCGCCATTACGAAGTTTTGTCGAAAGCGTTCAAAGGGCAGAACGCGCTGATCTGTTTTGCGGTCAAAGCCAATTCCAACCAGGCCGTGCTGAAGACGATGGCACGGCTCGGTGCGGGCATGGACGTCGTGTCGGAAGGCGAGCTTCGTCGCGCACGCGCCGCGGGCGTTCCGGCGTCGAAGATCATTTTCGCGGGCGTCGGAAAGACGCGGGGCGAGATGGCCTATGCGCTGGAAGAAGGCATTCTCGGTTTCAACGTCGAGAGCGAGCCGGAACTCAAGGCGCTGAGCGAGGTTGCGACGGCGATGGGCCGGACGGCGTCGATCGCCATTCGCGTCAATCCGGACGTCGATGCCAAGACGCATGCGAAGATTTCGACGGGCAAGGCCGAGAACAAATTCGGCGTGCCCTATGCCGATGCGCGACGGCTTTATGCCGAGGCGGCGAAGCTTCCGGGCATCAAGATTTCCGGCATTCATATGCACATCGGCAGCCAGATCACCAATCTTGCGCCGTTCCGCGATGCGTTCCGGCTGATGGCCGATCTGGCGCGCGATCTCAAGGGCGATGGCTTGGGCCTGGAGCATCTCGATATTGGCGGCGGCCTCGGCGTGCCTTATCGCGGCGCCAACGACATTCCGCCGACGCCCGACGAATACGCGGCTGTCGTCAAGGAGACGCTTGGGCCGCTCGGCCTCAAGATCGTGATGGAGCCGGGGCGCATGATTGTCGGCAACGCCGGCGTGCTCGTGACGAAAGTCAGCTACGTCAAGGAAGGTACCGACAAGACGTTCACGATCGTCGATGCGGCGATGAACGATCTGATCCGCCCGACACTCTACGAGGCTTATCACGATATCTGGCCAGTCGCCGAAGCCCGCAGCGAACTTGCGCCCATCCAGCAGGATATCGTCGGGCCGGTATGCGAGACAGGCGATTATCTCGCCGAAGACCGCGCGCTGCCCCCTTTCGAGACCGGCGACCTGATTTCTGTGATGACCGCGGGGGCCTATGGCGCGGTGATGTCGTCGACCTACAACAGCCGCTTGCTCATTCCGGAAGTGCTGGTTGATGGCGACAAGTATGCGGTCGTCCGGCCTCGCCCGAGCTATGACGATCTGATCGGCGCGGATCACCTGCCGCCTTGGCTCTCGACCGACCGGTAAAGGCTGGCGATCAGCTAGTCCCAACATTGAATTGGGATTGCGAGCCCGAGCTGCAGCCTGGGCACCTTCGAAGCACGGGCGGATGTTTTCTAAACGCGACTGCGCCTTCCAGCACGCGTTGGCAGCTCTCCAAAGGCGCTTCGGTGTCGAGGGAAACGCCGGAAAAGCCGATAACCTCGCCGGTGAGATCGACAACCCTCGTGCATATCACGCGAAGGTGCCTGTCGCCGTGGACGTAATTTTCTGTGATCGGTTCGTCGCTGAGAAGAGACTGATTGAGGATGCGTTTCACCGTTGCCAAGGTCGGTCCGCTCATGACGTCCGAGATGGTTTTCCCCTCAAGCTCGCTGCCCGTCATGTTATGGATGCTTGCGAACCTGTCGTTTACGCGCACATGCCGATGGTTCAGGTCGAGGAAACACAATCCGACGGGTGCTTGCTTGTAGAGTGTGGCGAGTTGGTGCAATTGCTGAAACGGCGAAACGTCGAGTGGCGGGGCCGTGTGTTCGACAGTGCCAACCATTTCGAGCGTACGTCTCGCTTCGTCTTTCGTCTGCGGTTTGCCGTAGAGCCACCCCTGTCCGAGGTCGCAGCCCAAGTCTCGCAATACCGCTTCCTCTTGGCGAGTTTCGACCCCTTCCGCCACGACGGTGATGCCGAGACTCTGGCCGAGCCCAATAATGGCCGCTGCGATGCGACGTTTGCTGCTGTCCCGGTCTAATGCTCGGACGAAGCAAGCGTCTATCTTCAACTTGCGAAAAGGGAAGGCCTCAAGCCGCGCGAGGCTTGAATACCCGGTGCCGAAATCATCGAGTGCAACTTTGATCCCCATGTCGTCGAGCTCGCGCAAGCGCGCGTAGGCTCCTTCCACGTCGGAGATGAGCGAACTTTCCGTGATTTCGATTTGGAAGCGCTCTAGGGGAAAGCCGGTGGCGCGAACGGTTTCCGAAAGCTCCAGCGGCAACGCTTCGCCAATCAACTGTTTCGGTGAAATGTTGAAGGCCAGGAAGAACTGACCAGGCCATGTCGCGGCGACAGGACACGCGGTCCGCACAAGATGGTTAAACAGACGGTCAATCAGATCGCGCTGTTCCAGTACTGGGATGAAGTCGACGGGGCTAATCTCGCCAGCCAGCGGATCCGTCCAACGGGCAAGGACCTCGAACCCCCGTAAGTGGCCGGACCGGATGTCGACTATCGGTTGAAACGCAGGCCAAATATGCTCATTCTCGATCGCAGTGGTTAGGCACGAGCGAACGGCCGTCCCTGCTTTGCTAATGAATTGAATGAGCACAATAGCTCCTATTGATCCGGCAGCTGAACATCAGTGAGCGTCTGACTGAAATCTGGATACGCACTTTAAAAAAGCCGTCAATCTATGGTTGCTGATTGTCGCACATTTTTAGGGAGGCGTATTGACACGCTTCGCGCAACCATCGGTGGAGCTGCGCTGTGCGAAGATGTGGCGTGGAGGATTTGGCGAAAGATGCCGAGCTGGAAAGGCAGAACCTGCTATCGGACGTTCAAGTTGCATTTTGTTAACGTGCCAAGACTGGTCCTCGTGATAGCTTGAGTTAATGCCAGAGCCCCAAAGCAGGGACCCCGGTCCCGAAATGTCGCGTTCTTTCGCGCGTAAAGTTCGTCTCAGCGCGCTGGCGTTGTTCTTTGAACGCCTTTGGCCGCGCCTATGGCTTGTGTTCGGCATTGCGATGCTGTTCGCGATGCTGTCGTTCCTGGGGTTGTGGCCGAACCTCGATCCTCTGCCGCATAAGATTTTGCTGGGCGCTTTCGCAGTCGCTGCAGTCGCCGCGGTGATCTACGCGGTGCGCATTCCGTGGCCGACGCGCGATGAAGCGATCCGGCGCATCGAGCGCCGTTCGGGCGTGCCGCATCGGCCCGCGACCTCTTACGAAGATACGCTGACCTCGGGTGCCGAAAACGCCAACACCTCGGCGCTGTGGCAGGCACACCGGCAGCGGCTGGCGAAAGCCATTCAGCGGCTGAAGGTCGGTAATCCTGCGCCGCGCACGGATCGGTTCGATCCGTGGGCCGTCCGCGGGCTATTGCTGCTGCTACTGATCCCCGTCGCGGTGATGGCGACCGGCAGCCTCGGAGACCGGCTTGCGGCTGCGTTCCGCTTCGGCACGAACGAGCATGGTCCGCCTGCGCGTCTCGATGCCTGGGTCACTCCGCCGCCCTACACCGGCTTACCGCCGGTGTTGCTGGCTGATGGTTCGAAGCAGGCCGATGAGCAAACACCGGAGCAGGGCAAGTTTTTCGAGGTGCCCGATCATAGCCTGCTGACGCTGAGAGGCGTCGGCTTCGATTCCAAAGGCGTCTCGCTCGAAGTCCTCGCGGATGGCGCGACCGAGCCGCTGACCGTCAAGCCCGAGAAGCCGAAGGCCGACGCACCGAAGAACAGCGACATGGCCAATGTCGCCGAGGTTCGTTACGAGATCCGCAAGTCGGCGCGGGTGCGGGCGCTTGCGGGGTCACAAGAGCTTGGGTTGTGGACGTTCGACGTCATCGTCGATGCGCCGCCGAAGATCGCAATGACGAAGCCGATTAGCGGCACTCCGCGTGGCTCGATGCGCGTGACCTACAAGGCGGACGACGATTACGGCATTCAAAGTGCCGAAGTGAAGGTGCAGAAAATTCCGCCCAAGCCCGTCGATCCGTCGAAGGCGTGGGCGCAGCCGCCCGCGCTCACCGGGCCGCGACTGCCGCTCGAACGGCCGCCGGTGCTGAGCCTGCGCATTCCTCGTCCGGGCGCCAAGACGGTCGATACGTCGACGCTGCTCGACGTGGCTGAGAACCCGCTTGCAGGGCAACGCGTCAAGCTGTGGCTGGAAGCGACGGATGTCGGCGGTCAAATCGGGCGCAGCAAGACGATCGAAGTCGTGCTGCCGTCGCGCCGTTTCAAAAATCCGCTGGCGCGCGCCGTTGTGGAGCAGCGCGGCAAACTCATGGACGATTCGCGCAACCGGCCGATGGTCGTGCGTGCGCTCGATGCGCTGACGATGGAGCCTGAAGGATTCATTACCGACAACGGCGTCTATCTGGGGCTTCGGTCGGTCTTTCATCGGCTCGACCGCGAGGACTCGCGCGAGGCGATCAATTCGTCGGTCTCGGAGCTTTGGCAGATCGCGCTGAAGATCGAAGACGGCGATCTTTCGCAGGCCGAGCGGGCGTTGAAGGACGCTCAGGATCGTTTGTCGGATGCCATCGAGAAAGGCGACGACAAGGAAATTCAAGACGCGATGGCGGAGCTGCGAAAGCGGCTCAACGACTATCTCAACGAGATGCAGAAGCAGGCGGAAAAGGACAATCCGTCTCAAGGCAATCCGCCAGACGATCAGAGCCAGCAACTCGGCCAGCAAGATCTCGATCAGATGATGAAGGATCTTGAAAAGAGCGCGCGGGAAGGGTCACGCGAAGATGCCGAGCGGATGCTCTCAGAGCTGCGCGAGCTGATGGATCGCCTGCAGGCGGCCAACACGCCGGAAGCACGCGCGCAGCAACAGCGCGCCGAGCAGATGATGAAGAAGCTCAATCAGCTGAGCGATCTCACCGGCAAGCAGCAGCAGCTGATGGACGATACGTTCAGCGAGCGTCGCCGCCAGGAAGGGCAGGGCGGCTCGCAGGAAGACCAGCAAGGTCAGGACGGTCAGCCGCGGACCGGCTCCAAGGGCAAGCAGGGCCAGGGCCAGCAGCGCGGCGACAACGGCATGCAGGGCGATCAAGAAGGCGGCGCCGACCAGGGGCAAGGTCCGCAGGGCCAGCAGGGACAGTCTGGCGGGCAGCAACAGCGGCGCGGCAAGGGCAGCTTGCAGGACCGGCAGGCGCAACTGCGCAACGAACTCGATCAGCTCAAGAAGGATCTTGAGCAGATGGGCGCCGGCGATCCCGACAAGCTTGGCAATGCGCAGGATGCGATGGGCAAGGCTCAGGATGCCCTGAAGCAGGGCGATCTCGACGAAGCCGCGAACCAGCAAGGCCAAGCGCTCGACCAGATGCGCCAGAGCGCGCAGCAGATGGCTGAGCAGATGCAGAAGAATGCGCAGCAGCGGCTGGGCCGAGGCGGTTCCTCACCGCGCGATCCGTTTGGACGGCCGCAGCGGGCGCAAGGTCCGGACTTCGGCAATTCGGTGAAGGTGCCGGATGCGATCGACGCCCAGCGGGCGCGTGAGATCCTCGAAGAGCTGCGCAAGCGCGCCGGTCAGAATACGCGTCCCGAGGATGAACTCGAATACATCGACCGGCTGCTGAAGCGGTTTTAGCGGCTTTCTCCGCGTCGGCGCTTCGTGAGGCGAGGCGTTTGTGCAGCAAGAACGATTGGCGGGCCGCTCGCGTGTGATTAAGCGAGCGTTAACGCGGTCTATGCCAAATGTCCTATGCCTCGCGATTCGGTGGAGGGTTGCCGTGACAGCGATCGGTCCCACGTCCAGCTACAACACCCGCGTAGTGGCACTGCAACTTTTGCAGGGCAAGCCAGACTCGCCGTCTTCCTCCAATGACAAGTCAACGTACATCAAATCCAGCGTGGCGTTGGCCGCGAAGGCCGCGTTAGGTGCGTCCCTTGCACCTCAGCCCCAGAATAAGGAAGTCTTCGCATTTCTTGCCGGCGGAGGGTTCAGCGCCAGCTCGGATGATGTTTGGCAAAGCTTGATGGATGTCTTTTCCGATCATGACCTGCAAAAGGAGTTCAGCGATAAGGTCAAGGAGGAGACCGCCAAAGCGCTGAATGAGGATCACAAAAGGATATCGGTGGACGCCGCTAGGCAACTCGCATTGCGCGACGTCATCAATGCGCATCGCAAACTCTTTCCTGAGGAAGAGTTTTCGTTTTCCGTTACTCCTTCCCGGTATGGCGATATCCCGCCGCCTCCGGTGACCATTGCGTCCGTTCGAACATGGCCGCCGAGATCTTTAAAGGAGAGATCGCGCAAAAGCAGGCCGATTATGATGCGGCCGCCGCAGCCGATGAAGTTCAGCCCGATAAAGACGGCGCTAAGCTTGATGCGATGGAGCAAGCTGTCAGCGTACTAACGATGAACGGAGCAGCGGACGTTGATCAAGGTGTCACCGACGCTAAAGCCGCTTATGCAATTCTCACGAAAAAGCTCTATCCCGATTACACCGATGAGACCAGCGGAGCAGCGGCTCCTACGACAGCGGCCGAGCCGCAGAAGAAGGGGACGACGGACAACGCTGTGCCCGCATAGAGCAGGGTTGACGAAAGGCATCACACGCCGACTCCGTTCTGTCAGGATCGCGGTTCGTCATCGAAGGGGCGGCGGTCGGGATAAATCAGCGCTTCGATAGTTGCGATCAGGTGTTCGATCACGCGCATCATTGCGTCCTCCGTTCTTGAATTCACTGAGAGAACGGTGCGCTTCCTCCGCGCGCAGGACAAACGGCGTTACTTTACATAACGTGTAAGTTTTTGTTACATCAGCCATGGCTCGACGATTACCACCGCTGAATGCGCTCAAAGCGTTCGAGGCCGCGGCGCGGCTGTCGAGCTTTTCGCGTGCGGCTTCCGAACTCAACGTCACGCACGCTGCGATCAGCCGTCACGTGCGCGCGCTCGAAGCGGAATTTCGCACGCCACTGTTCGAACGCACGGGACGCGGCGTGGAGCTGACGGAAGTCGGCCGGTCGCTGGCGCTCGAACTTACAAAAGGGTTCGATCTTCTTGCTTCGGCGGTCAGTCAGTTCGCGCGGCCGTCGCGGCGACGCAAGCGTTTGATGGTCACATCCGATCCGGCTTTCGCCGCGCTCTGGTTGGTGCCGCGGCTCGGTGCCTTTACGGCGCAGAACCCGAATATCGACATCGTTCTTGATGCAACGCCCCGTCTCGTCAATTTCTCCAAAGAGGACGTCGACCTCGGCATCCGCTGGGGCGGCGGGGCCTGGGAAGGACTCGAAAGCAAGCCACTCGCGCTCTCTGAACTGACGCTGGTCTGCAGTCCTCAATTCTTGCGCGATAATCCATTGTTTGTCGCCTCCGATCTGGACGGCAGTCTTCTCATTCAGGAGACGGCGAAGGAATGCTGGGACGCGTGGCTTTCGGCGGCAGGCGTCGCGGACGAGGTAACGCCGTCCGGGCCGACACTTAATGGCGACCTCATCATTGCTGCAGCCGAAGCCGGGCAAGGTTTGGCGCTCGCCGATCAAATCCAGGCGGGTGATGCGCTCATCGCCGGCCGGCTTGTTCGGCCGCTCGATATCAGGGCGACGCGGTTTGGCTATTATCTCGTGCGCCGATCCGGTGCGAAGATTTCGGATGCGGCGATGGCATTCGAAACTTGGCTTGCCGCCGAACTCAAGACGTTCCAGGCGGCCCTCAAATCAATGCAGACAGCAACTTCAATCAAAAGCCGTAAGACCGGAAAAGCCAAAGCTGCTCCCCGGTCCCGCAGCGTTCGCGTGTCTTAGGGCGTTGCCGGTTTCGGCACGAAGCGCGTGAGGAAACCACCGATCACCTGATGGCTCGTCAGTTTGGCGCCCGCCCAGCCGTCTTTCGTCGGCTCGCCCGACCACCAGCGCGAGAACTGGCGCCACATGTCGATCGGGAACCAGGTGCCGTCGCGGCCCGTTAGCGGTCCCCAATAATCGGCGCTCGTGAATTTGTATTCGATGAAGACCGAGCCGGTCTTGAGCCGCAGCTCGATGCCGAACAGCGCCTGGGCGACGGGACCGGTGTACTGGTATTCGTAGGTCCGCGATGGTGCGTTCTTCGGATAGATTTCCGAATGCGGGAACGACAGACCTGCGCCCGCGCCGAAGTAGGGCGAGAAGATGCCGAGCGACGGCAGACGCATCAGGCCGTTGAGCGTCAGCATGTTGTGGCCGTGCGTCCATTCAAGTTTCTTGAAGTAATCGCCAACGCGCCCTTTTGGCGGCACCGGCTTGCCGTCAAAGGTGCCTTCCATGTCGAACTGCTGGTCGTCGAACGGCGCGTGGACTTTCGAGTGCGTGAAGTCAAGCATCGTGCCGAAGCGGCCGCTGAACCAGCGCTGGATGCGCACGCCGTAGTAAAGCGGGTTTTCGAACGGCAGTGTGAACCAGTCGATCTTCTTGATCGTCAGATCAGAGTTGCCGGGTCTCACGTAATGAAAATCGCTCGGATAGTGATAGGGCGCGCCGAGGTAGGCGCCGAAGTCGCTTTCGCGGCCGGGATGCTGGGCGGTCGAGACCGGCGGGTTGGTCGCGGCGGCACGCGTGTCGGAATCGTTCGGGAGCGCTGCTGCCATCACGAGCAGTCCCATCGCTGCGGCGGCTGCCGTCAGCTCTATGGCTCGGACGATTGTGGATGTCGAAGGCCGGCGAACCGATCCGGGTGCTGGCCACAAGGGTGCCAAAAGGCGTTCGCGTGCGAGCATTGAAAATCCCCCCGTTTGCCGTGCCCCTGATGCGCCGGTCTTATTGGTTGCCCGACGTTTGTTGCTGGTAGGCTTTATGCGCCTCCGCCGGGCGCTTGCAAGGCATCTAGCATACGATTCACTGCGGCAATCTGCGGCGCGTCACGAGTTAAATACTGCGGCCCGGTATAACCCCACCAATCCCAACAGCCTTGGGGGTTGGCGGCCGAATCCGCCACCTGTGGAAAAAGCACGATGAAGCGGTTGGTGTCGGCCCATCGCGCAAAGCCCGATTCTTTGACGAACGTGTCGCCGACCGCCTCGCGATTCTGGGCGCAGCCGTGAAAGGCGATGTGGACGCGGCAGCCGGGCGTCTCGGTGCAGGACTTCGGCACGTAGACGACGCCGGTTTCCGCAAGCTCGGCGCTGTTGTCGTCACTTACGAATGGACGCTGATCGAAGTCAAAGAAGTTGCCGGAGAGCGTCGTCGCGCGGGGCTGGAGATCGCCGTAGATGAATTTCAACAGCGCGCCAGCCTGATCATAACCGCAGTTGACGACGTAGGGTTCGCCGGAAACGCTGCAGGCGCTGCCTTCATCGTCGGTGACGAATGCGTGACCCGCAGGCAGATCGGAGACAAGGTCGATGTTGGCTTTCGGCACGCCGAGCTTTTCGTAGAATTCCGCCGCGTGCCTGACGATCGCGGGGGCGACGGTGCGATCGGACGTGCCGGTGAAGAGATAGATGCGGTCGCGGACGACGTCTGCGATCGGATCGATCTCGCCTTTGGCGGCGCGTTCTTCGGCTTTCTTCGCGAGGTCTTCGGGATCGGAGACGCCCCAGATGCCGAGCAGGTTCAGCATGCAGCCGTTGACGGCCTTGCTGAGATTCAAGATTGCCGTGCCGGTGCCTGGCATGGTGTTGGCAAAGATGCTCTCGGAGCAGCCGTAAGGGCCGCCTGCGATGATGGCTGCGCCGACGACGCGCTTGGCGTGCGCCATCTGGAATTGACCCGCCATATAGGCGCCCGATGAGATGCCCGAGACGGATGTTTCATCAACCTTGGCGCCAAGTGCGGGCAGCGGCCGCGCCGACGACGCATCGTGCTGCGCGTCGTTGCAGCCGCCATTTGCAATGGCGACTGCGATCAGGGTGAAGGCGAGCGCGAAGCTGCGGAAAAAGGAATGGCAACACATCATAGGGCGTTTGAAATCCAGAATGCGCGAAGCGTCAAAAATGGAATACGCAGCGCACTCTGCACCATCGGCGTTCCGGTTCCAAATGGGACTTTTGGTACCTGCCTCGCATTAAACATCACGTCGAGCGTTCGTGCGTGTCGCTCATCTACGCACGAATTCTGACTTAGCTCGTCTCTCCTCGTTGATGGGCGAGCGTGAACGGCGGTTGCAAATCCGCTCGCGGCGGCAGAAACCAGGGCTAGTTGCCGTCATCGTACACGAATTGCGGAGCGGTCGGTGCGGCCGTTTGCGTCGATGACGGTCAGCTTGGCGAAGCCTTCGGTGGGTTGCCATGTGGCTTCGCGCGTGTGGGTGTCGGACGGAATGGGCTTGCCGTCGATGAGCCATGTCAGTGGCAGCGCGCCGCCGTCGGCTTTCAAGATCAGCGGATCGCCGTCGAGATCGGATTCGGCGATTTCCGATTGATCGGGCGGGAAAGAGATCAGCACCGGCGGTTCGAGAAATTTTCCGGCGACCGGATCGTCGCCGGGATCGCGCCAGCGTTTCAGCGGGGCGGGAAGCTCGGCGTTCGTCGCGCGGATGGCGTTCGCAGGCGCGCCGCGCAACGGCGTGCGGCCGCCGGGAACGCGCTCGAACGCGTCGAACAACATCGGCGCGGCGGCGCTGCGGCCGACGAGGCCGGGAATGCTCGAATTGTCCGGCCGGCCGACCCAGGCTGCGATCACATATTTGCCGTCGTAGCCGATCGCCCAGGCGTCGCGATAACCGTAGGATGTGCCGGTCTTGTAGGCGAAGCGTCCCCCCTTGGCGTTGAGCGGGGGCGGCGCGTCCTTCAGAATATCGGTGACGTACCAGGCGGCGAGTGGCGACATCAGGCGGTGCGCATTGACGAGCGGCTTCAGGTGCGACGTTGCCCAGACCTTGCCGCGCTCGCTCCAGCGATGCGTCAGCATGATGCTGTCACCGCCGCGCGCGAGGGCCGCATAGAGTTGTGTCATGTCTTCGAGCGTCAGTCCCGTGCCGCCGAGCGCCATCGCCAGCGTCGGCTCGGATTTGTCCGGAAAGCGGGCTTCGACGCCGGCGCGTCGGAAGCGGCCGACGAGCTTGCCCGGTCCAACGCGCGCGAGCACGCGGACGGCTGGGACGTTGAACGATTGTTCAAGCGCTTCGCGGATTGAAACGGTGCCGTGATAACCCTCGTCGAAATTTTTCGGCGCGTAGGAGCCGAAGCGGACGGGCCGGTCTTCGATGAGCGTTTCGGGATGCGCGAGACCGGCTTCGAAGGCGAGGCTGTAGATGAACGGCTTCAGCGTCGAGCCGGGCGAGCGTACGGCGGTCGCCATATCGACTGCGCCGTGGCGGTCCTTGTCGAAATAATCGGCGGAGCCGACCTCGGCGAGAATTTCGCCGGTCTGGTGGTTGGCGACGATGATGGCGGTTGAGACGTTGTCGCCGATCAATCGGGCATGATCCTGCGCGAGTTGTTCGAGGCTTGCCTGCAGATTGCGGTCAAGCGTCAGTTTGATGACGCTTTCGGTCGGATGCGCGGCGACTTCGCTTTCCGACAGATGTGGCGCGAGCAGAGGGAACGCGTAACGCGCTGACGGGATGCGTTCGGCCTTGGCGCGCTCGGCTTCTGCGGCAGTGATGACGTGTGCGGCAACGGCGCGATTCAGCACGCGATTGCGGGCGTGCAGCGCGGCTTTCGGGTTGCGGTCGAGACGGCGGACCTCGGGCGACTGCGGCAGGGCGACGAGCAGCGCGCATTCGCCCAACGATAAATGTTTCGGTTCCTTGCCGAAGTAGGCGAGGGATGCTGCGCGAACGCCTTCGAGGTTACCGCCAAACGGGGCGAGACGAAGATAGAGTTTTAAAATTTCGCGTTTTGACAGCGCGCGTTCGAGTTCGATGGCGCGGGCCATCTGACGAAGCTTGCCGCTGGCGGTGCGTTCGTGGCGGCCATCGAGCAGGCGTGCGACCTGCATCGTCAGCGTCGAGCCGCCCGAGACAATGCGGCCATGACGCAGCATCTGCAGCGCCGCGCGGACGACGGCTTTGCTGTCGATGCCGTGGTGGAAATAGAAGCGCTTGTCTTCGAAGGCGAAGAGCATTTTCAGATAGTGCGGATCGACGTCTTTCGGGTCGAGCGGCAGGCGCCACATGCCGTCGGTCGTGGTGAAGGCGCGAAGCAAGCGGTCATCGCGGTCGACGACGGTGGTCGAGACGGCCTTCGCGTTTTCGAGCGGCAGCGGTCCGGCATCGGCGAAGGCTTTGAGATAGAGCCCGTAGGCGCCGCCCGAGGCGACTGCGAGGACCACAATCCCCGCAATCGCGATGCGTCTCAGCGTGCTCCTCCCTCCATTCAAGAAATGGAGAGAGGAGATCTTGCTTCTAAGCGATGTCAAACGAAGCCCCAGCCGCACGTCTCGTCACTCCTTCAGCGAGACGGTGAGCGTGCCGGCTGCGGAGCGGGCGTAACGCTCCGGCCGGTACATGTCTTCCACAGTTGCCGCCGGATAAACGAACGTACCGGGCGTCACGGCGCGAACGATGTAGGCAAGCATTGCCGTTGTCGGCGCTGGCTTCGCTTGCGACGTGCCGTCGGGCTGCGTGACCGTGTTGTCGCTAGTGTCGCCATTCTCGCTGCCGGAAGACGAAGCCACGGCTCCGAAGTTGAAGGCCGCAACGAAACGATCGTCGCGGAACTCGGTGTGCTCGGGCGCTGCCGTCGATTTCAACCACGAAAGGTTCGCGATCGCGCCGCTTTCGACGAGATGCGGGTTTTCGATCTCGAAGCCCGCGGGCAAGCGATCTACGACCATCACGCGGCCCGCCGGATCGTCGGACGTGACCTTCACGACCATGACGAAGCGGTCGTTTTGCTTCACGTTCGCCTTGCCGCCGGTCAGGCTTGCGAGATCGATCTTCTTGCCATCGACCGTGTAGGCCTCGCGTTCGATCTTGAAGCCTTTCGAGACCGGCGGCTCGGGCGTGAGTGCCGCGCCGAGAACCGAGATGACGGCATCGACGGCGGTGTCGCCGTTGTTGGTGATCGTCAGCGCGCCATTCTTCAATTCGGCGGGCGTCAGACCCTTCAGCAACGGGCCGTTCACCGGTTTACCGTCCACGGCGAGCGTCGTCGCTTTCACCTCATCGTTCAGAGCCTTCGCGGCGAGCAGCATCCAGGCTTGTTCCTGCGTGGATGTGTACGTGCGCGTCTCGTAGGCCTTGGCGATGACGGTGGCGAGCTTCGGCTGCTCTTCCCGCGCGATGCCGGTTTCGGCGGCGAGCGTGACGAGAGCTGCGCCGTCACGCAGCGTCGAGCCGTAGTCGCTGCGATAGCCGCTATCGGGCGTATCGGGCATTGCGGCGAGAGCCGCCGAGAACGTGCGCTCAGCGCGTTCCTTGTCGCCCATCATCGCGAGCGCGGCGCCGATTTGCGCTTTTGCCAGCGGCGTCGAGAAGCGGTCGATGCGCTCGTCGGCGTAGTAACGAAGATCGCCGATGGGCGCGCGGGCGTTGCGGGCGAGAACATAGAGCGCATAGGCTCGGTCTTCGCCGCCCTTCTCGAAGTCGGATGCATAAGCGATGAAGTTCTGCAGCCGGTCGAGGGCGCGATTGAAGTTCTCGCGCGGCACGTCGTAGCTCGCTTCTTTCGCACGCGTCAGGAAGTCGGTGACGTAGGCCGTCAGCCACAGGTCGGTGCTGTACGGACCCCAGACGCCGAACGCGCCGGTCGAGTCCTGCATTTCGAAGACGCGGCCGATGGCTTTCTGCACGCGCTCCTTCAGCTCTTTGTCCTGTGCGATCCCAATTTGAGCCGCGACCGCATTGGCGACGACAAGCGGCATCGCACGCGATACCGTCTGCTCGGCGCAGCCGTAGGGATAGCGGTCGAGCTGGGCGAGAAGCGTCGGCACGTCGAGACGCGCGGCCGGTCCGACCGACATGTTGATCCGCGTGCGTGACGGGATCAGATCGTAAGCGATGTCGGACGAGACGACGAGCTTGCCGCCGGGCTTCAGCGACGAAATCGTCGTGCGCTTGATGTCGCCTGCGGGCGGGAAGACATTGAACGTCATCTCCCGCTTGACGGCGATATCGTTCGGGCCGGTGACGACAGCCTTCAGCGTAATCTCACCAAGCTCGGTCGGCTTGAAGACAACACGCTGCATGATGCGTTCGCCCTGCTTCAAGTCGGCCGTCTTGTCGGCAACGGGAGAGAGCGTTTCGTTGCGGTCGTCGCCGGTTTTTTGCGACAGCGTGAGTTTGTACGGCGCGGCCGGCCCATCGACGTTGTGGATCGAGAAGCCGAGATCGACCTCGTCGCCAAGCGTCATGAAGCGCGGCACGGCGGCCGTCAGCGCAACGGCGTCGCGGACGATCAAATCGCCCGAGCCATGGCCGACCTTATCCTTGCTCCAGGCAACCGCCATGAAGCGGACGGTGCCGTTGAAGTCCGGCAGATCGAACGACACGCTCGCAGTGCCGTCGTCCTTCACCTGTACGATGCCAGAATAGAGCGAGACGACCGTTTCGACCGTCGGATTGCCTTGCAGCGCCGCGGTGCCGTCGCCGCCTGAGCGGAGCTTGCCACGGTCAGCGCGCATACCGTCGATCAGCTTGCCGTAGAAGTCGCGGATTTCGAATGACAGCTTCTGCTGCTGACCGAACCACTTCTCCGGGGCGGGCGTTTCGAAGCGGGTGAGATTTAGAATGCCGAGATCGACGGCGGCGACGACGACGCGGGCGTCTTCGCCGGGTGCGAGGCCCTCGACCTTCAGCGGCACGTCGACGTGTGCGCCGGACTTCACCTTGTCCGGAAGTGTCACGGCAACTTTGAGCTGCTTGCTGCTCTGGTCAATCGGCAGCCAGCGGATGCCGATGGCGCGGCTCGGCATACGCTTTGCGGCTTCGTCCATTGGGCGATAGAGGATCGCGGTGGCGTAGACACCCGGACCCCAGTTGCTATCGACGGGGATTTCGACTTCGCCGCCACCCTTGGCGATATCGACCTCTTTCATCAGGTCGAGACCGGTGCCGAGCACGGCGACGAGCGCTTTGCCGCCCAGCTTCGAGGCGATGCGCAGCTTCGCGGTGTCGCCGGCTTTGTAGTTGTCTTTATCCAGCGCGACGTCGAGCTGCTCGGGTGAATCAACTGAGTCGCCCGATGTGTACCAACCGGCGTTGAAGATGATGCTCGAGGCTGGGCCATCGGCATCGTTTGACGCGACGTCGAGGCGGTAGCGTCCCCACTGGATCGGCTGCGAGATCTTGGCAGCGCCGTCCGCGGTGACGGAGAGAGGGCCGCTGCCGATTTTGCGCTTTACGGTGACGGCGTCATAGGTCCACGTGCCATCGCGGCGATACCACTGCCACGTCGTATCGAGGCGCGTCAGTGTCCAGGTGAGGTTGCTCGACGCTTCGGCTTTACCGTCGGAGCCGAGCAGCACGACGTTGAATTCGGCGGGCTGGTCTTCTGGCGCGGTGAGGTTGTCGAACAGCGGCTTGATGCCAACGCGTTCGAGTTTCAGATCGACGGGCAGCGTGATGTTGCGCTCGATGGTGCGGCCACCGTCTTCGCGCAGCTTTACGGAGATAGAAGCTTCCAGCGGCTTCGGTGTTTTTGGCATCTGCGGCAGCGTGATCGGGATCGACGCCTTGCCGTTCTGATCCATAGCGAGGTTCGACGGCAGCGCCTGACGTACCGGCGTTACGAACTCGTCAGCTTGGCCGAAGATATAGCCGGTATAACCGGGAACGTCTCCGTTCGATGCCTTGACGACGACTTCGCCTTCGAGGCCGAGCCCAGCGGCGGGCGGGCCGTAGAGATAGCGGCCATCGGCGTCAATCGCTTGGTTTTCATCCGGCGCGAGCGCCTTGATTTTCGATGAGAGCGTCATGTCGAGGCGTTCGGGGACGAAATCTTCGACGAGGAATGACCGCTCCGCGATCGGCTCTGATTTCGGATCGGTATAGAGCTTCGCACGCCAGGTGCCGGTCATTGCGGTCTTGGCGAGATGCACGACGTGCGCGCGGCCGCCGAGACCCTGATCGTTCATCAGGAAGCGCGTCTGCTCAACGCCATCGGGGCGGAAGACCATCAGCGTTGCCGGGACGGATGACGATTTGCCGAACTGATCGCGCACGAGCGCCGTGACGTTCACGTCCTCGCCGCCGCGATAGACGCCGCGCTCGGTATAGACGTAGGCATCGACGGGGCCGGACGGATCGCGGCCCTGCACGCCGCGGTCGGAGAGATCGAAGGCGTTGAGCGTCAGATCGAGGAAAGCGTATTCGCCTTCGCCTTTCTGTGCGACGAGGATTGCGGGCGCCGAGCCGCCTTCGCCTTTGGTGATCGCGGCGTCGAACTTGGCGTAGCCATGCTCGTCGGTCGTGGCAGTCGCAAGCACCTCATTGTTTTTCGCAATCAGCTTCACAGACGTGCCGCCGACAGCGATGGCGTCGCTCAGCGAACGGACGAACGCGTGCACGCCGTCATTGCCGCTGAACGCGGTGAGGCCGAGGTCGGAAACGATGAACCACTGCGTCGCGCGTTCATAGCTCTCCTGCTTTTGCTTTTCGGAGGGCTTGGCGACCATGACGTAGACACCCGGTTCGAGCTTGCCGGTGGCGTCGGTCACGGGCACGGCGGTCGTCACGTCCTCGTTGAGCTTGGAGGCAATGTCCATCTGGCCTTCGTAGACCTTGATGCCCGAACGATCGCGAATGTTGTCGACGTCGTAGCTCGAAAGCTGGCGCGCCATGTCGCCGTTTTGCAGCGTCGTCGCGAGGTTACGGTCGCCGATGCGATAAACTTCGACGTCGATCTTGCTGGTGTTCGTCGTCGTTACTGGAATGCCCTGCTGGCCGCGTGAGGGCAGCACATAGGCTTTGCCGCCGAAGCGGACGTACGGCGTGCGGTCGGGAATGTAGACGGCGATGTCGGAGGTTTTCAGCAGTTTCTCGCCGATGTCGGACGGCAGTCCGGCACGGATCTGAACCTGATAGCGTTCGCCGTACTTCAGGCCTTCGAGGCAAAGCTGCTTGCCGTCCTGCACGAGGTTTTGCGGGTCTTTGCCGCCGACGGAAATGAATTTCGCGACGTCGGTCTGCGTGCGCGACAGGTCTTCAGAGAACTGCAGGCAGAGGCGCGGTGGCGTCGCGTCATTATCGGTCTTGTAATCGGTCATGCGGAAGCCGTACTGGCCGCGCAGCTTGTCATACATTTCGCGTGTGGTCTGGTCGTCGGCGAGCGCGAGGCTGAGGCTCAGCGCGTCGATCGCGGGACGCCAATAGGAGCGGGCCTCGAGCGTGCGCCCGAGCACGTAAAGCGCGTGGGCTTTCTCGTTCTTATCGGTTGCGCGCTGGTAGCCGGTGTAAGCCGCGCCGGAGGCATAGATCGCGAGATCGTAGCGTTCGCTCGTATTATTGGGATCAGGCGGAATGGCGAGAAGCGCTTCGGCGAGGCGCGTCCAGGCAGCAGAGTCCTGAGCGTTTGCCGAGACGACATTGGCGAGCGCGCGAGAGGCGGCCCGCGGATCGCTCGCAAAGTCTTTTTCGGCCTGAGCTTTCAGCGCGGCGGGCGTTTTGCCGTCCGGTTTCCAGTTGGCCTTGAGATAGGCCTCATAGCGTTTGGCATCGGCGGCGATGCCCTGATGCAGGAACGGTTTGGGATCGGCGCTGGCGGTTGCGAAGGTCGCCAGCACGAGCGTGAAAACCGCTGCAAGGCGCGCGAGGAAAATCATGGGGGTGGCATCCTGTGTGAAAGCCTCGACGTCCGAGTGCGCGAGCACGCGGTCTCACGCGCTCAACGAAGCTCTGGTGGAGTATCGCCAGTTGGCGTTTCAAGCAAAAGACCAACAAGGTCCAAAGGCCGAAGCGCGGCGATAATTAGGAATTTCCGGTGCTTGCGCGTTCTTGCGGCCTTTTTCCTGCGTTGGCTCAGGCAAGCAATTTATCACCGCGCCGAGGGGCGGGGATAAGTTTCGGTTTGGGGAATTTTTGAAAGGTGTTCGCCTTGTCCCTTCGGGGGCGAAGTCGAAGGCGTAAAAACGCAAATGCCACCTTCGGCACGAAGCCGAAGATGGCATTAAAGATCTGCGGTGTCGCCGATGGCCCCTTCGTTAATGACGCGGGCGCAGCGGGAGCGCGTTGGCGTCGTCCGACTGGGCGGCGATGATTTCCGGCGAGAGCGCTTCGGTGCGCGGCAGTTTCCGCGGACGGGCACGCTTCCAGAGCTTCTCAAACGAGGCGAGCGCGAAGACGGCGTTCGTCGCATCATCGCCGTGGTAAAGCTCGAAGGCGTCGCGCTTGGTGGGATCGCGGCGGAGGCAATCGCCGATCCAGACGCGGCTCGAGCCGACGGTGAGCTGTTCGTGGGCCGGTGCGAAGCTCGCCTCGCCGAGAACACGATATTCCACATCTGCGACGTCGAGGAGTGACGGTGACGATGGTTCTTCGACGGTGGTGTCGCCAACGACAAGGAGAATGCGTGCGCCTGCGATCAGGCCATCGGACCAGGCGGCATGAAGCGCGCGCGCGGCCGGGCTATCCGGGTTGCGGACAAAGAGCGTCAGGCAAATTTCACGTGCCGGATCTCCACCGCGGGCAGTGAAGGCCTCGCCGATGAAGTCCTTGAGCCGTGCTTCCTTATCCGTTCGAGACATCATCATTGGCCGCGAAGGTGAAGCGATGCGCATTTATTCTTTCCCATTTCGAGCCGGTCATGTTCGGAGATCGAACTGGCCCCCGCTGGGCATCCGGCGACCCCATTAAGCCAAGAAGAATGTTAAACAAGCGTTGCGGCTCGGTTCCTTTTAAGGCGAACATCGTTATCCCGTTTTCTATCCAACGCTTTTTCATTCGGCGGCGGGTGGGGCGATGCGGCGAATAAAGGCGCGATCGTCGTCCGAGAGCTGATCTTCCGAATGAAATGCGACGATCCGGCCGTGATTCGGAGGGGTGGCGCGATCGGGCTGATCGTCGTCCGCATCGGTTAACACGACCTGCCTTTGCTTATCGAAGGCATGCATAGCGGCTTTCAACGAATCCGGCATAACGGCCTCGCTGACGGGAACGGAAAATGTTGCGGTTTCGCGCTGGAGGGTGACGCTGGCGCGCGGTTCGACGGACCGAGGAATTGTCACGACGGTCGCCGGGCGGGGTTCGGGCAACGGCGGTGGCTCGCTCGGCGTGGCGCGGCTGGTGTTGCTGTTGGCGGCATTGACGGTGACATCCGCTTCCGGATCGGGTTTAGGCGCAGGGCGTCTGATGCGCGGCGCTTGCGGCGGCGAGAATTCCGGTTCCGGGCGGTAGATACCGGCATAGGGGCCGAAGCGCGCTGCGTGTTCCGGGTCGATGGCGCTGTTGGGTCTCGCGCTGCGAATGTCGGCGTCGAATTTTGGACGTGGCGCTGGTTCGTCCGGTTCGAACGCGTCCGTTTCAATTTGCTGGGCGGCGTTGGGCGTGTGCTTTGTTTCCGGCGATGGCGCCGACGGCACGGGCGATGACGGCGCGGCATCATGCTCGTCGATGTCGTGGCGGCGCAACTCGTTGCGTTCGGCGCGGCGGGCGGCGCCCATGACGGCGCCGAGGATGATATCGGACCACGCACCGTTCGTGAACTTATAGACGCGGAACGAGTCCGAGTTCGCAAATTTCGAGCCCTGGCGCGCCAGCCGCTTCTGGACGCTGCCGGTCGTCGGCAGCAGCGTGCGCTTGAAAATCTTTTCGCGCTCGAAGCTCGCGAACAAGTTGGCCAGAAGCTGGGCCTCGACGCGCAGGTTCTCGCGTTCGGCCGGATTGAGACGCGGCGGCGCATCGAGCGGCACGGCAACGTAGTAATCGCCATTCATGTCGAAGACGACATGGCGGAACAGCTCGAAGTTTTCGCGGATCTGCTTGTCGCGGTGAATGTCGTTGAAGCGCGACAGGATTTCGATCACCGGACCGCGCTCGGCGGCTTGCATCTTCGGCACGAGACCGTCGAGACGGCCGCCGGGGCGCTTGCCCATCGAGACGAGGAAGAGACAAAGATCGACGAACAGCGCGACTGCAAGCGGAACATAGTCGCGCTTCGACAAGCCCGCCGCCTGATCGTCGGCGTTGCGCATTTCGGCAGGGTTCTCAACTGATTGTATCGCCTTCTTTTGCAGTTCGCGCAGTTGGTCGGCGGACGGCGGCATCTTGAACGACAGCAGGCCGTAGAAGGTCGTCGTCAGCCGGCGGAAGGCTTCGATGGTCGCTTCCGAGCCTTCGACGGTCGCGATCTCGGGCTTCCGCAGTTCAGGCAGTTGATCGATGGCTTTGACAACGCCGCGGAGCGCCATCTGCAATTGCGGATCGGGGCAGGTGACGGTGCCGTTCCGGCCGTCGCTGAAGGTCGTACGCTCGGCGCGGTCGGCGAGATCGGAACGGATCTGGCGAAGCTGCGGATCGGTGCGGAAGGCGTTGAAGCCCGTCGCCGTCAGGTCAAGCTTGCGTCCAAGCGCGCGCATGAACTCATTACGCGTTCCCGTCTTGGGATCGAACGTAGAGGCGTCGGCCGAGACGATTTTCGTCAAGTCGCCGTTCAGTGCTTCCATATCCGTTTTCACGGCGCCGATCCGACCCTTCACAAAGTCGGAGGCGAAGGAGAAACGCTGAGCATCGTCTTCGCGCATCTTCCGGCGCGGTCCGTCGCCCGGTTTCGAGTTTGGACATGAGGTGCCTTTCGTCTGTTCGAGTTGTGCCTTCTCTGTCGAGACCTGGGTGAGCTGGGTCAGCGTCGCCTGCAATTGTTCGAGCCGTGTCTCGGCGCCGTGCAGCGCGTTCTGGACTTCGGAGACGGCGCTTTCGGCCGAGCGCGTCGCCTCACCGCGGCTTTCGAGAACCTTCCAGTAAAACCCAAAGCCGAATCCGATCGAGATCAGCGACAGGAAGATATAGCCGCCGGCATAGGAAAGTTTCGTGACGAAGGGATGCGGGCGAAAAAGCTGGTCGAGCAGCCAGACGATCATCGTCATCAGCATCGCCACCGAGAAGCCGACGATGACGCGATGGACGATCGGCAGATCGCCCATGTTGGCTTCGATCAGTTCGAGCATGCCGACGTAGGTTGCGACCCAGGACAGCGCGCCGAGTCCGACAATGAGGATGGCGCGCTTCCAGTCGCGGGGAGGCTTTTGCTGCGTGTCTGCTTCGGCGCGTGCGTCTGCATAGAGGCGCAGTGAGCCTGCCTCGCCTCCGCGTTCCGCGCCTTTCCGGTTCATGTCTGCCAACCCTACCCAAGAGAGGCGTCAAGACTCCGCGGCCAGTCGGCGTTTTTGATGGTTAAACTGCGGCTGAGCAATGTCGGACTTCCGGCCGTTTTTCAGCGCGTCGATGAATGGCAGAGTGAGTTTGCATGCTGATATGACGCGAACGCTAAATCTCGGCCTTCAAGTTGGAGAAAGCTCTTCGAAGATATTTGGAGACGGGGTGTGCACCGTTGTCTGCAGCCCAAGCTTCGGTCGCAAGCCGAAGAGCTCCGACCGATGCCATTGCGACGAGCCTGAGGGCCTGCTGTCTTCCTGGCTGGGGCCATAGCGTTATCAAAGCTTGGAAAATCGCTTCTTCCTGTTTGATATATTTTACCTGCTTGCTCGCGCGCAGGGTTTCCGTGGAACGCAAAAGCCGATCAATGACAATGTTGTCGTCCGAGTTGTAAGCGGACGCGAGCTTCAGCATCGCGTTGGCAACGGCATCGAATGGTTCCTGATCCGTGGTTTCCGCCAGCACCGCGGTCCGCAACGTTTCCGCAATGCCCGACTGCCACGCCAGAAGAATGTCTTCTTTCGACGAAAAATACGAAAAAACGGTGCGCCGGGAAATCTCGGCCGCTTCCGCAATATCGTCCAGGGTGGTCTCGTCGTAACCGTTTTTTACGAACAGCGCGAGCGCCGTCTCTGCGATGCGCTGCCTCGTCTCGAGCCGCTTGCGCTCTCGAATTCCAGTATCCTGCGGAGCGGCTTCCTTTTTTTTGTCGTCGGACAATTCCCAACCTTCTTGTAAATTTGCACTCGGTGCAATATCTTTTGCACTCAGTGCAGTTTTGATTTCGAGAAAGGCAAAGATCAGTGCAACGTTGGACCGTTACCGATATGCCTTCTCAACAGGGTCGCTCAGCTATCGTCACGGGTGCCGGCGGACTCGGATTTGAGGATGCCCTAGCACTCGCAGGAGCTAGCGGCGAGGTGATCATCGCCGGACGCAACCCAGAGAAGGGCGAACAGGCTGTCAAAAGGATACGCGAGGACATTCCTGCTGCAAACGTTCGTTTTGAACTTTTGGATCTTGGCGACCTGCGATCCATCGCCGACTTCGGCAGTCGCTTGCGGGCGCAACGCGACAGCCTCGACCTACTGATCAATAATGCCGGGGTGATGATGCCACCGCAACGGCGCGAAACCTCCGACGGGTTCGAACTTCAGATTGGCACCAACTATATTGGTCATTTCGCACTTACTGGCCATCTTCTGCCGCTCTTGAAAAAAGGTAACAAGCCGCGCGTCGTTTCGCTTTCGAGTTTGGCAGCGCGCGACGGCCGCATCGATTTCGAGGACTTTCAGGCGAAGGGGCGCTACAAGCCGATGTCGGCCTACAGCCAGTCGAAGCTCGCCTGCCTTATGTATGCATTTGAATTCGAACGGCGCAGCCTAGCGCAGGGTTGGGGGATCTCCAGCATCGCGGCGCATCCAGGTATCTCGCGGACCGAGCTGTTGCCGAACGGGGCGGGAAGATTCAGCGCCGCGGGCCTCCTACGGTCGCTTGCCTGGTTTTTATTTCAGCCGGCGGCGCAAGGTGCGTTGCCGACGCTCTATGCTGCGACATCGCCATTGGCTGAAGGCGGCTCCTACTATGGGCCCAATGGCTGGAACGAACTGCGGGGCTATCCGGGGCTGGCAGCCGTGCCCGATCGCGCGAAAGATGGCGTCGTCGCATCGAGGTTATGGGCCTTCTCTGAAGCGCTGACCGGCGTCGAATATCGCTAGTTGGTTCCGCCAATCAGGCGCGAAAGTTTTCATGGGCCGTGAGCCGGCGCAGCGTCAGCTATTTCTTTTGTCGGTGTTCGCGTAGCTGCGACCGGCACTCCGCGCCGTCGCGGGAGGAAGTCGCGGCGCGGGTGAGATTTGGCGTCGTCTTCGAGGTCGTGAAGCAAGACGTCGAGCAGGGGTGCTGCGATCTGGGCCGCGTGCAAATGGCGAGCCCAGGGGCGCGATGCGTTTCCGGTCCCGACGAGTACGACATACGAATAAGCGGCGCCGTTCGTGAATTGCAATCCGCCCGAGGCCCAGGTGTCGACCGTCGCGTCGGGGTCCAGCGTGACGGAGGTTCCGGTTTTCGCGAAGTGCACTCGGAGGTCGCCACGGCGTCGCGCGCACCATTTGCTGAGGCTTCTCAGCGTGCCGTAGGATTGTCCGCCGGTCTGATAGCAAAGCGGGGCTTCGAGAAGCGCGCGGATCAAGCCGGTGGCGCCCGGGCGGATCAAGGCTTTCGGGATGATCGCAGGACTCGCCTCGGCCGCTATGCCGGCGCCGCCTTGGCCTTTCTGCGTGTAATCATAAGACGCAATGAGTGTCGGCGGATGGATCGGCTGCGTGTTGCGGCCGATGAGAGACGCGAGAATGAGGCTCGACATGAAGTGGACGCGGCGCGGGGCGGCTGCGACCTGTCCGAGGACGACGGCGGTTGATGGCGGCGTGCCGCCGAGCGCGGCGGCGGGTGGCATCGTGAAACCGAAGCCGTCGATCAGCCGTTTAATCGGCGTTTGTCCAAGTTGCGCGCCGCGAGTGATCAGCGGCGCATTGAGTGAGCATGCAAACGCGACGATGGCTTTGCGGCTGCCGGTGCTCCCGCCTTTAGCGCATGTATCAAGTCCTTGCGCGGGCGCTTGCGGATCGGTGTAGAGACTGCCGGGTCCATCGCGGCCCTGGTTGGCGAGCGCGACGGCCAGGATCATCTTGCCGGTCGAAGCGACCTGTCGGCTTTCGAGTGATGGATCGTAAAAGCCGGTATCGGAGCGGCGGGCTGGGAGCGAGCCGAAGTAGGCCGCGGTCTCGCCGGATTCGTAATAGCGGACGATGTTGCCGTTGCCGTCGGCCGCGACGACGATGACGTTCGGAAGCGTCTTGTCCGCGGTTACCTTTTTCGGATCGAGCGTGAAGGCCGGGTCGATGCGGGAGGCCCATTTTGTGTCCAGAACGGAGAGTTCCGCATCAATCTTATCGCGGAAGGCGAGGTTGTCGCCGATGTCGAAAGTCGTCGTTACGCCGCGGATGTAGTCGCGCCAGGCGAAGCCGTAACGCTGCTTCATCTCTTCGCGGATGCCGAAGCGTGCAGCGGGCAGCAGCAGGTTGGCGCGGATCATCGGATTGGCTTCGGCGCGTTTCATTTCATGCGGCGCGAAGCGTTCGAGGGCGGCTTCGAGTTTTGGTTTGACTTTCGGATCGGGCGGCCCGCCCGCCAGGGCCATCAGCTCGAAGACGACTTTGCGCTGTTCGGCTTCGTCGGTGATGAGCTTTTCGGCGCAGGTGCGGGCACGCACCTCTGTGATGTAGCGCCAGCGGTCGAGGCGGACGGCATTCAAACGGTCGCTACCTTCAAGCAGAATGATCGGCTTGTTGACGGCTGAGGCGAGCACGAACTGCTCGGCAGTCGAGAGGTCTTTTGCTTCCTTGCCGAACACGACCTGGCTCGTGACTTCGACGCCGTGAAGAGGCTGGCCGCCGGTTCGCTGGGCGAGCCAGATGTGGTTCGCGGCCCATTGCTTCAGCAGCGTGTCGTCACCGCCGCGCGTGAGGTCGCGGTAGATGACGGGCGCGAGCCACCATTCCCCGAACTTGCGCCTGAGTTTGTCGATGCCGCTTTCGTCGGCGCTCGGCGGGGTCTTGTAGATGACGCGGGCGAACTGCATCGGCAGTGTCGAGCCGCCGACGCCGAGAGAAGGGCGGCCAGACGCGATCGTTCGCGTGACGGCGGTCACCGGAATTTTCAGGACGCCGAGAAGGTCGATGCCGAACGGATTGAGCGGACCGCCGAGATAACGATCTTCGTGGTACGAGAGGCAGCGCCAGTATTGTTCCGGCACTGTGCGCACGGGGATCGATTTGTGATCGGGGTTTGCGACGTAATCGCCGAGCGCGATGGCGCTGTCGGTATAGTTCACATCTCGCAGGCTATCGAGGCGCGGATCAAAGGTGCCGACGAAGTTACCCTTTGGGTCATAGATCGCTGTCGCGAGCCAGCGCTCGGCGTCGTAGCCGAGTTTGTCGTGCATAGATACATCTCCGAGGTAGCCTCGGATGGGCGCTGCGATATAGACTAGGAGCAGCGCGAAGAAGACGTAGACGATCGCGGCTGTGAAGACGTGACGGAGCGGCCCAAGCTTCGGGTTGAACGCCACCGCCATCATCAGCCAACGCGCAATCCAACGCGGTGCCCAGAGGCAGAAGTCCGCGAGGGCGGTCAGATGCCGCAGAAGACGTAACATCGGTGTCGCAAAGCCGCGCTAATGCCGTCGCCGGGGACGGGCGGCGGCTCAGCACGGATTGTTAGTTGACCTTTGCGGCGTCAACTCAACGGACTCGGGGCGGTTTCGGCGCCCGGAGACGGCAAATATATGGCCTGCGCTGGCAGCCGATAGCTGCAAGCGAGTGATATGACTTGTTGATCGGCAAGCCTGACGGCTCGCCGGATCAGAAGTTGTTCATAAGAATGAAAAGGCCGACGCCAACGGCCGGACCGATGAGGGCCGCAACGACCATCATCACGAATGGTTTCGCCACCATAACTCTTTACCCCGCACTCGAACTTTTAAGTTCTCTCCACTGTTACGCGCGGCCCTAAGCGATGATCCAACCGGTTTGCCCCCTCGGTTGCCGCATCTCAATTCCACTGAAAGGAGCCGCCCCCGATCAGCGCTGCCGGGCATAAACCCCTCTTCCCAGCTTTATCAGGATACAGCCTTGCAAAAAAACTTGACAGGGCCTGCCTCGATTTTGCAGTCGCCGTAGTAGATCAGAGATCACATAGCGATTGATGCTTAACCCATAGGTCAGCGCATCGTTTTCTAATCGGCGATAATTTTGTTTTATGCTGATATATCAGCGTCTTGCCAGGTCATCATGCGGTCATGTTCGCACTCGCGGCGGCAAACTCTGGCCGCGCAACATCACACGCTGTGTCATGTTTTGAAACGCGAATTGAATTTATCTAACGTCGAACAGGCGTAGCTGCCGCTCGTCCGTGCCGCGGGTTTCGGCGGCCAATTGCTCGATCCGGTCGAAGGGCACTTGTTCGGCGCCGATCAGCGAGCGCTGGGCCTTGATCGGCCGGACGAGACCTTCCTGAACAAGGTGGAATTCACCGACGGTTTGGCCCGGCAGCGCCAAGGCTGGGTCGAGGCCCGATTCCGACTGGAAGGCGGCCTTGAGCTTGCGAAGGGCGGTGTCTTCGCGAACGCGGCCGATGAACCAGCTCGTGATCTGGTCGCGGCTCTTATAATCGAGGTCGCCCGGCGACTGAGTGGCGAGCATCAAACCAAGACCGGCGGAACGGGCACGTTTCAGCAAGCTTTGCAGAGGCTCTGCGGTCGCAGGCTTTGCGTTGGCGGGAATGTAAAGGTCGGCTTCGTCGAACATGACGACGGCCTGCAGTTCGTCGTTCGGGTTGCGCTGACAGAAGCGCAGCGCTTCCGACAGGAACTGCGAGACCCAGAACAGGATGTTTTCGTTGTCGCCCAGGAAGCCCGTGTAAATGACTGACAGGCGTGTGCGGTTCGGGCGTTGATAACGGCCGAGGCCAAGCAGGCTTTCCATGCGCAGGCTTTCGCCGCCGCCTTCGAAGAGCGCGGCGTTGCGCAGGCGCAGCGAGTCCAACTGAGCGACAAGATCGCGGCGCAGCTTGCCCGACGGATCCATGCGCTGGGTCTGGTCGGTTAACTCCGGATGCTCGTCTTCGAGCAGATGGATCAGGTCGGCGAGCGTCACTTCGTTGGTCGACAGCGAGCCTAAGATGCGCAGCGCCACGGCGAGCACGCCGGACTGCTTCTGGTGGGTCGCGGAATTCTTCAGATGCAGCATTTCGCCGAGAGCGGCGGCCGACAGGTTTGCCAGCAACTGCTGCTCGTGATCGGGCAACTCGTTGATACCGTTCGGAAGCAATGTAATCGAGATCGGCCGGCCGGATGCGCGACCCGGAGTGTAAACGGCGACGTCAATCGCGTCGGCGAGTTTCTCGCGCTCCGAGCGACGGTCCGGCGTTTCGTTTTCGCTCGAACGCCAGACTTCGGGGTTGGCGTAGCTCGCAAGGTCGCCTTTGCGGTCGATCAGGACCGCGGGAATGCCGCGAAGCAAAAGCTGCTCGATGATTGAGAGCGCCAGGGTCGTCTTACCGGAACCGGAGCCACCAAGGAACGCCGCGTGGCGTTTTAGAACGCTCTTGTTGAGTGTCACGGGACGCGGCCCGCGCATGCCGTTTTCGCGGCCTGCGAGAATGCTCGCGCCGTAGCTGCCGTCTTCGTCGAGGATGACAGACATCGGAAGGTCGTCATCGTTGGCGGGAAGACCAGAGTCGTTGCCGTTCGGGTTCGCGCCGCGCGCCTGTTCGTTGGACAGCATGTCGAAGCCGTCGAGCGACGACTGCGGGTCGTCCATCTCTTTGGCGACGAGGCGGGGCACCGGGCGGCCGAGCAGATCGAGACGCAAAAGGTGCGTGATCGAGATCAGGCTGGACAATGGCTTTGCGCCTTCCAGCCATTGCGTCATGCTCGCATCGCCGCGATGATGCGCGGTGAACTCTCGTACCGTCATCATGCGTTCCCACTCGGGGATCGGCACGAGAAGCTGACGGCCGCCATTTTCGCGGAATTTCCGGAGCGCCTGGGCCGTCTGGTTTTTCGAGTTCGGGGGGAAGTCGCTCGCGCGGAGCATGAAGCAGGGCTTGCCCTGCATCGATGTCAGCACTTTGTCGAGCTGGCGCTTCAAGGCGCCGCCCTGAGTTTTCCCGTTGCAGATGAAAATGCGCACGTCGTTGGCAAATCCGGTGCGGTGACGCACGGTGAGATCTAGCGCAGGCAGCTCGTCGCCGAGTTCCAGCCTCTTAGTCGTGATCTCGATCGCCCTATTCCATTCTTCGCGTGCGAGCTGCAGGGCGCCGGACAATATATCGACGAGTTCGCCCTCATCGGCGGGCATTTCGGCTTCGCTCTCGTTGGCGAAGCGTTCCCACATTTCGCGGAATTGGACGGCCGACAATGAACCCGGCGCATCGGGTTCGTCGTTGAAGCCGATTGCCTGACCAAGCGCTTGCGCCAGTGTCGAGATGAAGGACGGACGCTCGGGTTCCGGCTCGCGGTCATCGCCTTCGGTCGAGGTCGCTTCGCGCAGGCGCGATTGGGCGTGCTCCAACAGGCGACGCGTCGACAGGCCGCCGAACTCTTCGAAGAACTGCGGGCCGAAGAATTGCGAGGCATCCGGGAAGCTCAAGCCGTCGCCGTTGACCTCGGAATGATAGGCAAGACGCTTCGATATTATGAGGCGCGCTTCTTCCGGCGTCCGGCTTTCGCGCAGCAGGACGGGACCGGATTTCTCGATGCGGTCGATGTAGGACTGCGCAACGAGGCTGCGCACCTCGCCGTAGAAATCTTCAAGGCACGAAATGATGATGATGGCGTTCGTCAGCCGGTTGGCGATCTGGATGAGATCACGCACTGCGCGCTGAAAACGATCTTCGGCGTTGTCGAAGAAGCGCAGGTCTTCGACCTGATCGATGCAGAAGACGAGCGCGGCGCGGTCGACCGTCCAGACGAGTGCGCCGAGCGCCTTGATGATCTCGAAAGCGCGATCCTCGCCGTCGTTCGGGTCGAGCGCGCTGACGGCTTCGTGCGCAATCGCCGTCAGATTACGGCCGTTGAGATATTGGCGCACGCGCTGGTCGATGCGCGGATCGCGGCGCTGCAGATAGAGAAGCGCGCGCACGATGTTGATGTCGAGTTCCTGGGTTTGGAACTTTTCGCAGGCGACGATCTGGTCGGCGAGACGCAGAATGAGCTGTGCGAGTTGCTTGTCGTCGAGCGTGTCGTCGCGGAGCTTGTCGAGGTCTTCGGAAGAGATCACCTCGGAATCGAGCACCATCCGGTTCGTCAGCCGCGACAGGGCGGATTCGCCGAAGCGATCCGGATCGTAGGGTTTTTCCAGCGAGTGCACGAGGCGCCGCAGATAGAAATCGGCGTAGTTCTGCACGTCGGGCGTCATCTGCGCGTAGCCGAAATAGCTTTGGCCCGTGCGATGCGAGTCCGTTCTGAGTGCGCGCAGAAGATGGGTTTTTCCGGCGCCCGACTGGCCGTGAAACAACAGGATGCGATCCTGCATGTGATAGCCGCGGCCCGAGGTGACGGCCGTCAGCAGATCGTTGAATTTCTGGCGCGCCTTGGCGTGAATTTCCGGTACGTCGACCGGGTCAGCGCGCCAAAGATCGTCTTCCCAGGTGATCGAATGCTCGAATGCCTCGCTCAGCTTGTCAGGCGCGAGCGAGGGGGCGAACGTCGACTGTTTGAGGGAAGCGCCTTCAACACCCATTGATCTAATCGAAATGCCTTCAATCTTGAACGCGCACAAAGTGCCAGACGGTGTTCTTGTAGAGGATCTTGGAATCCTCGAGCGATTTGAGATCGCGACCGTCTTTGAGATCAGCGGTCGCTAGTTCAAGCCGGCCAGAGCGATGGGCTTCCGCGAGCATTCCTTTGAACGCAATCTCGGATAAACCCCAGTCGGGTCGTGCGTTGCGAATCGCCTTCCATACCAAAGAGATAAACGCCTTCCGGTTGCCTGGCCAGCCCTCCGCGACAGGACGTGCCGCATCAACAACAGCCTGACAAAATTCCTGCATGTCGGGTGGCGAGACAACTCGCGGTTCAGGCGGCGGCTGGGTTTCGTCGAGCGGCAAACGATCGTTGGCGGGGAGCGGAGGTGGCGTGCGCACGGGAGGACGTTTCGGCGGTTCGGCACGCTGTTGCGGCGGACGCGACGTCTCGGCGCGGGCATTTTCCTCCTTCGGCGCGAGAAGGGTGCGAAGCAGCGCAAGTTCGAGCGCCGCAAGGCTGCCTTCGCGGGCGCTGACAATTTCACATGCAAGCTGGATGACGAGCTTGCCGTCGGTCGAGATTTCGCGTGGCGAGCGGAAAAGCTGACCGGCGAGCAGGCGTCCGGCTTTGGCGGGCAGGCCCGCGCTCTTGCCGAAGCCGGTCTTGATCTTGTTTCCGAAGGCGCGTTCGAGCGCGATGATAGCCAGCTCGGAACGGAGATCGGCGGGCGAGAGAACGCGCGCTGTCGTCTTGCCGAAGTGCCGTTGCACGATGAGCGCGGCGAGGCCCTCGGGCCGGGCCAAGCCCTTACGGATCGATGGCGTGTCGCTGGCTGCGAGCGCAGCGAGGACGAGCGACGTCTTGGCGTCGCTCCAGGTCGCAGGGAAGGTGCGGGATGCGGCGAAGCTCGCCTCTGCAACCTGGCGTCCCTTGTCGGTGGCGGTCAGCCGGCCGCCCTTCGCCTCTGAGACGAGCTGAGCGCCGGCGAGCGTGCTGAGCGCCAGTTCGGCGGAGCGGCGGAATTCCAGGCCGGAAATCTTCGATGCCAGCAATGGCGCAACGTCTCGTTGCAGATCGGCGCGCGTTGCACTGCCGACCGCGATGCGCAGTAGCAAGAGATCTCGGACCGTGAGGAGCGGCGATGGCTCGTCGTCGGTCTTCAGCTCCGAATGTTCGATGGCTGCAGTCATCGAAAGGTCTCTCCTGGCGCGAATCAAATGCGCTGTCGCGACAACTTTGATGATTGGTCCAGCACTTCCAAGAGCCGGTCGACAAAGACCCACAGTGAGGGAAGGTCGGCGCAAATACTCACAAGCGCTTGCTGCGCCAGCCTTTCGCCGTGCGGCGGTCAAAATCGCGACACCTTGTTGGCGCGATCATTGAGGCGGGGCGGGACAGAGTTTCGTTGAGGGTTCCGGTGTCATGATTGGCTCTCAGGCGTCGCGGCGTCGCGCCAAATGCTGCGAGTCGCATTTCATTAGCGTTAACGCCCAGTTAACGGATTTCCGGCAATGCTGACGTCAGCCGCACGTTTCGTGCCGGGAGTTGCCAGAATGTATCGCGTTGCGCTCACCGCCGGGCTCGTAACCGCACTCGCCGGTTGTAGCCTCGGCTCGTCTTCTATCTCGTCAGGATTTACGGAACCCGAAACGACGTCTTCTGTGTCGCCGTCGTCGTATCTGTCGGCGCCCAAGAGCGTCGGACTTGGCGGCGAGCCTTCGACGTCGCGCGGCACGCAGGTCGCGATGCTGGATAAGGCGCCGGCTGGAACCTACGAACGGGCGGAGCCGGGCGTTCTTTCCAATCGCGACTATTCGCACACCGCGCTCAGCGCCGAGATGGCGCGCGACGTCATCAATGCCTATCGCAAGAAGTACGGGCTGAAGCCGTTAAAACTCAATGCGGAACTCACCGAGGCGGCGAAGGCGCATTCGCGCGATCTCGCGAAGTGGGATCGCATTTCGCATTACGGGTCTGACGGCTCCAATCCGTGGGACCGCGTGAAGCGCACGGGCTATAAAGCGCGCTTGACGGCGGAGAACGTCGGCACGGGCCAGATCAACTTCAACGAAGTGATGAAGGGTTGGGAAGAAAGCCCCGGCCACAACAAGAACCTGCTGACGCCGGATGCGACCAGCATGGGTATTGCGCTGGTGCAGGATCCGCATACCGAGTTCAAGTCGTTCTGGACCCTCGTTATCGCCGCGCCGATGTAGGAGTTTTATTTTGGCGTCGGCGATACGCGTCTGCGCGCCGGCCGCCGACGCAGAAAATTGAGTTACATCTCGTCGAGACGTTCGCGTTCGCGCGTGCGGACAAGCTCGGCGACGCCGGTCCAGGCCCATGCGCGTCCCACATCGCCTTTCTGGCCGTGATACAGCGCGAAGAATTCGGCTATCCCCGCCGCATACAATCCGTGTTTGCCTTCGAGGACCTCGGCCATTGCGCCTAGGTCCTGGGGCGGCGGCGTGAAATCCATTTCTTTGTTCAAAGTCGCCCGGGCAGGCCAAGTCATCGCAAATTCCTATTCAAGTCGTAGTTGGAAAACTGACGACTCGGGAAAAGCAAGTTTGGAGCCATGTTGCGTGCGGATGCTTTCCGTACGTCCTAAAGGTAGGTTAAACTGAACAGCTTTTGATTGATTTCGGGCGCATAGACCGGAAAGCTAGGGCGAAAGTCGTATGAATAACGTTTCCGAGGCATCGGCGCTGATCGCTGTTGCGATCGCTGTTTTCGTTACCGCTTCGCCCGTAATGGCCCGCGAGTGTCCTGTTTTGCGCGGGTGTGCCGGAATGGAACTCGCGCAAGACGTTGCGCCGGACGATGGCGCACCCGATGCCAATTCGGCGCAACCACCGTCGCAAGCTTCGCCTGACGACGGTTCTTCGGGAGACGATAGCGCCCAGTCGCCGGATGACGATGGAGGGAATGGCGACGACGGCGACAATTCCGATCAGGCATCGCCGCCGGATTCGGCTCAGCCTCCCGGATGCCCCTTTGACGACAGGCCGCTGGAGCTACTGGTCTAGACTGCGCGAGTGCGATTGCGGTTAATCGGCCGTCGCGGCAGCAGCACTCGGCGCATCGCCGCTCGCTGCGGGAGCGCTCGGCGTTGGATCAACCGGTCCCTTCAACGCCGCAGGTTCAGCATTCGCAGCGGCAGCGGCCTTTTCGGCGGCTCTCTTCTTGGCGGCTGCAAGCTTGCGCTTCGACTTGTGCTTGTGTCCGGCGGTATGGCTGCGTTGGGGGTGACAGCCCCATGCCGCGACCGAATCGCGGACGGATTGCACCGTCTTATAATTCGGGTCCATCGGGTAGTTGTCGATGGTCGAGGTATTGAAGAGCTGCTTCCAGTCGTAGTTCTGGAAACCGTATTCGAGCATGGCCGCGGCGCGGATGGCGCGTTCGTTGCCGGAGGACTCGCCAAGAAGGACGGCCATCAGCCGGTGATCGTCGCGGGTCGCGGCGGCAACGACGTTGTAGCCGGAATCGCAGGTGAAGCCGGTTTTCAGCCCGTCGGCGCCGGGGAATGTTTTGAGCAACGCGTTATGGCTGCCGAGGCGGCGCTTGCCGATGTGCATGGCAGGCATGGCCCAGTAGCTGGCGTACTGAGGGTACTCGCTGGTCACGGCGCGCGCGATCTTGGCGATATCCCGGGCGCTGGTTAGCTGTCCGGGATCAGGCAAGCCATTGGTGTTGACGTAGCTCGTGTGCGTCATGCCGAGGCGTTTCGCCGTCGCGTTCATGCGGTCGATGAATTTCGCTTCGCTGCCTGAGATTGCTTCCGCCAGCATCACCGTTACGTCATTGGCAGACTTGATGATCACCGCCTGCAATGCCTGCTTGACGGTCAGCGTCTGGCCGACTTGCAGGCCGACCTTGCTCGGCGGCTGAAGCGTTGCGGGCAATGAGCAGGGAATTTTGTCGTCGAGATGAATCTCTCCGTTCTTGACCGCTTCGAACGCGACGTAGGCCGTCATCAGTTTTGTGAGAGACGCGGGATGCCAGATGTCGTCGATATCTTCGGCGTACAGAATCTTTCCCGTCGAAGGCTCGAACAGCAGAGCGGGGCCGGCTGCGGCGGGTGAAGCCGCCAGCCACATCAGCACTGCTGCTACGATGGCCGTCGTCAGTGAGCGCATACGGTCCTCAATATTTCTTAGGCTGGGCTAACATATTCGCACGAACGGGCCAACCGACGGCCCGGACGGCGCGAAGCTTATGACAAGTTGTGTTGCTTATGCGGCGCTACTTTAGGGAAAGCTTGCTCTGTGATCGAGATTCAGCAATTCACGGCCCCCAAGTTTAATATGCCCTTTTGTGGGATACCAGCACGGCATCGGCGCGTTCCCCACCTCGTGGGACATACCCTGGCTTTTTTCGTTGGCTGTGAGGCGTGATGACACGCTTGGTCTCAATTTGAATTTGCCGGGCTTGATCGGCGAGATCGCGGCGCATCGCAATGGCATGCGCGGAAAATGCAGGGGTGATGTTCGGCACATGGCAATTTCCAATTCCAGACAACAGTCTGTGCCCGACACCGGCGCGCGCGAGCGGATCGCGATTTTTTCGGCTCTGGCGCTGGTGTTATTGCTCGCATCTCTCGATCAGACCATCGTTTCGACGGCGCTGCCGACGATCGTGCGTGAGATCGGCGGGCTGTCGCATCTGTCGTGGATCGTCACGGCCTATCTGCTTGCGACGACGATCGTCGTGCCGCTCTATGGCAAGCTTGGCGACCTGTTCGGACGGCGGATCGTGCTGCAGGTCGCGATCCTGATCTTCCTCGTCGGTTCGGCGTTGTGCGGTGTGGCGCAGAACCTGCCCGAGCTGATCGCATTCCGCATTGTGCAGGGCCTCGGCGGCGGCGGATTGATCGTGACGGCGATGGCGGTCATCGGCGACGTCGTGCCGCCGCGCGAGCGCGGGCGCTATCAAGGATTTTTCGGCGGTGTGTTCGGGTTGTCGACTGTGCTCGGTCCACTGATTGGCGGGTTCATCGTCGGCAATGCGTCGTGGCGCTGGATCTTTCTGATCAACTTGCCATTCGGCATCCTGGCACTCGCCGTGATCAATAGGACTTTCCGGCCGCATCGGAAGCCGTCGAAGATCCAGATCGATTATCCTGGCGCCATGCTGCTGGCCTTGACGTTGACGTCGATCGTTATCGTCACGAGCCTCGGGGCGACGCTGGCATCGGAAGCGCCGGTCAGTCTCGTTGCCTTTTCGCTTCTCGGTCTCGTGTCGCTGGCGTCATTCATTTACATTGAGACGCGCGTTGCGGACCCATTGCTACCGCTGACCCTGTTCGCCAATCGCGCTTTCGTTGTCGCCGCGGCGATCGGGTTTATTGTCGGACTGGCGCTGTTTGGTTCGATCACGCTGCTGCCGCTTTACCTGCAGATCGTCAAAGGGCTCGATCCGACGAGCGCGGGCCTGCATCTGACGCCGATGATGCTTGGCGTATTCGTCAGTTCGATCACGAGCGGGCAGATCATCAGCCGGATCGGCCGCTACAAGATGTTTCCGATCATGGGAACCGGCGTGATGACGGTAGCGCTGGTGCTGCTATCGTCCATTACGGTCGATACCTCGGCGTCGACGGCGTCGGTCTATATGGTGCTGCTCGGCCTAGGGCTCGGCATGGTCATGCAGATCTTGGTGATGGCGGTGCAGAATGCTGTCGCCTACGAGCAGCTTGGTGTCGCGACGTCAGGGACGACGCTATTCCGATCGATTGGCGGCTCCGTCGGAGCCGCGCTCTTTGGTGCGATTTTCGGTTTTGCGTTGAACCGGGAAATTGCAGCCCACGCGCCGCAGCTTGCCGACACGATGAGCGATCCGACCGCAATCGGCGCGCTCTCCGCCGAATTGAAAGCGACGTACAACGAATTGTTCGTCGCGGCGCTGCATCCGGTTTTCCGAACAGCCGCCGCAACGGCGTTCGTCGCGTTTTTGCTATCGTTCCTAATCAAGGAAGTGCCGCTCAGGGCGACGCTCGCTGTGGAGCCGCAGAACGATCCGCTGCAAATGCCGCGCGATGCGACGTCGCTTGAAGAGCTGGCGCGGATCGTCGAACGCATTACGGCGAAAGAAAACCGTTGGCGCTACTATGAGCAGGCAGCGAAGCGGTTCGATGTCGCGCTACAGCCGGATGAATTCTGGCTTCTGGCGCGGCTTGGCGAAATCGGCGGCCGGGCAGATAAGGCCGAGCTTCGCCAGCGGCTGGGGCCTAAGGAAACGCGGCAGCCGCGGGTTTTTCACCGTCTCGAGGAGGCCGGCATGGCCCGCGAGGCGCCGGGCGGCTTTGTCGAGTTAACTGAGACGGGGCAACAACTTTACGCGCGGCTGCTGCGACAGCGGCAGGACAATCTAGAAAAGATGCTCGCGGATTGGGACGTCAATCAGCATCCGGAAGTGCGCGCCTTGATGAAAGAGCTGGCAACCTCATTTGCCAGCTCTCCGCCAGTGAAACCGGGCGTTATGACTTCGGCTTAGAGAGCACGCTGAGTTCGGCGAATTCCGCGTCACTCAGTTTGATGTTGGCGCCGATCATGTTTTCCTCAAGGTGCTTGACCTTCGAGGTGCCGGGAATCGGAAGCATGACAGGGCTGCGCTTCAGCAGCCACGCGAGTGCGATCTGGCTTGGTCCGGCGTCGTGATTTTTCGCGATTGCTTCGAGGCGTGAGCCTGGCTTGGCGAGATCACCGGCCGCAAGCGGAAACCAAGGAATGAAGCCGATGCCATGCTTTTCGCAAAAGTCCAGCACGTCTTCGCTGGCGCGGTCGGCGAGGTTATAGCGGTTTTGCACCGTCGCGACTTTGAAGAATTTCTGCGCCGCTTCGATCTCTTTCACGCCGACCTCACTCAAGCCGACATGCCAGATCAGACCTTCAGCCTGCATCGCTTTGATCGCATCGAACTGTTCGTTCTGCGGCACCGTCGGGTCGATACGGTGCAACTGCCAGAGATCGAGGCGTTCGACGCCCAACCGACGAAGGCTGAGAACAACCTGCTGGCGAAGGTATTCGGGGCGGCCTAGCGGGATCCAGATGTTAGGACCGGTGCGGGCAAGGCCGGCCTTCGTTGCGATCTTGATGCCCTTGTAGGGATGGAGCGCTTCACGGATCAGGCGCTCGCTGACTTCGGGGCCGTAGCTGTCGGCGGTGTCGATGAAATCGATATCGAGTTCAGGAAGCTTGCGAAGCGTGCGCAGGCATTCGTCCTTGTCGGAGGGTTCACCCCAAATGCCGTTGCCGGTGATGCGCATTGCGCCGAAGCCTAGGCGGTTGACCGGCATGTCGCCGCCGATCTTGAAGACTCCGGAGTGGTTTTTGACGATTGTGCTCGATGACATTGCTGCCTGCCTTTCGTTTCTAAGTGAGCGGTTCAGGTCGGAGGGTCGCGCCCGGTCCGGGACGTATGAGGATTGGTTGGCAACGGCATTCGACACAACGCATGAACAAAGCGTCGCGATAACCGGTCGAATTCTATCGAGCCAATGATCGCGGCGCTTGTTTACCTCAACGCGAGTCCCTCGGTGTCGGCAGCACCTCCGAGCACGCGGTCTGAACGCGGATGTCGTTGCCGATGAAGCGGCAAACTTCTTCCTTGCGCGATGGATTGTTTCGAATGGCGCTGGCCGAGGCTTTGAAACCGTATTCGCGGGCCACCTGAGCAAGGTAGCCGTCGCGGCAATAGGGTGTCGAGATCGGTTGGCCGTTCACGATCTGATAGTCTTCCCGACATTCGATGGCGCTAGCGCTTGTCGCGGCTGCGATCATGAATGAGCCTGTGAGAAAGACGAACAGTGCGGCATTGGACTTCAACATGGAAGTTTCTCCAATCGGCGCACGTGCATGCGGGCACGCAGCGGGTTTCCAGGGCGGAACGCTGGGCCGCCGGTCACGTTCCGCCCGACATATGGGGAGCCGTTAGGGAAGGCTCAATACGGTCCGCGGGAAGCAATATTCGCAATTACGTTATTGAGTGCGCCGATGCGCCGCTGGTAGGCGGCGTCGAGGCAACCAACGTCTTTGCCGCAAGCGTCTCGCGACGCGAGCCAGTTGCGCTGGGCATCCTGGATGTCGCCACGCTGGCCCATGGCGACGAGCGATGTCGCGACCGAAAACAGCGTCGCCATGCGGGCTTCGCTTTGGCCGAGCGGATATGAGCTGCAGATCGTTTTTTCTGCGGGGGAGCTGGCTTTGTGACAGTTGAGAGGGGCGTAATCACCAGCCCAAGCCGCGCCTGAGGCACTTGCGAGCGCTATCGCCGTCACCATCGGAAGTATGGCGCGTCTCGGCATCATTCTTTGCTCCGTTGGGAATTGCTAGAACATCGACGAGAGCGACTGCTGCAAGGAATTGAAGCCCTTGCTGATCGTCGTTTCGACGTCCTCATATTTGGCAGGACGGCGCCGCGCTGTCTTGGTTTTTTTCGTCTTTACCGATGTTGCCTTGCGAGGCTCGGGCTGCGGCGTCATCTCGGACGGTTGTGGATCGACGGATTGCGCGGCCGGAAGCGGGCTGTCGCCTTCGAAATGGAGTGTGGAAGCCGGAGCGGACGTATCATCGGTCGGCGATACATCGTTGCTGGCGGTCACTTCCGGCGCGGCGGCGCGAGGCGTGCTGGATGATGCTGGCTTATCTTCCGATGCAGCCATGGCCGTTGGCGTCAGCATTCCAGCCGGCGCCAAGGCGCGGCCGAGCAGAGAGGGTGCGGGCGTGGTGTGACGATCTTCCGCGGCGCCATTAGCTGCACGCATCTTTGAACCTTGCAGCACGGCGTTGGCCTCAGCAGCAGATGCCTGCAACGCCGAACCCAGAGCACCAGTTTCGATTGTGCGTTCGGGACGGCAGATCGCAGCCGCGTTGGAGTCGATCAAAGCGGCGAGCGCTGCGTCCGGTGCGCCGACCGGCAGTTCGGCGTTCACGGTTTTGAGGAAGCCGCGCATAGCGTCTTTCGACGCATCGCTCCAGACGCCACTGATCGGGCCGTCATAGCATTCGGCACGGGCCAGGGCTTTCTGGAGTTTGCGAATGAGGGCGGCGCGATCGACCGCGGGGGCGGGAAGGCCGACCGGGCGCGGCACCGACATCGCGGCTTCGCGGATAAGGTTCGGCGATTGTGACAGCTGGGCGCGGACGAGAGGGCGGTCGGCGACGGCATCAGCGTCGGCCGGGGCCGAGACGCTATCAGGCGCGGTTGCGAGATAGAGGGCAAAGCCCACCCCCACCGTCATGGCGAGGAGGAAAAAGCCGCCGAGAGCCGTAAACAGGCTGGCCAGTATGGTCCGAACGCTACCCACTCTTACGATACTCTGCTTACAAAACAGACGCTGACATATCGACGTGTCCGGCCCGACTATGACGATGAGGGTCATCAGCGGGCGCGGTAGATAGTAAAAGCCGCAATCGAGCTGGACGCGCGCAATTGCGGTGACTGGAATGGATTTTTTCTAGGGCTTGGGACGGCGGCCGCATAGTGCCGGAGCGCACTTTGTTGCGCAAAATGCTGGCGTTCAGCACGCCTACTGGGATAGCGCTGCAAGCTTGCAACAGGGGGCTTGACGGCAGGGCGGAGTTGGAGGGCCTAATCGCGTCCGAATTTGACGTTCTCCTGTGGCCGATGCATATCGTTCGCTTGTCATTTTAAATTGCATATATCATGTATCTGCGCGTTGCCGCGGGCGGCCCCGAACACGGAAGGGCCGCCCAGCAAAATTTGGATCGGAAGGGGAACGCAGTTTGGCAGATCGAAAGACAAGTCCGCGGATCGTCGTGACCGGTTTGGGCGTCGTCTCGCCTCTTGGAGCGACCGTCGAGACGACGTGGCAGCGCCTCGTCGCCGGCCAATCGGGAATCCGGCGGCTCGACGATGCCATCGTTCCCGATGTCGATTGCAAGGTTGCGGGCGTCGTTCCTGACATCAGCGAAGATCCCAACGGTTTCGACGTCGCGAAGGCCGTGCCGGTGAAAGACCGGAGAAAGATGGATCGCTTCATTCAATTCGCCGTTGAAGCCTCGCGCCAAGCGTTGGCGCAGGCGGGGTGGGCGCCGGACAATGAAACATCGCGCGAGCGGACGGCGACGGTAATCGGCTCAGGCATCGGCGGGTTTCTCACCATCACCGATGCGGTTCATACGGTCGATCAACGGGGCGCAAAAAAGCTCTCGCCGTTCACGGTCCCGGCGTTTCTCGTCAACCTCGCGGCTGGCAACGTTTCGATCATGTTCGGTTTGAAGGGGCCGCTCGGTGCGCCTGTCACGGCATGCGCTGCGGGCGTACAGGCGATCGGCGACGGCATGCGCATGATCCGCAGCGGCGAAGCCGATATCGCGCTGTGCGGTGGCGCGGAAGCATGCATCAATCGTGTGGCGCTGGGCGCGTTTGCAGCGGCGCGGGCGTTATCGACCGGCTTCAACGATACGCCGGAGAAAGCCTCGCGGCCGTTCGATGCGGCGCGCGACGGTTTCGTCATGGGCGAAGGCGCAGGCATGCTCGTGATCGAGACAGAGGAGCATGCGCTGGCGCGTGGGGCCAAGCCGCTTGCCGAACTGGTGGGTTATGGGACAAGCGCCGATGCCTACCATTTGACGTCCGGGCCGCCGGATGGAAACGGCGCACTGCGCGCCATGCGGGCGGCGCTGGCGATGGCGGGTATCGCGCCAGGCGACATCGGGTATCTCAACGCGCATGCGACGTCGACTCAGGTGGGAGACGGCGGGGAGGTCGCAGCTATGCGTGCGCTTTTCGGAAATGGTCCCGGCGCTGCGATTTCATCGACGAAGTCAGCGACGGGGCACTTACTCGGGGCAGCGGGCGGACTTGAAGCGGTCTTCTCGGTTCTGGCCCTACGTGACGGCGTCTTGCCGCCGACGCTCAACCTCACCGATCCCGATCCGGAAGCGCAAGGCCTTGATCTGATTGGACCGGAAGCGCGCAAGAGCGACGTTGAATACGTGCTCTCGAACGGCTTCGGGTTCGGCGGGGTCAACGCTTCGGTGATCTTCCGCCGCTGGGCGACGTGACGTTATCCGGCGTCTCAACGGCCGGCGATCTGGTCGGCCATGGCCGCGATCGTGCGGTCGTAGACGTCGGCTTTGTTCCACTCGGCGATGACGCCATAGTTCGGCGATCCGGGCTGCCAGCCTGCGCCGCGCTGCCAGCCGTGCCCGGCAAGGAAGTTGGCGGTCGAGGCCAGAACGTCCGGTACGCTGTGGATCAGATCCTTGCGGCCGTCGCCGTCGAAATCGACGGCGTAGCGGATGTAGGGCGTCGGCAGGAATTGCGTCTGGCCGATTTCGCCCGCCCACCCGCCGCGCAATTGCGATGGTGTCAGGTCGCCTTCTTCAACGATCCGCAGGGCGTCGAGCAACTGGCCGGTGAAGAATTCGGTGCGGCGGCAATCATAGGCAAGCGTTGCAAGCGAACGGATGATCGAATAGCGGGCGCCAAGGTTGGCGCCGTAGTTCGTTTCCAGTCCCCAGATCGCAACGATAACGGGCGCAGGCACGCCGAACCGTTTTTCGATGCGATCGAAGAGGGCGCGATGGCGCTGCATCAGCGCGCGGCCGTGCCGGATCATCGCGTTGCTGACGCGGCGGGCGTAGAATTGTTTGAAGCTCAGCTTGAATGAGTGCTGTGAGCGGTCCAGGTGGATTACGGTCGGATCGTACGTCACGCCCGATAACGCCGACACCACCGTGCTGGATTTGATGCCTTGCGCTGCGGCTTGCTGGCGGAATTTTTGTAGCCACGCGTTGAAACCGCTGGGGCCGTTGCCGCACTGGGCGAGCGCCTGTCCCGCGGTTCCAGACAGCACGAGGCAGGCGAGGGCCGCGGCCCGGAGTTTGGACAGCGGCGATGCGACGGGGGCGGATGACATGCGGTTCTTCCGGAATTGTCGAGTGCAAATAAGATCTTATTGAGAATGTCGGCCGACGGCCATCTCCCTTACTGTCATAGATTGCGCGCATCGCCAAATGCTTATCTCGGCGCACTGACGTTGGGCGGACGATGCCGACGGGTTGTTCCGCAAGGAACAGCCGGGGGCGGGACATCATGCGAACCATCGCGCTTTATCGCGATTGCGGATGATGTGTGATGACGGCAGATTTTTTTTCGCTCGTAGACCTTGGCGCCCTAATGCTTGGACTGGTCGTCGTCGGCGCGATCATCTTCGCCGTTTCAACCAGTTCTGACGACCCTTCGGGTTTATCCGGATTTTTGCGCCATAAGCCCATCAAAACGGATGCGGCGCGGCGGAAGCGCAAATAACGCCATTGGCGAAGTGGACACTACTTGGACTAATGCATCGAAATGATCGCGAAGGGGCGCCCGCTTGCCGCCGCCTTCGCCTTGCTTCGTCGAAATCTCAGAGTTTGCAGAGTGTCGCCTGTGCATGGCAGGTCCACCCAAAGCCGCCCTGCGAGCAATGGTATTTGCGCGGGCTGAACGTGTAACCCGGTGTTCCCGCGCCCGTCATCCAAACTGCCCAAACGCCCCAGTCTGTGGCTTGAAGAAGAGCTTCGTCAGCCTGGAACTTGGCTGTGTCTTCGGTGAGCGCCTCGCCCATCGAATATTTTTTAAAGCATGAGTGCGAATGAGCGCTGGCCGGAGCGGCGGAGAACGTCGCAGCGGCGAGAGCGGCAAATGTCAAAACAGTGATCTTGCGCATCGGCTTCACTCCTCAATGTGAATAGCAAGCGGAGAGGGTGCCACAGCGCAAGAAACGGTGTTCATGACAAATAATGAACGTTGGTCGATTTCGGTGGAATCGCGGCTCATTTGCATCACATGCGGTCATTTGGATTTTTTCGCGGCGGATATTTAGCTGCGCGGCGGCGAAGCGTTCTCGATCCAGGCGCTCATGCCGGGCTCGATGCCTTCGGCCGGTTTGATTGGGTCGATCCGTACCAGGAAGCTGTTCAGGTCGTGATCGTTGACGGCCCGAGCCGCGCGCCACACGGCGAATTCACCGAGAGGTAGGAGCTTCCCGCGAGCACGTCACCCTTGTGGATCTGCTGGCCGGGCTTCACGAGGATCGAGTCCAGCCGGGCAATGCCTTCGGGAGCGATCCTGATTTCGGTTTCGCGCACGATGCCGATGGGCGTTGCGATCTCGGCCGGTGGCTCGCGGTGGAGACAATAGATGCCGCCCGCTGCGCGCAGCGTGACCAATCCGAGCAGGAGAATGCGGGTTTTCATCATCGTTGCCCGTTCGTAAGCCGAGCCGAGCGGCGGCCCGGAAGCCAACCGGACAGGGCCGTCAGTGCCGCGTAAACGGCGACGAGAATCCAGAGCTGTAGCCAGTCATGGGACAGTTCATGCGGCGTCGCACCCATCTGGTTGACGCGTACTAGACGTCGATGGCCGACGTGCTCGGGAAGATGAAGCTGAAGGATTTGAGCGCCGCGGGGATCACCTCGCGCGGCCACGCGACGCCGACATGAAGAATAGCGGCAGCCTCGCCCTGCACGAGGACCGGTTGCGGCTGAGCCAAATACCAGAACGAGAGACCGACGATCGCTGCGATATTGATGCTCACGATAATCGCGGGGCGCGTGCGACCGAGGGAGGCGGGGCCGAGCTCGGCTTGCTATCGGACGCCGCAGGCTTGCTCGGGGCGGGCGATGGATCGGCGTCCGTCATCCAACGGCTATTGCGAAACGGGGATTGGGACACTTTATCTCGCTTCGCACTCGTGAAGGATGGGTGTCATAGGTCTTTAACGCTCGCGGCCCATTGGGGGGGTATTCCAATGCGCGACCATGCGTAGCTTACAATTAAAGAGGCTCGGCACGATGTTTCGGAAAACCACGATTTTTTGCGCGGTGCTTGTCGCATGCATCTCGATGCCGATTGCGCTCTCGGCAGAGGAGGCATCCTGCCCCAAGCCGACGACAGATCCGCTCGTCAAATTATTGTCGCCGCCACCCTGTGATAGCTGCGCACAGACGAAAGTGGAACTCGAAGAACTGCAGACATTGCAGCAAAATCGAACAGAGGCGCAGGCAGACCATGCACACGCCGATTATAAAATTTCGCTCGCGCGTTTTATCGAGGGCGCTGATATCAAGTTCGATGGTGCGGCACTTGAGGCTTGCCATCCGATCTTTGATCGGCTGATGGAGCGGACGAAATCCGCGGCTGAGCATGCCAAGAATTCATTCTGCCGGACGCGGCCGTTCAATCTTCCAAACAACGATCTGAAGCCGTTGGAGTCCAGCAACAAGTATAGCCCATCCTATCCATCGGGGCACACGACGGCCGGTACGGCGCTCGGCGCAGTCCTCGCATATATGGTGCCGGAAAAGCGTGCCGTCTTTCTGGCGCGGGCTGCGGATTACGGTCACAGCCGGATGATTGCGGGCGTGCATTATCGCAGCGACATCGAAGCTGGAAAGCTGCTCGGCATGGCCGTGGCGGAAGAAGAGTTCTCCGACGATGCGCAGTTCCGGACCATGTTACCCGAAGCGACGAAATGCGTTCGCGGCGCGCTGGGCCTTGCATCCGAGGTGCCCGCCGCTGCTCCGGCGCAAGCGTCTGTCGAAACGCCCGCTGCGAAACCGTAAATCACGCGCGCTTATCGTCTCGCTGATTTTGTATCGTCTCTATGCCGCCTGCTGTCTCAGCGGGCGGCATTTTTTTGCTTGAAGCCTCACGTCTCCGCTTGTGGCTTCACAACAACATGCAATCGCAGATTCGGAGGGCGCGACGGCACGCGCGCTTGCATGTTTGGCCTCGCGCTTTTCTATATCGGATATTATAACATACAATACGAAAGATCCGGTATGGCTATTTCGAGAGTGCGCGGGCTTATGCTCGCTCTGTGTTCGGGTGTGAGCGTCATCCATGCTTCGAGCGCATCGGCGCAGACGACGGGGGGAACGGCGTCACCTGCGCCGGGCACGACGGACAATGCGACGGAAGCGCAGCTTCCTGCCGTCGTCGTGGCTGAGCCGAACGCCAAGGCGGCGACTAAAAAAGTCAAAACGGCTCGGCGCGCCAAAACACCGCCATCGCATGCAAACGCGCGACCATCGGCGCCGAGCCAAGAGCCGTCCGTTGGCGGAGCGCAAAGCGCCGAGAATCCGCTCGTGTTTCAGAACAATGCCTTCAACGCGGCGCGCAACGAGATCTTCACGCAGATCGGAACGAACCAGTATTCGTTCGGTGAGGATGCGCTTCGCGCGTTGCCGCAAGGTACGGAAACGCCCGTGAGCAAGGCGCTTCTGCAGGCGCCGGGTGTCAGTCAGGACTCGGCGGCGAGCGGGCAGCTCCATGTGCGCAACGACCACGCCAATGTGCAATATCGGATCAACGGCATTCTGCTTCCCGATGGCGTTTCGGGCTTCAGCGATGTGCTGGAAACAAGCTTCATCAGCAATCTGTCGCTGGTGACCGGTGCTTTGCCGGCACAGTACGGATTGCATACCACGGGGCTGGTCGACATCACGACGCGGGCGGGCGCGCAGGAGCCGGGCGGCACGATCGGCTTTTATGGCGGCAGTCGCGGCACCTTTACGCCCAGTCTCGAATATGGCGGCAGCACCGGAGCGGTCGATTACTTTTTCACCGGCCGCTATCTGATGAACGATGAAGGGATTGAAAACCCGACGTCGAGCCGGGACGCCATTCACGATCATACCGATCAAGAGAAGGGGTTCGGCTATGTCTCCGCGGTGCTCGATGACTCGACGCGGTTGAGCTGGATATCCGGCGTGTCGGTGCAAAATTTTCAGATTCCGAATACGCCCGGGCTGCCGACGGATACGCCATTTGCAGGTAATGGCGGTCTTCCGAATTATTTCAACTCGGCGCTGCTCAACGAAAACCAGTTCGAGCAGAATTACTATGATGTGATCGCGCTGCAGAAGAAGATCGAGAACGGCGATTATCAAATCGCGTACTTCTCACGTTACAGCGATCTCCATTTCAAGCCGGACGATACCGGTGACTTGTTCTTCAACGGCATCGCGTCGGACGTGCAGCGGCGCAGTTTCCTCAACGGCGTGCAAGCCGACGGCTCGTATCGGCTGAATGCGTACAACACGTTGCGGGCCGGGTTCACAGTCAGCGCCGAGCAGACGAAAGCGATCAGCAATTCATCCGTGATCGCCGACGATGGCTCCGTCGAGAATGGGCTGCTCGATGAGACGTCGAAACTTGGGTGGTTGATCGGTATCTATGCGCAAGACGAAATTCGTTTGACCGACAAGTTGACGCTCAATGCCGGTCTGCGTTTCGACCAGATGTACGAATACGTGGATGCCAATCAGTGGAGTCCGCGGGTCAGTCTGGAATACCGTCCGTTCCAAGGAACAACGCTGCATGCGGGATATGCCCGGTATTTCACACCGCCCCCGCAAGTGGCATCCGGGCCGACAAACATTGCGCTTTTCGATGGGACTGTCGCGGCAAGCAGTTGTCCGGCAGGCGGATGCGGGCTCGTGCAGCCTGAGCGGTCGCACTACTTCGATGCCGGCATTACGCAGACGATTTTTCCCGGGCTCGAAGTCGGCGTCGATGCCTACTACAAGCTAGCGCATGATCTTCTCGATGACGGGCAGTTCGGCGCTGCTCTCGTGCTCAATGCCTTCAACTATGAAAAGGCCGTCAACAAGGGCATCGAAATTACGACCAAATACAATTGGGGTAATTTCAGCGCTTACGGCAATGTCGCAATCGGCCAGCAGAAGGGCAAGAACATCATCTCCAACCAGTTCCTGATCGATCCGGATGATCTGGCGTTCATTGCCGACCATTACATCTTCACCGACCATTCGCAGACGATTACGGCGTCGGCCGGGTTTTCATACCTGTGGGATGGGACGCGGCTCAGCATCGACATGATTTACGGCAGTGGGCTGCGTACCGATACTGACGACGTTCCGAACGGTGCGAGCGTTCCGGCCTACACGCAAGTCAACCTCGGAATCTCGCATGAGTTCGCGAATTTGTTCGGGCGCCCGACGACGGTGCGTTTCGATGTCGTCAACCTGTTCGATGAGGTTTACACGATCCGCGATGGCGAAGGCATCGGCGTGTTCGCGCCGCAGTACGGTCCGCGGCGCGGATATTTCGTCGGCGTTTCGCAGAAGTTCTAGAACGAAAAAAGCTCGCCCCGGCGGGGCGAGCTTCTCATGGCGGCATGTCGATCCGCGGTTACGGATTGGTTGGCGGAGTTGTCGTGCTGTTGCTGTTGTTTGACGGAGCGGGCGTATTCGCTGCCGGACCGTTCTTGCTACCTTCGTCACCCTTTACGCCGGTTGCATCCTGTGAAGGGAGGGTCGACTTATCGATGTTGGTGTTGTCGCCGCCGACGCCTGTGTTACCCGACGAGGCACCCGTCGAAGAGCTGCTGTTTCCAGGCTGCGCTGCCGGGCCGTTCTTGCCGCCGGCTGCGCCTTCAACGCCTGGACCTGAGCTTTGCGGCGACATCGTCGCGTTGGAATTCTCTGCGGTCGGTGAGGTAGCGGGCTGCGTTGCGGTCGTATCGGCGACTTTCTGGCTTTGGTTATAGAAGTACCAACCGCCAAAGACGATCGCAGCAAGGAAGACGATGCCGACGATCAATGATCCCGTCGAATTACCGACGTCGTCTTGACCTAAATTGCGTTCACGTCCGGATTGCGGATCTTCGTATGTCATGTTTTTTCCTCCGAATACCTGTCGAAAGAACGACTGGGCGGCCTATCTGGTTCCTGTTTGCGCTGCGGAATTGAGTACTGTTACGCCTGCAGACGTTTCGGTGTGAGCGGGCGGTTATTCTTGCTGGCTTTTTTCGAAATTTTGTTGGTTATCGTGCGTCATGCTCAACGCCGGTCAATCGCGACATATGCCGATGATCAGCGTTTATTGCGCAGCGCGAAGAGTTCGTTATGGCAGATCATCAGTGGACATCAAAATTTCCGGGTCTCAAGTCCCTTGAACCGGAGATCACGAATTTACTTCTTCGCACCAGCATGGTCGTGGATTTGCCGGCCGGGACGCGGATCTTCGGGCCGGGACAATCGCCGGAAAATTATCTGCTGCTGCTCGAAGGGACGGTTCGCGTGCAGCAAGTCTCTGAGAACGGTCGCGAGATCGTGCTCTATCGGGTTGCCGCCGGGCAAAGCTGTGCGCTGACCACGGCCTGCCTGATGGGATATGAGGACTATCAGGCTGAAGGCGTGGCTGAGACAGCGGTGACGGCCGTCGCCATTCCGAGAGCGACGTTTGACGAAGCCATTGCGCGCTCTGCCGCTTTCCGGAAGTTCGTATTCACGGCTTTCAGCGTCAACGTCACGACGCTCTTCAAGCTCATCGAGGAGGTGGCGTTCTCACGGATCGACGAACGGCTGGCGCAACGCTTGCTGCAACTTGCGGACGCGGCTGGACATATCGAAATCACGCATCAGCAACTCGCGGCCGAGCTTGGGTCGGCGCGCGAGGTGATCGGGCGGCAATTGAACGAATTTCAGCGCCGCGGATGGGTCACCACATCCAGAGGTAGCATTGACTTGACCAATCCGGGGGCCCTGCGTCAGCTCGCCACTATGCATTAGTATTTTGCTATGTGACTTGATCACATACGGAGTTTTTTTTAACATTAGACCAGTCTCTGGAATTTCATTTCGGAGGCTACTATGAGCCCAAATGTCGGGATGTTCGATCGGATGCTCCGGATTGTCGTCGGTCTGATCCTTTTGAGCCTTGTGTTCGTCGGACCGAAAACGCTTTGGGGCCTTGTGGGGCTGGTGCCGTTTTTGACCGGTCTCGCACGGTTCTGTCCGGCCTATCAGCTTGCCGGCGTCAGCACCTGCGGATGCTGCGCCAAGGCAGCCGGCAAGAACAAATAACAAAGCGCCGCGAGGGGCGTTCGAGGAGCACAGCGATGGATCAAATCCCCCACCCCGTCGATCTCTCAGTCAAGCCGGAGGTCACCGCCTTTTTCGACGAGGCGACCAACACAGTAAGCTATGTCGTCAAAGATCCGAAGTCGGACGCCTGCGCGATCTTCGACAGTGTCATGGATATCGACTACGCGGCGGGCCGCATCAGCTATCAGTCGGCCGATAAGATCATTCGCTTCGTTCAGGATCATAACCTGAAGGTCGAATGGCTGATCGAGACGCATGCACATGCCGATCACCTGTCGGCGGCGCCGTACATTCAAGGCAAGCTTGGCGGCAAGCTCGGGATCGGCGCCAACATCAAGGTCGTGCAGGAAGTATTCGGTAAAATCTTCAACGACGGCACCGAGTTCCGGCGTGATGGTAGCCAATTCGATCGCCTTTTCGAAGACGGCGATACCTATACGATCGGCGGAATGGTGGCGTTCGCGATGCTGACGCCGGGACATACGCCTGCATGCATGACGCATGTCGTGGGTGACGCCGCGTTCGTTGGCGACACGCTTTTCATGCCAGACGGTGGCACGGCGCGGGCTGATTTTCCGGGTGGTGACGCACGGGTGCTTTACCACTCGATCAAACGCGTTCTGGCTCTGCCGCCGGAAGAGCGCCTGTTTATGTGTCATGACTACGGCCCCAATGGCCGCGACATCAAATGGGAAACGACGGTCGCGGAAGAGCGTGCGCACAATATTCATGTCCACGACGGTGTCAGCGAGGACGAATTCGTCCAGATGAGGACGGCGCGCGATGAAACTCTGGCGCTGCCCAAGCTGATCATTCCGTCCATTCAGGTCAACATTCGCGGCGGCAACCTTCCCGATGCCGACGCCAACGGCAAACGACAGCTCAAGGTGCCGATCAACGAACTCTAATCCCCCGCCTTTTTCGATTTTCGCCATAGGACCTCGTGATGACCCCTAAAAAGCTTACCGACGATCTCTCGGTTTCGCCTCAGATTTTGCCCGGAGATGTTGCAGAGCTGGCGGCCATGGGATTCAAGTCGATCATTGATAATCGGCCTGATGGCGAAGGGTCGGATCAGCCCTCATTTGCCGAAATCGAGCGGGCTGCGAAAGCGAGTGGACTGACGGCACGGTATGTGCCGGTCGAAAGCGGCAAGGTCAGCGATGCCGATGCCGTGGAGTTCGGCGCAGCCCTTGCGCATATGCCCAAACCTATTCTTGCTTACTGCCGGACCGGCACGCGCAGCACCACGCTTTGGGCGCTCGCCGAGGCCGGCCGCATGCCGATGGCCGACATTCTGTCGAAGGCGAGTGCGGCAGGTTACGACATGTCCGGCGTTGCCAGTCGCATCGCTACAGGCGGCCGGATCGCATCGAGTGGCCCGGTCGAAAAATACGATATCGTCATTGTCGGCGGCGGCGCTGCAGGGGCTGCGGTTGCGGGAAGTTTGTTCGCGCGTAAGGGCAATCTGAAAATCGCGATCATCGATCCGGCCGACGTTCACTATTATCAGCCGGGCTGGACGCTCGTTGGTGGCGGCGTATTTACGCCTGAGCAAACCGTGCGGAAGATGGGTTCCGTGCTGCCGCGAAAGGCGACGTGGATCAAGGCCGCGGTTGCCGGTTTCGATCCGGACAACAATAGCGTGGTGCTCGAAGGTTGCCGCGCAATCCGGTACGATCATCTCATCGTTTGTCCCGGGTTGAAGCTCAACTGGGGCGGTATCGAAGGATTGACGGAGACGATCGGCAAGAACGGCGTAACGTCGAACTACCGCTACGACCTTGCTCCTTATACGTGGGAGCTGGTCAAAGGGCTGAAGGCGGGGCGGGCGATATTCACGCAGCCGCCAATGCCGATCAAGTGCGCAGGAGCGCCGCAGAAGGCGATGTATCTGTCGGCCGATCATTGGCTGCGGACAGGATGCCTCAGCAAGATCAACATCGAGTTTGATAACGCCGGTGCGGTGCTGTTCGGCGTGCCCGACTATGTACCCGCCTTGATGAACTACATTGAGCGCTACCATGTGCAGCTCAACTTCGGGCACAATCTAGTTTCGGTCGACGGTCCGGCGAAGCGCGCGCGTTTCGCGAAGGCTTTGCCGGATGGCACGAAAGAGATAGTCGAAAAGTCATTCGACATGATGCACGTCTGTCCGCCGCAGATCGCGCCGGATTTCATTCGTGCTAGTGTTCTGGCCGATGCTGCAGGATGGGTGGATGTCGATCCATCGACACTGAGACATAAGACGTACAAAAACATCTTCGGTCTCGGCGACGCCACCAATACGCCGAACGCGAAAACTGCGGCCGCGGCGCGCAAACAGGCGCCCGTCGTCGCCGAAAACGTTCTTCATGACATGGGGTATCGCCAAAGCCAGTGCGTCTATGATGGGTACGGTTCTTGCCCGCTCACGGTAGAACGCGGAAAGATCGTGCTTGCCGAGTTCACTTATGGCGGCAAGCTTTCGCCGTCATTCCCATCGGCGCTGCTTGATGGTCGCAAACCATCGCGAGCGGCTTGGCTTCTCAAGGAACGCATTCTCCCGCCGATCTACTGGCAGGCCATGCTGAAGGGCCGCGAGTGGATGGCAAAGCCCAAAGTCATGGCCTAACGGGAAGGCCGTGAATTCATGGAACACAATCTTCTAGCCGTCTTCTCCGGTTCGCTGGTCGGATTCGTTTTGGGATTGATCGGTGGCGGCGGATCGATTCTAGCCGTTCCCTTGCTCGTCTACGTTGTCGGCGTGCAGTCCCCGCATGTGGCGATCGGCACCAGCGCCGTTGCGGTGGCCCTAAGTGCCGTCGCGAGCCTTGTCGATCATGCGCGGCACGATCATGTCAAATGGCGGTGCGCCATCGTATTTGCCGCGGCCGGTATCGTCGGAGCCGCACTTGGGTCGGAACTCGGAAAGCAGGTCGACGGCCAAAAGCTGCTGCTGTTCTTCGGCATTCTCATGCTTGTCATTGCCGGGATGATGTTCATGAAGAAACATTCCGGCGGCAACGAAACAGTCGAATTGACCGCTGAAAGCGCGCCGAAACTGTTGCCCTATCTTTTGGGTTATGGCGTCGTGGTCGGCGCCGTTTCGGGGTTCTTTGGGATCGGCGGCGGCTTCCTTATCGTTCCAGGGCTCATGGCTGCAACGAACATGCCGATGATTTTCGCCATCGGGTCATCACTGTTCTGCGTCGCAGCTTTCGGTTTCACGACGGCCGGCAATTATGCGCTGTCGGGATTTGTCGATTGGCAGCTTGTCGGACTTTTCATTTCCGGCGGTGTCATTGGTGGTCTTATCGGACGGCAAGCCAGCTCGGCGCTGGCGAAAGAGAAGCGTCTGCTGTCGCAAAGTTTCGCCGCGATCGTGGCCGTGGTCGGCGTCTACGTCGTTGCCCGCGGCATTCCTGCGATCACCGGTTGAGCGCGTAAGCGCTCAGTTCCCTCTTGCCGAAGCTCGGTCCGCCGGTTGATGATATCGACCGGTGATCGGGCTGGTAGGGAGTGGGGTGCGGATGGCCGAGCAGAAAACGGTGGCGTTCTTTCCAGAGGCCGCCTACGGGCCGGCGCTTAATTCGGTGGGTATTGCTCAGGCCATCGAGGCGCGTGGATATAAAGCGGTTTTTCTGTCGGATCCCGGTTTCGTCGACGTTTATCGCTCGTATGGTTTTGAAGCCCATCCTGTCAATCTGTCGGAGCCGATGCCGCCGGAAGAGATGGCCAAGTTCTGGATCGATTTCATCAACGGGCATATCCCGAATTTCCGCAAATCCCCGTACGATCAGATCGATAACTATGTGAAGGATTGTTGGACCGCGATCGTCGATAGCGCGAAATGGGCGCAAAAAGATCTGCCCAGCGTCTTGAGCACGCTCAACCCCGATCTCATCGCCGTCGATAACGTGATTCTGTTTCCCGCGATCAAGCAGTTCGGCAAGCCGTGGGTGCGGATCATCTCGTGCTCGGAAAACGAGATCGAGGATCCGGCCATTCCTCCGCATCTTTCGGGATGTGCGCAGAACGATACCGAAGGCCATCAGCGGTATCGCGATCACTTCAACGACGTGATCAAACCCATTCATGACGATTTCAATGCATTTCTGGCGGACTGCAACGAAGCGCCGTATCCGATTGGCCAGTTCTTTGAGGCTTCGCCCTACATGAACCTGCTGCTTTATCCGGAAGCCGCAAAGTTCAGCCGCAGCGAGCCTCTGACGCCATCGCAGTTTCAGTATCTCGAAGGCTGTGTACGTAAGGAGAAGCCGTACGAGGTTCCGGAGTTTGCAGCGAACAACGACAAGCCGCTGATTTATGTTTCGTTCGGTAGTCTCGGATCGGGCGACACCGAACTCCTGAAGCGGATTATCGGGGTGATGGGCACGCTGCCATACCGCGCGCTCGTCAACGTCGGCGATTACATGGACAAATATGAGTCCGTACCCCCGAACGTCGTCATCGATAAGTGGTTTCCGCAGCCGTCGGTCATTCCGCAGGTCGAAGCCGTCATTCATCACGGTGGCAACAACTCGTTCACAGAGTGCCTCTATTTCGGGAAGCCCGCTATCATCATGCCCTATGTTTGGGACGGGCACGATAACGCCATGCGCGTCGAGGAGACGGGGCACGGATTCAAGATGCCGCGTTACGATTGGAGCGACGAAGAACTGGCGACCAAGCTTGACGCCTGCCTGCACGATCCGGCAATGCAGGCAAAGCTTGCCAAGACAAGCGCTCAGATGCTCGCACAAAACGGCCCGGAGAAAGCCGCGGCGATCATCGAGGCATTGCTTCAAAGCGGCCGCTACGACGGTTGAACGATCCATCCAGCAAGGACAAATCCGTGACCACACCGATTATACGCAACCCAGAAAACGTTACCGATCTTGCGGATTGGGGTGTCATCCCGACGGTGCTCGAAGGGCAATCGCAGACGTCGGGCAAGCTGCTGCATAAGAACGCGAATGGCGAGTCGGAGTGCGGAATCTGGGTGTGCACGCCGGGTAAGTGGGAATGCCATGTGACACGCGATGAGTTCTGCCATTTCCTCTCGGGCCGGTGCACGTACGTTCGCGACGATGGCGAAGTGATCGAGATTTTACCGGGAACGGCTGCATTTTTTCCGCAGGACTGGAAGGGCGTCTGCACCGTCCACGAGACCGTCCGCAAAGTCTATATGATCCGTTGAGGCCGCAAGTCACGAAGTCTTTGCCGCTTCGCTTTTTCCGTCGGACGGAGTTCCGTAGAGTGCTACGATGACGCGCGGCGCCAGAAGTCCCTGCACGACGATGGTGAAAATCACGACGGCGTAGCAAGCAGCGATCAGGTCATCGGTGTAGGGGCCTTGCGGTGCGATTTGAACCAGCGCGACCGAAATCGCGCCGCGCAGTCCAATCCAGGTCAAAAGGAATGGGGTTTTCAGCGGCTCTTTCGTATTCCGTCGCAGGAGCCACGGCGGAAGTCCGACGCTCAGGAAGCGAGAGAGAAACGCAAGCGGGATCGCCGTTGCCGCCGAGACGATGGCGAATTGCGATACGGTCATCGCTAGAATCTCAAAGCCGAGCAGGACAAACAAGAGCACGTTGAGAACGCTATCGACCAGTGACCAGAAAACGCGGATTTTCCGCTGTCTTTCATCGTCGTCAATTTTCGACATGGGCCGGTTGGCGAGAACGATGCCGCAAATGACGACGGCAAGCGGGCCGGATAATCCCATGCTCGTTGCCAGCCGATAAGTTCCAAGTGCCAATGCGAGAGAGGCGATTATCGCGATCTCGTCGTCCTTGATGATGGTCATCAGCCACGAAACGAGAAATCCGGTCACTAAACCGAGCAAGATGCCGCCGCCGCCTTCGACCAGCATCGCCGACAGAAACCGGCCGTGACCGAAGACGTTTCGGTCGCCCGCGATTACGGCCAGCGCCGACAGAAACAATACGATCGCCGTCCCGTCATTGAAGAGGCTTTCGCCCACGATGGTCGATTTCAAAGACGGCGGGAGCGGCGCAGACTTGAGCAGGCCTTCGACCGCGATGGCATCGGTCGGAGCCAGGATCGCTCCGAGCAGGAAACACCAGGCAAGGGGAATTGCCATGCCCCAAAGATGCAACACGCCCCAGAACGAGAATGTGAAAATCGCCGTCGAGAGCATCACGCCCAACGTCGCGAGGCTGAATACAGCAACGGCGTTAATGCGCAGATCGCGAAGGTTCGCGTGCAAGCTCGACGCGAAAAGCAGCAACGCGAGAAGACCGTCCAGCAAGACGCGCGGCAGGTGCGCGCCGCCGATGCGTTCTTCGATCAGCGCGGCGATGTGGAAATTTTCGATCGTGTGGCTGGCAAGCAGGACGAGAAGCGAAAGCAGCAATGAGCCAAGCAATTGCGCGATCACGCTCGGGATGCGGAAATAACGCTCGTTAATGATACCGACGACGGTGGCGAGGATGAGAATAATAGCGCCGATATCGAATGCGGACACAGATTTTCACCTTGCTGAGCGGGAAGCCGTGCTCGAATGCCAGTTACGGAAGGACCGTGACCGGCAGCCTATCACGGCGGACGCGCTGTCATAATTTGCCGTTCATCTATTGCAAGATGAAGCCTCTTCGGCTTGCGGACCTCGGCGTCGGCTGAAATATTCCGTCAGTCCGATTCGCTTTTCTCCAGGTGAGCCCTTTGACAGGATCGAAACCGGTTTCTACGCGCCGCGTGCTGATGGCCAGTCTCGCCGGGACGGCAATCGAGTTTTTTGACTTTTATATCTATGCCACGGCGGCGGTGCTGGTTTTTCCGCACCTCTTCTTTCCAAACGCCGATCCGACGACCGCGACTTTGCAATCGTTCGCGACGTTTTCCATTGCGTTCTTCGCGCGCCCGATCGGCGCCATGCTGTTTGGGCATTTCGGCGATCGCATCGGACGCAAGGCGACGCTCGTCGCGGCGCTTCTCACCATGGGTCTTTCGACCGTCGCGGTGGGCTTGCTGCCGACCTATGCACAAGCTGGTATCTGGGCACCGTTGCTGCTTGCTGCGTGCCGCCTCTTTCAAGGGCTCGGGCTTGGCGGTGAATGGGGCGGTGCGGTGCTGCTCGCCACCGAGAATGCGCCGGACTCGAAGAAGGCTTGGTTCGGCATGTTTCCGCAGCTCGGCGCGCCGATCGGCTTTCTCTGCTCGACTGGCATCTTTCTGCTGATCACCGAAACGCTGACGGACGAGCAGTTCAAGGCGTTCGGGTGGCGCATCCCCTTTATCGCGAGTGCCGTGCTGGTTTTTGTCGGGCTTTATGTCCGGCTACGCATTTCCGAGACGCCGGCTTTCCAGCGCGCACTCGAGAAAGACGAGCGCGTGCGCGTGCCGCTGGCGACGGTGCTGACACAGCATTTCTGGCTTTTGATTATGGGGACGTTCGGTGCGCTGGCGACGTTCGTGCTGTTCTATCTAATGACCGTCTTTGCTCTGAGCTGGGGTATCAGCGCGCTTCACTTCACGCGCGATGAATTCATGCCCATTCAGATGCTCGGTGTGATTTTCTTTGCCGTGACCATTCCGCTTTCAGCGTGGCTTGCAGATCGCTTTGGCCGCCGGACAGTGCTGCTTTGGACAACGGCGCTGATCGGTGTCTTCGGATTATCGTTCGAGACGCTGTTCGGATCGGGGCAGACCTTCAGCGTGATCATGTTTATGATCATCGGCTTGGCATTGATGGGATTCACATATGGGCCGCTGGGGACGGCGCTGTCGGAGCCGTTTCCAGTGGGAGTTCGCTATACCGGCTCGTCTTTGGCCTTCAATCTGGCGGGCATCTTCGGTGCGTCGCTGGCGCCCTATATCGCGACGACGCTGGCGACGAAATACGGGGTTCACGCCGTCGGCCTTTATCTCACCGCGGCCGCCACACTGACGTTCCTGGCCCTCTTGGGTCTCGGGAGGGTCAGCGGCGCCCACGAGCCGGTGACGCTACGGCGTGAACAGACGACATAGCCATTTTTGCCTAGGGGTTCTAGCTGAGTATGACGACGCGCATTTCGATGCAGAGTAGCGCGTTCGAGACGTGGACCTATGTAGCTGAAATTGCATGCTCTTTTTATCTTCGCGCATCTGCGTCGGAGATTTGCAATTGCCCTTTGGTCCAGGTTAAAGGCATAGATGCATGGCTCCGGCGGATGCGCCCTGTCTTTGGGCAGTTTGGGGGCATCGTCGTCGCGTCATTGTTGTGATTTACACGTACTAACCGACTGAAATCCCGGCGCGAGATTGATGGACGAAGTCGTCGATAGAGCAAATGGTGTCGGAACGAAGGGCTTTGCTCCCAGACCGGTGTTGACCCTTGCCGATCGGGTGCGTGCCTGGTTCGATCTTGTTTTTGTCGATCACGGTCTGCTGCGGCTCTGCTATTGCAACCGGCATCGGGTCGATCAGCGCTTGTGGCGCTCTGCACAGCCGACTCCCGGTGACTTACGGCGGGAAAAACGGCGCGGCATTCGCACGGTGCTGTGTGTGCGCGGGGGGTTCCCGTTCCGGCCTTGGCCCCTTGAGCAAGAAGCCTGTGAGCGGTTCGGTCTCGAACTTTATAAGGTCGGCATTCGTGGTCGAGAGGCGCCTTACAGGAACGATCTGCTCGCGCTGATAGATCTGTTTTCATCAATCGAGTATCCGGCGCTGGTTCACTGCAAATCGGGCGCGGATCGGAGTGGTTTCGTCGCGGCCGTTTATCTCATGGCGATCGAGGGCCGCCGCGCCGATGACGCGATGCGTCAGCTGTCGCTTCGCTTCGGCCATTTGCGCACTTCGCGCGCCGGGATTCTCGGAGAGGTCATCAAGGCCTATCGCGCCGAAGGCGAGGCGCGGGGGCTTGATTTTCGACAGTGGGTCGCAACCTGCTACGATCGCGATGCCGTTACCGCGCGTTTTCAACCCCGACCTTTTCCGACAGCAATTGTCGATCAGCTGTTACGGCGTGAGGGGTAGGCTTTCCAGGCCGGCGGTGCCCGACTGCGGGCGTCTAATCGCTTAAGGAATTCAGCACCGCGAAATGTCTCGCGCGCAGGGGTGCCTGGCAGCGTGCCAGCAAAAAATGGTGCCCAGGAGGGATGCACATTAGATGGCTATTTATAAATATAAACAATGTGATGGTTTGGGCGTTTATTCGACGATACCAACGAATGTACCAACATTCCTCTGCTTCATCCGATTATCAACGCCGGCACGCATGTGCGGGCTTCAGAGTCTCTGAGCTTCGCGCCGGCGACGACCTTAGTCCCTGCGACGTCGACGATCTCGAGCCCGGTCCGCTTGAACAGGTCCGCGAGTTCGCCGGCGATCGTCCGAACCGGGAACGGGCATTGCCCCGCCGACGAACACCAGGCCATATACGCCGGATGCAAATTGGCAATCGGCGTGTCGATGCCATTCGCGGGCTCGAGCACGTCTCGCGCGAAACGGAAGGCATGATCTCGTGCCGTTGGCGTGGGGAAGGGAAGGCGCACTTCCTCAACTTTGGCGGCTGGGCGAGCCTCCGACGCAGCATTGATATTGGTCTCACGCTTGCGCCCGTGCGCTCCGAACGCAATCAGTGCAGCGCCAAGACCGTTAATAGCGATGCTGCGCAGCGCCGCGATAATGAGATCAAGTGTCGTTTCGGATACGTGCAGGCGGTCCGCTAGCGGAGCCGACGATCTTGCGGCGGGTAAGGATGCCACGGCCGCTTTCGCAGCCCTGCGCCGATCCTCAAGACGCCGAGTGGCTGCCAGGTTTTTTCCCTCCAACTCCTCACGCGCGCCAGCGACTTCGCGCTGGGCGCTATCGACCGCGGATTGCAGAAGCAAGCGGCAGTTCGCCAAGCAGCCCTTGTCGGCTGCTTTATCCCGGACCGCAGTCTCAGCCGCTACCTTTGCCGCATCGGCAGCTTTGAGCCGGGTGTTGTCGGCTGGCGCTGGGCTAGCGGCCTCGGCCGCAGCGAGCTCGGCGATCGCCGCCTTTCGCTTCGCAGCTAAATCCGCAAGCGGCGCGGATGCGGCATCGCGTGCCGCGAGCGTGATTTCCGAGGTCGTCAGGATTGCGTACGCCTCACCGGAAAAGAGCGCGACAACGAAGACGGTTGCGAGGATCCAACGGCCGTCGCGAAGACCGGCGCCGACACAAACGCTACCGGTGCATAGGCCTAAAGCGACGGCGATCTGAAGGGGAGCATTCGGTGATGCATAGCCGCCCGAAGCAACAATCACGACATGAGCCATCGCGCCCACGATCGAGCAGCCAACGACGACGGCGAGCATCCGCAAGATCATTGGTCTGCTCCCTTGTACCCTTTGCGCTTTGCCAACGCGGCGACGGCTTCCTCGAGCATGTCGGCGATTGAGACCTCCATCGTACCGGCGAGCCCGCTGGCTAGGGCCTTGAAGGCAGGCGTGCACCTGAAGTTCATCTGCGTCGATCGTGCACGCCCGCCACGGGACCTTTGGCCCTCGGTCTGGGAAGCCTTCCGCTCGGCCGCACTGCGTTTTTCGATTTTCGTCGTGGTTGCGTATCGAGACGCTTCAAACAGGCTCGCGAACTCGGCTTCTTCGTCGATTGACATCACGCACCCCCTCGCTTCGACTTCACGGCCTTCTGGGCGGCGGTTTTAATTTCCTTCCACAGCGCATCGATCTCGTCGGCAGCCGCGCTGTCTCTCTCCGCTCCCGTCTTTCCGCGTGTCATCGCCGTCACGAATGCGGCGCGCTGGGACACGAGGGCTCGAGCTATCGGGACGTCGTTCGAAAACAGGGTGCTGCGGGCCTCTTCGACCAGCTTGTCCTTGTTGCCGCCTCGGCATGCATTGAGAACGATGAAGTACGGCGTCGCATTGTCTAGGCACAGTCGGACGGCGTCTTGCGAGGCTAAAAGATCGAGCCCGCTGGCGCGCATCGGGATAACGACAAAATCGCTCGTCTTAATCGCGTCTTCGGTCACGGCCAGTGCGCCGGGCGGCCCGTCAAGAAACACCCAATCCCAGCCGGTCAGCTCGAGGGCCTCGGCGGCATCCGAAGCGCGATCTGCCCCCACGAATAACGTGGGGTTTTGAGGAGCGCCGCGCCGCTTCCACCAATCTGCAACCGACTCTTGTGGATCCAGGTCCACGATGCAGACCCGTTTGCTCTCTTGCGCGGCACGCACGGCGACCGCGGCACATAAGGTCGACTTGCCGACGCCGCCTTTCGAATTCAAAAAACCGACGATGACCATGGTCGCCCCTTCGCCTATGCATTGTCGTATGTATAGCCTTATGCCTAGTCAACTGTCAAACGCCTATGCATAATTTATGCATAGGCAAAGCAATAAGCATAGGCAGATTATGTGTGCTGGGGCGGGCTCGTTTGCACGGTGACGGAGGTAAGTTTCGACGCGCGCAAAATTCGGAAATCAGTAGTCGGCGCAGAAAAAAAAGCGTAGAGTGATTCCCGGCGTACTGCGCCTACTCCCCAAAAACTACTCTCAAAAGCCCCGTATTTCCGGGCTTTTTTTGCGTGCCAATTTACCGTTGGCAGAGTGGCTTATGCATTTCGACATTTCGTGCCTCTGAGTTTCGATCGCTCAACCCGGCCTTTGCGCCGGGTTTTTTAATGGAGAATTGCAATGGCGAAAGCGACTACGAAAATCGTTCCACCCGGCTTGGTCGGGCTCATGCACGTCGGAGCCGTGTGCGAACTCATCGGATGCACTCCGCGGACGCTCAAAAACTACCAGATCGATCGCCAGCATCCGTTCCCGCAACGAAAGAAGTTTGGGCGCTGTTCCTATTACAGCGAGGCGGCCGTTCGGCGCTGGCTCGCCGAACGCCTAGGCGATCTTGCAGCGTGATCCCAATTCAAGATGGAGAATCCAGATGACGATTAGGCTTGCATCACTGAGCGTCGACCTTCAGCGCGAGGCTAAAGGCGACTGGATCGAATATCCGGACTGGCCGGGCGTCGCATTTCTCGTGTCGTCGAAGCTGTCTCAGGCCTTCCACTCCGCGCACGCAATGATGCTGAAGCGCGTGGCAGTCAGCTACCGCAATGCACCCGTTCCCGCCGAAGCCATGCACGCGGAACTGGCAAAACTCTACTGCCGGCACATCCTTCACGGCTGGCGCGGGCTCGATGTCGAGTACTCTCCTGAGAAGGCTCTCGAGGTTCTCAGCGACCCCGGTTATCGGCCGGTGATAGCTGCGGTCGGATGGTGCGCCGACAAACTATCCGAGATCTCTCCAGAATACGTCGGCGACGATGAAACCAGAGAACCCGAAACCGCCGCGACGAAAACTCGTCGACGTGATTGTTGATCGGAGATATTGCCATGACCGTTAAACTCAGCGAGCTACGCGTCACGCAATCGCTCAACGCCAGCCAATACACGGCCGGCATGAACGCGAAGGTGGCTGCCGACGTTGCCGGTACGGCCTCGAGCGAAAAGCTCGGGGCCACCAGCACGCAGACTTACCAGAAGATCAGCCAGTCCGGTGCCGTTCTCGAGCGCCTCTCCAAGCAATATGTGCAGGGCTATGCCGCCACGGCGAAGTTCGAGCAGGCCATTCGCATGCTTGGTCGCGGCCTCGAGACCGGAAACATCACCGTCGCCGAGGCCGGCTCGATTTTGGACGGCATCTATTCGAAATTCGGACGGACGGCCGACAGTGCTGCTGCGCTGGGCGCCGGCTATACGCAGCTCGCCGAACTGATCTCCCAGAAAAGCCAGCAGATCTCGACGTCGACGACGCTTGTTGCTCGGTCGCTGTCTTCGATCTCGACCGGCATGTCCGTTGTCGGCAAGCAGTCTCTGGCGGTCAATGAAGCCAATGCGCGCCTGGTTTCTGGCATGACGCAATTCGGCACGCAGCTCAAAGCGACCGATGCAGCACTTGTCGACGTCGCCGCCGGCATGTCGCTCTATGGCAAGGAAGCGCTGGACGCGAGCGTGCTCAACGAGCGGCTGATAAAGGGCATGTCGGGGGCATCGGCGTCGATAGACGGTACGGGCAAGACTGCTGCCCTTTCCGCATACCAGCTCACGAACCTATCGTTCCAGTTGAACGACGTAGCGACCCAGGCAGCGCTGGGCGTCGGCCCGCTTCGAATTCTCGCTTCGCAGGGCGGCCAGTTCTTCCAGATCCTTCAGACCGGCGCCGGCGGCGTCAGAGGATCATTGTCCTACCTCGCCCAGTTGATTGGGAGCTTCGTCACGCCGTTCCGGCTCGCGACGGCCGCTGCCGCGGGCTTCATCGCTATCGCCGCGACCACCGGCGTCTCATGGGCAAATACCCAGAGCAAGATCGATCTCGCTCTCACCGGGATCGGACATGCCTCGGGCATCACCGTCGACAGTATCAACAGGATCGCAGAGGTGGTCTCAGCGGCAGGCAGTATCTCAGAGAGCAGCGCAGAAGATATCGCCACCGCCATCGCGGCGACGGGTAGGGTGTCGGCAGATACGACGCAGAAGATCACAGGTCTGACGAAGGCTTATTCTCTAGTCTTCGGCAAAACTCTCATCGACTCTGCAAATGATCTCGGTCAAGCGCTCGCTGATCCGAGCAAGAGTGTCGATGAACTCAATAAGCGTCTTGCCGCCTTCAGCGATGCCGAAGCGCAGGCCATAAAGCGTCTCGATCAAGCCGGCAATCGAAGCGCCGCTCAAAAAATTCTGACCGATGGCCTAACGCGATCGATTGGCGACGCAGAGGCGAAGACGACGGGCTGGGCAAGGGCTTGGGACAGCTTGTCTAAAGCGGCGTCAGATGCGGCAACGTCAGTCGGAAAAGCCGTAAATGAAGCCAACGGTGGTGGCTCGCTGCAAGATCAGCTCGCTTATGTCCAATCTCAGCTCCAGTATTCCAAGCAGAGCCGCCAACAGCTCGTAACAGGCCTTCAATACACTAACCCAGAGGACGTCAGTGTCCCCGGTCTGTCGGATCTCACGCAACTGGAGGCGCGCGAGAAGCAGCTCAAGCAGGCAATTGCACGAGACACTCAGGATGCCATCAATGCTGCCCAGATCGAAGAGTCGGGCGTCTTCGGCAACCTGATCAGGCAGGCAGACCCGGCGCTGTCGAGGTTGCAGGAGATTGATGCTGCGATAAAAAGGATCCAGGCAGACCGACAAAACTGGGGCATCATGGGTAACGTCGATGCTGCTACCCAGGCGGTAAGCGACGATGCTCTGAAGAACTACAAATCAGAACAGGACTTTCTCAAGTCCAACATTGCCCTTGCCAAGCAACGCTTTGACATCAATTCCGCGCAGCTTGGCCTTGATGCCAGGGCCAACGATATCGATCTTGCCGCCATCAATGCGCGCACACCGGCTCAGAAAGCCGAGATCGAGTATCGCCGTACACTTCTGCAATACGGCAATTCCGCAGATGCGCAAGCTGAAGCTGAATTAGCTCGCGCGCGTTCGTTGGCGCAATCGCAGCATGATCTGTCCGAAGCGGTGCGCGACCGCATGTACCAAAATTCGCAGGACATCGAGCAAGGCCAAATTCAGAACGACGTCATCGGTCGAAGCGTGGACGTCGCGACGAGGCTTACCGCGCGATTTCAACTGCTCGCCGCGGCGAAGGCCGAGGCCTTCAAGAATGGCACCACGGTCTCGGCGCAGGAAGAGCTGCAGGCGCTCATCACCGCGGACGAAAAGGCGCGCCAGGCCGTCGATGCGGCCCGCAAAGGTCTCCTTACGGACCTGTCCTTCTCCAACGACCAGCTCGGCCGGTCGTCGATCGACCAGGTTGTCTATTCGCGCATGCAGTCCGCTGGCCTGCTGGATAACGGCAAGGTTGTCGGAGCGCAGAATGAAGCGATCGCCCAGCAGATACGTTTCAACGAACAGCTGCAGCGTTCGATCGATATCGAGAAGGGTTTTGCGAGCGACTTCCTATCCGACGTCATCCAGGGCAAGTCAGCTGTCGAGGCGCTGGGTATTGCCTTGAATAGCCTCGCGCAGAAGATGCTCGACAATTCGCTCGATACACTCTTCGCCGGGCTCAAGGGCGCCGGCGCCGTTTCGGCTGGCGGCCTGTTGGGTGGAAATATCCTGCCGGGCATTCTCCACGCTGGCGGCGTCGTCGGTTCCACCGTTGTTCCGACGCGGAGCGTACCTCTCGCAGCGTTCAATGGTGCCGTTCGATATCATACCGGCGGCATCGCCGGCGCGTCACCCTTCAAGCCTGGCGAAATGCCGGCGATCCTTCAACGCGGCGAGATTGTTCTCCCGCGCGGATCCTCGGCGGCTGGAGGCGCTGGGGTGGCGATCACCATCCCCGTCACCATCAACGCTCCCGGCGCCGATGCTGCAGCGCTGAAGCGCGTGGAAGCCGCGGTAAGCAAACTCGCCACTGACCTTCGCCCGACGATCGTCGCGACGGTAAGGGACGCGAAAAATCGCAACCTAGTCTAACCGCTTCGACATCTCGGCCAGCCCGCGGCCACTAATCCGTAAAGCACCGTTTTAGTTCAATCCCGATCGAAAGGTCGATCGAGGATCGCGTTGTCGCGTTCCAAATCATAGATCAGAGGGATCTCGCAATGTTTCATTCGAAAACTACTTCCGAGCCAGGCATCACTTTCGCTCGCTTCGCGAAGGTCAAGGCTGTCTCTCACCTCGAGCACACAGACGCGATCAAAGTCGCGGAGAGAATGTACGGTGCCGATTCCGACGTCTTCGGTATCGTGAAGGCCAACGAAGTCGTCGCGGGCTCGAACGTCTCGGGCAACTGGGCGTCAGATCTCACTGGATTAGAGGGATCTGGCTTCGCGGACTTCGCAGCCTATCTGCGTCCCGCAACGATCCTCGGCAAATTCGGTCAGGGCAGCGTTCCATCGCTCCGCAAGGTGCCGTTCCGTGAGCCGCTGATCTCTCAGACGGCTGGCGGCAACTCGTATTGGGTCGGCGAAGGCAAACCTGCGCCTTTGACTGCATTCGACTTCGAGCGCGTCACGATCGCTCCGCTCAAGATCGGCAACATCGCGGTTTTGACGAAGGAGAACATCAAATCATCGAATCCCGCGTCAGACATCATCGTCCGCGATGCGCTCCGTGATGCACTCGCGGCTGGCCTCGACACGTCGTTCATCGATCCCGCCAACGCGGGCACCGCCAACGTGAAGCCGGCGTCGGTCACTAATGGTTCCGCCACTGTGGTGTCTACCGGCACCGAAGCAGATCATATCCGACTCGACATCCGCGCTCTGTTCCAGAAGTTCATCACGGCGAGCAACACGCCCTCCACCGGCGTGTTCATCATGTCGTCGACGAACGCTCTGGCGCTTTCGCTCATGGTCAATGCTCTCGGCCAGAAGGAATTCCCGGGCATGACGATGAAGGGCGGCGTGCTCGAGGGTCTCGCTTGTATCGTATCTGACTACGCCGGCGACATCGTCGCTCTCGTCAACGCTTCGGATATCTACGAAGCCGACGAAGGCGAGACGACTGTCGATATCAGCATGGAGTCCTCGCTCGAAATGAAGAGCGCCGCTCTCTCTCAGGACGCCACCAGCGGCACGGGCACTTCGCTCGTTTCGCTCTGGCAGAACGGCCTCGTTGGCCTCAAGGGCGAGCGTACCATCAACTGGAAGAAGCGTCGCGCGTCGGCCGTCGCTTACCTCACTGGGGTGGCTTGGGGCGGCACGGTACCGAACTCGTAGCACTCAGTGGTTGAGACCTAACACAGCGCGCCAAGCGCCAACTCTTTCAAAAACGGAGTTTTCGATGGGAACGAAGAGACTGAAGCGTCCGCTTCGGGCGTGCGATCGGGATGATTACCACACGGGAAAATGCGAGATGCAACCAGGGGTGTCTGAATTTCTCACGATGGGCCTTCAGGCTCTGTGGCCGAAGCATCTGCATGTTAATTCCGTGGCCGATGTAGATCATTACATTCAGGTCCTCCTCGGTTCGAACGCTGACTACGAGGACGACAACCTGGAACTGCCATTCAGCCAGAAACTGTACTTGGTATTCTGCGCATTGTTCGCGAGAACCAAGGCCGAGACCAGCGCCACAGCCGAGCTGTTGGTCCTGCGGCTGCGAGAGGCCGAAGCGCGCATCGCACAGCTCGAGGCTGCGCCAAAACTCGAGTACGTCGGCGTGTACGTTTCATCACGGAATTACGTGCCAGGCCAGTTTGTGACCTACGCGGGTAGCCTATGGCATTGCAACGCGCCCACAGGCGGCAAATCTGGGTTCGACAAATCTTGTTGGACACTCGCTGTTAAGCGCGGCGTCGACGCGAAACCTGTTTTAACGGTGGCCGCATGAAAACGCTGGCAGAAGAAGCGCTCCGAGCGTCCGACGCCATTCTAGACGGGATGATCGAGAAAGCCCTGCGCGAATTTCAAGATGAACTTGATACGCTGCTTCCAGAAGTCACTTCCGAACATCGCATTCGACTGCTCGAAGCTCACAGATCTAGTCTGACAGCCTGGCGCGACGCGTCGCTCGCCAGGCTTAAAGCGAAGCTTGAGCAACTCGAGCTTCCGGCAGAGCGGCGCGGCTTACACTGAGCGTTGGCAACATCCCCTCCGGGGGGGAGGGTGTGCGGTTTACGATCTTGGGGCCCGCACCGCTTGGGGGCTCACGCGCAGAAATTTTTCCTCGGGGCAAAAATCAATGGTGCGGACCAACATGCGGACCAAGCAAAAAAATTCTCCTGACTGGGAGGAAATTCGGCGGCGCTGGTGCGAAAACAAGCAATCAGTCCGGGGACTTGCGCGCTTTTTCTCAGTTGATGAAAAGACGATTCGAAAACGGGCGAAAAATGAAAGCTGGGTCCGCACGGCTGGTCCGCAGCCCCCCATTGGCGCTGGCGTTGCGGACGAACCCGGTGAGCAGGGGCCTCTAGAGAAAGCGACCCCCGGCAAAAGCTCCGCTGGTCTTGAGGCACTCCTGGCGGCCGCCCGCGATGGCGACGTTGAAACGGTCGCCACACACGCGCTGACGGCCGTGGCGAAGATTGCGTATGAACTGGATCTGCTGTCAGATCTTGCGCAGTTTCTGGAGGCGGTCGTCATAGACGAAACGGCCGGCGACAAAAGTCCTCGCAGACGGCAGTTGCTACTCAAGATTCTTAGTTTTCCGGCGCGTGCTCAAGCGGCCAGAAATATCGGTTCCGCAATGTCGATTGTCGGGGCTCATGTACCCGGAAAAAAGGCCCGAGCGCAGGCGACAGCTCAGCGGACAGGGGAAGCAGACAGCGAGTGGGGACGAGATCTCGACCCCTTCTCCAACGATGAAGGGACAAATACATGGAAAAACTAGACTACGGCGCCACGGCTAAGCTTCGCGCGGTGCTCAGAACGTTGCTGGATCAGCTCGGCCGCGAATGTGCCGCGAGCACCGAGATCGCCGCGATCATTGCCGACGAAAAGGCCGGCCGTCGCCGGTCGATCGAGGATCGGCGGAGGGTTTTGAAATGGCTTGAGGAAGCGCCGGAGCGAATTGAGGCCTCGGCCAAGATTGTCGAGATGCTGAAAGAACTGGAAGGTCTTGAAGTGGCGGAATGCGCAGTGAGCGCAAACAAGGCTCTGAATTAGATGGCCGACAAAAATGCGTCGGTTTCGTTAGGCGACAAGGGGATGCGCCGGTAGCCAGCCGATGGACCTGCTAGCGCCGACCGGCGTCGAGTCGTTCCTGCATGGCGGTTGCGCAGAGCGCGGTCAGTTGGGACAATGAGGTTCCGGTAAGCATCTGCATGGGTTTTCCGGCGTCGTTGTCCGTTTTTGTGAGCATGGCTTCGAGACATTGGGTCAAGTCTTCGCCGAAACTAAACGTTTCCGTACCGCCACGACCGTCGTGAAGAGCGCGCGACGCAGCATAGCCCCACATCGCACGTTCGTCTTGGTTGGCCGCGATGAAGTCTTCTCCTGATGACTGTACCGTCAAAGGAGCGGTATATGCTCCTGTCGCGGTCGCTACCAAAAAAGCGACCGCGAGCCCGAGTCGATTGAGGTTCGTCGTCAAGTTTTCATCCTCGTGACTAGGGACGTCACCCAAGCCATGCAGGTCCGTATCGCCCAGATCGTTTGTTCTGGCGTCAAAGATGGCATAGGCTCCTCGCCAGGACCGTGCCCAAAAGGATTGCGGACCTTAGCAAAGAAATCTCGTAGAACGTCGCCTTCCCACACATCGAGAAAACGCCCGTTGCCTTTAGATACCAAGTTGTCGACGTAGTGGGCGGCACCCTTCTCGGTGCCGCGTGTCCAGCCATTGGTATTCGAGATGATCTTGATCGCGCTCTCAAGGGCTCTCGCAGCGTACCAAGCAGGATCCCTGCCTCCATTACCGTAGAGGTCGATAGCTTCCTTCATATCGTGATCGACGTTTTCCCACTTCTTGTCGATCACGAGCTTCCAAAACGGTTCTTCGATTTGGGCAATATGCAGATCGTCGTCGGTCAGCTGAATAAAGCCATTGTGGAAGTGAAGACGTGCTCGCGCTTCTCTAAAGCGGGCATTCAGTTCATCTACTGCTGCGGAAAACCTATCGTTCAATTTGCGATTTTCTACCTTCATCCAATTAGCTGAGTCTGCGGGCATTCGTATTCGAGTGCCCCCGTATACCTTTTCTGCGAGACAGTCTTGGATCCGCTTCTCCAAAGTTGCATTCTCAGCAGCTACGTTCTGCCCGAAATTTCGTAGTCCGAGTTCGACCAGGCTGAGCCGTTGCTTCATGTACTCGTCGGGATCTTCAGCGCCGATAGACCCGTAAGCCCAATTTTGGCAGATCATCAACGGTGACCATTCGTAGCCGTTGCTGGCAAAGCGTGGCGACAGATTCAGCATGCCGAGTTCTCGAGAAATCGCTGTATCGAGGTTCAGCCAGAATGATCTGGTGGCCTCGCTGGCTTTCTTCGGATCGCTCGGATAGGGCATCAACTCGACTACGATCTGGACACTCTGAACGAGCAAACGCCGCTCGACCTCGGTAAATGTCTGCCAGAGGAAGACTTTCGAATATCTCTTTGCAAATATGTCAGTCAGCATTGTCTGTTTTCCGTTGCCGCCAATGGCAAGATCGAATCGAGCAGCTCACCGCTAATTTGGAGCAAACAAGCACTCTTGGGTTTGACGATTGCAGGCGTCGAGCGTTTCCGTCGGAGATATCCCCAGCGAGTCAGCTCGTGGGAGAAGCATGGCGAACGAAATCTTCGCAGGGACGCCGATCGATGACCCTCCTGGCGCCGCTCAGAAAGGTAGAGAAAATTAAGACTTCGCGGCGCCGCCCAGCGTCGCCCCGCCGCGATAAATGCGACGGCGGCGAAGGCTGGTTCGCGGCCGCCTCCGAGACACCGCTCCGGCATCATGGTATGCTTATTGGAGCGGGAGGCATTCCATGAACGAAAAGATTACGCGCGTCGAGCACCGACACAGCGATCAAAAAGAGGAAGATTCCGATCTTGTTCTGGTCGTCGGCGCGCCGTTGCCGTCGTTCTACCAAATTTTTCGGCGCCCTGGGCTCATAGTTCGAAGCATTCAGTCCGGTGACCCGGTGATTTGCACATTAAGCGACGGAGACCAGATTTACATCGGCAAGGGCAATGTGCGATCGATCACGTTCGCATCCTGAACCGGTGAAAGAAGGGGCGGCCACGCGGGCCGCCCAGAGATCGGCGGCCGAGGGCGAATGCCGGCCGCCGCTGTTGACGCTAAATGTCGAAGCGTGACGTCATCACAAAATTTAAAAATCGGATCGTTGCTTCGTCCTTCGGCATTCCGCGATCGGCGTCACGGAGCACGCGAGCCTGCATTCGAAGATCTTCCGCGTTTTTGGGCTCGATTGCGAGGATCGCGCCGCCGATGTCTCCGACTGTCGTCGCTTCCGCTTCTAATTCGCGCTCGAACTCGTCGAGGCTAGAAAGCCGTCCTGCCTCGTCTTCGGCGTCCTCGATCTTTTTTGCGAGAAGCAAAGCCTCGCGCGCTTCTAGCACGATTGGTGCATTGGCGTCCGCCATGCGCAGCAGGCGGTCAATGGCATGCGCGATCGCCTTTGATCCGAGATACCTGGTGGCATTGCCTTGTCCGTCGTCGCGCATCACGGTCTCGCAACGACGAGAGTAGAATCTCCAGCCGGTATTCTGCTCACTGAACTTGAGTGCTTCCGGCCACCTAGGCGCGACTGACTGGTAGTTGCGAAGGCAGACGTCCACAGTCCTCTCTAGGCGTCGAAGCTTTTCCCGTCGACGTGCCCAGATCGCGAAATGTAGGGCGATTGCCGTCGGGGTTTCTGCAAGCGCAGGCGTCGCCATCGTGCTGCTGCAGGCGGCAGCGGCGACGGGCGCGGAGGCAAGCAACTGAAGTGCCGCCCGGCGATGTACGGCAGGTGTTTTCGTCGTTCGGGCGGATGTGTTATCATTAGAAGCTTGGTCCATGAGCTTATCCCTCTGGATTGAGTTACGACCCCGCGGTTGCTCGAACAACTGCGGGGTCAGCATGCGATTGCATACCGGTTGTTTGTATGCTACGAAGTGTACGTTGTCAACGTACATGGACGTACATTTATGGCTGATGAAAAAGAATTGCGGAGCGCTCCGCTCTCGTTGCGCATCAGACCGAGTCTGAAGGCAGCGCTCGATGAGCTTGCCAAGTCCGATCGGCGCCAACTTGCACCTTACGTTGAAATGGTACTCGAGGCGCATGTAGAGGCGAAGGGAAAATTATCGTCGCGCAAACGCGGGTGAGCTATGGCTGGCAAGCGCAAGCTTCCCGATCGAGAGCGCAAAGTTTACGAAACGACGAGCGAATTGGCAGCCAGGACCGGGCTGTCGATTAGGTACTTCCAGAACCTGGCGAAGCGGGTTCCGTTTGCATCGCAACCCGAATCGGGCGGGGCAATTCTTTTCGATATCGACGCCTTCGAGCGGTGGATTGCCGCCGGCCGTCCCAAGGCAGAACCGAGGCCAAAGACAAAGCCGCTTCGGCTGCCTCAACGGAGGCCTCCGACCGCGAGTGTCCTGGATCCGACGAAGCCGCTTGTGGAAGCGCTCCGCGAGATGCGCGCCAATCTCAAGAGGAAAAAATAGCGACTTCGGTCTCATCTGCTTCGCGCGGTCGAGCCGCAGGGCGAACTGGTGGGTTCATCAAAACTGAAGCTGGTATTCGGCGCCCTTGTTCGTGGTGCAGGTACCTGAGCCGCTGCCGGCGAGAGAATTTACGAGATACTCGCAGTGTGCAGTTGTCCCTTGAGGACCCACCAGGTTCGCTACACCGGGCATGCTCCCAGGTACGGCAGATGTCGAGGCCGTCGTTATATGCGGCTTCGTGCTGCCCCAGAGCCCCGCGGAGCCGAAGCCGTAATTCGATGTGTCAGTCGTGGTGAATTCGCCTTTTAGAACTTCGCCGTCAGGCATCGCAAGTTCGATCGGTCCGCTGCCCATGCCGGAGTCAGTGAACCGTGCGTGAAGCGTCTGTGAGCCAGCCTGAAGGTTGGCGGGATAAAGCCGCGCATCGCGACTGCAGCCACCCATCAGGACGACCCCTGCCAGCAGCAGAAATGCCCTAATCCTCATCGTCGCCCTCCCACCGATATATCGGCCGATAGCATTTCTTCTCTGCTCTACAAACTGTCGGGGCTTATTTGTCTGTGGGCGGATCGCTGAATCGTTCAGCTATGTGCTGACGTTGATGCACCTGCCCGCTGCCAGAGGGCCCGTTCCAATGCCGACTCGAATGCCCGATCGGCGTCCGCCTGCGACGCAAACCTTTTAATTTTCATGTCGGCGATGGTCTCGTCGACTCGGAGCCGGCCTCGCTGCCTGGCCCTGGCAACTGCCGCGTCGCTCGGAACGCTAAACGCTGCGGTTGCGTCCACTGCCGCAGCGATCCGCATGGCGCGGCCACGCGACGTGGATTGTTTCACCTGTTCGACCGTGACACCGTTCCGTTTTGCGACCTCGTCACGCGCCATCCGTAACAGGTACGCGTTCGGATCCCGGATCCTCTGCGTGGCAGTTTTATGCTCGAATCGCTCGATCAGCGATTCGACGTCGACCCCTAGGGTCTCGATTTCACGGATGACATCCTCTGAAAACCGAACCTGGTCAGTCCCGGCCGAAGCCGAATTTTTTTTCTCTATCCTAGTCAATGACGGTTGTTGACGGTTGACTGACGGTTTGGGGGTCAAGCTATGATCCTCATCCGGGGTCACCGTGACCCCCTTAATGGGTCTGCGTGAACCCCTAGGGCGAGGCGCGTGGGCATCAGTTAAGGGGGTCACGGTGACCCCCTTAGACGCGGGATCGAACGAGGGCGGTAGGGCCGCCAGTTTCGACAGATTTAACGCGTACTCGGTAGTCGAATGCGGGCCGCGCCCCCCCTGGGTCACTATCTCTAACAGGCCCTCTTCCAAAAACTGATTTATGATACGTTTGACCGTCGGGAGTGAGAGATCGGATTCGGCCGCTACGCGACGTTTCGATGGATAAATTCCGGATCCATCGTCGCTAGCGTGGTCAGCCAGTTTCAACGCAACCAATTTGCGGTTTCCGGTGCCCAGTTTTCTATCGAAAACGGCGGTTATCACCCGAACGCTCATGCCGCGCGCACCACCAGCAAAATTTTTTCGGGCTCGACGTTGCTGTCCCACGCCAACGTAACCGCGCGAACGATCTGATCGCTGTCGTCGACAATGACGTCAAACGAGACGAGCGCGTCGATGACCGGCTTCGCCAAATTGTCGAGATCGCGCCGGCGACGCGGTATGCCGGCGCGGATCTCGATCGACACCGGCCCTAGAAATTTGCGCGGGCGCTCGACGCGTATCGTCCATCCCGCGACGTCGCTCCATTTGCGATAGGCATAGGTTCGCACTCGACCGTGGCCGCGGATGTTCGCGAACAACGCGTTTGCGCTGGGCGGCAACGGGAGCGTCAGTCGAAACGGCAGATCCGTCTCCATCGCTTATTCCCCTGCGACGCGAGGCGAGGCCGCTACTCGCCGATGTTCGCGCTCCTCGCGCATGCGCGCCGACGCTGCGAGCACGCACTGCCGGCATCTCGGCGTCAGCCCGTCGGTTGTGTATCTCGATGGGAGAAAGGCGGTTCGCGGTTTCGTGACGTCACACGCGATACATTGTTTGGAACCCTGGGGATTGCATTCCATCGCAACGGTCTCCGATCAGCAGGAGCCATTGCGAAATACCCGGCGAACGGGTAAAATTGCGATGCATGAAATGGTGGTCCCTCGCGGTTTGAATGTGCCCTGGCAGGCACGGCGGAACGCAGGAACAAACGCAAATCGGCAGGCTCGGCGCGATAACGCTCAGCCTGCCGATTTTTTTGGCGCGGTCTCGACATCGAGACCGCATTTAACGGGAAACTGTTCGAGCCATTTATCCGCGTCGGCGCGGCGGATATACGTATTCCGACCGATTTTGAAATACGGCAGCCCCTGCCGCTTGATTTGTTCGTGTACCCACCACCGTTTCCGGCCGAGGGCTGCCGCGAAATCCTCTAGTGTGTAGGCGATCTCGTTTTTCACGTTTCGGCTCCGTCCGTCCAAAACAAACATGGACATATGTGAAACCGATTTGAGATCGCTCGTATAATCAGATGTTTTTGCGATTTTGAATCAACGTCCGGCGCGACTTGGCGCTGAAAACACGTTTAGTTTGTGCAGTAATTATTGGGGTTTTAATCTACGATGTTGTGAAAATCACAACATCAGCTAACGTGATGTTGTGATTTTCACAACGTCCGAGAGGCAGATGATCTCTGCGAGGCTCTTCGACGTGATCTCCCTTCCTCGCATCTGTCGAGAAAAAAAATCTCCCAGATTTTGGTCATGCCGTCCGCCTCTCAATTCTACCAATCATTCCGCGGCCTGACGCACGTCCCTTGCAGTTGTTTTGTTCGATCTCTTGGCTTCGTCGAGCCATTCCGCCCAGTGTTGCAACATGGCGCGACGGCCAGGAAGATATTGCGCGGCGTTGTAGGCACCTCGCACCTGGTCCCGCTCGTCATGCGCGAGCTGCCGTTCGATCCAATCCGAATTGAAGCCCATCTCGTTGAGGATTGTCGACGCGAGACCGCGAAACCCGTGAACGGTCGCGCGCGAATGATAGCCAAGCCGATAAAGCCCGAAGAGCATCGTATTGTTGGACATAAATCCTTCGCGCGACGGCGATGGAAATAGGCACGGGCTGTTGTTCGAGCCAGGCAGTGCCCGAAGCTCTTGCAGAGCGTTTACCGCTTGCGGCGGAAGCGGCACGAGATGCTCGGTTTTCATCTTCATGCGCTGGGCGGGGATACGCCAAAGCGGCTCTGATCCGTCGAGGTTCTCGAACTCAGACCACTGCGAGGCCCTGAGTTCGGTCGTGCGGGTCATCGTCAGTACAACGAGTCGAAGAGCGATCGCCGTCCGAGGATCGCCGTCATAGGTGTCGAGAGCACGGAGAAACGCCGGCAGGTCTTCGCGCGACATGGCCGTGTGGTGCCGCTCGCGGCCCTTCGGCCTCAGGGCACCATTCAGCGCCGTCGTGAAATCATGCCTGGCGCGGCCAGTAAGGATAGCGTAGCGAACGACCTGGCCAACGGTCTGCCGGAGCTTTCGCACCTGCTCTAAGGCGCCACGCTTCTCGACACGGCGGAGGACTTGCAGCAACTCCTGTGCGTCGATATCGGCGATCGGGCGGGTACCAAGTGCTGGGAAAATGTCGGTCTCGAGTCGACGGAGGATCGCGTCGGCATAATCGGAATTGATAGCCTGCCGCCGATTATCCAGCCATTCAAGAGCGACACTCTTGAGCGTCGTGTTTGCCGAGAGTTTCGCGGTGAGCCTGTCACGGCGTTTTTTGACGCTCGGGTCCACACCGTCAGCCAGCAGCTTCCTGGCGTTCTCGCGCTCATTGCGGGCCTTCTGGAGCGACACCGCCGGATAGGCACCGAGTGCGAGCGTTTTCTGCTTGCCAGCGAACCGATAGGCCATGCGCCAGAGCCGGGCGCCATTCGGTTTTACGATAAGGTGCAGGCCGCCGCCGTCGCTGATTTTGAAAGGCGTCTCGCCCGGTTTCGCATTGCGTATTGCGGTATCTGTGAGGGGCATCAACCGTCTCCGTATTTGTTGGTATCGACGCCAAGTACCAACACGGATGCCAACATTTTCAGCCAATGCCGACAAACGTAAGCACACGCCAGCAAACGAATATAGACCAGATTCTAAGGGGTTTTTTGCGGTTTTGTCAACGTCAGCACACGTTAACACACGCGGAATTGGTGCCCCAGGAGGGACTCGAACCCCCACACCCTTGCGGATAGCAGATTTTGAGTCTGCCGCGTCTACCGTTCCGCCACTGAGGCAAGCCGCCCCGGAAACGGGGCGAAGCGGCGACTTATAACGGCCGTTGTCGCCACGTCAACGCAGGGCAAGCGGTTATCTGAGGGTATGCGTCACCCGGCCCGTAGCGTGGTGGTGCTCGACGACCTGGATTTTGTCGCCGATCTTGAGGTTACGGGATTTATAGGCGAGCACGCGGACGAGCTGGCCGTCGTCCAGGCGGACGATGACATTTTCGCCGTCAGCCGAATTCTGCTTGGAAACCAGGGGCTCCAGGTCCGTGACTGTGCCACCGATGTCCTTATTGTCGACCTTGAGATCCAGCTCTTCGTAGCTGAATGCCAAGCCGATCACCGCGATGATGCCGAGGCCGATGGCGGCCATTTTGGCGCGGTCGATCCAGAGTGCTCGTTCAAGACGCTTTCTAGTTTCTTCGCGCAAGGGCCCCTCCCTTAATCGCGCTGCGTGTACCAGACCTGGCCCCAGGGTGTCATCCACTCCGTGATGGATATGTCCGCGCCGACGGGAAAGCTTTGGGGATTTTTGGTCGCCACGTCGATCATACGGCCGTCCGGCAGCCGCACTTTGAACCGCGGCGGGGTGGCTGGGAACCATTTCGGCACCGGATTCCCTCGGTCGACGGCGACGACGGTGCCGGTGAGCGCCCCTTTCTCTCGCGAAAACAGATCACGGGCGAGGCCCCAGGCGATGCCTGCGGCAAGCAAGATCAGGAAGAGGACGACCCAGGTCTTCATCAATTCTTTTCAGGGGCTGCGGCGACACGCGTTCCGCGCCGGTCGCCGCGGCGGGCGACCGGATCCGGGAGAGGACAATGAGCCTCCGTCGTCAGGCTGCCTTCGCGTAGCGATCCACGAGCTTCACGATATCGGCCATGATGTCGTTCAGCTGGAAGTCCTTGGGCGTATAGACGGCAGCGACCCCAAAGGCCTTTAGCGTCTTTTCGTCTTCCGGCGGGATGATGCCGCCGACAACGACCGGGACGTCTTCCAAGCCTTCCTTGCGCATGCGATCCATCACGTCTTTGACGAGCGGGACGTGCGAGCCGGAGAGGATCGACAGGCCGACGACGTGAACCGACTCATCGACTGCGGCGCGAACAATCTGGCTTGGGGTGAGGCGAATACCCTCGTAGACGACTTCCATACCGACGTCGCGGGCGCGGACGGCGATCTGCTCGGCGCCGTTCGAGTGGCCGTCGAGGCCGGGCTTGCCGACGAGGAACTTCAGGCGGCGGCCCAGCTTCTCGGAGGCTGCATCGACCGATTTTCGCACCTCTTCCAAGGCGGCGCTATCGCGCGCGACGGCAGCTTGCGAGACGCCGGTCGGAGCGCGGTACTCGCCAAATATTTTGCGCAACAGGCCGCCCCATTCGCCCGTCGTCACGCCGGCCTTGGCGGCAGCGATCGAGGGCTCCATGATGTTGCGCCCCTCTTTCGCGGCGGCTTCGAGATCTGCGAGTGCTTTGGCGACGGCCTTGTCGTCGCGCGACGCGCGCCAAGACTTCAGGCGTTCGACCTGATCGATCTCGACGGCTGGATCGACGACGAGGATCGCTCCCTCACCTGCGCCAAGCGGAGAAGGTTCTGTCTCGGTCCACTTGTTGACGCCGACCAAAACCTGTTCGCCTGACTCGATGGCGGACAGCCGAGCGGTGTTGCTCTCGACGAGATTGCGCTTCATGTAATCGATGGAGGCGATGGCGCCGCCCATGCGTTCAATCGTCTGGAGTTCGTTCTTCGCCTCTTCTTTTAAGGCGTCGACTTTGCGCTTGATCTCAGCCGAGCCATCGAAGATGTCTCCGAATTCAAGCAGGTCGGTCTCGTAGGCGAGGACCTGCTGCATGCGCAGTGACCACTGCTGATCCCATGGCCGCGGAAGGCCGAGCGCCTCGTTCCATGCCGGAAGCTGAAGGGCGCGGCAGCGCGCGTTCTTGGAGAGCGTAACGCCGAGCGCCGCGATCAAAATGCGATAGACGTTGTTTTCGGCTTGCGGCTCAGTCAGGCCCAATGAGTTCACCTGCACGCCATAACGGAACATGCGGTTCTTGGGGTCCGTGACGCCGTAGCGGTCGCGCGTGATTTCATCCCAAAGTTCGTTAAACGCCCGCATTTTGCAGACTTCGGTGATGAACTTGAGGCCGGCATTCACGAAGAAGGAGACGCGCCCGACGACGGTGCCGAAGTCTTTCTCGGGCACCTCGCCGGAAGCCTTCACGGTGTCGAGAACAGCGATGCCGGTCGCCAACGCGTAGGCGAGTTCCTGCACCGGCGTGGCCCCTGCTTCCTGCAGATGGTAGGAGCAGACGTTCGTCGGGTTCCACTTCGGCACGTGCTGGTAGGAGTAAACAATCGTGTCCTTGATGAGACGCAGCGACGGCTCCGGCGGGAAGACGTAGGTGCCGCGCGACAGGTATTCCTTGATGATGTCGTTCTGAATGGTGCCCTGCAGCTTCCTGCGGTCGGCACCCTGCTCGTCGGCTGTGGCGATGTAGAGCGACAGCAGCCAAGCCGCCGTGGCGTTGATCGTCATCGAGGTGTTCATCTGCTCGATGGGGATATCGGCGAACAGGGTGCGCATATCTCCCAGATGCGAGACTGGGACGCCGACCTTGCCGACTTCGCCACGGGCAAGCTCATGGTCGGAATCGTAGCCGGTCTGAGTCGGGAGATCGAAAGCAATCGAGAGGCCCGTCTGGCCCTTTGCCAAGTTTTTCTTATAGAGCGCGTTCGACTTCGCAGCGGTCGAGTGTCCGGCGTAGGTCCGGAACAGCCACGGCTTGTCGCGCACGATTTTATCCGACATCGAAAGGGTGCCCCTTAGGCTCGGGTCAAAGACACTGGAAAAGACCTAAAGTAACCGATTGCGGCGATACAGCAAAATCGGCAGTTCGCCGCGTTTTCGGGTTGCGGCGGTTTTGTCGGCGGCGATGCAATCAGCCTAGCGGCGGATGCGCGGCGGCCTGGATGGGATGGCGACGAGCTTCGTCCGGCTCACGCGGTATTCGGTGAAAAGCGCCCAAAGCCAGTTGCCCATGAGAATAAGAAACAATGCGGCCAGCGTCCCGATCGCCACCGAGATCGCGGTGTTGACGGTCTTATCGTACGAAAGGGTAATCAACTGTTGGGCCAGAAGGGTAGGGGCGAGGATGCCTCCAGCCGCTAGAATGGGCGTGGAGAGCCAAGCGAGCGTTGGCGAGCCGACAATCTCGTGAATAAACAGACAGACGGCGCCCGCAAATGCGAGGGAAATATAGACAGTGAAGGAATCGACGTCCTGGAGCTGCCACCAAAAGTCTTGCATTGCGTGCGTCCTAGAGGCCCATATAGGGCGGAATAGGCAGCTAAAATATCGTTCTCCCGTTAAAGAGGAATTGAGCGAATATTAACTGCGGACTAACCCTCTTCATTGCAGCGCAAAAACGTGCTTCATACTGCGATCCCCGCGCGGAGAGCAGGGGGCAAACGCGAAGAAGACGAGCCATAACGGCCCTCGTCGCGGGGACAAGGTCGGGAGACGCAACACCAATGTCGAGCCAGAACTTGGCAGCCAAAAGCGAAGTATCCGATGCTTCGGTGACGGCAGGAATTAAGAAAGACCTATATGAAATCGGGGAAATTCCCCCGCTCGGACATGTTCCCAAAAACATGTACGCCTGGACGATCCGCAAGGAGCGTCAGGGCGAGCCCGACAAGGCGATGCAGGTTGAGGTGGTGCCGACGTGGGAACTCGATAGCCACGACGTGCTCGTCCTCGTTATGGCGGCCGGCGTCAACTACAACGGCGTGTGGGCATCGCTGGGCGTGCCGATCTCAATGTTCGACGTCCACAAGCAGCCTTACCACATTGCTGGATCGGATGCTTCGGGCATCGTTTGGGCCGTTGGCTCAAAGGTGAAGCGCTGGAAGGTCGGGGACGAGGTTGTGGTTCACTGCAACCAAGACGACGGCGACGATGAAGAATGCAACGGCGGCGATCCGATGTTTTCGACGTCGCAGCGTATCTGGGGCTACGAGACGCCGGACGGTTCGTTTGCGCAATTTTGCCGCGTGCAGGACCGCCAGCTTCTCGAACGTCCGAAGCATCTGACGTGGGAAGAAAGCGCCTGCTACACGCTGACGCTCGCAACCGCTTACCGCATGCTGTTCGGCCATCGTCCGCATGTCCTGCGGCCCGGCCATAACGTGCTGGTGTGGGGTGCTGCCGGCGGTCTTGGCGCATTCGCGGTGCAGCTGTGTGCGACGTCGGGCGCCAACGCCATCGGCGTCGTGTCCGATGACGACAAGCGCGACTTCGTCATGCAGCTCGGTGCAAAAGGCGTCATCAACCGCAAGGACTTCAAGTGCTGGGGACAGCTGCCGAAAGTGAACTCGCCTGAGTATCACGAGTGGCTGAAGGAGATGCGCAAGTTCGGCAAGGCGATCTGGGACATCACGGGCAAAGGCGTCAACGTCGACTGCGTGTTCGAGCATCCCGGCGAGACGACGATTCCGGTCTCGGTGCAGGTCGTGAAGCGCGGCGGCATGGTCGTGATTTGCGCCGGCACCACCGGTTATAATCTGACGATGGATGCGCGTTATCTCTGGATGCACCAGAAGCGCGTGCAAGGTTCGCACTTCGCCAACCTGATGCAGGCAAGCCAGGCCAACCGTCTCGTCATCGAGAGGCGCATCGACCCGTGTATGTCGGAAGTGTTCTCGTGGGAGCAGATCCCCAAGGCGCACATGCGCATGATGAGGAACGAGCACAAGCCGGGCAACATGGCGGTGCTTGTCCAGGCGCCGACGACGGGTCTTCGCACGCTTGAAGATGTCATCGAGGCCGGGCCGAAGTCAGCCTGATTTTACTCACGATCTAATATCGAGGGCCCCTTACCGGACTTGCCGGTGAGGGGCCCTTTTGCATTTGTGCCCTATCAGGATTTTTGTTGCGCTGGCGCTTGTCGCGAGGCGTCGGCGCGGAAGGCGGCGCGTTCGGCAGCTTCCCGGCGCATGCGCTTCATTTCCATGATTCCGCGGTTGAATTCGGCACCGAGCAGGATCGTGATGGCCGTGAATTGGAAAAAGATCAGCGCGATCATGAGCTGGGAAAGACCGGCGTAGAACAGAGAGTAGTTCGTGATTTCGAGATAGTTCGACCATAGTCCTGCCAGCGCCAGCCAGAGTACGATCGTCAGCGCGATTCCGGGCCAGACATCGGCCATCCGCCGCTGGCCTGCCGCCAGCAGTAAATGCAACGCAAAGAGCTGCGCGGCCATCACGGCACCTGAGAGGCCGTAGCGAATGACCGGTCCGATGTCGCTCGAATCGACGAGAATTCGGACCCAGTTGTCGGGCAGGTGCGACGCGATCGCGGGGCCGAAGACGCTCGGGCCGACGACGACCGCCCAGGTAAGCACCAGCGTCGAGATGCCGTTAACGAAAACGAACAGCATGCTGATGAGCAGGCATAACGGATAGGGGCGTTTTTCGCGGACCCGGTAGGCGCCGTTCAAAGCCGCGCGCAGCGTTTCGACGGCGCTTGTTGCGAAAAACAGCGCCAGGAAACCGCTGACGGTGGCAAGATCGATACGCCGCGTGCCCATCACGGCTTCGATCTGAGGGGCGATGCCCTGGGCGACAGGGGCGGGCAGAATTGCAAACAGCTGATTGATCGCGTCCTGTGCCAACTCACGGCCGCCGAAATAGCCTGATAAGGCGCCGAGAAAGATGCAGAACGGAAAGATCGAGACGACGAACGAGAACGCGACTGCGCCGGCCATCGCGAAGCCCGAATGCTCGTAAACCCGATAAAGGGCTTCGACCAATCTGCGCATGCGCTTCATATGGTGTCTCTTCTCCCGGGACGCCTTGATTTTGTGGCGCGGAACCTAGTGTTTCGGCCAACTCCGGTCCACAGGTCAATTTCCGGCTGTGAGTGCGGGTCTAGCGAGACGTCGGCAATTTGGACACAGTCCAAAGGACGGGCTCGATATCGTAAACACGGAAAGGCCGGTGCGGTTCGTAATGCTTTCGGGGAGGTGGGCCGCGACGCATTTTCGCGCGGATAGGTCGCGAGAGCATTTGTTGCGGTCGATGACCAGTTGACTAATCATTCCCGAGCGGTGAATTGGTCGCGCAGCGCATCAGATTTGGCCCGGCATTGCCCCGGGCATATAGGTATTCCTCAGGAGAAACGAATGTCCGTGACGCCCATGAAGGCTGGAGAAAATCTTCTCGCCGCCGGTCCCGTCAAGCTTATTGAGCGGTGCGGCGAAGCCGTGGCGTCGGCGGACAAGATCCTGCAGGCCGCCAAAGCCGGTGTCAGGATAAAAATTCAGGAAGAGGGCGGCGTTGATCAGGCGCAACATGCCGCGCACGGTCTGGCGTGGCTGGCGACGACGGTCGAAGGTCTGCGCCAGATGCACGACTGGGCGGCCCGCCTCCAGGAGGAAGGCCGGTTCGGCGAGTTCGAGCAACTATTGCTGATCGCAGCTTTTGGCGAATACGCGGCGCAGATCGCGAACGGCATCCCGATGAGCCAGCTCGAAATCGCCCGCGCTGATGCGCTGGGCGTGCCGAAGGCAGAGCTTCGCCGTTACGAGGATTCGGTTGCGGATCTCGTCGCGGAAGGTGGTGCGGAAAGTGTGAAGGCCCGCCTTGCCGAGCTGATCGCGGCGCAGCCCGAAGCCATGACCTTCGGTGATACGGGCCTTGATGAGACGCACGCGCAGATCCAGGATCTGATGCGCAAGTTCAGCCTTGAGGAAGTCATTCCGCACGCACACGAGTGGCACCTCAAGAACGAATACATTCCGCTCGAAGTGATCGCGAAGCTGGCGGAGCTTGGCGTTTTCGGTCTGGCGCTACCGGAAGAATTCGGCGGCATGGCGCTCGGCAAGGAATCGATGTGCGTCGCTTCGGAAGAGCTGTCGCGCGGCTACATCGGCGTCGGTTCGCTCGGTACGCGCGCAGAAATCGCCGGCGAGCTTATTTTGCACAACGGCACGCCAGAGCAGAAAGAGAAGTATCTGCCGAAGATCGCGTCCGGCGAAATGCTGCCGACGGCCGTTTTCACCGAACCGAACACGGGCTCCGATCTCGCGTCGCTCAAGACGCGCGCTGTGAAGGACGGCGACGTTTACAAGATCACAGGCCAGAAGACGTGGATCACGCATCCCGTCCGCGCTGACATCATGACCGTGCTGACGCGCACCAATCCGAATGAGGCGGGTTACAAGGGCCTGTCGATGTTCCTCGCCGAGAAGCCGCGCGGTTCAGACGACGAGCCGTTCCCGGCCAAGGGCATGACGGGTGGCGAGATCGAAGTTCTCGGCTATCGCGGCATGAAGGAATACGACATCTCCTTCGACAGCTTCGAGGTCCCGGCGGAAAACTTGCTCGGTGGCGTCGAGGGACAGGGCTTCAAGCAGCTCATGAACACGTTCGAGGGTGCGCGCATCCAGACGGCGGCGCGTGCGGTCGGCGTGGCGCAGTGCGCGATGGACCTCGGCCTCAAGTATGCGCTGGAACGCGTGCAGTTCGGTAAGCCGATCTATTCGTTCCCGCGCGTGCGCAACAAGGTCGTGATGATGGCGGTCGAAACGATGATCGCGCGGCAGCTCACCTATTTCTCGGCGCGCCAGAAGGATGCCGGCCGGCGCTGCGATCTTGAAGCGGGCATGGCGAAGCTGCTCGGCGCGCGTGTCGCTTGGGCCAACGCGGATAACGCGCTGCAGATTCACGGCGGCAACGGTTTCGCTCTCGAATATCCGATCAGCCGCGTGCTTTGCGATGCGCGCATTCTGAACATCTTCGAAGGTGCGGCCGAGATTCAGGCGCAGGTTATCGCGCGGCGTCTGCTCGAAGGCGCAAACTGAGTGGGGCAGCGAGGGAAGCCGTCGGTATGCGGTACATCATAACAATCCTCGCCGGTGTGCTCTGGTTTGCGCTCGGAGCGCAGGCCATGGCGCAAGAGGACGATGATGGGCCGCTGACCGCAACGTGGGTCGCGACGGAACTTGGTGGCAAGCCGGTCGATGGACCGACGCTTGCCTACACGACGGACCGCGTGTCGGGCACGGGCGGCTGCAATCGCTTCAAAGGCCCGATCACTATTGAGGACGATGCCATCCAGATCGGGCCGCTTGCTGCGACGAAGATGATGTGCGAGGGCAAATCGGAGATCGAGGCGCAGTATTTCGCCGCGCTCGAAGCGGCGCGGTCTTTCACCGTGCAGGATGATACGCTGACTCTCAAAGCCGAAGATGGCCACGATCTCGTGAAGTTCCGGAAGTGATTCGAGGCGGGTGACACGCGCGCACGGGATCAAGCTCAAAACATATGCGGCATAACCCGGCTCTCGGGGAAAGACGCGGCGCTTCGGCTCGTGCTAAGGCAAACCTCCAGTATTTTGTTTGCGCCTTCCAACTCTTCTCCGAAGAGCCGGCCGGAAGGCGCGAACGAATGGCCTCGATCACTGGAGTCCAATGACACGATCTATTCTCATTACCGGATGCTCGTCCGGCATCGGGCTTGATGCAGCGCGGACCATGCGTGAGCGCGGGTGGCGTGTTATCGCGACGGCGCGAAAGCCAGATGATCTCGCGCGTTTGAAGAACTTCCTGAACGTCGAAGTGCTGCCGCTCGAACTTGCCGACTCACAGTCGATCGCAACGTGCGCCATTCGTGCCTTGGAGATGACGCGCGGCAAACTCGATGCGCTGTTCAACAACGCTGCGTTCGGTCAGCCGGGAGCGGTGGAAGATCTGACGCCGAAGCTTCTGCGCGAGCAGTTCGAAGTAAACGTCGTCGGCACGCACGATCTGACGCGGCGGCTCATTCCGGCGATGCGCAAGAACGGCGCGGGGCGGATCGTCAATTGCTCGTCGGTGCTCGGCATGATCGTCGCGCCTTATCGCGGCGCTTATTGCGCATCAAAATTTGCGCTTGAAGCGCTGACGACGTCGTTGCGGCTTGAACTAGAGGGGGCAGGCATTCATGTGTCGCTGATCGAGCCGGGGCCGATCCGGACGCGCTTTGTCGAGCATTCGGTGGACCGATTGCTGGCGACGGTTGATATCGACAATTCTCCCCATCGCGACGTTTATCGTACGCGGCTCGAAGCCATGCAGGCCGGCGGACAGCAAACGTTCAAGCTCGAACCAGAAGCGGTAACGAAGAAGCTGATCCATGCGGTCGAAAGTTCCAGGCCGCGGCGGCATTACTATGTGACGACGCCAACTTACTTGGCGGCGGCGATGCGCCGGTTTCTACCGCAGTTTGCGATTGATTATTTCGCGCGGCGGTTTTGATTTTGGGCCGGTAGGAAAGCTTCCAGCCTAGCCTGCCAGAGCTTCAGCTTTTCTTCGAAGGGAATGGTGTAGAGCGGGCTCGATGACGGCAATTCGATTGCGGTGAAGCGGTCTTGTCGAACGAGGCCCGGCTTTACGATGTAGCGACGAAAAAGGTCGCGGGCTTTCTGGCCGTTGAACGCAACCGTGGTTATTGCGGGATACACGGCAAAGAAATCGCCGAAGGCATTCACTGTCGGGTTGCGAATGGCCGCATCCGAGCTGCCGATGCGCTCGGCGCCTTCGAGCACATCCCAGAGCGCCCACTTGTTAACGTGAAGCAGCGCCGTTTTTTCAGGATAAGTCGTGGGCAGCGGCTGACCTGAGAGCGCTGCGATCAGCGCCCAGAAATGGTTGCGCGAGAAGCCGTAGTATTGCTGTAGGCGAAGGGATTCTTCGCCAGGCAGCGTGCCCAGGATGAGAAGGCGCGCGCCGTCGGGGACGATGGGTGGAAAGCTGTATTTGGTCGGGGACGGCGTTGCGTCGGCCATTGTCGTCATGCGCGATGATAAGGATGACCCGCGAGGATCGTGGCGGCACGATAAAGCTGCTCAGCCAATACAACACGCGCAAGGCCGTGGGGAAGCGTCAACGCGCCGAGGGAGAGTTTCAGGGTGGCTGCACTTAAGACTGCTTCGCCGTGGCCGTCCGGACCGCCAATGAGGAAGACGCAGGACTTCGCACCGCCGTCGCGCGTCTCACGCAGGAAGGCAGCGAAGGCTTCGCTGGTAAGCGATTTTCCGGTCGGCTCAAGAGCGACCGCGATGTCGCCCGGCCCGACATCGCGCAGCAATCTCGCAGCCTCGTCACGCTTGCGCTCGGCGACGTCGGCGGCGCGGCTTTCGGGATATTCGCGAATGTCGATTGGGCCGAGGCCAAGCGGCTTACCGGCGCCGTTCAGCCGTTTGGCATAGCGCTCGACGATGGCGCGCTCCTCGGCGTCTTTCAATTTGCCGACCGCGGAAATGGCGATGCGCATCAAGGGGAGGCTCCGCGGCCGAAGGGTTCAGCCGCGTTTCAACAAAATGCTTCTCGGGTCTCGCGCCTAGTGCTGCGAGCTATCGCCACGCGATGCGTCCGGCGGAATCTCCGCCTGCCACATCTTTTCGAGGTTGTAGAATTCGCGGACCTCGGGGCGGAAGACGTGGACGATGATATCGCCCGTGTCGATCAGCACCCAGTCGCAGGCGTTCAGGCCTTCGACGCGAACCCGGGCTTCGCCGCGCGCCTTCAGCTTCTCGCGCAGCTGCTCGGCAATGGCGCCGACGTGCCGGTCGTTACGGCCCGACGCGACGACCATGAAGTCGCCGAGCGCTGACTTGCCTTCGAGGGGGATGGAAACGATTTCTTCTGCCTTAGCCTCGTCAAGCCAATTGACGATGTCATCGAGCAGGGCTGCCGTGTCCGGCGCCTTGGCGGCGGACGGGGCAATTGAGGAACTCTTGCGAGCGGCCTCGGTTGTGGGTCGGATCAAGCGGCGAGCGTCCTTTGCTGGTTGGTCCCGCATGTCACTACGGCCCGGACAATTCCGGACACCGCTGATACTAAAGGGCGTCGGCCTGAGCCGCAATTGGAAATGCGCTCTAGGCCGTCTTAAAAGTGTCATAAAAGTCATAGGCTTAGGCGTTTTCACGCGCAGAGTGGGGTGCTGCTCTGCGCAGGGCGGTGGAGGAAAGCCCGGAAAGCCGGATGGTCAGCAGCATCCAGGCGGGGGGCTGGCGGTCGGCCAGAGAAGCGGCTTCGGACTCCGGAAGCCGGTAGCGTTTCAGCCACTGGGCGGCGGGGGAGGCGAGGCCAGCGTGTCGCCATCCGGGCCGGTCGACGACGGCAATCGGCATGGTCTGGGCGATCTCGCGCCAATGCTGCCATCGGTGGAACGAGGCGAGGTTATCGGCGCCCATGACCCAGACGAAGCGAACGGCCGGGAAGCGGTGACGGAGGAACGACAGGGTGCCCGCCGTGTAGCGGGTGCCGAGTTCGCGCTCGAAACCGGTGATCTTCATGCGCGGGCCGTGAGCGAAGACCTCGACGAGTTCCATGCGGCTGTCGAGTCCCGACAGGCCGTCGTGGGATTTGAGCGGATTGCCGGGCGTGATCAGCCACCATAACTGGTCGAGGACAAGCCGTTTCACGGCGGCCTCCGCAGCGATGCGGTGACCGTCGTGGGGTGGATTGAACGTCCCTCCCATGATCCCGATACGCTGCCCGGGAAGGCAGAGAGGGGTGTGGACGCGAAGGGAGCCAAAGCTTTGCGGCGGAATCTTTCGCGTCAACTCAGACGTGCCTCATTCCACATACGTCACTTCGGCCGGATCTGGCCGGTGCCGCGCACCTTGTACTTGAAGCTCGTCAGCTGTTCGACGCCGACCGGGCCGCGCGCGTGCATCTTGCCGGTCGCGATGCCGATCTCGCCGCCAAAGCCGAACTCGCCGCCATCGGCGAACTGGGTCGAGGCGTTGACCAGAACGATTGCCGAGTCGACCTCGTTGAGGAACCGTTCGGCTGCGGCAGCATCTTCGGTGATGATGGCGTCGGTATGCTGCGAGCTATAGCGTGCGATATGGTCGATGGCGCCTTCGACCCCGTCGACCAGCTTCACGGCGATGATCGCATCCAGAAACTCTTTGCCGAAGTCGTCGGGCGCAACGGGCTTCACGCGCGCATCGGTTTTCTGGATCGCAGCGTCGCCGCGGACTTCGCACCCCGCTTCCAGCAAGGCTTTCACCAGCGGCGTGACGATATCAGACGTCGCGTTCTTGTCGATCAGCAGACACTCAGTCGCGCCGCAGACGCCGATGCGGCGCATCTTGGCGTTGACGACGAGCGGTACCGCAATGTCCATGTTCGCGGCCTTGTCGACGTAGGTGTGGCAGATGCCTTCGAGATGCGCGAAGACCGGCACACGCGCTTCCGTCTGCACTCGCTCGACGAGGCTTTTGCCGCCGCGGGGTACGATGACGTCAACGGCGCCTTCGAGGCCGCGCAGCATCATGCCGACGGCTTCGCGGTCGGTCGTCGGCACGAGTTGGATCGCGGCTTCGGGCAGTCCGGCCGCGCGCAGGCCCTCGACGAGGCAAGCGTGAATGGCGATACTCGAATGGTGGCTGTCGGAGCCGCCACGCAGGATCGAGGCATTGCCCGCCTTGAGCGAAAGCGCACCGGCGTCAGCCGTTACGTTCGGGCGGCTCTCATAAATGATGCCGATGGTGCCAAGCGGAACACGCACGCGCTGGAATTTCAGGCCGTTCGGCCGAGTCCATTCCGCCAGAACGGTGCCGACGGGATCGGGCAACTCCGCGATCTCTTCCATACCCTTGGCGACGCCTTCGATGCGCTTCTCGTTGAGTTCGAGGCGGTCGATGTAGGATGCGAGGCGGTTGGCGGCTTTCGCGGCTTCGACATCCTTGGCATTGGCCTCAAGGATTTTCGGAACGGCAGCGCGCAACGCTTTGGCCGCGGCCTTCAGAGCCGTGTTCTTTTCTTCCGGCGTGGCGATGGCGAGGCGGCGGCTCGCAGCTTTCGCAGCTTCGCCGATGCCGCGCATGATCGCTGCGGTTTCGTTTTCGATGCGCTCCGGTTTGTTCATCGCTCAAGTCCTCGTCAGCGCCATGTCATCCCGATGGATGAGGGTGGTGCGCCCTTCGTAGCCCAGGATCGTGGCAATCTCACTCGAATGCTTGCCCATGATACGCCGGGCATCGGCGGCCGCATAGGCAATCAGGCCGCGCCCAAGCTCACGGCCGTCGGCGGACCGTATAATAACGGCATCGCCCCTGTCGAATGCGCCGTCGATGCGCGTTACGCCAGCAGGCAGGAGGCTTTTGCCTGTCAACAAGGCTTTCTCGGCGCCGAGATCCAGGAAAATCTGGCCGTTGGGCACGAGCTGGCCGGAAATCCAGCGCTTACGGGCCGTCACGGGATCGGATTTGGCAATAAACCACGTCACACGCGCGCCTTCGGAAATGGCGCGCAGCGGATGATGAATCTTGCCTGTCGTGATGACCATGTTGGTGCCCGCGGCGAGCGCGATCTTGCCGGCGGTGATCTTGGTCTTCATGCCGCCTTTCGACAGCTCGGTTCCGGCGTCACCCGCCATCGCTTCGATCTCCGGCGTAATCTCGGTGACGAGCGGAATATGCTTGGCGTCCGAATCTTCGTTCGGCGGTGCGGTGTAGAGGCCGTCGATATCCGACAGCAGCACCAAGCAATCAGCGGACACCATCGATGCGACACGGGCGGACAGCCGATCATTGTCGCCGTAGCGGATTTCCGTGGTGGCGACGGTGTCGTTCTCGTTGACGACTGGGATGGCCTTGAGGTTCAGCAGGACTTCAATGGTGTTGCGGGCGTTCAAATAGCGGCGGCGCTCTTCAGTATCGCCGAGCGTCAGCAACACTTGGGCAGCCGTCAGGCCGCGGGCTCCGGCAAGCTCGCGATAGGCGTGGGCGAGGCTGATCTGGCCGACGGCGGCGGCCGCTTGGCTCTGTTCGAGCGCCAGCGGACCTTTCGGCAGCCCCAATGCATGGCGGCCGAGTGCGATCGAGCCCGACGAGACTAGGATGACTTCCTTGCCCGCGCGCGAAAGGGCGGCGACGTCATCCATCAACGAATTGAGCCATTCGGCTTTCAGGCCGCCGGTTGTCCGGTCCGTCAGCAGCGCCGAGCCGATCTTGACGACAATGCGCTGCGCCTCGGCCCATTCGGGCCGTGCGGTCGGCGTCGTAGCGTTGGAAGCGGTCATGCCGGCCATTGTCATCTCGGAAACGGTGTCAAAGTAGGTAAGCTTGGGCGTGCCTTATCTGCAAATGTCGTCATTCCGGCAAGAGGAAGGGCTCGCATATCGGCAATGCCGGGTGGAATTTTACCAAATATGCCGCGAAAACGTCGCTAAACGCCTCTTTACGGCACGAAGGAGAGAAACAGGAACGTCCCAAAGATCACAAGGTGAAGAAAGCCGAACAGGACGTTGGTGCGGCCGGTTCCAAACGTCAGGATGCTGGCCGCCAGCGTCATGACGATGAGCGCCAGGTCTCCCGGTTCGAGACCGAGGACCAGGGGCGTGTGCAGAAAGAGGTTGGCGGCCGCGATAGCCGGAATCGTCAGCCCGATTGTCGCCAGTGACGAGCCAAGTGCGAGGTTCAAGCTCTTTTGAAGTTGATTGTTTCGGGCAGACTTCACCGCCGCAATCGATTCCGGCAGCAGCACGATAAGGGCGATGATGACGCCGCTGATGCTCGATGGTGCCTCGAGCTTCGAGACGCCGACGTTGATGATGATCGCTACGAGCTTTGCCAAGAGAACGACGGCCGCCAATGCAACACAAAGGAAGAACGCCGAGAGCGCGAGCTTACCCTCCGCCGGACCCGACGACTCCGTCGCGGTATGGGGATGCTCGCCGACGAAATAGCCACGATGCAGAACGGTCTGCGTATATAGGAACACCAGATAGAGCGCGATCGTCACGATGCTGATGTAGCTAAGCTGGCTTTCCGAATAGAGCCCTCCTGGAACCGTCGTCGTGTAGTTCGGCAGGATGAGCGTGAGCGTCGCCAGAACGATCAGCATAGCGAGGTAGATCTTCGCCGACGTCACGTCGAAGGCCTGTTCTCGGAAGCGAAGACCTCCAACGACGATGCAAAGCCCGACGAGGCCGGTCGTTACGATCATGATGACGGCGAAGACGGTTTCTCGCACGAGCGTCGGCGTCGCCTTGCCGGTGAGCATCAATGAGATGATTAGCGCCAACTCGATGATCGTGACGGCGACTGTCAGGACGAGTGTGCCGACTGGCTCACCCATAATGTGGGCGACTTCCTCCGCGTGGTAGACGGCCGCAAACACAACGCCGATGAGCATCGGGACGAGGAGGATTGTGTTGACGATACCGAGAGTGTGCGTCGAGAAATCCTCGCCATAGCTCGTAGCAGTGGCTTCGATGAAAAGTAGAAGCCCAAGCACAGGCACGACCCATGTCCAGACCGGTGTGCGCGCGGAGTGGGTCATTTCGAGACTTCCTGATGTTGGGAATTGCTGGATGCGAGGCCGCTATTGTGAGCGAGTTGGCAGCGGGCGGCAAGGCGATCGTTTTGGCTCAAGGGCTGCGTTGTAGCCTCTGCGATGTCTGAGAACGCCGCAGAATGTTATCCTCCGGACAGTCTGAGGATCTACTCATCAGCGAGTGATCTGCATGATGTCATCCTCGGCCTGCCGAGGATGACATCATGGCGATTAGGGTTGCCAGGGACCGGCCTCGTCGCCGTCAGCTTCATCGTCTGTCTCATTTGCGCGCGTGATCTCGCGGACGAGCGCATAGAGAGCATCTTTGACACCTTGGCCGGAGACCGCCGACAGCATCAGCGGCGTCTTGCGGGCGGCCTTCTTCAAAATCTCGCGGCGTTCTGCGAGTGTGGCTTCGTCAAGCGCATCGCACTTCGACAGCGCGACGATCTCTTTCTTTTTTTCGATGCCCTCGCCATAGGCCTTAAGCTCGCGGCGGACGGTTTTGTAGTCGGCCGCGACGTCTTCGGAGGTCGCATCGACCAAATGGAGAAGCACGCGGCAGCGCTCGATGTGTCCAAGGAAGCGATCGCCCAATCCGGCACCATCGTGGGCGCCTTCGATCAAGCCTGGAATGTCGGCGAGCACGAAATCGGTATCGCCCGCACGGACGACGCCGAGGTTGGGATGCAGCGTCGTGAACGGATAGTCGGCGATCTTCGGCTTGGCCGCCGAGACGGCCGCGAGGAATGTCGATTTGCCTGCATTCGGCAGGCCCACGAGACCGGCGTCGGCGATAAGTTTCAGCTTGAGCCAGATCGTCAGCTCTTCGCCCGGCTGGCCGGGATTGGCGTGGCGCGGCGCCTGGTTCGTCGCGCTTTTGAAGTGCGCGTTCCCGAAGCCGCCGTTGCCACCCTTTGCCAGGCGTACGCGCTCGCCCGGATGGGTGAGATCGGCAAGGAGCGTTTCGCCGTCCTCAGCGAAAACCTGCGTGCCGGGGGGCACCTTGACGATCATGTCCTTGCCGTTCGGTCCGGCGCGGTTCTGACCCATGCCGGGCGTGCCGTTCTGGGCGAAAAAATGCTGCTGATAGCGGTAGTCGATCAGCGTATTGAGGTTCTGCACGCATTCGACCCAGACGTCGCCGCCCTTGCCGCCATCACCGCCGTTCGGACCACCGAACTCGATGAATTTCTCGCGACGAAAGGCGATGCAGCCGTTTCCGCCTGCGCCCGATCGAATGTAGATTTTTGCCTGATCCAGAAATTTCATGATGCGCGCGCTCGAATGGCCATGGTCCACGGACGCCGGCGTTCATACGTCAGCGCCGGAAGTTCACATTGGCGCGCCTCGCACCAGCCCGTGGAGGTGCCGGTGGGGCGGAAGCCGAGTTTGCGAATGACGCGCGCCGACGCCTCGTTGCCGGTTAGATGTTTGCAGATGAAGCGGCGAACGCCGGATTTCGCGAAGCCATGCGCCATCACGGCGCGTGCGGCTTCGGTGGCGTATCCTTGGCCCCAGTAGGGCTTGCCGATCCAATAGCCGAGCTCGGCGTCGCCGTTGTCGTCGAGCGTGAAGCCGCAGATGCCGATCAGCTCACCGTTGAGGTCAATACCGAACACTTCTTCATGCTCGGCGACGCCATCGACCCAGTGATTGGCGGCTTCCTCGGAATAGGGAAACGGAATGCGCCCTGTCATACTTGCGACGTCCCAGTCACCGGCCAGCACGGCGATGCGGGCGGCATCACCATGGACAACAGTCCGGAGAGTGAGACGGGCGGTTTTCATGACGTCCGATCAAAGGCGAAGGGGCCTTGGGCTTGTGGGGCAATCCGTTGACGATATGAGGGGAGCTCTGAAAAGGCAAAAGGGGATGGCAGAGCCATCCCCGTAGTCCGTACAACCGAGCTTTTCGATCGAAAGCGGATTATTCCGCGGCGATCGCTTTGACCGGCTTCACCGAAATATAGGTGCGGCCGTTGCGCTTGGTGGCGAATTCGACGGTGCCTTCCTCGACGGCAAAGATCGTGTGATCGGTGCCCATGCCGACACCCGAACCCGGATGCCACTGCGTGCCACGCTGGCGGCAGAGGATGTTACCCGGAATCACGTATTCGCCGCCGTAGCGTTTGATGCCAAGGCGTTTGCTTTCTGAATCGCGGCCGTTACGTGTCGAACCGCCTGCTTTCTTTTGTGCCATTTCAAAATCCTCGAATGGAGCGGCGGCTCGTTACGCGCCTGCGATGTCGGTAATGCGCACGACAGAAAGGTCCTGACGGTGGCCCTTCTTGCGGCGAGAGTTCTTGCGGCGGCGCTTCTTGAAGGCGATCAGCTTCGGCCCGCGCGACTGCTTCACGAGTTCGGCGACCACTTTGGCGCCCGATACGAACGGCGCGCCGATGGTGACGTCGGCACCCGAGCCGACCATCAAAACTTCACCGAATTCAACGGTAGCGCCGGCATCGCCAGCTACACGTTCGATCGTTACGACGTCGTCTTTGGAAACGCGGTATTGCTTGCCGCCTGTCTTGATGACAGCGTACATGGCTCTTGTCCTTTCGGCCTTTCAGGCCTGTTGCCGCGCCCTATGGCGTCACCGAAAACGGTGAACTTTCAATATGTTGCCAGCTAGAGCCAGCAAGGAGCCTCGGGCAGCGCGTTCAACGCGGGCAGTTTTCCTGGCCCACGGGTGGCGGGCTTTATTGTCGATGTGAGGGCTATTGTCAACGGCCGTGCGGCGTTTCAGCCGGCCAATTTCTTTTTGATAACACATCGTAAATGCCGCTCGGGTCGCCCATTTTTAGGGGCTCCTGGGATTGTCACCAGAGGTGATGATGGCCGTTCCTGTTTCGTCTGTCTGCACGCGACCGCAGAGCGATGTCCTGCCGGCGATACCTGTGATCGAAACCGGGCTGGATTTTCCGCTGGCAACGCTGCGTGCCTCAGTAGAAAAAACACATGCGCTGCTCGATGTGGCGACGCGGCGCTATCCGAAGCGATTATTGGCGGGCCTCGACGGGGTGTCGCGGGCGTGGCTCGTTCGCGCGAACAATGTGCATTTGTCCGAGATCGACGCCATTGCCGAAGCGCTGGGCCGACCAGGCGCCTATTTCTTTTCGATCAACTATGAGTGGGGCTGCACCTGCCGAGCGGCGTCGTCGGCGGATGGCCGTTCGGCGCGTTTGATCCGAGTGCTCGATTGGCAGACGCCGGGGCTTGGCGCGAACCTCGTTTGCGCAAAAGTCGTGGGTTCGTCCGCCGGGCCGTTCGCCGTTCTCACCTGGCCGGGATACACCGGCGTGCTGCAGGTGATGGCGCCGGGCCGGTTCTCGGCGGCGCTGAACCAGGCGCCGATGCGTGATCCGACGGGGCTTTTTTACGTCGATTGGGCCGTCAATCGACGTCGCGTGTGGAAAATGCCCTTTCCAACACCTGCGCACCTGCTGCGCCGGGTTGCGGAAGAGGCACGAGACTTCGCCGAGGCGCGCCGGATGCTGACGGATGCGCTGATTTCCACGCCCGGCATCTTCACGCTTGCGGGGCTGGCACCTGACGAGACCGTCGTCATCGAACGAACGGAGCATGAGGCGCGTGTGCGTAAAGGTGTCGATGCGGTCGCCGCCAACCATTGGAGCGAGGCGGGCTGGAGGGGACGGCCGCGCGGTGACAGCAGCTTTGAGCGGCGCCGAGCCCTTAAGAGTGTTCCGCCGACATTCGATGATGGCTTCGCGTGGCTTGCCTCGCCGGTGCTCAACGCCAAGACGCGGTTGGCGATGGTTGCTGATGCCAAGACCGGCCGTCTCCTGGCGCGTGGCTACGAGGCGGATGGCCCTGCGACGCAATCCCTCGACCTTGAATGGCATGCGGCGGTCTGAGCCGCTTGCGTCCGGAAGCGAGCGCCGCTAAAAGCCCCACTTCGCCGTCAGGCGCCACGGCTTCCGGAGAGGTGGCAGAGTGGTCGATCGCGCCGCACTCGAAATGCGGAGTACTCGCAAGGGTACCGGGGGTTCGAATCCCTCCCTCTCCGCCATAAATTATTGAATACAAATAGGAAAATTCGTATCTCTACGGTCGTCGCAAATTCCTGGGCGCCGTCGGAGACTTAGCGCGTGCACGCCGTCGGCGCGCGACTGAGAGACGGGTTTCGGACCGGAATTGCGAGGCCGTCGTGCCGAAAGTTTCTTGTCGGCTTTCAGGTGGTACCGCTGAGTGTCGGAAAGGAGTGGGGTCTTCGATGTCAGCATCCACCGGATCAGCATAGCCGGTTTCCCCCGCTCTAAGGTTGGAACGTCTCCGTTTCGGAGCAGATCATTTTCTCGTTCGCCGCGCGCCCGGGTCAAGAAACACGCAGGTGCATATCGAATTCCTATCGAGACCACTGCTTAAATCGGGATAATTTGAATTCGACATTTCCCTTTTCTCGCTCGAACGGTTGCGTCCTTACAACCTCCTTCAGGAAAAAGATGCAATTGCTGCCAGATCGTTTGACCGCTTTCAGGAAGGAAGATTTCCTCCGACGAGGGGTGAATCGGCGGGAAAAAGCCGACTCCAAGAGATCGCACCGGGGGAAATTGGAATGCTGCCGATCTATCGCCTGGCCGCGCTCGCAGCTGCTCTTCTGTTGACGGGGGGCGTCGACAGTGTCTTCGCGCAGCAGACCGGCGGCAGCACGGATATAGCTCCAACCCCACCCCCCGCCACGGTGACGCAAGCACCCACCACGCAGCCCCCACCCGCCGCGAGCGGGACTACGACCACGCCTCCGGCCGCGAACACGCAGCAGCTTCCGGAAGTAGAGGTCATCCAGCAGCAGGCAAAAGCTCCGCCACCGCGAAAGGTCCAGCAGACTGCGAAGCCGAAGAAAGCTTCCGTTGCCCAGGCCCCGGTGACGCCACCGACGGCACCGGTTGAAAAGGACTTCTCGGTTGCCGAGCCCACGCAGGTGAAGATGTCGCCCGTGGGCGGCAGCGAACTTCCGATCGCGAAGGTTCCGGGGTCCGTCGGTACGGTTTCATCCTCCGACGTGACGCGCGGCGGCGCGATGGCAGTGCAGGACGTGCTCCAATCGCGCATCCCCGGCGTCATCGTGAATGACTTGCAGGGCAATGAGTTCCAGACGAATGTCCAATTCCACGGCTTTGAAGCCTCGCCTCTCGATGGCGTGCCTCAGGGCTTGGCGGTGTACGAAAATGGCGTCCGCATCAACGAGGCATTCGGCGACGTCGTCAACTGGGACTTCCTGCCGTCGATTGCCATTTCCGATATTGCCGTGATGAGCAACAATCCGGCGTTCGGCCTCAATGCGCTCGGTGGCTCCATCAGCATATCGATGAAGGACGGATTTAATTTTCAGGGCGTCGAGACCGACATCCGCGGCGGTTCGTTCGGACGCATACAAGGGTCGGTACAGGCAGGGCAGCAAGTCGGCAATTACGCAGCCTATATCGCGGTCGAAGATATTCACGACGGCGGTTGGCGGCAGTTCTCACCATCCGATATCCGCCGCACGTTCGCCGATATCGGGTTCAAGAACCACGATGCCGAGCTCCATGCCAACTTCACTGGCGCCGACAACTTCGTTGGGGCCGTTACAGCCTCCCCGGTCCAGCTGCTGGATGAAAGCTACAGCGCCGTCTACACAAATCCGCAGACGACGCAGAACGACATGGCGATGGGATCGGTCAACGGCTCTGTGAATGTCACGGATACGTTGAAGGTCTCGGGCGTCGGCTACTATCGTCGGTTTAATCAGCATCATGTCGATGCCAACGGTTCCGAAGCGGCGCCCTGCGCGGGCGATGCAAGCGTGCTCTGCTTTGACAATCTCGACGGCACGACCGTTCAGCTCGTCGATCAAAACGGCAACCCGGTGTTAACGCCGGCTGGCGGCGACAATTACGTCGGCGAAATTGATCGTACATCGCAACAGGCCGAAAGTTACGGGGCGTCATTGCAGGGCGTGCAGAAGGCGAAGATCTTCGGCCATAAGAATCAATTTTTGTTGGGCGGCAGCATCGATCATGGCCGCGTCGGCTATCAGACCAGCGCCGAGATCGGAAGTATCGGTCCCAATTTCACGGTAACCGGCGACGGCCAGATCGTCGCCAACTCGGATATAGCGCCGGTCGATATCACGACGACCAACACCTATTACGGCGTCTTCTTTTCCGACACCTTTGATGTAACTGACCGGCTCTCGCTGACGGCCGGCGGCCGCTTCAACTACGCCGATATCCGTCTCAAGGACAACACGGGGCTGGCTCCCGATCTTAACGGTAACAACGTCTACCAGCGTTTCAATCCGATGGCCGGAGGTACCTATCAACTTCTTCCAGGGTTATCGCTCTACAGCGGATATTCAGAAGCCAACCGCGCGCCGGTCGCGGCTGAGCTTGCCTGCGCAGATCCCAACAATCCCTGTCTTATTTCGAGCTTCCTGACCTCTGATCCTCCGTTAAAGCAGGTCGTCTCGCGCACCGCGGAAGCGGGCCTCCGCGGTGAGATCACCAGCTTCGGCGACAATCAAAAAGTCACTTGGACACTTGGCTTCTTTCACGCCATGAATAGCGACGACATTATAAATGTGGCGTCGTCGATCGCCGGCCGAAGCTACTTTCAGAACGCGGGCAACACGCTTCGCGAAGGGCTCGATGCCAGCATCGATTATCGCAACGATCGTTTGTATCTCTTCGCCAACTATAACTTCACCGATGCGCGCTTTGAGAGCACGTTCGACGTCAATTCGCCCAACAACCCTCAGAACCCATCGAACGGCGACGATTTCATAACGACCGTGCATCCGGGTGATCGTATGCCGGGTATCCCGCAGCACAGGTTCAAGGCGGGTTTCGACTACTGGCTGACGCACCAGTGGAAGTTCGGCGGCGATTTGACGGCCGCGTCCGATCAGATTTTCTTCGGCGACGAGGCGAACTTGAATAAGCCGTTAGCTGGGTATGCCGTCGTCAATCTTCATACGTCCTACGACGTCACGCAAAACATACAGCTCTATGCGATCGTGAATAACATTTTCGATCATCAGTACGGAACGTACGGCAACTACTTCACGCTCGATGACGCAACCGCAGCATCGCTCGGAACCATAGATTTCACGGACCCGCGCACGATCGTCCCGGCGACACCGCTTGCGGCTTACGGTGGAATGAAGGTCAGATTCTAAGTAGTCGCACTCGGGTCACTGGCTTTCGGGTATGTTCCTGTTCCATGATTTGTCTCCTTTCTAGAGAGACAAATGAACATGCTCCGCGGCAACACCTACGCCTTACTCGACAACCGGATTCTGGCTAAAACTTTCGTAGCTTGGTTAGTGGTCAACGTTTTTGACCCAAATCGGACACGCATGGATGGCCATGGCGTGTGTGTGGAGAGTCGCATTGCGGAAAATATCTGTGACAGCAACAGTCCTTTACTTGGCAACTGCCGAGCACTCGACTAGCGTTAGAGGTGATTTGTCCGGACCGGGGGGTTGCAATGCAGGTTTTCAAGTTAGGCTTCGTGGCCGCGATTATGGTGTGCGCACTTTCGGCGACGGCTCAGGCGGCCGAATGTACGAGGGTCGCCGCCATTGGCGATAACTTCACCCACGATTTGGCGGTGCTGTTCTCTCACAACGCACTTAAGAATACGATCGCCGGGAAAGGGCTTATACCGAAGGGGCCAGTGAAAACCACCTGCAAATCAGGGGCGATGATTGAGTGTTACTCCTCGCAGATGGCCTGTAAGGGCGGGACGCCTGCGGCCTGCTTAGGCCCCTGGCTTTGCTTCTAAACTAGGCACTAGACGTGGCCTCGTTTTGAATCTGTTCTTGCGGCTCGAACCTCGCAGTTATGTCGAGCACTATCCGCAAAGATGCATCGGGCGCTTATTGCCCGTAACGCGGCCGCTCGAGTGAAGCTAACGGATCGCTTCACCTCCGGGAAAGCAGAGCCAGGAGGCGTCGGCGTCTCGGCAGAGCCGACGGTCGGTCCCAATAGCTGTCGCGTGGAGTGGCAGCGATCGGCGATGCGGGAGCCCCGCCGACCACGTTCGCTGTGAGACGAGATAGGTCGAATCTTCGGATGCTCGATCACGTGTTCAAGCCCTGAATTGACTTGTTCAAGTTCGGAAATCGCTATGAAGCCGGGCGATGCTTCTTCTGCTGCTTCTTCCCATGAGCGTATTTTGGCACAGGCTTATATTCGCCGCTTGATTTTGATGAACCTGGGTGAGGCCCGGTGCCCTTGGGATGAGTTTTCTGCGCGTCACGCTTTCGATGAGGATGCGCGCCAGCTTTTTCTTTGTTTCGATCCCGCCATGGCGTCTTCGCGTGCCGACCCGTTTGAGGATCAGACAAGGTTGCGGCTCTGGCTTCGTCGTCTTTCTGCTGCCGGGCAGCGAGGGGCGGATCGCCGTGCGTACCAGCGTCGTCACCCATGGTGGCGCCGATGCGCGAAATCCGCCCCTCGTTAGGCTTCATGGTGCGCGCGGCATCCGCGAACGTGTCTGCGGAATTGGCGGCGATCTGGAAGCGCGTGTCGCGGTCGAAGATCTTGATAGAACCGATCTCGGATTTCGTCACATTGCCGGCGCGGCAGAGAAGCGGCAGCAGCCAGCGGGGCTCGGCATTACGCTCGCGGCCTATATCGATCCGGAACCAGACCATCTCAAGGCCCTGATCACGAACGGCGTGCGTGGAGCGGCCGTCTCTCGGGCGCGCCCTCGCGCGCTCCTCTCGGCCTTGCGGCCCTTGGCTGCGTACTTTTCTATCCTCGACCCGCTCCCGAGGTACTCGCGCATGATCATCGCGCCGCCGCGGCGGGCCCGTATCCTCAGTAAGATCTTCCGGCGCGGGCAGCTGGGCTCGGTGGATGCGGACCAACGCGAGAGCAATCTCTTCTGCCGTGCGGCTAGACTGAAGGGATTGCGCAAGCTTCAGATCCTCGTCCGTCGCGGAAGCGGTGAAGATAGAGCTGGCCAGAAAGCGCTCCTGATCTCGTGCGCGGATCTCCTCAGCGGTCGGTGCCGGGCCCCACGTGACCTTGAGCTTCGCACCGGCCAGCAGCGCATCTGCCTTACGCCGGCGGTTGAACGGGACAATCAACACACACAGGCCCTTGTTGCCGGCCCGCCCCGTGCGACCCGAGCGGTGAAGAAGTGTCTCTGCATCATTGGGCAGATCGGCGTGAATGACGAGCGAGAGAGCCGGCAAGTCGAGCCCGCGCGCCGCCACATCCGTCGCGACGAGAACGCGCGCGCGGCCATCGCGCAGCGCTTGCAGCGCATGCGTGCGCTCGTTCTGCGTCAACTCTCCGGATAGGGCGACCGCAGAGAAGCCTCGTTCCACCAGACGCGCGTGCGTCCGCTTTACAGCTTCGCGCGTCGAACAGAACACAATCGCGGCGCCGGCCTCGTGAAACCGAAGCACGTTGACGATGGCGTTTTCAATATCGCCCGGAACCACGCGAATGGCGCGATACTCGATGTCGGCATGCTGCTCGTTGCGCTTCACCGTTTCGATGCGAACGGCGTCGCGCTGGTAGCGGCGCGCCAGTGCTTCGATCTCGCGCGGCATGGTGGCCGAGAACAGGAGCGTCTGGCGCCCTTCAGGGGTTGCGTCGAGAATGAATTCCAGATCCTCGCGAAATCCGAGATCGAGCATCTCATCGGCCTCGTCGAGCACAACGGCTGCGAGTTTTGTCAGGTCAAGCCGCCGTCGTTCTAAATGGTCCCGCAGACGTCCGGGCGTGCCGACCACGATATGGGCGCCGAAGCCGAGTTGGCGGGCTTCCGCACGTGCGTCCATGCCCCCGACGCAGGTCACAACACGCGCCCCGGTGTCTGCATAGAGCCAGTCGAGTTCGCGCTGCACTTGCATCGCAAGCTCACGCGTCGGCGCGATGATCAACGCCAGCGGCTCAGCGGCTTGCGGGAGGCGTTCCGCTTCTCCAAGCAGTGTCGACGCCATCGCAAGTCCGAAGGCGACCGTTTTTCCTGAGCCGGTTTGCGCCGAGACCAGCAAATCGCGCCCTACCGTGTTGGCTTCGAGAACCGCTAATTGCACGGCGGTCGGTGCGGAGTAGCCGCGCGCGGAAAGAGCGCGCCCGAGCGCGGAGTGAACCGACGGGAAGGTCATGATTGTGAAGACTTTTCAAATGGAGAAAGCCCACCTGGCTCTGTTCGAGTGGCAGGCGCACTTCGTCAAGAATGTCGTTATTTAGCGTGCCTAGCCGGTATTCGGCGTAAACGCCAGAGGCAGGTTGGCGCGCTTCGAATATTGGTTAGCCTGCCACGTAAGACTTTCGGCCAGAAGGTCCCATGTGTGGACGGCACCCCGTTGGCAAGGACTTTTTGGTTTGTCGCGCAGAGTTGGTCGGTAGCGCCCCTGAGCGGCAGAGCGGGATAGGCACGATTGAGATAGAACATAATCGACTGAGATCTCGTATGCCTGAATTAGGTCCAACGGCGTTATCTCAATGGTCTCACTAGGACAGGCGGTGAATTTCCCCACAAGTTCACACCTTCTGTTGCTCCTGTTGTCGCAATGCAGAGGAGGCGGGCATCGGACGGCGCCTGCGCACGTCTGCTCCTCACTCAAGAACAGACCGGATGTCCGCTTGCAGATTCAGAACGAGCGATGCGGATGGTGGAGCGAAGTCTCTTCGTGTCTAGAAAAGAAACTCGCTGCCCCATAACGCGAGAAGTTCGCCATCGCTCATAAGTCCCGCTGGTCGCAATGCCACCACCAGTTACGAACAAAGCGGCAAGTGCTGTACTTGAGCCGAAAGGGTCGGCAATTCCGATTGACCAAGTGGCGTCGTCGGACGCTTTCCTATGACGGGTTTTGATGTCGAGCCCTGATTACACGCGTCTTACGTGATGCGAGAACAGGGCTGACTATGTCCGCTTCACTGCAGCGGTACCGGTGCATGTCGGAAAAGATCGGGATGAGAGCACGTCGCGGACGGACTCGACAGCACATTGTGAGCTGCGAACATTACGACTTGCTTACGTCGCGCAGTAAAAATTGGTGACGACAAGCGTCACCATCTTTGTACGAGAAGAGCCGCAAGTGACTGGACTTTGCCTGTGATCGCTCCGCTACAGCGCGCGAAGCAGATTGTGTTAAGCACTTACTAGCTTCACTCGTCATCGGTTGCCGCCAAACCTTCATGTCTTGTTCGCGCACAATATGAACTTCGGGAAAAATCGTCGGCACTTCATCCGAGCGAGTTTTTATTCGCTTCTGTTGTCCACTCCGGTTCACGGTACTGAAATTGGCGACAGCGTCAGTGCCGTTAGCAGATACGGCAATGGAACGATCACTGCTCCGATCAGACAGGATAAACTGGGATGGCAAGTGCAGCTGCCCGGAGGACAATGGGTATTCTGCCGACGCAGTTGTTCGGAAACGCTTCGCGTCGAAACGATAGATTTTTTTGAATCGAACCAAGCCGGCAACGGACAGATCACAAACGAGTGCGGAATTTTTGGATGCCTGGATCTGAAATATCGCCAATGAGACAAAGTTGGAGAGGCTCACCTAAGCTCATCTTTTTTATAATTGTGACTTGTGTCAGACGCGTGCAGGAAAGCGCCCAAGAATAACAATTCTGTATTTTAAGGGCCGCATTTGCATCCCCTCCGCGGGTTCATCAGGCACTGACGTCATCGCACTTCTGTTGGGCCGGAAAGGGGGCCGAACCCGAAGTCGCGGACGTGAATGCATTCGGGGATTCGGGGAAATGCATGCGCTTGTTGATCGTAGAAGATAATGTGCGAATTGCTGAATACATAGGAACAGCACTTCGCGCTCAAGGATTTGCCGTCGATGCCGTAGGAACGGGCGCGGATGGTGATGCCGCGATCGCGACAACATCCTATGACGCAGTTATTCTCGATCTTGGATTACCTGATATCGACGGCCTTACTTGGCTTGGCGCCGTTAGAAAGCAAGTCAATCAAGTTCCCATTCTCGTTCTAACTGCCCGAGACGCTTTACGCGATTTGGTGCAGGGGCTCGATTCTGGCGCAGACGACTATATGCGCAAACCGTTCGAGGTCGATGAACTCGTTGCGCGCGTGCGCGCATTGCTGAGGCGGCCGAACCATACCATCGGGACGCATCTCTCTCACGGCAATATCTCGCTCAATACGAGCACGCGAGAAGTACTCGTCGATGGCGTCGGGGTCGAAGTTGGAAAACGCGAATGCAGTGCGCTCGAGCTTTTGCTCCGACGCGCGGGGCGGGTCGTTCCCAAGACCGCAATCGAGGAAGCGCTCTACAGCTTCGACGAGGAGCTTTCATCTAACGCAATCGAAGTTCTCATCCATCGTTTACGCAAACGCATGAGCGATGCCAACGCCAATGTCCATATCCACACATTGCGCGGAGTTGGGTATATTTTATCAAATTCCACGAACTAGGCATGCAGAGTTCGAAAGCAGCACCCTCGATCTGGCTGCGATTGATCGTCGGCCTTGTTACAGTTTCGCTACTTGCCGCAACGGCCACGAGCTGGCTGATTTACGAGAGATTTGTCTCGACGAATTCTGAATTTAGGGATCGCACGCTTCAGAACGACGCGCGTGCTATAAAAAACCTTCTTCAGCGTGCGGCCGAAGGGAGGCCGCTTCAACTTTCGGATTTCCTGACAGGCGACTTCCGAAACGGGAATGGCAAGTTCGCCATCGTTAGCGAAAACGGAGTTCTTCTGGCTGCCTCAACTGGTGTCAACGCGCCGCTGGCTCCGATCGACGGCCAAAATACCCGCGATTTCTTCGTCTCCGCGGCCGATAGGCGAAAAGGACGACTGTATGGTTTTACCCTCAAAGGGATGTTTGGATCAAAGCCAGTTTGGATTCAAATCGCATTACCACAAGGTGAGGCAGCCTTTGACTCCTTGCTACAAAACTTTGTCGTCGATATCGGATGGATCTGGCTGCCCTTCGTCATCTTCCTCCTGCTAACAAATCTTCTTGTTGCCCGGATCGGTTTGCGGCCGTTACGGATCGCCGCTTTGCAGGCCGAATCCATTGGCCCGAGCGCTGTTTCGACTAGGTTGTCAAATGAAGGACTTCCACGTGAGGTGGACGCGCTCGTGAGTTCTGTAAACAGGGCTCTCGACCGGCTTGAAATCGCATTCCATTCTCAGCAACATTTCATCGCTGATGCTGCGCATGAACTGAGAACGCCCATTGCGGTGATCAAAGCCCACGTCGGCATTCTTCCCAATTCGCCCGAAATTGAGTCTCTCAAGGAGGAGATCAGGGCTGCCGAACGCCTCGTCAATCAGCTGCTCGATTCGGCTCGGCTGGATGTCGTCGTGTTGGACGCAACTGATGTGACGGATCTCAACTCGATTGTCGAAGAAGTCGTTTTGCAACTTGGGCCGATGGCCATCAAATGCGGCAAGTGCCTGGAGGTTTTACCTTGTCCGATGAAGGTTGAGGTGAATGGTTGCCACGATATGCTGGCGTCTGCCGTGCGCAATTTGGTCGAGAACGCAATTCGCTTCACTGCCCCTGGCACGTCTGTCGTGATGGTCGTTTCTTACCCTCCCGCGCTCGAGGTAATTGATCACGGGCCTGGTGTTAAGGTGGAAGAGCGCGAGCGCATATTTAAGCGCTTCTGGCAAGGTACGCGAGACCGAGGCGGCGGTGCCGGGTTGGGCCTCGATATCGTTGCACGCACTGTTGCCGCTCTTGGCGGATCCGTGTCCGTAGGCGATGCCCCAGGAGGAGGCGCGGTGTTCACATTGCGCTTCCTACCGCCAAAAGATGTGGCGCGGACAACAGACGTTCGCTTTTCGTAATTTTGTAAATTGAAATCCCATCTTACTTCACTGCCGTTGCCTCGTATCGCCTTCATCGAGAGGCTGTCCCCTCGCCTTCGAACTAAACAGCGGACCCAACTTTTCATTGTGATTTCTTGAAGGCTGTAAGCACGCCGTAAGCGCTTACCTCGATGGTCATGGCCGGTCGCAACAACGAGGGGAGCGATTCGGTGCAGATCATTGTCGTGACGCAGAGCCATGCTCGTCGGTCCGAGGTTGAGCACTTCATTGCTGATGTTTATCGTAGGCATTACGGGGCTTCCGTTCCAGAATTCTCACCTACACTCCTTGCTTTGCTCGGGCGCGATGGTAATTGGCTGTGCGCTTCGGGACTGCGCTTTGCTGAGAGCGATTTTTTTTCCGAGTGCTATCTTGATGAACCGATCGAGATACTTCTCGCACGAGCTTCTGGGGCAGCTGTAAATCGCGAAAGCATCTTCGAGGTTTCCGGCCTCGCCAGCCGTGCACCGGCGCGGGCCGCACAATTTCTTCGCTACATCGTTTCGTATGGTGATACCGCTGGCTTCGACTGGGCCTTCTTCACCGCCACCAAGCGCCTACGCAGTCTCCTCAGCGCTCTCGGGCTACCGCACATCGCCTTAGGAGATGCTTACAAGCAGCGCGCCCAAAATCCCCAAGTGTGGGGATCCTATTACGACGGCGCGCCGCTCGTTTGTGCTGTCAGCCGCTCTGCGGCGCAAATCTATCTCAACAAGCAGACGAGCACGGTGGTCCATGCTTGATATCATCTCCGCACTGCGCCGCAACGCTATCGACCAAGATGCCTCTCCGGCTTTTTCCGATGACTCTGGCTCGCTAACACACGCTGATCTTTCAGCCCGTGTCGCTGAATGCGCGGCCAATCTGGAGTCGTTTCCCCACCACCTGGGACTTTTGGGGGAAAACTCAAACGACGCGGTCGTCGCGCAACTCGCAGGTTGGGTCGCAGGCAAAATAATCGTCCCGATCCCTGCATTCTTCAGCTCTGCACAGCAGAAGCACATTCTTGCCGACTGCAGCGTTTCGCACGTCATCGCGACTCCGAACGCGGTCGATGCGGCACGCCAGCTCGGTGTCGAGGTTGTGCCGGTGACAAACGGGCGGCGGGCCTCTCCGCCGGAGCTTCGCCATGGTGGCGGACAAATCATCTACACATCAGGAAGCACTGGGCGCCCAAAGGGCGTGCGGCTCGCCTTGTCCCAGATCGAGCGCTCGGCAGCCATGTTGGTGCAAGCGACATGCGCCACGCAAGACGACTTGTATCTTTCTGTGCTGCCGCTTCCCCTCCTTCTCGAGACGATATGCGCGATCTGCGTGCCGTTGTTCGCCAAGGCACGCACGCGCTTCGATCGGGCCATGACCGCCTCGGTGGCACGAGGCCAGCCGCAAGGACTGAGCGCGACCTTTGCCAAGCATGATCCGACAACTTCCGTCCTCGTGCCCGAGCTTCTCGCCACATGGGTGGCGGAGCTCGATGCAAGCGGCCAAAAGGCACCGACTAGTCTGCGTTTTGTTGCGATCGGCGGTGCCCCGGTTGCGACAGCCATGGCCAATAAGGCCTGGAGCAAAGGCATCCCCGCGCATGAAGGCTACGGTCTTTCCGAATGCTGTTCCGTCGTCGCAGTCAACCGCCCCGGCAAGCGCAGACCCGGGACGGTGGGACAGCCACTGCCAGGTTTGAACATCAGCATCGAAGACGGCGAGATCGTCGTCGACGGGCCGACGATCATGCAGGGTTATCAGAATGGCTGCGATGCGGCCCATCCTTGGCGGACCGGTGATCTGGGTATGCTCGACGCCGATGGCTATCTCCGGATCTCCGGCCGCAAGGACAACCTTATCGTCACTTCGTTCGGCCGCAATGTGAGCCCCGAATGGATCGAGGCACTGATAACGACGGACGAGCGAATTGCCGCGTGCGCCGTGCTGGGTCACGGCGAGCCATATTTGAGCGTACTCATAGTTCCGAGTTCTCGAAGTGCAGATTGGTTCGCCACTGTCAGCAAAGCAGAAGTGCTGTTGGCGCTCTCCAATATCTGCCGCGACGCCCCTGTGTACGCGATACCGCGCGATTTCGTCCTGCTCGCTCGCAACGATGCAGTTCGGCGCAACCTTCTCACACCCAACGACCGATTCCGCCGCGCGTTACTGCCTGACGCCTACGCCGAGATCAAAGCCGCCGCCGAGCGGCGTCCTGTTACGCAAGAAGAGGAGATGAGCGCATGAGCTTTTACGACACGTTGCAAGCCGAGACAGCACCTGACCGTCAGGCCTTCCTGTCCATACCGCTCATTCAGACGGCCATGCAGAAAGGAGCGTCCCGCGAACTCTACGTCGACTTTCTCACGCAGGCCTATCACCACGTGAAGCACACCTTTCCACTGTTGGCGCTCGCTTCTGCGCGCACGCACGACGAGACCTACCAGGATGCACTCGTCGAATACATGGAGGAAGAGCGCGGGCATGAGAAGTGGATACTCGATGATATTCGCGCATTCGGTGGCGATGTCGAAGCGGTGAGATGTGGTACGCCGGGACAGGCATGCCAGATCATGGTCGGCTACACCTACTATGCGATCGAGTGGATCAGCCCCTATGCAATGCTCGGCAGCGTGCATGTGCTGGAGGGCATGTCGACGATGCTGGCCGACAAAGCCGCTGACGCCATTCAGCGCTCACTTGCTCCTCCGGACGAGTCAGGCTTCTCCTACCTTCGCTCGCACGGTGCGCTTGACATTCAGCACGTCGCCTTTTTCAAAAGCCTTGTCGACGGGATTTCAGCTGAGGCGCGTCCCGTCATCATCTCGACATCAAAGATTATTTACAGGCTCTACGGCGACATCTTCCGTGAGCTATCTCTGCGTCATCCGGGCCTCCGCGATGCAGCTTAAGGGTAAGCTAGCCGTCATAACTGGCGCGGGTTCGGGTATCGGCCGCCAGCTTGCTGTCGAAGCGGCTCGGCGAGGTCTGACGGTGGCATTAATCGGCCGCCGCGCCGACGCATTGCATGGAACGCTCGAGATGATGAGCCAGCAACGCAATCACCTGGTGCTTCCCGGCGACATCACGGATCCGGAAATTCGCATCGCCTTGAAAAACTACATCGCGCATTGGTGGGGTCGGCTCGACGTTCTTGTCAACAACGCTGGCGTGCTAGCCGTCGGGCCGCTCGCGAGTACCAGCGACGCCGAACTGGAGCGTCTGATGAAGACAAATGTAATCGCGCCAGCAGCTCTTATTCGTGAGCTGCTGCCGTTGCTTCATCGTGGAGCTCCCTCGCGAGTTGTCAACATCGGGTCCATGTTCGGTGACATTGCCTACCCACTGTTTGGGGCCTATTCGGCGTCTAAATTCGGCCTTCGCGGGCTTTCGATTGCACTGCGGCGCGAGTTCAAGGAGTTCGGCGTCGGCATCACTTATGCGGCGCCGCGCGCAACAAAAACGGATGCATCTAGAAACTTCGCACGGCTCATGGGCCCGCTGCGGATGCGCGTCGATGATCCTGCTAAGGTCGCGCGAGATGTCTGGGCTGCCGTCGCACGTGATGCGGACAGCGTCTATGCGAAGGGGCCCGAGCGTCTGTTCGTACTTGTGCAGAGACTGTTCCCGCAACTCGTCGATCGCTCGCTGGAGGCACAGATGGCGGACACGCGCGTGCGTGCGTTCTTAATGAGCCAGAACGGATCCCCTACGACGCTTGAGGTCGGATTGCGGAGCAGTGGAAGCACGTGAAAATCGCAAGTCAGCCGCAGACTCAAAAACAAGCAACCAATGAGGAAACTCATGAAACTGGCTAACAATCACCTCACGATCGCTGCCGCTGCCATCACCGCAGTGATCGCCAGCGGATTCGTATCGCATGCCAAGTCCGCTCCAGCAGCAAAAAGTCGCTTCGACGAGGACGTTCTAGCCGTTGCCAATGACTGGGCGCGCGTCAAATATTTGAGCAAGTCGAATGACGAGCGCCAGCGGAATATGGATGCGATTGGAGCTAAGGCCGATGAGCTCGCGCAGCGGTATCCCGATCAGCCAGAGGCCTTGATTTGGGACGGCATCGTTACCAGCGAACGCGCTTCGCTCACGTGGGGCATCGGCGCTCTCAACCTCGCCTCGAAGGCGCGCGACGTGCTTCTTAAAGCTGAAAGCTTGAATCCCAAGGCCGCCGACGCCGGTGCACCCACCAGCCTCGGCGTCCTCTATTATCGCGTGCCCGGTTTTCCCTTCGGTTGGGGCGACAAAGACAAGGCCCGCGCTTATCTGGAGGAAGCGGTCAAGAACGCCCCAAACGGGAGAGACGCCCACTATTTCTATGCTGACTTCCTGTACGAGCAGGGAGAATACAAGGCAGCTGAGTATGAGCTGAAACAAGGGCTGTCATCTCCGGCGCATCCGGAGCGGCCCATCTGGAACACGTATTTCCCGAAGGTAATGCAAGGCCTCCTCGCCAAAGTGCAGGAAAAAGAACGCTCGTGACGGGCGGACTTTGCATGCATTGAAGAAAAAGGACCGCCATGCACATGGTCTCGATCTGGGCCGGCCTCGGCAAGCAACTTCGCACGCCTAGCGGGCGCTACGGTCGGTTTGCTGGTCGGCTAATGGCACTCATTAATGGCGCACCACACAGGTGCGCCATTGCAGCGCTCGACGTTCAGCCCCACGATACAGTGCTCGAACTTGGTTTTGGCCCGGGCCGTGGCATCGTCAGCTTGGCACGACAAGCCATGCGGGGAAAAGTGCTCGGAATCGATCATTCGCCCGAGATGCTCGACATCGCCAAGCGCGCCAGCCGTCAAGAAATTTCCCACGGCCGAGTGCATCTACGTCTCGGTCATTTTGACGATCTTCCTTATGCTGATGACAGCATCAGCAAGGTGATCGCGATCAACGTCGCCTATTTCTTCGGCATTGAGGGCAAGGAGATTGCCGAGATCTATCGGGTGTTGCAGCCCAGAGGACGCGTCGTGATCTACGTCACTGACCGCGCAACGATGCGCAAGTGGAAGTTCTCAGGCTCTGACACCCACAGGCTCTATGACGCCGCCGACCTAAACCGCACCCTTCGCCAGGGCGGCTTCGACGATCGGAACATCTTCATCGAAACGATCAGGCTGCCCTTTGGCATGCGGGGCTTGGTAGCGGCGGCGGTCAAGAACTGAAGGACGGATTGCGTACGACGGGATCGTCAAAGGCTACACAGCGGAGAATGCAAAGGCGAAAATATGACACGAATTGCGCTGCTTTTTTTATTGGTCGCGCCGCTTTCTCTCGCGGCTTGCTCGACCATGCAGAACCATGACATGCCCCCCGACATTCGCGATAGTCAGGTCACGCCACCATAGGTGGATCCGCCGACGTGCTGATCCAGCTTACGACCGATTTCTCGGGCCATTCGCGCCGCTTTCCGCTGAATGGCCATTAGCAGAATAAGTCATGAGGTCGGCTGTCTGATTAGGAATAGACCTGCACAAACTTACCCCAATGGAGCAGGATCAAAAGGCGGCTCAGTAGCTGCGGTGGGCAGGCCCGCCGCCCTGACCCGAAACCGAGCCAGCACCACTGGCAAGTATCTAAGCATTCCCTGAGACGACAAGCAAAGGCTCGGTGAGCAGACGATGTTTGAATGCTGCATTGTTCCACGCTGTCGCAACGATTTTCGCGACTATATGCGGCCCGATCCGGTTTTCGTAGTAGTCCACCATTTCGTCAGTCGCGGTGGGGTCGAACAGCGCCTTCGACACCATCAGGTTCTCAAGCGCTTTTACCCGAAATCGACTTCGTCAGGAGGCGCATGGTTGTGGCCACCGGCATGACCCAGTGCAACAACCACTTGTGATGCGCAGCTCTGCGTTGAAGATCTTCACGGCATGGCGATCCGGCGCGGCTTCGAGCAAATGCTCGAGCATCCGCCCCGGTGCCATGCCGTTGCCGAAGATGACGAGTTTTTCAACCGTCAGATCCTTCGCACAAACCCTGCGCCTACGCCGCCGCCTTGTAAGGGTCGGCGCTGAGCGTGCGCATGAGATTCGAAAGGATCGCTACGTTCTCGTCCGAAAGAGGCTTCAATGGGCTCCGCGGCTTGCCGGCATCAAGACCTTTGATCTTGAGGCCCGCTTTGATCGTCGGCGGCAATCCTCCGTTGCCGACAATAAACTCCAGCAGCGGCAACTGGTCGTAAAACACCTTGCGCGCCCCCGGGAGATCGCCCGCCTGTATCGCACTGTAAAGTTCGAGATTGAGCTTTGGAATGAGATTGGGCGCCGCGGTGCACCAACCGGTAGCTCCGGCAACGAAAGCCTCGAACGCAAGCGGATTGCTACCATTGTAAAATGGGATCTGACCGTCGGAGAGCTTGTAGAGCTGATGCATCCGTTGGATGTCGCCGGTGCTTTCTTTGACCATCGTGATATTGTCGATCTCCTTCACCATTTTGGCGATGAAGGGCGGCCGCATATCGATGCCGCTAGTTGCTGGATTGTTGTAAAGCATGATCGGGATGCTGATGCTCTGCGCGATCGCGGCGTAATGCGCGAAGATCTCTTGCTCGTTGAGCTTCCAATATGAAATCGGAAGCACCATAACCGCGTCTGCACCGGCTTGCTCGGCAAATTTCGCCCGGCGTACGGCGTTGCGCGTCGTAAGATCGGAAATGCCGACAACAACCGGAACTCTCTTTCCCACCTGATTGATCGCCGTCTCAGCCGTCTCGTCCCATTCACTATCGGTGAGGTAGGCGCTTTCGCCTGTGCTTCCCAATGGCGCAATCGCGTGCACGCCATCTGCGATCATCATGTCGATCGATGCCTTGAGCGCCGCAGCGTCGATGCCTTCATTGCTCGTGAAAGGCGTAATCGGATAAGCGATGATGCCCTTGAATTTCGGTGCCATGATAAACCTCTTTTTGACGGTGATTTAGGCTGTGGCTCTGATGGCGTCCGCGTGGTTCTTGAGGGCGCGGCGGACGTAATAATTGAAAGCGACGGAATAGCGCTTGGGCGTCGAAATCCAGTCATGCGCCTCGCGGGCCAAAAGCTCGGGGACAGGCTTGATGTCCGAGACGGGCATTGCAGTTAGCTGAAGCTTTGCTGCTCGCTCCATCAGCAACGCGAGCACACAAGCTTCCTCGACTGTGGAGCCGGTAACGAGCATTCCATGGTGAGAAAGCAAGATGGCGCGCTTTTCCCCCAACGCTCCCGATATGATGATCCCTTCTTCATTACCAACAGGGATACCCGGCCACTTCTCGAGGAACGCGCAGTCCTCGTAGAGCGGACACGTATCCATGTGCGAAATCACCAAAGGAATTTCGAGCATGGAAAGCGCGGAGCAATAGAACGGATGCGTGTGGATTATGCAGTTGACGCGCGGATGCTCGCGATAAATCCAGGTATGGAACCGATTGGCTGGATTTGGCATTCCTCGACCGTCGACGGTCTCGAGATTCTCATTGACCCGAAGAAGATTGTCTTCGGTGATCTCGTCGAAACCGTGCCCGAAGGGCTGTGTGTAATAAGTGCCGGGCTCCTCGGCACGCGCCGTGATCTGGCCAGCAAGGCCTGAATCGTGGCCACCGTCAAAAAGAATGCGGCAGGTAAGCGCGAGCTTCTGCCTCGTCGAGTAATCGCCGACGGCCAGTTCGGTGCCCATTCTTTGGTGGGCTATCGAGACCAACTCGCTTTTTGAAAGCGTAAGTGTATCGGACATTTATTTTCTCTCCTTCGATCGCGCGGTAAAGTGAGAGAGGCCGGCGGCTCGGCCTCTCACGTCGGCGTCAGGGAGCATTGAGGGCCGGGCCGCTGCCAGGAACGAAGCGGTCGTGATTGCTCTTGAGGTCGCTGATGATATCTGCAGCGGCCGAGGGTTTGCGGCGGTGGAAGGCTAGGATCCAGACAAGGCCGATCGCGAGATAGGCGAGGAAAAGATATGGGAAGCTGTCTACGGGCGCGGCCGGCACAGGATAGACACTTCCGACAGTCGGGATCGCGAGCAGCATCAACGCGACTATACAAACCGCCACATCTTTCGTTTGAAGTTGGCCGATGGCTTTCAGATAGACGGGTGCGGCGATCGTTATCAGCGCATAGGGCACGAGGAAACCAAATGCTGCGCATGTGCCAGCATAATTGAAGAGATCAAGCATCGCGATTCCACCGGCCGTCGCCGCGACGGGGATGAGGAAGGCGATGCCAGCGAGCGCGGTCACAGCGACATGCGGTGTTTCATTCGTTTTGTGCGACGTCGCGGTAACGGGCGGAAGTATGCCGTGGCGACCCATCGTGTAGAGGATGCGTGATCCGGCATTGAGGCAAGATAGCGCGAGCGCAAAGAAGCTGATCATCGCGCCCAGCGAAAGCGGAACTTGAAGAGCGCCCACGCGTGCGAGATCGGCGAGAACGTTCAGGGGCGCGTCGAGCTTATCAAGAGACGTCGAGTATCCACGCGTTCCGAGCACCATGACGTAGGTGACGAAGACAAAGAAGGCGCCGGAAATCAGCAAGCTCATGACGACCGCGCGAGGGATCGTTTTCAGCGGATCTTTGGCTTCATCGCCAAAAGCCGTTGCACACTCGAAGCCGACAAGGCTGAAGATCGCCACTACCACGCCGAGGCCCATGCTAGATGCTGGGAAGGTCGACGTCGCGAACTGAGCTCTGTCGATTGCAAAGTGATGCTGGGAGAGGACAATGAAGCAGAGCAAGCCGATCAGGGCCATCGAGGCGCCTTCGCAGACGAGCATCATGATCGCCGAAAGCTGCACGTTCTTCCATGCCAGGAACCAGGCGGTGGCGACGCAAACGGCGGAAAGCAGCAGTGGTGGCGCACTGATTCCAGCCATCGCCAGAAGTTTGCCCGAGAAGATCGTGAAGCCTGTCACACCTGCGGTGGTGATGCCCATGTACGCCCAGAGCAGCGACCATCCTCCGACGGCGCCAGCATTAAGGCCAAGGCCGCGGCAGATGTAAGCGTACATCGAACCAGAGCCTGTCGATCGGCGCGCGAACTGATTGAGATTGAAGGCAACGAACAGCAACATGACCGTGCCAAGAGCATAGGAAAGCCAGCTCCAGTCGCCGGTGTTCGAGTACATGACGGGAATGATTAGCGCTGCCGTCATGGTGGGCGAAATCAAGGCCACAGCTTGGGCCAATAGTTCCGTGAAGCTGAGACAGTTCGACTTCAGCTGGTTCGTGGGTTGCATCCCGTATCTCCTATTGAGCGCGAGGGACATCGTTCGGTGCCGCGTGTTTCTCGCGACCCGTCATTCGGCTCTTTCCTGCTGCATCTGCGAAAAGGATATGCTAGCAACTGGCCCCATCAACACAGCCAGATCTTAAAAAGCGAGTGGACCAGAATGTTGCGCCCCTGGCACCTCTCTCTCGCACTCACGCGGGGAAAGAAATCCGTCTCCCAACAGATTGTTCACGCCGTCATCGAGGATGTGAGACGCGGACGGCTTGCGCCGGGCTTCCCATTGCCAGGAAGCCGTGAACTCGGTGAGACGCTGGGCATCAATCGAAAAACGGTGATGGACGCCTACGCCGAGCTGGAGGCCCAAGGTTGGGTTTCAACGGAATTGCGTCGTGGAACGTTCGTTGCGGAAAATCTTCCGCAACTGGCAAAGGTCAGCGTCGACAAGCGGCCGCGCGCCAGTACCATTCCGCTAGAGCCATCTTTCAAGCTCTCTCGACCGGAAGTCACGCTTGCTGCCGATCTGCCACCATCGAAATGGCTCAGCTTCAATGACGGCGCACCCGAAATACGTCACGTGCCAATCGAAGCCGTGGCGCGCGCCTATAGAAACGGCTTACGCTCAACGCTGCAACTCCGCCGGTTGGGCTATGGTGATCCTCGGGGATCGGAGGGCCTCAGATCTGCGCTCGCGGCGATGCTGACGGCGGACCGGGGCTTGGCGGCTGGCTCCGACAACATCTGTCTGACGCGAGGAAGTCAGATGGGTATTTTTCTCGCAGCGCAGACGCTCATTAACCCTGGAGATACGGTCGTCGTTGAGACGTTGAGCTATCCTCCCGCACGGGAAGCGTTTCGGCGCGTGGGCGCGGAAATCGCGACGGTCCATGTTGATGATGATGGTATCGATGTGGAGGATCTTGAGCGGGTGTGCCGCAGGAAGCGTGTGCGCGCGGTCTACGTGACGCCGCATCATCACTTTCCAACGACGGTTTGCATGACGCCCGAGCGGCGGATGCGGCTTATTCTGTTGGCGGCTCAGTTCGGCTTCGCGATCATCGAAGATGACTACGAGCATGAATTTCATTTCAGCCATCAGCCGATGCTACCGCTGGCAAGCTTCGACACTGCCGGGCATGTCATTTATATCGGGTCGCTTTCGAAGCTCCTGAGTCCGAGTTTGCGGCTCGGATACGTTTGTGCGCCCAGGTCACTTATTGATCGGATGGCGGGAGAAGTCATGATGATCGACCGGCAGGGCGATCCGGCGATGGAGGCAGCAATCACGGAGCTGATCGAAGCGGGCGAAATCCATCGCCACACGCGCAAAATGCTTCGCCATTATATCGAGCGGCGGGCTAAGTTTGCTGATGGCCTGAATGGGGTCCTTCGAGGGAGAGCAAGATTCAACGTGCCTGACGGTGGTCTCGCCTTTTGGGTTCGCTTCGATGGTATTGACTTGAAGCGTCTGGTCGCGCGGTGCCGGGAGAAGCAGCTCCATATTCAAATGCCGGATGCATTCTCGTCCACCGGACAAGCGGTCGGCGCGCTTCGGTTGGGTTTTGCGAGCCTCGACGTCAAGGAACTGGCCGCCGCGACAGCGCGAATGGGTGCGGCACTCGCCGAAACGAAACGTTAATCGGGAAATTGTGATGGCGCGCCGCACGAGCACAGAGGTCAGCATAGGTTTCTCCAGCCACTGTGGTGCCCGCCTCGACAATCAGGATTTTGCCGCCGCCGATCTTGGTTCTGAGGAGGAGCGCGCACTTCAGGGCGTGCTCGTGGCTCTCGCCGATGGCGTCGGCGGCAGCAAAGGGGGTCGTATCGCCGCCGAACTTGCCGTTCAAAATTTCTTCGATGGGTTTCGTTCGCAAAATCCTCTGGGCAGTGTGGCTTCGGCGGCGACAAAGACCATGGATGGCTTCAATCGATGGCTGAACGCTCAGGCTCGAACACCCACGATGAAGGGCGCCGCAACGACCTTCACGGGCGTCGTCCTTCGCGGTCGAGAGGCACTTGTTTTGCATATCGGCGATAGTCGGGCTTGGCATTTGCGTGGTGCTGCGTTGGCGCTCTTGACCGAAGATCATGTTTCGATCAGTAGCGATGATAGGGCAGTTCTGTTGCGCGCGCTGGGGCTTGAACCGGTGTTGCGGCTAGACTTCATTCGGCAGTCACTTGACGATCACGATCGGCTCCTCCTCACGAGCGACGGCGTACACGGGGTCCTCACGCAGCAAGAGATCGCTCGATTGCTTTGCGCTCGAAAAAGTTCCCAGGCTGACGCGGACGCGATCACAGCCGCAGCGCTCGCTGCCGGATCGCAGGACAATGTGACCGCATTGGTCGTCGATTTCATTGCGCTGCCATCGGTTGATTTTGATGCGTTGGCGGCGGAAATGGATAGCCTCGCGATTCTGCCGCCTCCGGAAGAAGGAGAAACAATCGACGGTTACCGTCTCGAACATCTTCTCTCCGACGCGGCATACGCTCGTATCTTCGTCGCTAGAGATCGGGAAAATCGGATCGTCCTGAAATTTCCAAAAACGATGTTACTGTCGGAGGATGGTGCAAGGCTTGCCTTCCTGCGCGAGGGCTTTCTTGGGCGGCAAGTCGAAAGTCCCTATGTGGGACGCACACTAGCCTTGCCCGAAGGCAGTCAAAGCCGGCTCTATATAGCGATGCCCTTCTATGCGGGCAAAAGCCTCGAGACTAAAATTTCCGAAGAGCAGGTGCCCCTCCGCGATGCGGTTGCGATCGCACTAAAATTATCCCGCGGAGTTGCCTCGCTTCATCGGCGTGGCATCGCACATCGCGATATCAAGCCTGGAAACGTCATTTTGACGAGTGACGGAGGGCTCAAACTCATCGACCTCGGCATCGCACGCGTACCAAATTTTAAAGAACTTCCGGAAAATGAAGTGCCCGGAACCGCGAGTTATATGGCTCCCGAACTCTTCAAAGGAGAGCTTGGCGATGCCATCTCCGACCAATTTTCTCTCGGCGTCACGATCTATCGCCTCTTCACGGGGCATTATCCGTATGGAGAGACCGCACCATTTACTACGCCTCTTTTTGGGCCGCCCATCCCCGCTTCTCAATACCGTCCTGAGATGCCGGCGCGATTGGAGGCCGCAATCATGAAAGCGATTTCCCTGCGCCGAGACGACCGCTTTGCAGACGTGGAAGAGCTGATCTACCAGCTTGAAACAGGGATGCTGAATGTGTTGCCGCCACGAAATGCGGTGCCGCTGTTCAGGCGCAATCCGATTCTTCTTTGGAAATGCATTTCCGCATTGCTTATCGCTGTCGCGATCGTCGAGTTCCTCCTTATGAGATAAGGTGAGGTGCGCTTGGCCCCGCCATGTGGAGAATTGCTCAGCTTTCGGACCGGAGCGAGCAAGGGGCGGTGTCTGCTTTCTCTGTTGATCGCAAAACAAGCGACGGGGTTCCGAGTTAGCGTGATGACCGCTAAGGGTCGTGACGAGGCTTCGATCCTTTAGCTATGCCGCCCACTCGTAATCCGAATGCGGACAGCAACGGATGGGCGCAGTACTGTGGCTCCGCATTCGGCTTAGATGTCTGATCGCGCGCTAAGTTCGCTGCTTCGCTTAAAACGCAGGGAATTTGGTTTGCGAGACACGAGTTCGCGTCAGACCGTCCGCACCGCCAGTTTTGACTACCCTTGCGAACGACTGATGCTTGTGCCGCAGATTTCCCTCTTTAATCGATTGGGTATGGGCTGGGGCCGGTGGAAATTGCTTTCCGCTGCATCTGGAATCTTGAGATCACGTTTCCGCCGCGCCTCGAATTTGTCGAAGTCTGCTTTCGCGATTTGCAATGCCTATCCATTAGCGTGTCATGCGGTATGCGCCGTGATCGTGTAGCCAAATGGATCGCGGAACGCGAAATACCTTCCGAATGGGCCGTCCTTCGGCGAGAAGATGATGGGTGTTCCTGCTGCCTCTAATTCTTCGTGCAGCGCGTCGGCATCATCGCAGGCGAACCATAGCGCAATGCCCCAGCCCAATTTTCCTTGAGCGGCTTCCAGATCCATCAGCGGCTTTCGGACCGCAAACGGAACAGGCTTGCTGTTGAAGACGACCGCTTCGGGCGTCTCTTGCAACAGGGGCAGGCCCAACTTGTCGCCATAGAAGGCTCGGGCAGCTTGAAGGTCTTCGGTTTGGATGGCGATAAAATCGGGTCCAGTCAGTCTGCTCATCGTTGCCTCCTTGGCGTGCGGTGATAATATCAGTCACCTGATATAATATAAGGCGGCTGATATTGCAATGAACAAGGACATGACCCCGCTGCTGGGTTACCGGCTGAAGCTTGCTCAGCATGCCCTGCATCGCCGTTTGGAGGAGGCTTTAAAGCCCCTTGGGCTCAATCCTGCGCAATATGCGGTGCTCGCCCAATTGAATGCGAGGCCGGACCAGACCAACGCGGATCTTGCGGAGCGCGCATTCATAACGCCGCAATCGATGCAGGGCGTTTTGGCGAAGCTGGAAGGATGGAAGCTCGTGGAGCGCCGACAGGACGCTCATCATGGTCGCCGGCAGCTTGCGCGTTTAACGCCCAAAGGGCGTCTGAAGGCCGAGGCGGCAAATGCTGAGGTGATGCGGATTGAGGAGGTTCTTGAGGCTGCGGTCTCTCCAGATACCGTGACGGATGCCGTAGATCTGATGAACCGGCTTCACAATGCCATGTGCAAATAGAACTGTTGGAGGTATGGCGCTTCAGGGCTTATCCACTATTGCTGCTGATAACTTTGGCGTTTGCTGTAGCTCATCATTTAGCGCATCATCTTAGATTGACATCATGACCGTCACCGACATTGCGACGCGTACCTACAATCACAATTTTCGGCTCGATCCGATCATCCGCAGTTTACTCGATACCGATTTCTACAAATTGCTGATGCTGCAAATGATCCGCAAGGTCCACCCGGAAGTGCGGGTGACTTTCTCGCTCATAAACCGCTCGAAGGATGTGCGTCTTGCCGACGTCCTCGATGAGGGCGAGTTGCGTGCTCAGCTCGATCATGCACGTGCCCTACGTTTCACCAAGAAGGAGCTCATCTGGCTCGCCGGTAACAGCTTTTACGGCGAAACGCAGATGTTCGGTGCGGACTTCATCGCGTGGCTCGCCGATTTTCAGTTGCCGGATTATGAGCTTCGCAAAGTCGATGGTCAGTATGAACTCGATTTCGCAGGGCCTTGGACCCACACGACCATGTGGGAAATTCCGGCGCTGGCGATCGTCAACGAACTCAGGTCGCGCGCCGCGATGCGCGCCAAGGGTCGCTTTGCGCTCGATGTGCTCTACGCGCGCGCCAAGGCGAAGCTCTGGCAGAAGGTGGAGCGGCTGCGCGCTCTGCCGGACGTTGTCGTTTCCGACTTCGGCACGCGGCGTCGGCACGGATTTCTATGGCAACGTTGGTGCGTCGAAGCACTGAAAGAAGGGCTGGACGGACACTTCATCGGAACGTCGAACGTGCTGCTTGCAATGGATGCCGACTTAGAAGCTATCGGCACCAACGCTCACGAATTGCCGATGGTGGAAGCGGCTCTTGCAGATAGTGACGAGGACTTGGCGAAGGCGCCCTATCGCGTCTTGGAGCAATGGCGGCAGGAATACCGCGGGAATCTGCTGATCGCGTTGCCCGATACTTTCGGAACCAAAGCCTTTCTGGCGCGTGCGCCCGATTGGCTTGCAGGATGGACTGGCTTTCGCCCGGACAGCGCGCCTCCGATCGAGGGCGGAGAACAGATTATCGCGTGGTGGAAGGCGCACGGTGTCGATCCGCGCGGAAAACTACTAATCTTCTCCGACGGTATGGATATCGACAGTATCGAAGACACGTATCGTCATTTTCACGGGCGGGTGCGAACCAGCTTCGGCTGGGGCACCAATCTCACCAATGATTTTCGCGGCTGCGATCCGGACGGCGCTCCTGGTCTTGATGCGATCTCGCTTGTCTGCAAGGTCACGCGCGTCAATGGCAAACCGGCGGTCAAGCTGTCTGACAATTCCGCGAAAGCTACGGGAGAGTCTGCGGAAATGAAACGCTACGAGCGTGTCTTTGGAGTGGAGGGTCGTGCTATTCATCCAGTGCGCGTGTGATGGTCGAAGCACTGATCTCGAAAGGTTGCGAAGAAAGAAAAGCCAATCCTCGCCGGTCGTAATCATCCTTGAAAAATATCCAGGGAGATACATCCGTATGCTGAATTTGTCCGATTCCCGGAAGGCAGCGGCAAATGCATTGCAAATCCGCAAAACGCGTGCTGCTGAATTTCTTTAAATCCCGGATTGACAGCTCGGCCGACTTATTTCTTTATCGTTGGCGTGACGGTTGGCCCTCGGCGAAAGCTGAGCGGTCATGAAAAGGGAACGCGGTGCGGCGCTTCTTGCGCCAATGCCGAGACTGCCCTCGCAACTGTAAGCGGCGAGTCGGCTCCGACTAAAGCCACTGAAGATCTCGCAATAGAGATCCTCGGGAAGGCCGGAGAAGACGCCTGAGCCGCAAGTCAGGAGACCTGCCGGCACAAGCTGCCCATCTCCCGTGCGCAGGGCGCGGTAGAGCGGAAACCCGTAGCGGCGGCTGTATGTCAACCGGTGGGCAACCACTTCGGTCGTGCAGGTCGTTATGCTGAGCGGATAAAAACTTTCAAGTGTGCAGATATTCATGGGACGCAGCTTTCAAGAGCCGCGTCGCAGCGTCTGCGCGCTCGTATCCCGCACATCTGCAGATCGAATTGGAAACTCACCCCGATTTCAGCGACCGGGGGTCTCATGCTGCGTGTGTCAAGACGGCGAAAAATGCGGATAGCGTTCGCCTTTGCAACAGTTGGAATTTTAGCTCAGGAAGCGAGCGCGCAAGTTCCAGCTTCGCCGAATACCAAGTTGCCGGCGGTCAACGTCATGGCAGACGACGACAGCGATGCGCCGTCCAAAAAGGTCAAGGCGCCGGCAGCGGCCCAACAGGTTTCAACGCCGGCCGCTTCGAATTCCAGCGATTCTTCGACGACCGTCGATTCCTCTGACATCGCGGTGTCTCCAACGGGTACGCCCGAGCCCGTCGATCAGATCGGAAGTTCCGTCACAGTTATCACCGCAAAAGAAATCGCGGCTCAACAGCGCCGCACGCTGCCTGACGTTTTGAAGATGGTTCCCGGTCTTAACATCGTGCAGACCGGCGGTCCTGGCGGTCAGACGTCGGTGTTCATGCGCGGAACGAACTCCAATCACACGAAGATTCTGATCGACGGCATCGACGTCAGCGATCCGACCACACCCAATCGCACGTTCGATCTGGGCCAGATGCTCGCCATGGATATCGAACGCGTTGAAGTTTTGCGCGGTCCGCAGAGTGGTCTTTACGGCGCGGATGCGCTCGGTGGCGTGATCCTGATTTACACGAAGAGGGGCTATGGTCCGCCGAAGGCGACCGCAATGATAGAGGGCGGCTCTTTTGGGACGTTCAATCAGGCTGCGAGCATTAGCGGTGGCACGAACAAGTACAACTACTACTTCAATGTCTCGCATTTTCGCGCCGACGACATCCCCGTGACGCCCGAGAATTTACTTCTTCCGGGAGAGCAGCGTCATTCGAACCGATACGATAACTGGACCTACTCATCGAAAGTCGGTGTCGATATCACCAAGGATGTGACGGTCAATCTCGTCGCCCGATACACCGACGGCACGCTGCATTACACGGGTGACGCCTACGATCCGTTCACAAACACATCCTATCCGGCGCCATATCAATCGGGTTCCGACGTCGATGATTTTTACTCGCGCAGCGAAGTAGTCTGGCGCACGTTCAGCAATCTGACGAACTATTTCGGCATCAATTATTCCAACTCTCATACCGATAATATCGACCACGTCAACCTCACGGGCAACAGCTACTATCAGGGTGACCGGGTTAAGTACGATTGGCGCAATGTTTGGAACCTCGCGCCGGGCTATACGCTGGTTACAGGCGCCGAACATCAGATCGAGCAATTTGATGGCCGCCAGATCAATGAGGTCTTTTCGGGCGGTGGTTCTTCCTATGAGGGCCAGCGCACATTCGCCGAGGAGTGGAACAACGGTGTCTATACGGAGCTTCAGGCTGAGGTCATTCGCAATCTCTTCGTCGCGGCGAACGTGCGCTACGATGATAACGAGAACTTCGGCGGTCACACGACGTGGCGTGTCGCGCCGGCCTATGTGATCGAGAGCACAGGAACCAAGATCAAGGGCAGCATTGGCACGGGCTTCAAAGCCCCGAGCCTCAGCCAGCGGTTTCAGGATTATCCCGCTTACTTTTTCTATGGAAACCCTGATCTCAAACCGGAGGAAAATACCGGTTACGATGTCGGCTTCGAGCAAGCAATTTTCGGTGGCCGCGCACAGTTTGGCGCGACCTACTTCCGGAACGACATCACGGATCTGATCGAGAGCACTTACGATCCAACGACCTTCGTTTCAACGTATGCCAATGTCGGTAACGCGAAAACGGATGGCGTCGAAGCGTTTATTTCAGCGGATTTGACGAAGGATCTTCGTATCCGTGCGGATTATACCTACACGCAGGCAACCAACGAAGATACGGGCGGATGGCTTCTGCGCCGCCCGCACAACAAGGCGAGCGTCTCTCTCGGATGGGCGCCGACGGACAAGCTGCTCCTGACGGGGGCGGTGCTCTACTACGGTGACTCGCTCGACATCAATCGCGCGACATTCGAGAACGAGATCTTGCCGAGCTTCACGGTGGTCAACGTCGCGGCCGACTACAAGCTGACCGACAATATGAGCATCTACGGCCGCATCGATAACCTTTTCGACGAGCACTACGAGATTCCTGACGGCTTCCTGGCGACCGGCATCGGCGCCTATGGCGGTATCAGGTTTACGAACTAAGCGCTTCTCTGGCGGGCGACGGCTATGGTATTTACGGATAGCCTCCCGTCCCGGCGCTTTCGTCCGCCAGAGAACGATTTCAGAAGGACATGACAATGAAATTTGGTTCCCGATTTGACGATCAAACGTTTTCCTCATCGCTTGCCCTGAGTGCCATTTGGGTGGCGCTCATCGCAGCTTTGAGCGTTGGCGGCAGCTTCGCGTTCGCCTGCGCCGCGCCGCTCGCCGCTATTGCAGCGCTGGCGGCGACACGAATGGATGCCCGCACGGGATTGGCGCTCGTCGTCACGGCATGGCTCACCAACCAGATCGTCGGTTATGCGTTCCTGAGCTATCCGGACACGTTCGAGTCGTATGCCTGGGGCGCGGCGATCGGCGTCGCAACGATCGGTGCATTCGCTGCTGCTCGGCTTGCAACTGGGATGACCCGCGCTTGGCCGGTGCTTCTGGCCGTCTCGTTCTTGCTGGCTTTCGCGGCCTATGAGCTGGCGCTCTACGTCGCAGGCATCCCGCTCGGAAGTTCGGATGATGCCTTCTCTGTCGCAACCGTCGCCAGAGTGTTTGAAGTCAACGCCCTTTCGTTTGTTGGGTTGTTGATTCTGTCCGTCATTGCGAGCCGTTTCGCTCGCCCGTTGGTTTCTGCGCAGCAAGCTCCGCGCACGGCGTGAACCATCTCGACTTCTGTTGACCTCGGGACGACGATGCCGTCATCCCGCGGTCAGCTTATAAGGCCAATTCGCCGGCGTGGCCGGTAACGCGGCTCACGCGCGGCGAAGTGCGGGAGTGTCAGAGGCCCCGGGGGGCTCCGCATTCTTGTCACCTCAAGGGGTGACGAAAACGATCGGGCAATTGACGTTTGCAACGCCTGGGCCGAGCAATTTGGCGTTCTGCGCGGTATCCAGATTGCTGACTTTCGACCAATCGGAATTGTCGTAGACGTTGACCGACCACAGCGGCGAATAACCTTCTTCGCCCGGAAGCGTGGCAGGGACGTTGTGGGTTTGCGGGGAGTTGGGTTCGCTGCGGAAACCCGAACCTGGACCGCCCTTCGGCTCATTGGGATTGACATTGAAAGTTACGTAGATCGGCGAAATGGGGACGTCCGCCCCAGCCACAGAAAGCGGCGCTTCGTTGAAAGCGAAATACTTCGCAACTTTGCCCTTGTACCAGGCGCGCTGCAGTTCGGCGCTCTCACCGTTCAGACGTTGTCGCGCAACCGATTTGTCGGGAACCACAGGCATGTTGAACAGGGTATCGGTTTTCTCGATCGTGTAACCGGACTGGCGCAATTGAGTTTTATCGGTGATTGAATTCACCACATAATCGGATGGAACCGAGACTTTGTAGACCTGGCGGAAATCGTTATAGCCCTTTTCTCCCGGCAGATTATCGATGATGTCGAGCTGACCTGAGATCGGGCTTTTCTCACCCTTGCGATAGAAGACATAAACGGGAGCAGGGGTCAGATTCTGGACATCGAAATTGTAATAGCGCACCGGCTTGCCCTTGGTCGGTGACAGTCCGGTGGTAATGAAAGGGCCTTTGTCGAAATCGACGGGCTTATTGGGGCCCGGGATGCCATTGGTTGAGGTGCGCAATTGCAAATGCGCCGCCTTGGCGCTGAAGCGATCTACGGCGACGATCTGTGCCTTATCGGGATTCTTGGCGTGAGGCTTTGCCTGCGCGACGCTGCTTCCTGCGGCGATCAAGACGCCGGTTAATATGATTGCGATGCGGGGGGTCATCGGATGCTCCGGGTTGAATTCTTGGAAAGCTGAGCGAACATGAGAGATCGCGGCAAGCATGACTGCCCTGCCATCGAGCACTACGTGCATTGGGATCGGTTTGTTACTTGCCGCCCGGAGGGTGCCGCCGCTTCTTAGGGCGCGGCCCGGTCGACACGTTTCGCCAGGAATTGGAGTATCAGACGAGCGATGTCGTCATTTTTCTCGTCCAGCGCGAAGTGTCCTGCATCAAGCAAATGTATTTCGGCATCGGGTAGGTCGCGCTTGAATGCTTCGGCACCCGGCGCAATGAACGAGGGATCATTCCGTCCCCACACCACCAGCGTCGGCGGCTTGTGCGCCCGCAGCCACGCTTGCCATTCCGGATAGGATGTGACGTTCGTGCGATAATCGTAGAGAAGCGCGGATTGTATGGCGTGCTGTCCGGGTTTTGAGAGATGAGCGTACTCGTCCGTCCACGTATCCGGATTGTAACGCTCCGGATGCGATGTGCCTAAGGTGTGGCGCTGCTCGGTCGCTGTCCGCGAAACGAATGCTTCAAATACCTCGGGGTGGGATTTCGGATCGGACCAGTACTTTGCGATAGTCGCCCACTTGGTTCCCAGACCTTCCTTGTAGACGTTTGCGTTCTGGATGATGAGCGACTTTATGTGCTCCGAATGCGCGAGCATGATGCGGAATCCTACAGGTCCACCATAATCGTGGAGATAGAACGAGTATGTCTTGATATCGAGTTGATCGAGGAACGCGTCCATCGTGTTCGCTAGATGATCGAACGTGTAAGCATAAGCTGACGGTGGGGGCGCGTCGCTCTGGCCGAAGCCCGGAAAATCCGGTGCGATCACATGATAGCGCGTCGCGAGCAGAGGAATGAGCGTGTCGAACTCGCGAGAGGACGACGGAAAGCCATGCAGCAGAACGATCGCCGGTGCGTTCTTCGGGCCGGCCTCGCGATAGAATATGCCGATGCCGTCGATCGCAACGCGGTGATAAGTCGTCGAAGCGGACGTCGATTCCAAGGGAGCCCCCTGCGCGGCATCGGCCGCCAAGAAAGAGACTGCGAGGGCGAGGATAATAAAAGCTTTCACGGTTCGTGTCCTCGTTTCATGAAGGAGGCGGATTGGCTGGACCGGTAGCTTGGCAGGCACCCGCGAAGGGTTGGGATCACTGGGAACATACAGAAGCGTTACGTCGCCGCCTCGATTCGCGTTACGCACACCGCACGCAGTCCCGCGATCGCAAGGTTTTGGCTGTTTAAAGGTCGACGTCGCCGCCGTTTCCGCTGTTGCGCCGTCAGCCGGTTTCCTCGCTATTGCCGTAGAATTCTGCGCGCATTTTTTCGAACGTGCGGCGCGTCTGCGGCTTGATGAAGAGCGATATGACCTCCGGGTGCATGGCGCGAATTCGCTCTTCGAGACGGACGACGGCGGCTTCGATTTGAGGCGTGCGAAGTTCGTCGGAGAATTCTAGGCTCAGTGCGACCAGAATCTGATCGGGCGCCAAATGCAGCGCGAAGACGTTATTGGCGCCGTCGACGCTCTGTTCACTGATCGCGAGGGAGAGGATCGAACTGATCACTTCATCGCTGGCGCGTTCGCCGATAAGGAGCGCCTTGTTCTCGCGTGCAAGGACGGTGGCGGCGATGGCGAGAACGATGCCGATGAGAATCGACGCTGCGCCATCGACCCAGGAAATATCCCAATGCTGTGCGGCGAAGTTTCCGGCCGCCGCAATTGCAATGCCGATGAGCGCTGCAGTGTCTTCGAACAGCACCATGAACGAGGGTGGATCTTTGCTGTCGCGCACCGTTTCCCAGTATCCGCGCCGGCCCTTCAGCTTACCGAAGCGCTTCAGCGCAATCCACCAAGACGTACCCTCGAAGACCGCCGAGATCGCCAATACGATATAGTTGACGCCAGGATTGGTGATGGGATTCGGCTCGATGATATGATCGATGCCTTCGTAGATGGACACGCCGGCGCCGATCGCGAACAGCAGCAACGAGACGATGAAGCTCCAGAAATATAGTTCGCGGCCATACCCTAGTGGATGTGTGTCGTCGGGGCGGCGACTGGAGCGGAAATAGCCATAGAGCAGCAGAGCTTCGTTGCCGGTGTCGACCAGCGAATGAACCGCTTCGCTCAGCATCGACGAGCTACCGGTCACCGCCGCAGCAACAAATTTTGTGGCGGCGACCAGTAGATTGCCGATCAGGGCGGCGTAGACAACTCTTTTGGAAAGTGCGGTTTCGCTCATTTGCCGTATGGTTGCTAGAGCTTGGCCGCAATTGCAATTCCCTATCGCTTGGCGAGCGGCAGTATCAGCTTTCCACTTTCTCGGAAGGCGCGCTTTCGAGCGCTGCAGCTACAGCATCGTCGACGCGTTCGAGCCAGATGAACTCCAGGTGCTTGCGGGCATCCTCCGGGATGTCGTCGTAGTCTCGGCGATTGCGCGCGGGTAGCATCACGCGGGTGATGCCGGCCGCGGCTGCTGCAACAACTTTCTCCTTGATGCCGCCGACCGGCAACACGAGCCCGCGCAGCGAGATTTCGCCAGTCATTGCGGTGTCGCTGCGGATCGTGCGGTTCGTCAGCAGCGAGACGAGCGCCATGAACATCGCGACGCCCGCGCTCGGGCCGTCCTTTGGCGTAGCCCCGGCGGGGACGTGCACATGGATATCGTTTCGTTCGAAAATGGCGGGATCGATACCGAGCGAGGTCGCGCGGCTCTTGACGAGCGTCATCGCCGCCTGGGCGCTTTCACGCATGACGTCTCCGAGCTGGCCGGTCAGGATCAGGCCGCCTTTGCCGGGTGCGCGGGTCGCTTCGATGAAGAGGATGTCGCCGCCGACGGGTGTCCAGGCTAGGCCTGTCGCGACGCCCGGAACGCTGGTGCGCATGGCGACTTCGTTCTCGAAGCGTGGCTGTCCAAGCGTCGCGCTGACGTCCGCGACGCCGATATGGACATGCTGGGTGCTGCCTTCCGCGATCTGCACGGCGGCGTGGCGGAACACCTGACCGATATCGCGTTCGAGATTGCGGACGCCGGCCTCGCGCGTGTAACCCCGAATGATGGCGGCGATTGCATCGTCGTCGATGTCGGCCTGCTCAGGCTTCAGGCCGTTGGCTTCGAGCTGGCGCTTTACGAGATAGCGGCGGGCGATCTGCAACTTCTCCGTTTCCGTATAGCCGGCAAGGCTGATGATCTCCATGCGGTCGCGCAGCGGGCCAGGAATTGTGTCCAGCATGTTCGCCGTTGCGATGAAAACGACGCGGCTCAAGTCGAACGGCACGCCGAGATAGTTGTCGCGGAAGGTGCTGTTCTGTTCAGGATCGAGGACCTCCAGCATCGCGGCTGACGGATCGCCCTGGATGCCGCGGCCCATCTTGTCGATTTCGTCGAGCATCATGACGCAATTGCGCGCCCCGGCTTTCTTGATGCCTTGAATGATGTTGCCCGGCAGCGCGCCGACATACGTGCGGCGATGGCCACGGATTTCGGCTTCATCGTGAACGCCGCCGAGGCTGACGCGTACGAACGGGCGGCCCATGGCGCGCGCGATCGACTGGCCGAGTGACGTCTTGCCGACGCCTGGGGGACCAACGAAGCACAGGATCGGAGCCTTGCCCTGAGGGGCCAGCTTACGTACCGCGAGATATTCGATGATGCGCGTCTTGATCTTTTCGAGGCCGAAGTGATCTTGATCGAGGATGCGCCGGGCTTCGGCGATGTCGATCGGCTTTACTTCCGGCAAGCTCCACGGCAATTCGATCAGCCAGTCGAGATAGGTACGGATCATGCCTGCTTCGCCTGCCGCTTCCGGCATGCGCTGATAGCGTGCGAGTTCCTTCTTGGCCTGGCTCTCGACTTCGGGAGGCATTTTCGCTTTGGCGATGGCCTCCGTCAGCTCGGCGACCTCCTGCGATTTGCCGTCGCCTTCGCCAAGCTGGCGCTGAATGGCGGCCATCTGCTCGCGCAGCACGGCTTCGCGCTGACGCTCGTCGAAAGCAGCTTTGGTCTGGCGGCCGATTTCCTGGGTGAGACGCATGACTTCGATGCGCTCGGCAAGGAGCGCCGAGACGCGGTCTATGCGCGTCGAGAGGTCGACAGTTTCGAGGATGGACTGCTTCTGCTCGGATGGGATGTCCATGTAGCCTGCCGCGAGATCGGCGAGGGTGGCCGGGGATGTCGCGTTCTGGATCGTCGCGATCAGTTCCGGCGGCGCCTGCGGCAGAAGCTGAACGGCTTCGAGCGCCTGGGCCTGCAAATTGCGGAAGCGCGCTTCGATTTCCGTCGAGCGCGTTTCGGGCTCGGGAATGTTGACGACGCGAGCCACCGGGAACGGGGTGCCGGGAAGGAAATCCAGGATGCGAATGCGCTGCACGCCTTGGACGACGATGTGATGCGTTCCGTCGGGCGCCGCGATGTAGCGGACGATGTTGGCAAGTGTGCCGACACGGTGCAGATCGTCGGGGCCGGGATCATCGTTTTCCGGATCGCGTTGCAGGACGATGCCGATCTGGCGTTCCTCACGCACGGCCTGCTGAACTGCGGAAATGGATTTCGCGCGACCGACGGTGATCGGCAGAATGAGGCCCGGAAAAAGCACAAGCTTGCGAACCGGCACGAGGATGAGTGCGTCCGACGGTAGTGCAATGTTCGGCGTAGCGCCCTGACTCGAAGGCGCAGAGCCTTCCGAGGTGGGTGGGTTCGTCTCACCGAGTGTCTTCATTGGGAATCCCTCAACCGGCCTTGGTCAGCGAAAAGACAAGGCAGCCATTTTGTACGAACTGCTGCACGACGTAGCGGCCCGCCGGCAATTGAAGGCGGCGCTCGAAGCGGCCCTGCGGCAGTTCGAGGCGGTGGATGATTGCGTCGCGAAGCTCGCGCGGCAGAACACGGCGTCCCGAGACGACAAGAACGCCGTTGTCGATGGCGGCTGTGACGTTGTCGGGATCGACGCCCGGCAACGCCACGAACACCAGGATTTCGGTTTCGGTCTCCAGAACGTCAATAGGCGGTTCCCACGAAGGTTCGTTCGCTGGCCCCGAAGGCTGCAGCCGGAAAAACTGGCGATGCATGCGTTCGGCGCGGGCGAGGGATTCGACGGCCTCGGACAACATCCAGCTCATCGGGTCTTTGTTCGACATAGATACTTTTTCCCTTAGGGATCGGTCCGTCGACGTTTTTGCTCGTTGGAGGGGAAATCTAGCGCGCTATCCGCGATCTGTCGCTATCCGCGCCGCCGTTAATCGGGCGTTTTAGCAATGCCGCGAAGCAAGCCGCTATAGGAGGCTCGACCCATCGTAATTAGCTGACGCGGGGCGGTTCCTGGTGGTCTTCCCAGAAGAATTTGCGTGCCAACGCCAGCACCTCACCGTCCGTGGGATGGCCGAGCGTTTCGACGCCTTGGATCTTTGCCTTCAGCGCAGGTGCGTGCTGTGCGATATGGTTTACAAGGACGTTCTTTTCGTTGGCCGGGCCGGTGACGAGAATGGCTCCGGCATCTGCGAGCGCATTCGTGACATTTTGCAGAAATTCCTGATCTTCGCTCGCGTGGCCGCTGCCGATGGAATTCGCCTTGTGATGGATGTGGCGGACAGGATCCTTGGGATGGACAACGATGGTATCGGCCTCTGAAGCGCTGAAGTGGAAAACGCGGGCTTCGTGGTGATCGATCCAAACGACAGCGTGGAAATGGCCTGACATGAATTCTCCCATTGGGCTGGCCTGAAGGGCGGAGTGCCTGACTACGATCGCCTGTCCTGCGCGGCGGTCGTTTGCGCTTTGTCAAAGTCCTTAAGGCGCCGTCGCCTCAACAGGTTTTGTTGCGTGTTTGGCCGTGCTCTTTTTCTTTGAGGTTTTCTTGGCTTTAACGGCTGTCCCGGCGCTGCTTGCCGTCTTTGCGGACTTGGTTTTGGCGTGAGCGGCATTGGCGGTCTTTTTGGAGTGCGAAGCCTTTTTCGTGGCGGTCTTCGCGGCAGTTTTCGCCTTCGCGGTTGCGGCAGGCTTAGCCGCGGTCGCCTTCGCATTTTTGCCAGAGATCGGTTTTTTGGTGGTCGTCTTGGCTGCCTTCGTCGATTTCGCCGATTTGGTTTTCTTCCCGGAGTGGTGGGTTTTGGCCGACGTCACGGCTGGCTCAGTTGTGCTCTTTGGTTTCGCGGCGCTCTCCGCGTCCGTCTTCTTGGCATGTTTTTTCTTGGCGGCCGTCTTATGCGTTTTGGCGGTCTGAGCGGCTGTTGCCTTGGCTGCCGCGGCCTTGGGGTCTTCCATCGCTTCGTTTGCCGCCTGGCCGACCCTGGTCTTTTTGGTGGGCCCAGTCTTCGCTGTTCCGGTCTTCTCGACCGCAGTCTTTGCGGCGTTGTGGCGTTCAACGTCCTGCTTGGTGATCTCGCCGTCCTGAACGAGGGCTACAAGGCATGGTGTTGAGAGGTCTTCGCCGACCTTGCGCATGCATTGGCGAAGCTCTTCACTGCCGACCATGTATTGGCTGCAATGTTGAAAATAGTCGTTTCGGCAGGCACTTTTGACGCGATCGCTAACGGCGTAGGCAGCGGAATTCGAAAGCAGCGACATAGCCAATACGGCGCCGCCGCAGATGCCGCTGCGTAGCGATTTCCAACGCCAACCAACGCTCAGTCCGTCCGTCATCGCGACCCTGTCCCGAAGATTTGCGAACCAAATCCAGTACAACCGCTCATCCCAACGACTTTAAGGGCTTTCTGGCGGCCAGCAAACGCGAAGGTTCATCGCGGCAAAAATATGGTTATCTTGAAATGGGTTGCAAGATGCGGCCGAGACAATGCGGGTTCATCGCAGGTTCATGGCGCGAAGTGCCACATTAGCCTCCATCCGTGCAAAATGCATAACGTGGAAACCAATGTCGTGGCATTGGCAATTCGGGTTAAGAAAGTTGAGGGGCAAGTTGTTGGGAAGGACGCAATGAAGAAAAGTAAAATCGCGCTGAACCTTGTAATTGCCGCAGGTGCGGTCGGCCTCGTGAGCACATCGGCCCTGGCCTATTCACAGAAGGTCAAGGATGCCTGTTCGGCAGACTATGGAAGCCTCTGTGCGAAGTACAAGCAGGGAAGCGCAGAGCTTCGCCGTTGCTTCGAGAGCAATCGCCGCGTGCTCTCCACCGAATGCGTGCAGGCGCTCGTCGATGCGGGCGAAGTTCCGGCGCGCTATCTCAAGCAACGAAAGTAGCGGTATCAGGCGCGTATCCGCGTTTAGAGCGAATCGACAATCCACAACATAAATCCTGCATGCTCTGCGCTTTTCTTCGCGCAGAGCATGGTTCGGTGTAGCCTTTTTGGAAGCTACCATGGAGGCGGGAATGGGATTGCTGGATCTGCTCAGGCTGCAAAAGGCTGAGGCCGAGGAGCGGCTTCACAATGAAAACCTGACGAGCGAAATGCGCGAGGTCGATCAGGTTTATCTTGCCGAGCTTGAGCGCTTGATCGCTGCGGGCTAACGGCGCGCCCAAGCGCGCCTCGGCCTTGCGCGTTTCTTGGGTAATGGCCACTTCTCCATTCTTCGACGAACGATCGGAATGGAGATATTCGATGCGATATACTTGGTTGGCGGCAGCTCTCGGGCTTTGGATGGCCAACGCTCCGGGCGCCAGGGCGGATGACATCGCCTGCATCAGCACGACGTTCCGGCTGATCGGCGCCAACGACAAAGTCTGCATCAGCGCTTTTGACGATCCTAAAGTTCCTGGCGTGGCCTGCCACATCAGTCAGGCTAGGACGGGCGGTCTCAAGGGCACGTTCGGAATCGCTGAAGATCCGTCGAGATTTTCTATCGCTTGCCGCCAAGTCGGCCCGATCACCGTCGACATTGCGAAGCTCGCCGACGAAGAGAAAGTCTATTCGGAAAGCACGTCACTGTTCTTCAAGCACACGCACGTTTACCGAGCTATCGACAAAAAGCGCAACACGCTGGTTTACGTCGCGATCAGCGACCGGTTGGTCGATGGCTCGCCGTACAACGCCATTTCGACGGTTCCGATCATGCCGTGGAGCGGGCACTGAGCCCGGCTCAGTCCGAAATAATCCAATTCGCTCGACCGTGGTGATTTGGAGCGCTCTGGAGCTGCGTGGCAAATATTGAAAGCGTGGAACTTCGACGATGATGGCGGGTTCGGAGAAAACGAAAGAAACGTTCCGGAGGACGTATGGTCCGAACGCCTCGATCAACGCAACGCAGCTTAGACGGTGTAACGGAGCACGGCCCGTTCCCTTGGCTATTGGCCGTTTTTGTGCTCGGGATGCTGTTTGCGGTCGGCTACAGCATCGACAACGACAAGAGTTTGTCGGAACGAAACGGCGTCGTAACGCAAACGGATGCCGATAACGACGTGATTCCGAGTTTGGCGCCGACACAAGATTAGAAGAATGCCGTCACTTCAGCAGGCTGACGTCGCTGCGTGATGCTCGCCGTGCGCGCGCGAAGATAAATGCGGACCGATTTTTCGAGCAGGCGATTGACGTCGGTATATGTGTTGCCGACTGAGAGAATGCAGACAGCCAGTCGCTCTTTTTCTGAAGACGGTAAGCCAGCGAGATTGAGCTCTTTGGCGGCGCGTTGGAGGACGATCGTCATGCGATCGAGTGCGTCTGGCAGGTACGCGCGAGAAGAGTCCATCGGTTCACTCCCGAACTTTCTTCCCCCACACGCAACACCGTAGCACATGCTCACGTCAGATCGAAGACACTGAAGCCATCAGCTCTATACGCATTGCTGGAGAGCATATGCCGATTGGTCGGTGTTCATCGCAAGAATGCGTGCATTTCCGCAGTGTGAGAGAAAGTGCGTTTCAGAGATCATCACATTGTCGCGAGCGATATCGGCGCGGCATTCGTTCAATTTGAAGCGAATGCGCGCGCAATGAGCTGATTGCTTTTGTCAGTCAACGCAAAGTGCGTGCGTTGTGTGCGCTCACTACGACTGACGATATTCAAAAGTCCAAGCTCGGGGCTCGATAGTGCCGTGACTTCGCGAAGCGTCAGAGCATGCTCGACGCCGAGCTTCAGTGAAAAGGCGCGACTGTCGTTGGCGATGCCGAAATGAATTGCAGCCAGCATCGCCGCGCCAATCGGTGAAAGATCGGGCGCGATAAAGCGGATGGCAGAGACGGCCTCGAGAAAATCGTCTTCGGTGAGTTCGCTTTCAGGCGCAGAGCTCATGCGGCCTGAGCTTGCTCGGACAGCCGGAAGGTCACGAGAACCGATTTTGACGTCGGTGTATCGCTGAGTTCACCCGCCGTTGAAATCGGTACGAGCACGTTCAATTCCGGATAGTACCCGGCGACGGAGCCGCGCGGCAGCTGATAGGGCACGACTCGGAAGCTTTCGGCGATGCGTTCGACGCCATCGTCGTGCAGGCCGATGATATCGACGCGATCACCGGCATTGGCGCCGATCTCGGCGAGGTCGTCCGGGTTGACGAATACGACGCGGCGCTCACCGTAGATGCCGCGATAGCGGTCATCGAGGCCGTACACCGTGGTGTTATATTGGTCGTGAGAGCGGAACGTCTGAAGCACGAACGTCCCGTGCTCGCCGAGCGCGCGCTGATGCTCGGTCTTTACGGGAAGCTCGCAGTCCGAGAACGTCGCCTTGCCCGAGTGCGTATTCCAGATGCGTTCGGCTGGGCCGTTCGGCAGGCGGAAGCCGCGTGGCTTGCGAACGCGCGTGTTGAAGTCGTGGAAGCCAGGAATGGTTCGCGCGATCAGATCGCGGATGCGATCGTAATGGTGGGCGAGGCCTTTCCAGTCGACGATCTCGGAGCCGACGGTCGCTTCGGCGATACCCGCAATGATGGCGATTTCAGACTTCAGCTCTGGCGAAGCCGGTTTGTTGATGCCGCCCGAGCCATGCACCATGCTCATCGAATCTTCGACCGTCACGATCTGCGCGACGCCATCGGAGTTGCGGTCGATCTCGGTGCGGCCGAGGCAAGGGAGCACATAGCTCACTTCGCCCGGCAGCAGGTGGCCATGATTGAGCTTGGTTGCGATATTGACTGTCAGCTTCTGGTTCATCAGCGCTTTGGCGATCAACGGGCTGTCAGGCGTCGCGCGGGCGAAGTTGCCGCCGAGGCCGATGAACGCTTGCGCCGTGCCGTCGAGCATCGCGCCGATGGCGGCCAGAACGTTATGGCCGGGATTGCGGGGCATCGGCACGCGGAATTCTTTTTCCATCGCGTCAAGGAAAGCCTTCGACGGCTTTTCGTTGATGCCGACCGTGCGGTCGCCCTGCACATTAGAGTGGCCGCGCACAGGGCAAAGGCCGGTGCCGGGGCGACCGACATTGCCGCGAAGGAACAGGAAATTTGCAATCTCGCGGATCGTCTGCACCGAGTGGCGGTGCTGGGTGACACCCATCGCCCATGTGCAGATCGTGCGATTGGATTCGATATAGATTTTCGCCAGGCCTTCGAGCTGCTCGCGCGACATGCCGGACTGATCTTCGATATGTTCCCACGTCGTCGCATCGACGGCGGCGCGATAGGCGTCGAAGCTGGTTGTGTGCTGCTTCAGAAATGCGCGATCGAGAAGCGAGGCGTGCCCGGCGGCAATTGCGGCGTCATCGGCTGCCAACACGGCTTTGGCGATACCGCGGATGGCGGCCATGTCGCCGCCGAGACGGACCTGATAATATTCATTGGCGATCGCAGTGCTGCCGCCGGTGATCATTTCGAGCTTGTCTTGTGGGTCGGCGAAGCGCTCAAGGCCTTTTTCGCGGACCGGATTGAAGACCGCGATCTTGGCGCCGCGTAGCGCGGCACGACGGAGATCACCCAGCATGCGCGGGTGATTGGTGCCGGGGTTTTGCCCAATGACGAAGATCGCGTCGGCCTTCTCGAAGTCTTCAAGCAGAACGGAGCCCTTGCCGATGCCGACGGCTTGCTCAAGCGCTACGCCACTCGCCTCGTGGCACATGTTGGAGCAATCGGGGAAATTGTTCGTGCCGTAGAGGCGGACGAAGAGCTGATAAATATAGGCGGCTTCGTTGGATGCGCGACCGGAGGTGTAGAACTCGGCGCGGTCGGGACTGTCGAGGCTCCGCAGGACCTGACCAATTTCCGAGAAAGCCTCGTCCCAGGTGACTTGAACGTAGCGGTCGGTTGCGCGGTCGTAACGCATCGGGTTGGTCAGGCGGCCGGCGCGTTCGACTTCGTAGTCGGTCCAGGTGCGAAGCTCGGTGACGGTGTGGCTTTTGAAGAAGTCGGGATGGACGCGCTTGTCCGTCGATTCCCAGGCCACGGCCTTGACGCCGTTCTCGCAGAACTCAAACGATGAGCCGTGCTCAGGATCGCCCCATGCGCAACCCGGGCAATCGAAACCGTCGGGCTGGTTGGCCTTCAGCATCGTGACGGCGCCGGACAGCGGCGCGCCGCTTGCGAGAAGTTTTTTCCCGCAGCTTTTCAGTGCGCCCCAGCCGCCAGCGGCTTTCGACTTCTTGCCAATGAATTCGGGTTTGCCCATCGCACCTTTTCCATCAATCGCCGCCCCGGCAATTCTTTTGCATCTGCGAAATGGGCTTTTTCTGCAACGCTTGGTGGCGGAATAACCGTTATGCGTAAACGGTATATCCAAAGCGTTTTCAGCATTTTAGCGCTCAGGGATTGGGCAGGAGTGTGCCTCAAAAAGGCGCTCTGTCGCAGCAAAATCACGGCGCAAGACGCCTCCCGGCGATCTGCGCCAGGTCAAAAATGGATTGCACCGCACAGCTTTGGGCTGTGCGGCTGCTACAACACTAATCGCTGGCCGGAGACCTCGCTTAGGGGAAGGCCTGATAGATCCAGGTTTCGCTCAGGGCTTCGCCGTCCTTCGCAAGATAGGCGCGGAGATCCGCAGGCTGGCCGTTCAGGTCACTAAGGTCGAACATCATGCGCCAGCGGTTGGTGCCGACAACAGGGAAGGCCTCGATGCCGCTCAGCGTGCCGTGGCTCGTCGTCACCACGGTTTTGGTGCCGCCATAGCGAGTCTCATCGTCAAGCGTCTTGCCTTCGACATCGATCATGAATTTCTTGGCATTTCGCTTGATATGGCGCAGGTCAAGGTCGCGGCCGCCGAGACCACCTATTCCGATCCGGGTCGCCACGATACGCGCGACATCACCGACCGGCGGGGAATCGATGCCCCAGAACAAGCGATAGCGCGAGTTGATGACCGAGCCGGCAACCACGGGCTCCGCCGGCGTCCAGAAGGCGACCATGTTGTCTTCGGTTTCGTTGGTCGTCGGCAGCTGGACGAGGTTGACGGAGCCTTTGCCCCAGCCCGACAGGGGTTCAACCCACATGCTCGGCCGCCGATCGTAGAACAAGCTGTCGTCCTGGTAGTTTTCGAAATTGCGGTCGCGCTGGATCAATCCGAAGCCCTTCGGATTTTCGTCGACGAAGCTGTTCGTCACGATGCGCGGCGGATTGGAGAGTGGGCGCCAGATGCGTTCGCCGCGGCCGGTCCACATCGACAGTCCATCGCAGTCGTGGACTTCAGGCCGCCAGTCGCCGCGTGTAAAACCGGAGTTTTCGCCATACCAGAACATGCCGGTGAGCGGTGCGATGCCGAGCATGTCAACAGGGGCGCGGAAATAGAGTTCGCACTCGATGTCCTGCAGCGCGCCGCCTTGGCCGCCTTCGATCCGTCGACTGTCCATGCGATAGGCACCCGTCACGCTCTGGCTTTCGAGCAGCGCATAGATCGTCATGCCGCTGCCGTTCTGTTCGAGCCAGAAGCTCGTGAAGCGGGGGAATTCCTCCGGTTTGCCGGTGTTGATGGCAAGTCCGCGCGCCGAGCCGCCGTATTGATCGTTTGGATCGGAGGAACGGAAGTAGGACGCGCCGAGATAGGCGAGCCAATCGCTGACGCCGCCGCGGCTCATCAGGCGGAACCCCGCGAAACCGGCGTTCTTCAGTTTGCGCAGCGGATGATCGGCCGGCATATCGAAATAGTCGGGACTATAGACAACTTCCCGCGCCGAGCCGTTTTCGAGCACGTAGATGCGAACGGGCTCGGCGTAGAAGCGGCCCTGCGGAAACAATCGCACGGTCTGGGCGCCCGGGACGCCATGCCAAAGCTCCATGTCAGGTTTGAACACGGCCTGAGCGAACGTATCGAACGTCATGTCGCGCAAGGGATCGGACTTGTCGGGCTGCGGCGGCGGAACGTACGGCGATTTCGAGAGCGTCTTCGCCTGCTGCTTCAGGGCATCGAAGGAAAACGGCTGCGGCGCGCCAAGGTTGGCTGCACCGACAGGTGTGTCGCTTCTGGCCGAGGTCGTCCATCCCGCAACCGTGGTCGTGAGAGCGCCGGCTAAAACGTGTCGACGGTCGAGCGTGAAAGGCATGTTGTTCAGAGACCAGATGAGGGTTGGATGATTGGATGTTGCGAGGGCTTATATCGGCGGCCCGACGGTTATTTCAACTTTGTCGCAGGGCCAAGCCCTTCGTCGGTGGAAGGCAACTTTGGATGGCAGTTAGGTTTCAATCGTTGCCTTTCAAACGCACGCTGTGGTCAGAGACACGGAGTTAGTTTGGCAATATTGCGACTAGGCGGATCCAAGCCACGAATTTGGCGGTTCGTCGACTGACAAAATGGCAATTAAGGTACGGGATCGGGCAAGATACTGACGGTGGTGAACGCTGCCCACCTCCTAGCTTTGTGCTCAAGGGCGGCCATGCGCTTACCTGTGCGCCGGATCTGTCTCCGGCAGGACGTTTTTGCACCGCCGAACGGCAGCGTGGTGGGGCCAACGGTTAATTTCCAGCTTACCGCCGTTTCCGGGCAGATCGGATCAGTGCGCGGTCCAAGTATGCGATTTTTACAGATGCGGTCATATTGAAGAACTTATTATATAATCGCTCACTATTCGGACGACATTCTTGTTTCGCGCCCCAGTTTTAGTTTCTTAAACTCTTTCGCTGCATTTTCTATTGGACGATATTCGAGCAGTTTTTCTCTATGCGCGTTCGCGCATTTAACGAGTGATAGCCGGCGGGCAATGACCGGGCAGGTAAGAGTTCCGGACCAAATACATGTTGGAGAGCGGCTGCACGCTCTCCAGCAGGAAATTCTTGTCGGAATTGCGCTGGGCGATTCGCTTGAAAATGTCCTGACAACTTTCTGTCTCGGCGTCGAGGCGCTGGCGCCGGGCGTCATCTGCTCGATATCAGGCGTGGACGACGAGCGGCTGACGTTTATCGCCGGTCCTTCCGTTCCCGATTCCTATGCGAGAGAGATTGAGGGCGTTCGTGTTGGGCCGACTGTCGGATCTTGCGGAACTGCCATTTATTTGCGCCGCGCCGTTGAGGTTCGCGATATCGAGAAGGATCCGCTGTGGGCGCCCTATAAATCGCATGCTTTGCCTTTCGATCTGCAGGCATGCTGGTCGTGTCCGATTGAGGCTGCCGATGGACGCGTTCTTGGTGCCTTCGCTTTCTATTTTCGGGAAAAGCGCGGCGTCAATTTATTCGAACGTCAGATTGCGGGCGAATGCGTCAAGTTCTGCGCGATGGCCATCGAAAATTCCGAGGCTAGGAAGCGGCTCAATAATCTGGCGTTCTTCGATCCACTGACCGGACTTGGAAATCGCGTCACGCTCAAGAATAGGCTTGGCATTATTCTGCAGCGGGCGAGCGAGATGCGGCGCGCCGTTGCCGTGTATCATATCGATATCTCTGAATTCCGCGCAATCAACGATCTTCACGGCCGTGTCGTCGGCGACATGGCGCTGATCAAGGTCGCCCAGGTGCTGCGCTCTGTGGCATTGGATTGTGATCTCATCGTGCGGATGGGTGGAGATGAGTTCGTCGTCGTGAAAACCAAGGCGTCAGACGATTCCGATTCCAAGCAATTCGCCGAAGCCATCGTTTCGGGTCTGCGCGGACGCTATCGGGTCGAGCGCGGCGAAGAGTTCATGATCGATGTGCGCGCTGGCGTGGCTAGTTTTCCGCAGGACGGCGAAGATCAGGACGAATTGCTCGAACGCGCCGAGATGGCGTTGTTGCGCGCCAAACGGAACGGTGCGCGCTTTGCATTGTTCGAGCCGCAAATGGAGTACGAGCGGCGTCAACGTCGGTCGCTTGAACGCGATGTAGGCCTTGCCGTCGAGAGACAGGAACTCTCGCTTGTCTTTCAACCTCAGGTCGATGCGAAAACTGGATCGGTCACAGCTTTCGAGGTTCTCGTGCGCTGGGCGCATCCTGACGCAGGTCTGATCTCGCCGGATCGTTTCATCCCGGTCGCGGAGGCCAATGGCGCCATTCATGAGATAGGCGAATTTGTATTACGAGAAGCCTGTCGGGAAGCGGCGCAATGGCGTGAAAAGTTTCGGGTTGCGATAAACGTGTCTGCGGCACAGATCATGCGCAGCGATTTCGTGCAACTCGTGACCGATGTGCTGGCCGAGACGGGGCTTGAACCCTCTCGTCTCGAAATCGAGGTGACGGAAAGCCTCTTCATTCAGGATCTCGCCGCCGCTTCATCGATCTTGCGCCGCTTGAAGCGGTTGGGCGTCAGCGTTGCGATGGACGATTTCGGCACCGGGTATTCATCGCTCAGCACGCTGAGGGCATTTCCGTTCGACCGCATCAAGGTCGATCGCAGCTTCGTTAGAGACATGATCAACAATTCAGACGCGGCCGCGATCGTCAATTCGGTCATCGGGCTTGGGCGCGCGATGGGGCTGTGTGTGGTGGCCGAAGGCGTTGAGTCTCAGGAACAGCTGGCGATGTTGCGCCTTATCGGTTGTGACGAAATTCAGGGCTACCTCTTCGGCAAGCCGCTTCCGGCAGAAAGCTATGCCGACATTACGGGGCCGCAAGTCGTGTTCAACGACATTCACGACAAGCACTCGGCTACGCTCTAAGAGCTGAACGCCTATTCCTCACTCCACGGATCGTTCTTCGTTCGGAGCCGCTCGATAATGACATCGGTATGCTCGCCGAGTGTCGGACTTGCGATTGTGGAGAAGCACGCCTTTCCGTCGATCACGATGGGGCTGCGGACGGTGGGCACAGGGGGCGCGCCGGGCCGATGAAGATCTTGGCGTAGTCCACGCGCAACAACATGAGGGTCGGCAAAGACCTGGTCGAGCCGGTTGACCGGACCGGCCGGAACGCCGACGGCTTCCAGAGCCGCAAGCAGGTCGCTTGCGGTCCGTTTTGCAATTTCAACGGCGATAAGCGGGATCAGCTCGGCACGGTTGGTGACGCGGCGGGCATTGGTCTTGAAGCGCTCGTCGGCAGCGAGGCTTTTGAGTCCGAGCAGATCGCAGACGCGCGTGAACTGGCCGTCGTTGCCGGCGGCGATGATGATCGGCCCATCGGCCGTTTCGAACACCTGATAAGGCACGATGTTGGGGTGCGCATTGCCGAGGCGGCGCGGCGGCGTTCCGGACGCCAGATAGTTCATGGCCTGGTTGGCCAGTACTGAGACTTGCGTATCGAGCAGCGCCATGTCGACGTGTGCGCCTTCGCCTGTCGCATTGCGGCGGTTAAGGGCCGCAAGGATGCCGATGGTGCCGTAGATGCCGGTGAAGATGTCGGCAAATGCCACGCCGATCTTCTGAGGCTCGCCGTCCGGCGCGCCGGTCAGATCCATGATGCCGCCCATGCCCTGGACGATGAAGTCATATCCTGCGCGCGGGGCATACGGCCCGGTCTGGCCGAAGCCGGTGATCGAGCAATAGACGACGCCGGGGTTGATGGCTTTGATCGCCGGATAGTCGAGATCGTATTTGGCAAGGCCGCCGACCTTGAAGTTCTCGATGATGACGTCGGCCTGTTTGGCGAGCGCGACCGCCGCTTCACGGCCTTCGGGGCTATCGTAGTCGAGCGCGATTGATCGCTTGCCGCGGTTCGTCGCGTGGAAGTAGGCCGCCGATCCGGGACCATCGTCATCGGCGATGAAGGGCGGCCCCCAGGCTCGGGTATCGTCGCCACCGTCGGGCCGTTCGACCTTGATGACGGAGGCCCCGAGGTCGGCAAGCGTCTGTCCGGCCCAGGGGCCGGCGAGCACGCGGGCAAGTTCCAGCACGCGTAGGCCCGCGAGCGGTTTCGGACTTTCAGACGTCGTCATGCGAAGGCCTGCAGTCCGGTGATGGCGCGACCGAGGATCAGAGCGTGAATGTCGTGCGTGCCTTCGTACGTGTTGACCGTTTCGAGGTTCAGCATGTGACGCATGACCTGGAACTCTTCCGAAATGCCGTTGCCGCCGTGCATGTCGCGGGCCATGCGGGCGATGTCCAGGGCCTTGCCGCAGTTGTTGCGCTTGATCAGCGAGATCATTTCGGGCGCAAACTTGCCATCGTCGAGCAAGCGGCCGACGCGCAGCGCCGCCTGCAGGCCGAGCGTGATTTCGGTCTCCATGTCGGCGAGCTTCTTCTGGACGAGCTGCGTCGCCGCGAGCGGGCGGTTAAACTGCTTGCGGTCGAGCGTGTATTGCCGTGCCGCGTGGAAGCAGAACTCGGCGGCGCCAAGCACGCCCCAGGCGATGCCGTAGCGGGCACGGTTCAAGCAGCCGAACGGGCCGGCCAAGCCTTCCGCGTTCGGCAGCAGCGCCTCGTCGGAGACTTCGACGCCGTCCATGACGATCTCGCCGGTGATGGAGGTGCGCAGCGATAGCTTGCCGGCGATCTTCGGCGCGGACAGGCCTTTCATGCCTTTTTCGAGGACGAAGCCTTTGATCTTGTCGCCGTGCGCCTGAGATTTTGCCCAGACGACAAAGACGTCGGCGATCGGCGCGTTGGTGATCCACATCTTCGCGCCTGAGAGGCGGTAACCGCCGTCGATCTTCTCCGCGCGCGTGCGCATGCCGCCGGGATCGGAACCGGCGTCGGGTTCGGTCAGCCCGAAGCAGCCGATCCATTCGCCGCTGGCGAGTTTGGGCAGATATTTTGTGCGCTGCGCCTCGCTGCCATAGCCATAGATCGGATGCATGACGAGCGAGGACTGCACGCTCATCATCGAACGGTAGCCGGAATCAACGCGCTCGACCTCGCGCGCAATCAGTCCGTAGGAGACGTAGTTCGAATCTGAGCCGCCGTAGTCTGCGGGAAGCGTCGGGCCGAGCAGACCGAGCGCGCCCATCTCGTGGAAGATGCCGGGATCGCTCTTTTCCTCAGCGTAGGTTTCGATGACGTGTGGCTGCAGCTTATCTTGGGCGAACGCGCGGGCCGTGTCGCGGATCAGCTTCTCGTCTTCCGATAGCTGATCTTCCAAAAGAAGAGGGTCTTCCCAGTCGAATTTCAAACCGCTCGACACGTTGCGCTCCTGATCGGCACTCCTAATTCCGCGTCACCATAGGTGTCGTCGAAGCGATATGGAATATAGCCGATGAATTGGTTTTATTTGGTCTTGACGCGGATCAAGATATTTCGCCGTCCATTGCCGCCGACGCTCCGCGATGCCATATGGGCGGCACATCGCGCCATTCTTCAAGGTTCATTCCATGTCCAAGCGCCCTCTCGTCGGTGTCATTTGCTGCCAGCGCAATCCGGATGATCCGTTTCAGGGCGTTGCCGAGCGGTATCTCAAGGTCGCGCCTTTTATGGAGGCGGATCTCGTGCTGGTGCCGTCGCTGCCGGACATCATGGATGCGACTTCGATCCTTAGTCGTCTGGACGGCGTCATGCTGACAGGAAGCCCGTCGAACGTCGCGCCGAAGCTCTATGGCAGCGCTGATGCAGGTGAAGGGCCGTTCGATCCCGGCCGCGATGCGATGTCGTTCCGGCTGATCGCTGAATCGGCGGAGCAGAACCGGCCGGTGCTCGGCATCTGCCGCGGCTTTCAGGAAGTCGCGGTTGCCTATGGCGCGACGCTCAGGCCGGACCTCGGTGCCGCCGGACGCGAGCAGGTTCATCATGCGGCGCCCGACGTGGCGTTTGCGGATATGTTCGCGTTTGAGCATCCTGTTGATCTAGCGCCAGAGGGCGTGCTGGAACGCGTGATGGGCGCGCCGTCGATCACCGTCAATTCGGTCCACTTTCAGGGCATCCGCGATCTCGGCAGCAAGCTCGCCGTCGAGGCGACGAGCCCTGATGGCGTCGTCGAGGGCATTCGGCCGAAGACGGGTGAGCGAATCCTCGCGGTGCAATGGCATCCCGAGTGGCGGGTCGCGGACAATGCCAACTCGCGCGAGCTTTTCGCGTGGTTCGGATTGCTGCTCCGAGGCGCGACGATGCAGGAAGCCGCCGAGCGCGTCGCCGAGATGGCGCGGCAGGCCGGCTGACGTTCCTCAATGAACTGAGGTGAGGGTCGCCTGCAGAGCGCCCTGGATGCCGGTCATCAGAATTTGCACGCCGATGCAGAGCAGCAGAAACGCTGAGAGCCGCGTCAGGATGCGGGCGCGGCCTGGGCCAAGCAGTGAGACAAGGCGGTCGGCGTAGGCATAGCAGGCGCCCACTGTCAGCGCGACGGCGATAGCTGCCCCGCAGGTGCCGGCGAAGAACGGCAGCAGCTCGGCGGCTTCGCGTGGCCGGTTGGCGCTCAACGCAATCGCAACCGAGATCGTGCCGGGTCCCGTGGTGAACGGCATGGTCAACGGAAAGAACGCAACGTCGCTGCCCCATGCGGCGGCCCTGTTGGTGCCGGACGCATGGTCCTGCTTGCGGTCTTCGGTCTCTTGCGGATTGTAGAGCATGCGCCAGCCGGAGACAGCGACGACGGTGCCACCCGCGACGCGTAGAGCATCGATGCCGACGCCGAAAAAGCTCATCAACGTTGCGCCGACGAGCAGCGAGACGAGCATGACGATGGCAGCATAGGTCGCGACACGCCACGCCAATGAGACACGTTCGGGATGCGGGCGACCGAGCGTGATCTGGCTGTAGATCAGCGCGCCGCCGAGCGGATTGACGATCGAGAACAAGGCGGGAAAGGCAACGAGAAAACTCGTGATGATGCCGCTGAGGTAAGCCATGGATTTCGCTTAAAGGACGCCCCGGGTAGATCGAAGGACGATCTTCTAGCCTTGATAGCGCTGACGCGATAGTGCGGCCGAACGGACTACCACTTGAGTGATTGTTCTGTTCCGCCGAAAACTTCCCTCAGCCGCCGTTCCGTGCCGGGCGACAGCCGTTCGGGCAGATCGTCGAGGGTGCAGAAACGCTGTTCGGCGATTTCGGCGTTGGCTTCGGGCATGACGTCGCGCTGCCAATGACGAATAAGAAAAAGAATGATGTGATCGCCGGGGTAATCATCGAAGTGGGAATAGATGCCGATCAGACGCGGCGGTGCGGTGATGGTAATGCCGGTTTCCTCCAGCACCTCTCGTGCGAGCGCGGTTTCGACGTCTTCGCCATGCTCGATGCCGCCGCCAGGAAAGTGCCAGCCGGGACGATAGCCGTGACGAATGAGAAGTACGCGCGAGGCGTCGTCGATGATCAGGCCTTGAGCGCCGAGCGTGACGATATCGGCGCGTCGCGCGAGAAAAGATTTCAGGCGGCTCAGCATGATTTCGAGGTCCAGCCGTAGAGCCAATCAAAGCCTGCCATGACGCGCTCGGGCGGCCGCAGTTTCATGACCGCGTTGCGGGCGAGTGCTGTTGGGCCATGCATATGATAGATGCGCCCGTTGCGGATGGAAGCCTCGACAACTTTGCTAACGCGCGGGCGGCGGGCTTGTTCGTAGTTCTGAAGCGCATGTTCGAGTTCACTGTTCGAAGCCGCGATGGACGACGCCAGCGCGACAGCGTCTTCGAGTGCCATGACGGCGCCTTGCGCGAGAAACGGCAGCATCGGATGCGCGGCATCGCCGAGGAGTGCCGCGCGGCCCGACGTCCAATGTGTGAGGGGTGGCAGACGATAGAGCGACCATTGCCGCCAAGTCTGCGTGCTATACGCCAGCGACCGAAGCGACGGCGCGAAGGATTTCATTTTGTCTTTGACGGCGTCGGTGGCGGCAGGTGCGTCCCAGTCTTCGCTCAACGCCGGATCGTCGGCGATGACGACGATGGCGACGTCGCGTCCGCCGGTGACGGGATAATGCACTGCGTGTGCGCCCGGCGACAGCCAGATATGGACGGCGTTGCGCGCAAGTTCGGGCGGCATGTTTTCCGCTGTCGTGACGCTGCGAAAGGCGGTTTTGCCGACGGGCGTCGGAACGGCCGATTCGCCTGCGATGCCGCGGCGGAGCGTGGACCACAGCCCGTCCGCCGCGACGAGAAGCGAAGCGCTCAACACTTCGCCTAATGCATCGACCGCGGCGATACCATTCGGCTCGTCACGGCAAGAGGTAATTTCAGTCGCGCGCGATAGCGTGATGCGCGGCTCGCTTTCGGCGCGCGTTCGCAGCGCGGAATGCAAATCGCGGCGATGCGCGGTCCAGTATGGAGCACCATGGCGCTTGGCAAGCCACGAACCGAGCGGTAAGCGCGTCAGCTCGCGGCCAGACGCACCATCATGGACAACGAGCGTGTCGGGGCTCGCGACCTTGTCTTCCAGAAATTCCGCGACGCCGAGCTGTTGCAGAATGCGCGTGCCGTTGGGGCCGATCTGGATGCCGGCGCCTTCTTCGGGAAATTCAGCGCGGCGTTCACAAACGCGAACGTCGATGCCGCGCTGGGCGAGCGCGAGGGCGGTCGCGAGGCCGCCAATGCCACCACCGGCGATCAGGGCGCTCGGGCGTTGGGAGCCGGTCACGCGAATTCCGAAACGTGTCTAGAGTTCAAGCGGCGTCTGCGACGAGGCTATCTTTGGGATCGCTCTCGGTCGCTTTCAGGCGCGGATCGTAGATGTACAGCGTCGAGCAGTAGGGGCACAGAATCTGATTGTCCTGTCCCATGTCTAGGTAGACGTGTGGATGATCAAAAGGCGGCCGGGCGCCCATGCAGTTGAACTCTTTCACGCCGACAAAGATTCGCTCGGCGCCAACGTCGTTGGCGAAGTGCGGGATTACGGCTCCGGCCATGCTTCATCCTTCCGCGATGGGAGATGTTTGGCCGCACCATATCCTCGTGGCGGCGGGGATGGTAGGGGACATAAAAAACTTTCGGGCAATTGAGTGCGGCAGCATGGACCATTTCGACAGCGACGGGGTCGACATCGCATTTCTCGACACCGGAGGCGGCGGCGACAAACCCCCGGTTCTGCTCATCCATGGCTTTGCGTCGAACGTTGAGACCAACTGGGTCAACACCGGCTGGGTGACATTTCTGACGCGCGCCGGATATCGCGTCATCGCGCTTGATAACCGCGGTCATGGGCAAAGTCAGAAGCTTTACGAGCTTGTCGATTATGGTGCGCCGCTGATGGCGGAAGATGCGCGGCGGTTGCTTGACCATGTCGGCGTGAGGACAGCGAACGTCATCGGATATTCGATGGGCGCGCGGATTTCAGCGTTTCTGGCGTTGACGCATGCCGATCGGGTGGCGCGCGTCGTGTTCGGCGGACTTGGCATCAACATGGTGCGTGGAATGGCCGGGACCGGTCCCATCGCGCGGGCGCTCGAAGCGCCGAGCATCGCGGACGTGACCAACCCGACGGCGCGAACGTTCCGCGCTTTTGCCGAGCAGACGAAGAGCGATCTGCAGGCGCTGGCGGCGTGCATACGGTCGTCGCGTGCGCCGATCACGGCGGAGATGATCGGGGAAATCTCGGTTCCGGTACTGGTTGCCGTGGGAGACGAGGACGTCATTGGCGGATCGGCGGAGGAGCTTGCCAAGCTCATTTCCGGTGCGAGGGCCTATACAATTCCGGGCAAGGATCACAATCGGGCCGTCGGCGACCGATCGTTCAAGTCCGAGGCGCTGGCATTTTTCGAGGGAAACGGTGGCCCTGGGGACCGATGAACCGGACCGGCACGGGGGATTGATCGCTTAGGCCGATTCGAAGGTCCTCAGGGCACACGCTCCTGCCGAGGCGAGTGGCTTCGGCAAGCGCTTATCTGTCCCGATGGTGCGTCTTCGGACCGGTACGCGGTACTAGTCCGATCGAAGACGCGGGGACGGCACTCATTCCGGTCTCGCACGCGATACGAGTTCGAGGCCGGTAGCGCCTCCGGGAGCGCTTGCGAAATAGCCTTGCTCAATGACGCGGCGATTTCAGGCGTGTGTCGGCGCGGCTTTAACTGTGGATAACTTTGGCGCTGCAACTTTGTGCGACTTGACTGCCACATGACGGCGCCGCCTCCGGACCGCCGCAGTCTGTCTTTTCATCGTCAAGCCGGCGGCCAAAATCCGTCTGAAAAGCCAGCGATATAACTGTTTTCCGGGTGGATCTCACACTTCCTTAACCGGCCGTTAACGTTAACGCCGCTTACTCGCCGTCATGGTTCCGCGTCGTATCCGAGTTCTTGTGCCCACGGCCGTCCTGATGATTTCAGGGCTCGGTCTGCTTTGGGGCTGCGGAACGACAGGGCCGAGCTTTCAAGTCCGAGACGATCCGTGGCGCACACCAGAAGAGCGCGCCTGTTTGGCATCCGGCGTGGTGCGGCAGACGGCATTCGTGCGAGCGCGCTCGGCGCTGGGTGGTCCTAGCGTTTGCGGCGCTGTCGAACCATTCGAGATGTCGGCGGCGGACAACGGCCGGGTCGCGTTCAATCCGCCGGCGGCATTGCGCTGTCCGATGATTCCGCAGCTCGACCGCTGGGTGAAGGAAGTCGTCGAACCGGCGGCGCGTTATCAATTCCGGCAGGAGCTTGTCGGCATCAAAGTGCTCGCCTCTTATTCCTGCCGGCCAATGAACAACGTCGAAGGGGCGATGATCTCGGAGCATGCCTATGCGAATGCCATCGACGTCGGCGGTTTCACGCTCGCCGACGGCACGACGATCAGCGTCCAGCGCGGCTGGAATGGGTCGCGGGCGGAACAAGCCTTTCTGAGGGTCGTGCATGACGGATCGTGCGCTTATTTCACGACAGTGCTCGGTCCGAACTACAACAGTCTGCACAGCAATCATTTTCATCTCGACCTGGCGCACCACGGCCGCGACGGGTTGATGCATATCTGCAAGTAGGGTCCGCGTGCAGAGTGCGCGCAAATCCGCTAGAAGCGCCCCATGACTTGGGATCACGATCCGCCACCGCGCGGCCACCGGCGCGGCTACCACCACGGCAACTTGCGCGAAGCCTTGATGAAGGCGGCGCTTGATTTGATCGCGGCAAAGGGGCCGTCCGGATTTACGTTTGCCGAAGCGGCGCGGGCGGCTGGCGTGAGCCCCGCGGCACCCTATCGGCATTATCGCGACCGCGACGCGCTGATGGCAGATGTCGCGCGGCATGCGTTCGAGCAGTTCGAAGCGAAGCTGCGGCAAGCCTGGGCGGGCGGTGCGCCTGATCCGTTCAAGGCATTCGAGCGCGTTGGCAAGGCGTATCTCGATTTCGCGCGGCAGGAACCGGCGCAATATTCGGCGATGTTCGAATCAGGTCTTTCGTTCGCCGCTTTTCCTGATCTGCATGTGGCAGGGGAGCGGGCGTTTGATGTGCTGAAGGACGGATGTGCGGCCCTGGTCGCGACGATGCCGGAGGCCAATCGGCCGCCGGTGATGATGATGGCGCTTCACATTTGGGCTGAGGCGCACGGGATTGCCTCGCTCTTTGCCCGTGGCGACGAGGCGCGCCGGCCGATCCCGATGACGCCCGAAGACCTGCTTGATGCTGCCGTCCTGATCTATCTCGACGGGCTGGGCATTAGAAAAGCAAACAGCGGTTGATAGCCCGCTTAAAGCTGCGCGGTTTCCCCCTTGGGATCATTGCCGCTCCCGCGATGATCCGCATACTCGGTAACGGCTGAATCGCCGTCGTCTGATCCTCGTTTCTCAGACGTGTCTGATTTTTTGAATGCGATTTTTAAAAACGTCTTCAGGAGTTCGCAATGCCCGGCAAATGCCCGAAATGTCAAAACGTCGTTGGCAACGTTCGTGCCGAGCAGATCGGCATCACCAATATGGCGGGCAATACCTTCAGCGGGGCGAGCTACGTTTGCCCGCATTGCCAGACGATCCTGGGGGTCGCGGTCGATCCCTATGCGTTCAAGAACGAGATCGCCATCGAAGTGATGAAGCGGATGCGCGGCGGCCGGTGAGCCTGTCGCGAACCTTTTTTTACTTGATAGCTGCGGCCAGCCCTTGAACTCACCCCTTGCCGTCCCACGTATGTGAATGTAAAATACATTTACATCCTGAATGAGGAGAGGGTGGCAATGACGCAAGTGGTGCAGACACTCGATGACTTCGGCAGGCCCGCGTGGCTTGCCGCGATGGTTCTGGGGTTCATCGTCTTCTGGCCGGTTGGGGCTGTCATCCTGGCCTATATGCTTTGGAGTGGACGCATGAACTGCGGATGGCACGGTGGTCGGGGTCGCGAACGCTGGGAAAATCGGATGGCGGAACGTTTCGAGCGGGCGCGATGCCGAATGGAAGAGAAATTCGGCGCTTTCGGCCATGGACCTAGAGGCGGCGGTTATTCCAGCGGTAACAAGGCCTTCGACGATTATCGCGAAGCAACGCTGAAACGGCTCGAAGACGAAGAGCGCGAATTCCGGGAATTTCTGGAGCGTTTACGGCAGGCCAAGGACAAGTCCGAGTTCGACCAGTTCATGGCTGAAAGGCGCGATCGTCCGGAACCTGGACAGGAACCCGGTACCAGTCCCACGACTTGATTTCCATGACATAAGGCAGGGTGGCTGTCGTGGCCGCCCTGCTTCATCTTTTCCGGCTTTTCATTCGGTGTGCCCAACCACGCGGAGCGGACTCGATGTTTCATCTTCACCATCTGATCTTCTTGCCGTTTTTCGTTCTGTTTCATGTCGTCGGCTTTCTCTTCCTGGCGTTTGCAGCGGTGATTCTGACGAAGGCGTTCCGCAGGCGGCGGCGCGGCAGCGCCTCTCGCATGATGGAGAGGCCGGAGGCAACACGGCCGGCGCGTTTCGGAAATGAGGCGTTCGATGATTATCGGCGCGCGACTTTGCGGAAGCTCGAGGCTGAGGCGGAGGAATTCCGCAAGTATCTCGATGGGTTGCGGCGTGCGGCCGACGCTGCCGCGTTCGAGGCGTTTCTTAAATCGCGGCGTGCAGAAAACGGGCCAGCGGCCTGACGATCGGGGCGTGGCGACGCGCCCCGTCTGCATAGCAGAAATTCCCCATTTTCCGCCCATGTTGCTGATATTTTAGGGGAGTTACCGTACCGGCTCGGCTATGCTGAACGCTAGGGCCGTCACGGCGGACGGGCTTGTTCGAGGCGAAAATCACGGACGATCATGGCCTGGCAATTTTTGAAAAACGCAGTTGTTGCGTATGGTGGAGGCTTGCGCTCGGCGCTTGAACACCTCAAGGAGGCGTTCGGCTTCGACGGCGCGCAGACGCCTGGACAATCACGCGTTGCATTTACGATCGCGGTGGTGGCGCTGGCGGCCAAGATGAGCAAGGCGGACGGCGTTTCGCTGCCGATTGAAGCGGAAGCGTTCAAGCGCCAATTCCAGGTGCCGGAAAGCGAGTGCGCGCACGTACGCAAGCTCTATGAACTCGCGAGCCGGGATGTGGCCGGATACGAGACGTACGCCTCGCAGATCGCGCACATTCTCGAAGGCCAGCCCGAGATCAAGGTCTCGGTGCTTGAAAGCCTCTTCCATATCGCGAGCGCAGACGGCGTTTTGCACCCCGGCGAAGACAAGTACCTTGAGCGCGTCGCCGAGATCTTCGGCTTGAGCAAAGGGGAGTTCCGCTGCGTGCGCCGCGGCTTCGTCTTCGATGCCGACAGCCCGTACGAGGTGCTGCACGTTTCGCCGCTCGCTTCGGATGCCGAGCTTAAGGCGCGGTATCGCGAACTGGTCAAAGGCCACCACCCCGATGCGCTCGTTTCGAAGGGCGTACCGCCGGAGTTTCTTGCCGGGGCCGAACGGCGGCTGGCGGCGATCACGGCGGCTTACGAAGCCATTCTTGAAGAGCGTGGTCAGCGGGCGGTGCGCGAGCTGGAACCCACTCCGTGACCTTCGAGCCGGATACGCCGCTGACGCATGCGGTTTGTACGGCCCATAATCGGGAGCCGCGACGCGGCGGCGTAAAGCCGTCGCTGCTCGTTCTGCATTACACCGGCATGGGGTCGGCTGCGAAAGCGATCGACTGGCTGTCGCGGCCGGAAAGCGGCGTGTCCTGCCATTACGTCGTGGACGAGCATGGTGTCGTGACGCAGCTCGTGCCGGAAGAACTCCGGGCGTGGCACGCGGGCGTGTCCAATTGGAAGGGCGAAACGGACATCAATTCGCACTCGATCGGGATCGAGATCCACAATCCTGGACATCAGAACGGCTATCCCGATTTTCCCGCAGCGCAGATGCGGTCCGTTATTGCGCTTTCCAAGGATATCGTAGCCAGAAATCATATCCGGCCTGAAAACATTCTGGCGCATTCGGATGTGGCGCCAGGGCGGAAGATCGATCCGGGCGAGAAGTTCAACTGGCTTCTGATGGCGCGGGAAGGTCTGGGGCTGTGGGTCCGGCCGTTGCCCGTTCGGGCCGACGATCCGGGGCTGGAGCTTGGCGCCGAAGGTCCGCGTGTTCTCAATGCACAGAAAAATCTTGCCGCCTACGGATATGGCCTCGACGCCAGTGGCGTACTGGACGCAGATACGGAAAAGGTTCTCAAGGCTTTTCAATTGCATTTCAGGCCACGCCGGGTGGATGGACGGCTCGATCGTTCGACCGAAGGTACGCTCGAACGCCTTGTTGCGGCATCGTCGAAGCCGGCTGCTGCTTGACGCAACTTCAGCGGTGATGTTGATGCCGGGAGTGTGCTGACGAATTGCAGCGCATCTCGCCGGCCGGGGCTCGGCGAAACTCGGCACAAACAACCGAAGCAGGGCAGACAGTGTTTAAGCCTCGGCGGCCGGAAATTCTGGCGCTTATCGTTGCCGTCTACGTCGCGCTGGTTCTGAACCGGCCGTTCTGGCACAAATTTCTGAACCTCGTCGCGCCGCATCGGTTCAGCGATTGGGTGTTTGTCGGCGCGGTTGGTGTCGCGACTATTGTCATCGCGTATCTTGTGCTGCTTGCCGTTTCGCTGAAGCCATTGCTGCGTTTGCTCGTTCTCGTTCTGCTGCCGGTGACTGCGGCGGCTGCGTATTTTATGGGCGAGTATGGCATCCTCATCGATGCGCATATGGTGCGAAATATCCTTGAGACGGACAGGGGAGAGTCGGGCGATCTCGTCACGTGGAAGCTCATCGGGTACGTCGTATTTCTCGGGATTGTGCCCGGCGTTCTATTCTGGCTCGTGCCGTGGATGGAGCGGTCGTGGCGCGATGAAACGCTGGCGAAACTCAAATACGCGACGGTGGCTTCGGTCATCTGCGTAGCGGTGGTTCTGCCGTTCCTAGGCAATATTCTTTCGCTCGGCCGCGAGCATCGCGAACTGAAGATGACGCTGACGCCGCTGAACTACATCTCGGCGGTTACGACGTATTGGCGGCGGGAAGGGCGTAAGCAGGTCAAGGTGGCCGCACCTTACGGCGAAGATGCGTATCAGGCGGCAGCGTCGAATCCGGCGCGCAAGTCGCTGTTCGTAATCGTCGTCGGGGAAACTGCGCGTGCAGATCATTTCGCGCTCAACGGTTACGCGCGGCCAACCAATCCGGAACTCTCCAAGGTGCCGGACCTCATCAATTATCCGCATGCTTATTCGTGCGGAACCGATACCGCCCAGTCGGTGCCGTGCATGTTTTCAGGCTACGGCCACGACGGCTTCACCAATGCAAAGGCGGAGACGCGCCAGAACCTTTTGGATGTCTTGAAGCGAGCGGGCGTGAATGTGCTATGGCGTGAAAATCAAGCGGGCTGTAAGGGCGTCTGCGCACGCATTGAAACCGAAACTCTGACCGGACACAAAGTTCCGACGTTCTTTCCGAGCACCGAAAACTACGACGATATTCTCGTCGATGGTCTCAAGGAACGCATCGAGAAGATGCAGCACAACGAGGTCATCGTGCTGCACATGATGGGCAGTCACGGTCCTGCGTACTGGCGGCGCTATCCGCCGCAATACGAGACGTTCACGCCGGCTTGCAAAGACGCGCAGTTCAGCCGGTGCGAGCTGCAGACGATCGTCAACGCTTACGACAATACGCTCGTCTACACAGACCACGTTCTGGCGCGGCTTATCGGCGTGCTCGCAGATGCGCAAAACCGCGGCGTCGATGCCGGAATGCTTTATGTGTCTGACCACGGCGAGAGCCTCGGCGAGCACGGTATGTACCTTCACGGCATGCCTTATGCGCTGGCGCCTGAAGCGCAGATACACGTGCCGATGGTGGTGTGGCTGTCACCGACGCTGCGTGAATCGCGCGGCATCGATCAGTCCTGCATGGTGGCGCACGCGAGCGAGCGAGTCAGTCACGACAATCTTTTTCATTCTGCCCTTGGGATCATGAACGTGAAGACGCGCGTTTATGATCCGGCGCTCGATCTATTCGCGGGCTGCCGCAACCGCACGCGAAAAGCTTATGGGCAGCTCACGCCATAACGAGATAACGTAGCGTGACAGGTTGTGACGTGACGATTTCACCACCCAGGCGCGACGAAAATGATATCCTCGGGTCATCCGGACTCATGCATGATCCGTATATGGATTGCGCTTGGAAAATTTGAGCATGGGTCGAATTCTTGCCGCGTTGTCTTTTCTGGCTGTGATCTGCGGCCCGATGGTGGCGTGGGCTGAACAGCCGATCGGTCCGGTTCCGGAAAAGCCGGAAATGAACGCCCGAGCCATCACGACTCTGCTTTTTCAAGCCAAGCCGGGCGTCCGGCCCGATCTCTCAGGTAAGTTTCTCGTTTACCTTGATCTGTCGGAACTTAATTTCAAAGGCGCGAACCTGGCGCATTCGGATTTCTATGGCACGGATTTCACCGGTGCTAATCTGAAAGGAGCCGATCTGTCACATACGCGTCTGGACCGGTCGGTGCTGATCCGTGCCGACCTCTCGGGTGCCGACTTGACTGGCGCGACAATTCTCAGGCCGACAATTTACACGGATCTTTCAGCAAACACTCAAGATGCGCCCCATTTCACCGGGGCCAATCTGACAGACGTTCATGTTCAGGCGGAATTGTCCGGCGCCGACTTTCGCGGCGCAAACCTTTTTCACGCCAACTTCTATCCGCTTGAGGGCCGGCCGGGTGAGGGAACGCTTGCCACGACGTATCGCAACATTCTCAAGTATTGCGATTTCTCTGGGGCGCGTCTCGAAGACGCGAAGATGACGCGAGCCGTACTTTGGTTCGCCCGGTTCAACGGCGCCAATCTCAAAGGCACGGACTTCACCGAAGCGGACCTGTCGCGAGCGGATTTCTCAGGTGCGGATATCTCGGGTGCCGACTTTACGCGCGCCGATCTCGACGGCGCCAATTTCGTTGGGGCGATCGGCATTGCTCAGGCCAAAGGTCTCGATCAGGCCGTCAATCTTGATCGCGCCGTCAGATAAGCGATGTTCAGATGTCACGACGTCAGGCTGGCGTTTGCTAGACATCGGACCATCTTTAAACAAATCGCAAACTGCTATTAACCTTTGTTAAAGGGTTTATTGTCAGGCTGTTAACACCTCATGCCACACCAGGGTGCTGAAATGTCGAAGCTAAGCGGAGTTGTCCGTTTGCGTCCATGTGCATCGTTTGCGGTTGGATTTTTCGCAGTTGCTTCTGTCTGGGCGACCGGCGCTGAAGCGGTCAGCCTGCACGTCAAGCTGGCCTGCTCGCGTGATTACTATGCCTATTGCAGCCAGTTCGCTTCGGACAGCCCCGAGGTTCGCCAGTGCATGCGCTCGGTCGGCAGGCGGCTATCGGAACGCTGCTTCAACGCCCTGGTCGACGCGGGTGAGGTGAGCCCGACGGAAGTTGCCCGGCGCGCGGCGGCACTGCGCCAGTAGTGGCGCTCTCGTCCTCGGCTCCTCCCAAGGATGACAGGGTGTGTCCTGTTCTTCGCTGCCCCAATAGGCATCCAGACGTCTTTTCCGGCAGTTGCCAGATTTGACTAATAGGAACTTGACTTGCGCCTCACGAACTTCGTTTATGATGTGCTCAGTCGGCCGTACATGCGTTGAGGACGCCTTTAGCGGCGAGAGCGTCGCGCGTTCCGAACCGGCCAGATGAGAGCAATGAGGGCGGTGACATGGGCGAACCGAGGATCGAGCTAAAGCCTTGGCGGCAGATCGACGTTCCGGAGCCGCAGCCGGACGAGCTTTATCAGCTTTCGCTTTTCGACAAGACCTATAGCTTTCGCGGTCTGAAGGCGCTGCTCGGCGCGGCCGACTTCGACAAAGCGGGCGATCGCAATTGCGGACTGGCAGCGAAGGACGACGTCGAGCGCGAAGCCGCGCGGACGATCCTTTCAGGTCTCACGCTGCAACACCTTTACGACCGGCCGCTGACCGACGACGAAGGCCAGGTCGATTCAGTTATGCGGATCAACTACGATATCGATCTTGCGACCTTCGCGGAGCTGGCGCCGAAGACGCTCGGCGAGATCAAGAACCTACTGCTGCGCGCGAAGTCGGCAGAAGCCAAGCGCATCGGCGGGGCGCTGACAGGCGTCATGGCAGCGGCCATCGCCAAACTCATGGACGTGCATGAGCTTGTCTATGCGGCGAAGAAATTGAAGCGGTCCGGCAAGGCGAGGACGCTCGTCGGCGCGCCCGGCACATTGTCGTCGCGTCTGCAACCCAACCACCCGACCGACGATCTCGATGCCATGTCGGCGCTGGTCTATACGGGCCTGTCGATGGGCTCGGGGGATGCGCTGCTCGGGCTCAATCCGGCAATCGACACGGTCGAGAATATCACGAAGGCGCTGAAGCATCTCGATAAGCTGCGCCGCGAAACGGGTGCGCCGACGCAGATCTGCGTGCTCTCCCACGTCAAGACGCAGCTCGCGTGCCTTGAAAGCGGCGCGCCGGTCGAGATCATGTTCCAGTCGCTGGCCGGCACGGATCGCACGCTCATCGAAGAGTTCGACTGCACGGCCGACGTGCTCGACCAAGCCTATACGACGATGGCGAAGCATGGGCCGCTCGCGGGCGAAGCCGATCAATTCATGTATTTCGAGACCGGTCAGGGCAGCGAGCTGACCTACGGCAAACACAACGACATCGACATGACGACGACGGAAGCGCTCTGCTATGGGCTGGCGCGCCGCTGGGATCCGTTCATGGTCAACAACGTGACGGGCTTCATCGGGCCGGAAACACACCGCTCGAACTTCGAGATGATCGTATCGAACCTGCAGGATCATTTCATGGGCAAGCTGCTCGGCCTGCCGATGGGCATGGCGCCCTGCTATACGCTGCATTCCGAGATCACGATGGAAGGTCAGCAGATCGCAGCCGAGTTGCTGACGGCTGCGGGCGCCAACTATTTTATGGACGTCTATCTCTCGATCGATCGCATGCTCGCCTATTTCGATACGTGCGGGCACGACGACCAGACGATGCGCGAGGTGCACGACCTGACGCCTGCGCCCGAGTTTCTCGAGTGGACGATTTCGCGCGGCATCTTCGTGCGTAACGAAGACGGCGAGATCGAGCGCGGGCCGAACTGGGGCAATCCGAAGATCTTTTGCTCGGAGGAAGAGTTCGAGCGGCTGCGCAAGAACCTGCCGGCGGCTTACGGCTTCGAGAGCGCCGGTCCGCGGCCGAGCGAGCAGGTATCGCGCGCGATCAAAGCTAATCTCGCGGCTGCGCGCGAAGCGATCTATGCCGAGGTCACGCCGGAACGCCTTGCCGGCATTGACTTCCGGCGCGTGAAGACATCGGCTGAGAGCAAGGAAGTGCATTTGAGTCATCCGGATCGGGGTGCAAAACCGGCGGATGAGATTTTAGCCGAGTTGGCGCCGGAAAGCGTCGACGTGCAGATCATCGTGTCGGACGGATTGAGCGCGGAAGCCGTGCATCACAACATTCCGGACCTGCTGCCCGCGTTGCTTGACGGCTTGAAGGAGCAGAGCATTTCAGCCGGCAAGCCAATCCTCGCGCCGTATGGCCGCGTGAAGCTCGCCGAAGCGCTGGGTGATGCGTTGCAGCCGAAGCTCGTGATCAATCTCATCGGGGAGCGACCGGGCGGCGACGCGCTCGCTTCGCGCAGCATGTCGGCTTATATCGCGTATCGTCTCGACGATGATGCGAAGAAAGCGGCAGCGCAGTTCAGCGGCAACCCGGATGTGCGCTACGAATACACGGTGATCTCGAACATCTATGCTGGCGGCTTGCCGCCGAGCGAAGCCGCCGTACAGATCGCCGAACGCGTCAACCAGATTCTGACGACGAAGGCTGCCGGCAACCGCTTGGAGCGCGCCATTCACGATCGCTCCCATAACATGCGGGCCGTCGCATTTTAAAAAGGCCGGAGTGTTGTCCACTCCGGCCCCGACGCCTCACGCCGTTTATAGGTAAAATCATTCCGCGTGGCTCATAATCCCGCGGGTTCTAGGCGGCCAATGCCAACGCCCTCGCTTGGGCTTCGGTCTCCCGTAGCCTTGTCAGCAGTTCCTCCAGCCGAGGCGAGGGCTCGCGAAGATCTGCCTCGAAGAGGGATTTCAACCGCGGCGCCGCCTTCGCGCTAAAGCTCGTCATCCATTCTTCGTCGTACATTTTTCCGGTTCCGCTCGCCTGCTAGATGACCTGAAAAACGGGCCAGCAAATCTCCGGTTCCGTTACATTGGTGACATATATTTTTGCTCGGCACGGCAGGCTCTTAACCGAATTTCAAAGTGGCGGTGCATGGATGTGGGTCGCGAATGCCTCCCGACCCCAGAACCGTCACACGGCCCTTGACCTTTGGTCTTGCACATCGCTTATCTCCCCATACCAGCCGGCCGGGCGGCCGCTGCCGGATATCGTTGAGGCGAAACGGGCTCTAAAGGCTCGCGAGCATAGCGTCCGGTGGAGGAAAGTCCGGGCTCCCAGAGAACACGGTGGCGGCTAACGGCCGCCGGGGGCGACCCCAGGGAAAGTGCCACAGAGAACATACCGCCTCCGCGCCTTCGGGCTCGGCGGTAAGGGTGAAAAGGTGCGGTAAGAGCGCACCGCGCTTCTGGCAACAGAAGTGGCAGGGCAAACCCCACCGGGAGCAAGATCAAATAGGGGTGGGCGCGCGGAGCGGGAAACCGCAGACGCAAGGCGCGTTCTCACGCTACCTGCCCGGGTTGATTGCACGAGGCGCTTGGCGACAGGCGTCCCAGATGAATGGTCGTCGCGGAGGCGCAATCCTCCAAACAGAACCCGGCTTACAGGCCGGCTGGTATTTTATTCCTTTGCATGCCTCGCGATTAGAGAGTCGAAAGTGCCTCTTTTGCCGCGAACCAGGCTGCCGCACCATATCCGACCGTCGTCAAAATACAGCTCAACGTGATCATCGCCGTGAAAGCGATCGGTGGCGATTTCAGGTAGCCCGGCCGGAGCGCCCGAACGAAGAATGCAAACGGGTTGAAAAAAGAGCCGATGCAAATGAAGGCCGTCATCCATGCCGGCGGTATGATTTCAAGCGTCCGAAACAGCATGAAAAAGATGAACTGAAACTGCGCCATCATCAGATAGTCGATATGAGACTTCAGCAGATCCTGGCGGCCGGGAATAAGTTTGAGCATCGGGCTGTCGTCGGATGAAAAGACGCCGACGAGCAGCCAAGCCTGAAGCAGGGCCACGACAAGACATAGGCTTGCAGTCAGCAACAGGAATTGTGTTGGCACGGCTTTCTTGGCTCCGATTTCCCACTGTTTTCGCGAATTTACATAGACAATCGTCAGCGCAGTCGCTTGACTGATCAGGACAAAAGTCTTGGCCACGGCGGCCAGCGTCGGGAGGTGGGATGAGGGGATCTTTTTCAACGGATCGCGTGGCTGCAAAAGATGCGTTCGCTTATTGGAGCGATCTCGTTTGCGATGTCTTCGTAAAGCTCGATTGCAATTCGACAGTGCGAGATCACTTCAAGGCCACGATGCTTTATGACACTCTCGGTTGGCTTCGCGTCGTAGAAGCGGAAAGCGATGCCATCGAGGCTCAGCGCTCGCGACGGCAGATCGCCAAGGGCTGTGAAGATGACCTCTTAGTTTCCATCCAAATCAAGGGAAAGACGCAGCTCATACAGGACGGCCACGAGGCTGTGCTAAATGCTGGTGATTTTGCCCTTTACGATAGCTCTCGACCTTACGTCCTGCGCATGTCCGACGATACGCGGCTTATTTGCCTGCAATTTCCGCGCAGCGAGATCGTCGGTCGTCTCGGGCCGGTTTCGCCGTTCGTGGCTAGAGCAGTGGACGGAGAACATGGAGTTGCCAGTCTCTTCCTGGAGCTGGCGCGTATGTTGCCGAAAAGAGTTTCTGAATTGGATAAAGCCGCTGCAGAAGGCGTTGCAGAGCATGTCGTCGATCTGTTGGCATTGTCGCTCGGAAGCAAGCGCGGCGATGCTTTTCAGCTTGCGAACGGCCATGCTGCGATGCGTTCACGCTTGAAGCAGGCGATACGAAGGCACATTCGCGATCCTGATTTCTGTCCCACACTTGCCGCGCGTTCGGCAGGTATCAGCGTTCGACATGCCAACCGCCTTCTAGCGGAGGAAAATACATCGCTGGGGCGGTTCATAATCGGCGAGCGTTTGGCCGGCTGTAGGGAAATGCTGAGCGATGCCTACTATGACAACCTGTCGATTGGTGAGATCGCATATTCCTATGGGTTCAATGATCTCAGCCATTTTAGCCGCGCATTTCGCGCGCGCTATGGTCGCTCTCCGAAGGAGTATCGCTCTCGTCGTACACGTCAGCCTTTCGTTGCTACCTAGGGCGAAGCGCGCGATTATGACCGTTGCCGCATTCACGGCGATATCATTTCCCGCAATGGCTTGGACGGAACAGGACATTTTCCACAAGGGCCTTGCCGGTTCTCTGATCCCGGCGACCGGCGGCAAGCCTGGGCCGATGGTGTTGATCTTGCCCGGTTCCGGTCCTGTGGATCGCGACGGCAATGCACCTGGAATGGATACCGACAGTCTCAAGCTTGTGGCACGGGGCCTCGCCGATCTCGGCATCAGCTCGCTTCGGATCGACAAGCGCGGTGTGGGCGAGAGCTATGCCGCCGGTCCACGCGTCGAGGACTTGCGCTTTGGCACATATGTCGATGACGCAATCACGTGGCTCGATTTTTTGCGCAATCGGCCTGACGTCTCGAAGCTGTTCATTCTCGGGCACAGCGAAGGCGCTCTTGTCGGCACGCTCGCGGCGAAAAAAATGAATGTCACGGGGCTTATCTTGCTTGAGGGCGCAGGGAGGCCGATTGCTGATGTTTTGGCGCGGCAACTCGCGAGCGCAGGTGTTTCGCCAAAGCTACAGGGCATTTCAAAGCAGATTACGGAGCGATTGGAACACGGCGTTGCCGTTCCGAACGTTCCGGCTGAACTCGTGGCGCTCTATCAGCCGCGCGTGCAAGAGTATCTGATGTCTTGGATGCCGATCGATCCGGCCGCCGAATTGTCGACGGTCACTTGTCCCGTCCTCATCGTACAGGGCAGTACCGATTTGCAGGTGTTTCTCGACGACGCTCACCACCTTTCGGCGGCATTGCCGTCGGCACGGCTGGTCGTCATTCCAGGCATGAACCACATCTTGAAGGAAGCGCCTGAGGATCGCGCGCAAAATTTCGCGACGTACGGCAATTCGTTTTTGCCGCTCGATCCTCAGCTTCTTCCTGTGCTCGCGGATTTCGTGCGCAAGCACTGAGGGTGCATCACGGACTGGTCACGACGAGCTTGCGATAGAGGTGCCAAGTCGCGTGGCCCAGGATCGGGAGCACGATGGCGAGCCCGAACAGGAACGGCAGCGCACCTAGAACGAGACCGACGGCAACGATCAGGCCCCACAGCGCCACCGGAATGGGGTTTTCCAGCGCGGCGCGAACGGATGTTCGGATGGCAGCGCCGACGCCGACGTCACGATCGACGAGCAGCGGGAACGACACGACGCTGATTGCCAGCACAAACAGGGCAAAGAGAAAGCCGACGAGATTGCCGGCGAACATCAATTGCCGTCCCTTATCGGTCGTCATGACCTGATTGACAAAGTCCGACAGCGACGTCGGCGTGCTGCCTATGATCTGCGTGTACATCATGTTCGCGACGTAGAGCCAGCCGACGAACAGCAGCGCAAGGAATGCGCCGAGCGTGAAGATAGAGTCGATGCCGGGCCGATGCAGCACATCGAGCGCGCGCGCGGGCGATACGTCGAGGCCCTGCTCGCGTCGGCGGCTCAGTTCATAAAGGCCGATGGCGACGAACGGTCCTAGCAGCGCGAAGCCTGCCGCCATCGGGTAGATCAGATGCAACAGCTCATAACCGAAGATCAGTCGCGCGAGGATGATGCCGACGACCGGATAGATGATGCAGGCAAAGACGACGTGAGTTGGCATCGCGCGGAAATCATCGATGCCCTCGCGCAGCGACTGCCAGACGTCTGCCGTCGTGATCGAGCGGACTGCCGGATCGCCGTCGCGCCACAGAACGGACGCGGGCCAACGAAGTTCGATGTCGGAATGAGGATGGGACGGCGTCGGACGCGTGAGATTCGCCATGGTGCACCTCCTTGTGGGTGCCGACGGTCTCATCCGCCTCGGCACCAGATGACGTGTGCCCCGCTTTGCGCTGCGGGGATCATGCGCTCCCGCGTGCGTCGCGACCAATCAGGTCTGGGTGACCGCATCTGCGCGTTTCGGAAAATTTCCAGGTTTTCAGAAGCTTGCAGTAGGCCGCGACGTTCGATGGACAGGCCCGTCGGCATCGGGCTGTGGATCACGGGTGACAATTCCAGTTCTCACCACGAAATATCCTTAATATTCCGTTGACGACCATCAATTCCCATGCGATCCCATATATGCCCGTCCGCACCGGGCAGGACACCGTGGCTGGGCGCCGATTTGGTTAGAGGGCCCAAATCTGAGCGACCGCCACGGCCCCTTTCTTGATTGTTTCGGGCGACACGCGTTCCGCGCGCCGGCCGCCCGAAACGGAGCGTCCCGGCCGCGGCGGCCGAGTTTTTGGTGCGGCCCTGACGGCCGGCTCCGCGAAGCGGAGTCGTCAGGGCCCAGTAAGTGAGTAGGAGGACGGAAATCGTAGCTGGGGGATGGACCGCTTTGTCTCGACATTCACAAACAAGATCGACTCAAAAGGGCGCGTTTCCGTTCCAGCCTCGTTTCGCGCCGTCCTTGAGCGCGACGGTTACGCCGGCGGCCTCTACTGCTACCCCTCGCTCGATGCTTCTGCTCTCGATGCAGGCGGCGAAAGACTTGCAAAGAAAATCGACGGGCTTCTCGCGGGCTTGCCGGACTATTCGGATGAGCGAGACGAGCTCTCTGTCGCACTCTACGGCGACGTCCAGGTTCTCTCGATCGATGGCGACGGCCGCATCGTCCTTCCTGAAAGCCTTCGTGAGCACGCCAACCTGGCAACCGCCGTCACGTTTGTTGGCCTTGGTGACAAGTTCCAGATGTGGGAGCCCAAAGCCTTCGAAGAACGCCGCAAGGAAGCGCGCAGCAAAGTCCAAGTGACGCGCAAACTTTTTGCAGCGGGTGGCCGTTCGTCGGATGACAACGGCAACGAGGGAGCACGGGAATGACGCGCGGTGGCGGGGCAGAGGGAGCCTCGCTGGGGCCAGCTGACAAGCATCCGCGCCACATTCCCGTGCTGATCTCGGAAGTGCTGGAGACGCTCGCGCCAAAGGCGGGCGAAACCTATGTTGACGGCACGTTCGGCGCGGGCGGATATACGCGCGCCATCCTCGAAAAAGCCGACTGCTCCGTTCTCGCGCTCGATCGCGATCCGAACGCCATTCGCGGTGCGGCGCCGCTTATTGCGCAATTCGGCAGACGGCTGAAGATCATCGAGACGCCTTTCAGCCAGATGGAAGACGCCGTCGGCGCCGAGCTGCCGGGACAGCAGGTCGATGGTGTTGTGCTTGATATCGGCGTTTCCTCGATGCAGCTCGACGATGCGGAGCGCGGGTTCTCATTCCAGTCGGATGGCCCGCTCGACATGCGCATGTCGTCATCGGGTATGAGTGCCGCCGATTTTCTCAACACTGCGGATGAGGAAGACATCGCAAACGTTATCTACGAGTTCGGCGAGGAGCATCGCTCACGCGCGATTGCGCGGGCAATCGTCAAAAGACGCGTTGACGCGCCGTTCTCGCGCACGCTCGAACTCGCCGATGTGGTGTCACGGGTTTTTCATGGCCGGAAGGTCGACGGCCGCCATCCGGCGACGCGGACGTTTCAGGCATTGCGGATTTTCGTCAACGACGAGCTCGGCGAGCTGACAACCGGATTGGCGGCAGCAGAGCGCATTTTGAAGCCCGGCGGACGGCTCGTTGTCGTCAGCTTTCACAGCCTGGAAGATCGCATTGTCAAAAAGTTTCTGACCGAGCGCAGCGGCAAGACTGCTGGTGCGTCGCGGCATCAGCCGCCGGAGTTGATAAAATCTGCCGATCCAAGTTTCCGACTTGTTAACTCGCGCCCGTTAACACCTTCTAAAGGTGAATTGGAAGTGAACCCCCGTTCCCGGTCCGCACGTTTGCGGGCAGCCATCCGCTTAGACGCAGCGGCATGGCCTTTAGATACGGGCGCGACGGGCCTCTCCCAGCACCGGCGATAATGCGCAGCTTGATTGCAAGCTTAACGGGAACTGTTTCAAAATGCGTCTCTTGAATATTGCAGCTTTCTTTTTTGCAGTGTCGAGTGCGCTGCTTCTTTATGCCTTGAACTACGATACCCGCCGCCTCGAAGCCGAGGTTCAGGAGAAGGAACGTTACGCCGACCAGGCACGCAGCGACATCGCCGTGCTCAAGGCGGAACGCGGCACGCTCTCGCGCCCCGACCGTATTGATGGGCTTGCACGGCAACTCGGACTAGGCCCGCCGAAGCCCGAACAGTTTGAAGGCGAGGGCCAAGTGTCCCAACTCAGCGGACGAGCGAACACTTCCGGCGGACAATAGAGGGACGGTTGGTCGTGGCTGGGGGGCGTTCAGAGATCATGATGCGTGGTTCGCGCCGAGGTTCGGAACGCGTCGTTTACGGCGTGCTGATCGCGGCCTTTGCGGGCGTCGCGGGCCAGCTTCTGGTGTTGGCGGCATCGCGGCATACCGACATCACACTCGCCATTTCCGAACCCGTCGCGGCAACGAGCTTCAGCCGTCCCGATATCGTCGACCGCAACGGCCGTCTGCTCGCGACCGACCTCGAAGCGCCCTCGATCTTTGCCGACCCTGGGCTCGTGATCGATCGCGACGAAGTCGTCGAAAAGCTACGGACCGTGCTACCCGATCTCGACGGCGACCAGCTCTTTCGCGATCTTGCCGATAAATCGCGGCGCTTTCTTTGGGTGCGCCGGGGCGTCTCGCCGGGCATCGCGCAAAAAGTGCATGATCTCGGTCTGCCGGGTATCGCCTTCCGATATGAGCTGAAACGCGCCTATCCCGGCGGCATGATGGCCGGCCATGTGCTCGGCTATACCGACGTCGACAATCGCGGCGTCTCGGGCATCGAACGCTATATCGACCAGAAAGTCGGCGTCGATCCGGTGCATTCGGCGGTGCTATCGAGCCGCCCGCCCGTGCGGCTGTCGCTCGATATCGGGGTGCAGCATGCCCTCGAAGACGAGCTCGACGACGGCGTGCGCGACTACAAGGCGGCGGGCGCGGCGGGTGTCGTCCTCAACGTCAAGACCGGCGAAATCCTGGCGAGCGCATCGCTGCCGCGTGTCGACCCGTCGTGGCCGATGGAGGCACTCGACCAGAAGCATATCGACCGCACGGCGGGGGGTACATACGAGCTTGGCTCGGTATTCAAAACGCTGACGCTCGCGATGGCGTTCGACGAAGGTCTGGCGCGGCCCGATACGCTGCTCGACGTGCGCCAGCCGCTCGAAGCGGGACGCTTCACCGTCAAGGACCTTCATCCGGCAAGCCGCCCGCTGACCGTGACCGAGGTCTACACCCATTCCTCGAACGTCGGCGCCGGCATGCTGGCGCTTGAAGCGGGGCCGGAAAAGCTTGAAGCGTTCTTCAAGAAGCTCGGTCTTTTGGATCAGATGGAAACCGAGGAAGGGCCGCTCGCGGCGCCGCAACTGCCGCAGCGCTGGAACCGGATTTCGACGATCACGACGTCATTCGGGCACGGTATCGCCGTTTCGCCGCTTCAGTTCGTCGCCGCCGCCGCGACCATTCTGAACGACGGCAAGACCGTGCATCCGACATTCCTGCGTAAATTCGATGCGGGGACGGCAGACGGCAAGGCCGTTGTCAGCCCGGCAACGTCGCGGCTAATGGCGCACCTCATGCGTCTCAACGTCGTCAATCGTGATGGTACGGGCGGGAAGGCCGATGTCCCGGGCTATCGGGTCGGCGGTAAGACTGGTACAGCCGACGTCGCTGCAAAAGGCGGGTACACGTCGAATTCGGTCATTTCGTCGTTTCTCGCGACATTTCCGACAGATGATCCGCAGTTCCTGACGTATGTCGTACTGTTCGAGCCGAAGGGCCGTAAAGAAACACACGGTTATCGTACCGCGGGATGGAACGCGGCGCCGATTACCGGCCAACTTATCGCCCGCATTGCGGCGCAGCTGGGCGTCGCGCCGGAGACCCAGACGGCCAGCCGATGATCGCGACGGCAGCTGGATTTGACGGTTCGCTTGGCGCCTCCTATCACGTTCCAGACAAGGGGCGGTGCGGCCGGGGGACGATAAGGCGGGGATGATGCGGCTTAGCGAGGTGCTTCCGGCGGATATCGCGCCGCCGCCAGGTGCGGACGCCATTTCCGTTTCAGGCATCACGGCCGCGAGTGCTGCGGTAGGTCCGGGAGCGATTTTCGCCGGGCTGCCGGGCACGAAAGTTGATGGCTCTAGTTTCGTTCCTGAAGCGATCGAGCGGGGCGCAGTTGCCGTCATCGTTGGCAGGAACAAGGGCGTGCGCGTTCCCGAAGGCGTGGCGCTGATCGAGGTCGATAATCCCCGCGCCGCATTGGCCAAGATCGCGGCGAAGTTCGCGGGCCGCCAACCGAAAACAGCCGTCGCTGTCACAGGAACGAGCGGGAAAACGTCCGTCGCCGATTTCACGCGGCAGATCTTCACGGCGCTGGGTCACAAGGCGGCATCGGTCGGAACCATCGGCATCGTCAAGCCGTCCGGCGCCGTTTACGGTTCGCTGACGACGCCGGATCCCGTCACGCTGCATGCCGCGCTTGCGGCGCTCGCGGACGAAGGTGTGACGCATCTGGCGTTCGAGGCGTCGTCGCACGGACTTGACCAGCATCGGCTCGACGGCGTGGAGCTTTCGGCGGCGGCGTTCACGAACCTCGGCCGCGATCACATGGATTATCATCCGACAGTCGAAGATTATTTGCGTGCGAAGCTGCGGCTGTTCACGGAGCTTCTGCAACCGGGGCAGCCTGCTGTCATCAATGCGGACGGGGCTTATTCGCGTGACGTCGCGGCGGCGGCGAAGACGCGGGACTTGCGCGTGATGATGGTGGGCACGGGCGGCGATGCGCTTCAGCGCACGTCGCTATCGCGTGATGGATTTCGCCAGATCATCGGCGTGAGCGCGGGTGGTAAATCTTACGAGGTTCATTTGCCTTTGGTCGGTGCGTATCAGGTCGAGAATGCGCTGGTGGCTGCCGGTCTTGCGATAGCCGTCGGAGAAGAGACGGAAGCTGTGCTGCAGACGCTTCGCGGTTTGAAGGGCGTGCCTGGGCGGCTCGAAATCATCGGTGAGCGCAACGGCGGTCTCGCCATCGTCGATTATGCGCACAAGCCTGAGGCGCTGGCGGCGGCACTTGATGCTTGCCGTCCGTTTGCAACGGGGCGCCTGATTTCGGTGTTCGGCTGCGGCGGCGACAGGGACAAGGGCAAGCGGCCGATCATGGGCCGCATTTCGGTCGAACGCGCCGACATCACGATTGTGACCGACGATAATCCACGCAGCGAGCAACCGGCTGAAATCCGCAAGGAAATTCTCGCGGGTGCGGTGGGCGCTCGCGAAATCGGCGACCGCGCGGAAGCCATCGCGACGGCGGTTCGCATGATGACTCCGGGCGATGTCGTGCTTGTGGCCGGAAAGGGTCACGAAACCGGCCAGATCATCGGCGATCGGATCATTCCGTTTTCCGATCACGACGAAGTTCGGAAGGCGCTCGCAAGCTGATGAACGCAATGAACGCTCTGTGGTCTTTCTCCGAACTTTCTTCTGCATTGGGCGTTGCGTCCGACAGTGACGGCGTTGCCATCACGGGCGTGTCGATCGATACGCGGACGTTGCAAGCGGGCGATCTTTTCGTCGCGCTCAAGGATCAGCGCGACGGGCACGAGTTCGTTTCGGCGGCGTTCAAGGTCGGGGCTGCTGCGGCCCTGGTCAGCCGCGATTATGTTCGTCAAGTGGGGGATGGCGCTTTGTTTCGCGTAACCGATCCGCTTGATGGGTTGGTGGCGTTGGGGCTAGCGGCGCGCAAACGGTTGTCGACAGATGCGCGCGTCGTCGGCGTGACGGGCAGCGTAGGCAAGACCGGTACCAAGGAGATGCTGCGCGCGTGTCTGTCGCGGCTCGGGGCTACGCACGCGTCGGAGAAATCCTACAACAACCATTGGGGCGTGCCGCTGACGTTGGCGCGGATGCCGGCCGATACGCGGTTCGCCGTGTTTGAGATCGGGATGAATCACGCGGGCGAGATCCGGCCGCTGACCAAGATGGTGCGTCCACATGCGGCGATCATCACCACGGTCGAAGCGGTGCATCTAGAGTATTTTCCGTCGGTCGCGGCCATCGCGGATGCCAAGGGCGAGATTTTCGAAGGCTTGCCGCATGGCGGGGCGGCGATCATCAAATATGACAATCCGTTTGCGGGTCGCCTCAAAGCTATCGCCGAGGCTTTCGGCGCGAAGCCGGTGACGTTCGGTTTTGACAGCAATGCCGACGCTTGCGGGTCGGATTTCCGGATGTCCGACGATGGCAGCGATATGACCGTTTCTATTGCGGGCCTGAGCATTCCGGTTCATCTGGCGATGCCGGGACGGCATATCGCGGAGAATGCACTGGCGGTTGCGGCCGCGGTTGCTGCCATCGGCGCGGAGGTCCCCACAGCGCTCGCTGCGCTGGCCGATCTTGTGCCGCCGAGCGGCCGGGGCGCGCGCAGCACGCTCTACGTCGGCGATGGAGAAGTGCTGCTCATCGACGAGAGCTACAACGCCAATCCGGCCTCGATGCAGGCGGCTCTGGCGACCCTCGGAGCGGTTCCTCGACAAAGATTTATGCGACGGATTGCGGTGCTCGGCGACATGCTGGAACTCGGCAGCGAGGCTCCGGCGCTACACTCCGGCCTCAAAAGTGCCGTCGATGCGGCGGATGTCGATTTGGTGTTCGCATGCGGGCCGCATATGAAAGGCCTTTATGATGCCCTACCAGCGGCCAAGAAAGGCGGCTACTCTCTGACGTCGGCGCCGCTCGAAATCGCGCTTGCGGATCGTCTGAGGGCGGGCGATGTCGTGATGGTGAAGGCATCGAACGGGACGCGGCTCGGCGCTGTGGTGGCGGCGCTGAAATCACAGTTTGGCAAAGACGGGCCCGCCGCTTAGCCGGCCGGGATCATTGAGGGGGAAGTTCGCGCGGCATGCTCTACGAGCTCGTCAATTTCAGCGACCAGATCAGCGCGCTGAACGTCTTTCGCTACATCACCTTCCGCACCGGCGGCGCGATCTTTACAGCGCTGTTGTTCGTGATGATGTTCGGACCGGCGATCATCGATCTCCTGCGCGTCAAGCAGGGCAAAGGGCAGCCGATCCGCGACGACGGCCCGGCAACGCATCTTTTGAAGCGTGGTACGCCGACGATGGGCGGGCTGATGATCCTCGCCGGCGTCACGGTCTCGACGCTGCTCTGGGCGCAGCTCGACAACGGCTATATCTGGGTCGTGCTCGGCGTTGCGCTTTCGTATGGCGCGATCGGTTTTTATGACGACTTTCTGAAGGTGACGAAGCGGTCGACTGCGGGCTTCTCAGGCCGCATCCGCTTCCTGCTCGAACTTTTCGTGGCCGCGCTGGCGGGCTTTGCGCTGATGAAGCTCAGTCCGGCCGGGCTCGCGACGGATTTGACGTTTCCGTTCTTCAAAGAGCTGGTCATCGATCTCGGGCCGTTTTTCGTGCTGATGGCCGTATTGGTGATCGCGGGTGCGGGCAATGCCGTCAACCTGACGGACGGGCTCGATGGCCTTGCAATCGTACCGGTCATGATCGCGGCGGCGACGTTCGGCATGATCGCGTATCTGTCGGGCAACGCGAAGTTTGCGGGTTACCTGCAAATTCATCACGTGCCGGGCACGGGCGAGTTGTCCGTCATCTGCGGGGCGCTGATCGGCGCTGGCCTTGGCTTCCTGTGGTTCAATGCGCCGCCTGCCATGATCTTCATGGGTGACACCGGCTCGCTGGCGCTGGGCGGCACGCTCGGGGCGATTGCGGTCGCGATCAAGCACGAGATCGTGCTGGCGGTCGTCGGCGGCCTGTTCGTGCTCGAAACGCTGTCCGTCATCATCCAGGTACTGTCGTTCAAGTGGACGGGGAAGCGCGTCTTCAAGATGGCGCCATTGCATCACCACTACGAGCAAAAGGGCTGGAAGGAATCGACGGTCGTGATCCGGTTTTGGATCATTTCGGTGATTTTGGCGCTGATCGGGCTTTCGTCCCTGAAACTGCGCTAGGACGCCAAACGACGCGACTTGCTGTAGATTGACCTCAATGATTCGCGCGACGTCCTTTAAGGGAAAATCCGTAGCGGTGTTTGGACTTGGTGCGTCCGGCATTGCGGCTGCCGAGGCTTTGATTGCCGGCGGCGCCATCGTCTCCGCTTGGGATGATGGTATTGCGGCGCGGGATGCGGCCATCGCCAGGGACATTCCGCTTTTTGATCTGTCTGTTGTGGATTGGTCGGGCTTCGCCGCGCTGGTGCTGGCACCGGGCGTGCCGCTGACCCATCCGGAGCCGCATTGGACGGTGAAACGCGCGACCGAGCACGGTGTTGCGGTCATCGGCGATATCGAGATTTTTGCGCGCGAGCGGGCGCTGCATGCCCCCGGCTCGCCGTTCATTGGGGTCACCGGCACCAATGGCAAATCGACGACGACGGCGCTGATCTCGCACATTCTGCGGCACGCGGGGCTCGACGTGCAGATGGGGGGCAATATCGGCAGGCCGATCCTGACGCTTGAGCCGCCAGAGCCGGGACGGTTTCATGTCGTCGAGCTGTCGTCGTTCCAGATCGACCTGACACCGACGCTCGGTCCGACCGTCGGCGTGATGCTGAACGTCACGCCCGATCATCTCGACCGCCACGGCTCGATCGAGCATTACGCCGAGATCAAGGAGCGCCTCGTGCTCGGCGCGGACATTGCGGCGGTCGGCATCGATGACGACTTCGGCCTGGCGATGCTGCGCAGGCGGATCAACGTCGGTCCTGTTGTGGCCTTCAGCGCGGAAAAATCCATCGCACCGGGTTACAGCCTGCTCGGCGATACGATCGTATGCAGCAATCGCGAAGGCCTCGCCGTCAAGCTCGGTACACTCGAAGGTGTCCCGACGCTGCGCGGCAAGCACAATGGTCAGAACGCGTTGGCCGCCGTTGCGGCGGTTCGGGAGTGTCTCAGCGCGCTCGGGCGGACGACCGATCTCGATTGGCAGGGTGCGCTGTCGTCGTTCCCCGGTCTGCCGCACCGGATGGAAGAGATCGGCCGCATCGGCAAGGTGCTGTTCATCAACGATAGCAAAGCGACGAATGCGGACTCGACGGAGAAAGCGCTGCAGTCGTTTCCGCGCGATGTCTATTGGATCGCAGGCGGCAAGCCGAAGGCCGGCGGCATCGAGAGCCTGGAGCCGCATTTCGGCGGTATCACGAAAGCATATTTGATCGGCGAGGCCACCGATGCCTTCGCAGTGACGCTCGACGGCAAAGTTCCGTTCGAGCGCAGCGGCACGCTGAACGAGGCGCTGTGGGCCGCTTCGGCTGACGCTCAGTTGAGCGATGGGCAGGAACCCGTCGTGCTGCTTTCGCCTGCGTGCGCGAGCTACGATCAGTTCCGTAATTTCGAAGTCCGCGGCGATTGTTTCCGGGGGCTGGTCGCAGCTCTTCCCGGCATTGAATTGCGGGCTGGGCCATGAAGCTCTCGCGCGCCGATCGCAGTCTGCTTGCGGAGTGGTCGTTCACGATCGATCGCGGGCTGCTGATCGCGCTGCTGTCGCTCATCGCCATTGGTGTCGTGCTGTCGGTTGCGGCGTCGCCTGCGGTTGCGATCAAGAAAGGTTTGCCGACCTATTATTTCGTCGAGCGGCATGTGTTCTTCGCGGCGCTCGGTACGATCCTGATGATCGTCATTTCGTTTTTTACGCCGGGCGGCGTCAGGCGACTGGCGGCAGGGCTGTTTCTCGTCGCGATCGGCGGCATGATCGTCGTGATTTTTTCCGGTGCCGAGATCAACGGCGCGCAGCGGTGGCTGAGTTTCGGCGGCTATACGATTCAGCCGTCCGAATTTGCGAAGCCGGCGTTTATCGTCATCCTGGCGTGGCTGTTCGGTGAGGCGGGAAAGCGCAGCGATATGCCGGCGCTCCCGTTCGGGTTGGCGCTCTGGGCGTTCTTCGGGGCGATCCTGGTGGCGCAACCTGACGTCGGCCAGACCGTGCTGATCAGCGCGACCGCGGGCCTCATGTATCTGCTCGCTGGAATGCCGGTGATCGGTGCGGGCATTCTGGTGGTTCTTGGCGGTTGCGGAATGGGGATGGCCTATATCTACTTTCCGCACGTGCAATCGCGCTTCGACAAGTTTTTCGGCGCGGCGCCGATGGAGAATTCGCAGGCGGGCCGGGCTATTCAATCGTTTACGGAAGGCGGCTTGTTCGGCCGTGGGCCGGGCGAGGGCGTGATCAAGTCGATCCTGCCCGACGCGCACACCGATTACATTTTCGCAGTGATTGGCGAGGAATACGGTGCGATCGCGTGTATCGCGCTGCTCGGTGTTTTCGCTTTTATCGTCGCGCGGGCCATGCGGCGCGCTGCGAACGAACCCAACACCGCCGACCGGCTCGCGATCCAGGGGTTGGCGCTCGTTTTCGGGCTGCAATCGCTTATCAACATGGGCGTCAATATCGGGCTGCTGCCGCCGAAGGGTATGACACTGCCGTTCATTTCCGCGGGCGGATCGTCGATGTTGGCGCTGGCAGTTACCGCGGGCATGCTGCTGGCGTTGACGCGGTGGCGGCCTGATCCACAGCGCCTCAAAAAGCCGCGATGGATTCCAGCTATCGACGAAGTACAACTCGGGGGTCAAACTCCAACACGATGAGCAAGAGGTAATGGCGGGCGCGCAATCCATCATGCTTGCCGCAGGGGGAACGGGCGGGCATTTGTTCCCGGCATTCGCCTTGGCCGAAGAGCTGAAGCGCCGCGGCGTCGTCGTCGATCTGATGACGGACATGCGTGGCGATCGTTATGGCGGCGGTTTTCCGGCGCGCGATATTTATCAGGTGCCGTCGGCGACGCTTGCGTCGCGGTCTCCTGGCAATATCGCGAAGACGGCGCTGATGCTGGCGCGCGGCACGAAGGCGGCGTATTCGATCCTCGGCCGCGTAAAGCCTGCAGCGATCATTGGCTTCGGTGGCTATCCGACATATCCGCCGCTCGTTGCGGCGCGGCTGCGCGGAATTCCGACTGCTATTCATGAGCAGAATGCCGTGCTCGGGCGCGCCAACAAGCTGTTAGCGAAACGCGTCACGGCAATCGCCACGTCATTCGAGCGCACGAAGTTTCTGGAAGGAAAGCTCGCCGAAAAAGCGGTGCTGACCGGAAATCCAGTGCGCCAAGCGGTCATGGATGCCGCGACGCGCCCTTATGAAGCGCCAGCCGGGGAGGGCGTGATCCGTCTTCTAATTTTCGGCGGCAGCCAGGGTGCGCGGTTTTTCTCAGATACTGTCCCGCTCGCGCTTTTTGCGCTTCCCGATCACATCCGGGGGCGGCTGCGCGTGGTGCAGCAAGCGCGCGAAGAGGATATCGAGCGCGTCAACGATGCCTATTTGGAGGCGAACATCAGCGCCGAAATTGCGCCGTTTTTCGCAGATCTCCCGGCTCGGATGGCGGCCGCGCATCTCGTCATCGGGCGGGCGGGTGCTTCCACGGTTGCGGAATTGACGGTGATGGGGCGGCCCTCCATCCTGGTGCCGTTGCCGCACGCGCTCGACAACGATCAGCTCAACAATGCGCGCCGCTTAGCGGAATCGGGCGGCGCGTGGTGCATCGAGCAGCGAAACCTGTCGCCGGAACGCCTCGCTGACGAACTGGAAAAGCTCTTGATTGCGCCTGACGCCCTTGCGGCGGCAGCGAAGGCCGCTAAAACCGCTGGACGCCCCGATGCCGTCCGGAATTTGGCCGATTTTACGCTGGCTTTAGCAGAAGGGCGTAAAACAGGTACGGGGCGTGACCATTGAGGGATCTGCATTTCGTCGAACCGCGCGAGATAGAGACAGCGAGGAAGCTTCCGGCCATGCAAATGCCGCGCGACATCGGACCTTTCCACATCATCGGCATTGGCGGTATCGGCATGAGCGCGATTGCCGAAATTCTGGTCGCCAAAGGATACACCGTTCAGGGATCCGATCAGAAAGAAAGCGCCAACGTCAAACGCCTGCGCTCGAAGGGTATTCGCGTTTTTGTCGGCCATGATCCGGTGAACCTCATCGGCGCGCGGTACGTCGTAATTTCGACGGCGGTGAAGGCGCTCAATCCGGAATTGGTCGCGGCGCGTCAGAAGGGCCTGACGATCATCCGCCGCGCTGAAATTCTCGCCGAGCTGATGCGGCTCTATTCGACGGTCTCGGTGACGGGCACGCACGGCAAGACGACGACGACGTCGCTGCTGTCCCATATCTTCACGGAAGCGGGTGAAGAGCCGACCGTTATCACGGGCGGTATCATCAACGCCTGGGGCTCGAACGCGCGGCTCGGCCAGGGTAAGTGGATGATCGTCGAAGCGGACGAGAGCGACGGCACGTTCACGCGGCTGCCGACGGAAATCGGCATCGTGACGAACATCGATCCGGAGCATCTCGATTACTTCGGCTCGGTCGAAGCGATGCACCGCGAATACGAAGCCTTTCTGCGCAACATTCCGTTCTTCGGACTGACGGTTGTCTGCATCGATCATCCCGTCGTGCGGGAGATGGTGCAGAGACTGAACCTGCGCGCCGATGGCCGCCGACTGCTGACGTACGGACAGAGCGAGGATGCCGATCTTCGGCTGACGGGCGTCCGCATCGTCGGCAACACGACCTATTTCGATGCGAGCCTGGCGGCGCGGGTCAAAGGCGGTGCGCGCGTGTTGCAGGATTGGTCGGTGCCGGTGCCCGGCGCGCACAATGCGCTCAATGCGCTTGCAGCAGTTGCGGTTTCGACGCACGCCGGATTGTCCGACGCCAAGATCAAGGCGGCGATGGCCGGTTTCTCCGGCGTGAAGCGCCGCTTCCAGTTCACCGGCGAATGGAACGGCGTGACGATTTACGACGACTACGGCCATCATCCGGCGGAAATCGCGGCGGTGCTGGCAGCAGCGCGCGGCGGCACGAAAGGTCGCGTGATCGCGGTCGTCGAACCGCATCGCTACACGCGCGTGCGCGACCTGATGGACGAGTTCGCGCAATGCTTCAAGGACGCCGACAGTGTGATCGTGGCGCCGCTCTATACCGCTGGCGAAAACCCGATCGACGGCGTCGATAATCGCTCGCTGGCTGACCGCATCCGAACGGTTGGCGGACGTCCCGCAGAGGCCGTCGACGATCCGGCGCTTATCGTGCAAGCCATTAAGCGGCTGGCGCGGCCGGGGGATCTCGTCATTTGCCTCGGTGCCGGTAATTCGACCGAGTGGGCAAATGCTTTGCCGGCGTGGCTGGCGGAAGAACCGAAGCGTACCGGGAGCGCGGGGTGATGTTCACGGACATCACCGACGACCTCAAGGCCGCGATGCCGGAGCTCAAGGGCAGGCTGAGCGCGAATGCGTCTTTAGCGGATGTCACTTGGTTTCGGGTGGGCGGTCCGGCGCAGGTGCTGTTCATGCCTGCCGACGAAGCTGACCTTGCGTATTTCCTGAAGCATCGGCCGAGCGATGTTCCGGTGCAGGTCATCGGGCTCGGCTCGAACCTGCTCGTCCGCGATGGGGGAGTGGCGGGTGTCGTCATCCGGCTCGGGCGCGGATTTTCTGAAATCGCCGTCGAAGACGGGCATCGGCTGCGCGTCGGCGCGGCAGTTCCCGACGTGAAGGTCGCGCGGGCGGCGGCGGACGCGGGCATTTGCGGGCTCGCGTTCTATCGCGGCATTCCGGGATCCATCGGCGGCGCGCTGCGTATGAATGCGGGTGCGCACGGGCGTGAGACGAAAGATTGTCTGATCGGCGCGCGTGCGGTTGATCCAAGTGGCACCGTTCATGTGCTGTCGCTCGCCGACATGGGTTTCACCTATCGTCATTGCGGCATTCCGAAAGACTGGATTTTCACAGAAGCGACGTATGTGGGTGAGCCCGGCGATCCGGCTGAAATCCTAAAAGAGATGGATGCGGTCGCGGAGTATCGAGAGAAGAACCAGCCGATCAAGGAACGGACCGGCGGCTCAACGTTCAAGAACCCGCCCGGTCATAGTGCGTGGAAACTTGTCGATCAGGCGGGGTGCCGTGGGCTTCGCGTCGGTGGTGCGAAGGTTTCGGAGATGCACTGCAATTTTCTGATCAATGACAATCAAGCGAGCGGCGAAGACGTCGAGACGCTCGGTGAGACGGTTAGGGCGCGCGTTCGCGAGACGGCCGGCATCACGCTCGACTGGGAGATCATTCGTCTCGGTATTCCCAAACCCGGCCGTCCGGTCGGGGAAGCGCTGGCCGCTGAGCGAGCCGACCAAAACTAATTCACAGCACATGATTTTCAATCTGCAAGCGAGCCAGACATGAACACACTCGGCCCGGTCCCGAAGCGTACGCGCAATCACGTCGCCGTTCTGAAGGGTGGCCTTTCGGCTGAGCGCGAGGTGAGCCTCAATTCCGGCGCGGCGGTTGGGGAGGCGCTGCTGCAGAGCGGCTACACGGTGACCGAGATCGACGTCGACCGCGATCTCGGCAGCCGGTTGGAGGAGCTGAAGCCTGACGTTTGCTTCAACGCGCTGCACGGCAAGTTCGGCGAGGATGGCTGCGTGCAGGGCGTGCTGGAGCTGCTCGGCATTCCCTACACTCACTCCGGAGTTCTGGCGTCGGCACTCGCCATGCACAAGGAGCGGGCGAAGGACATCATGAAGCTTGCGGGAGTGCTCGTTGCTGATGCCACTCTGGTGACGCGCGGCGAGGCGCTGGAGGGCCACGTCATGGCTCCCCCTTACGTCGTAAAGCCGGTGACGGAGGGGTCGAGCGTCGGCGTCGTAATCGTGCCGCCCGGCGCCGAGCGGCCGCCGAACTCGATCGCAGCTGGTGGTCCGCTCGATCAGATCGTGATGGTTGAGCGTTATGTGGCGGGGCGCGAGTTAACCTGCGCAGTCATTGGCAATTTTGTGACGGATATCATTGAAATTGTGCCGCTTCGCGGCCTCGCGTTCTACGATTATGAGGCCAAATACGCACCCGGCGGCTCGAAGCACGAGCTGCCCGCGAAACTTTTACCAGATGTTTACCAGACACTCCGTTCCTTAACGTTAAGGGCGCATCAGGCTTTGGGCTGTCGCGGCGTATCGCGGGCCGACTTTCGCTACGACGACACGGCCGGTGGAACGGGCGAGCTGATCTGCCTCGAAGTCAACACTCAGCCGGGCATGACGGGGACATCCCTGGTGCCCGAGCTGGCGGGTTATGCCGGGTGGTCGTTCAGTGACCTAGTCCGGTGGATGGTCGAGGACGCGAGTTGCAACAGGTAGAGAGCAAGCATCGGTTCTGGTGGCGGGCTGCACATGATGCGCCAACGCCGGAACCGGAGGCTGCTCAATGGGTGCCGCCCTCGCCCGAGGCGACGCCGACGACCCGCGGGCGCAGCTCTGCGGATACGATCTCCAAGCGCGTGACGACCAAACTTCAAATTCCGCGTGGCGAACGTCGCCTGAGACGCACGCGTCGCGGACGGCGGTGGGTGATGCCGTCGGCAGTTGCCGCACTGGTCGCGGCTGTCGCTGGCGTGGCGGCCTATACGCTGCCGCTCGACAAGCTCGTGGCTTTCGATTTCTCCGACAAAGCTGACAGTCTGATGATCGCGGCGGGTTTCGGCATCGATCAGGTCAACCTCTCCGGCCAGCATTTCACATCCGATTCCGACGTGTACGACGCCTTGGACCTCACCAACGTAAAAACATTCGCAGCTTTCGATTCTGACGCCGCCATGAAGCGGATCGAGCGCATTCCGTGGGTCGATACCGTGCAACTTACTCGCATCTATCCCGGGACGCTCGATATCGTCATTCATGAGCGCGCTCCGGCTTTCGTGTGGACGCGGGGCGAAACGAATTATCTCGTTGATGCGACGGGGCGGGCGCTTGGGCCGATGCCGACCGCCAGCACATGGAAATTGCCACGCGTGGTCGGTGAGGGCGCCGACAGCGAAGCGATGCTGATGCTCTCAGCCGTTCATCTCGTTCCCAAGATCGAGCGGCAGTACGCCTATGGCGAGCGTGTTGCCGAGCGGCGGTGGCGGATCGTCTTGCGGAACGGCACGGCGCTCGACCTCGCCGCCGATCGCGAGATCGAAGGTTTGCAGGAAATCGCCAATACGCCGGCGGTCCAGGCAGCCTTGACCGGCGCGCCGATGATCGTCGACGTGCGCACGCCGGGCCGGATCGCGATGCGGCCGGTAACGTCATCTGCGCGGACGGCATCTCTCAGAGGCTCCGGGACGACAGCGGTCGCCTCGGCGCAACAGTAGGGGGCTGGCATGGCGGAGCGGCGCACCTACAAGACCTTCGGGCTTCTCGATATCGGCACTAGCAAGACTGTTGCCGCCGTCGTCGTCGCCGAATACGTGGCCGGAATGGCGATGCCGTCGTTGCGGCTCGCGGGTCTTGGCATGCAGCGTTCGAAAGGCGTCAAAGCCGGAGTTTTGACGGATCTCGATGAAGCGGAAGGCGTCGTTCGCGGCGTCATCAGCCAAGCAGAGCGCGCGGCCGGAACGTCGGTCGGCGGCTTTACGCTGTCTGTATCGGCGGGGCGGATTTCATCGGTTCATTGCACGGCGCGTGCGGATATCGAAACCGGCAGCGTGCGGGAAGAAGATCTGGCGCGGCTGATGTCAGCGGGCGAAAGCTACGCTGAGCGCAACGGCCGAACGCTGCTCCATCTCAACCACCTGGGCTATGAGGTCGATGGGGCACAGGGTGTCCGCGATCCGCTCGGTCTTTCGGCGCGACGAATCTCGGCCGGGCTGCACGCCGTGACGGCGGATGAAGCGCCGCTGCGCAATCTGCTGGTTCTGATCGACCGGTGCTATGCGAGTTGCGATGCGCTCGTCGCGTCGCCTTATGCAAGTGCGCTCGCTGCTACAACGCTAGAAGAGCGGCAATTCGGTGTGACATGCATCGATTTCGGCGCCGGAACGACGTCGATCACGCTCTTCGCAGATGGGCGCTTTACGGGCATCGACGTGATCCCGGTCGGCAGTCAACATATTACCTACGATATTGCGAAGGCGTTGCAGACGCCACTTGCAGAAGCCGAGCGAATCAAAACGCTTTATGGCACACTCCTCAACGCCCAGTCAGACGAGCATGAGTCGTTCTCCTATCCGATCGCCGGAGAGGAGGATGACGGCAGCTACGAAACAACGAAAGCGCGGCTCACGGATATCATCCGGCCGCGCGTGCAGCAGATCCTGGGGCTTGTGCGCGAGCGCTTAACGCTGAACGCCGCGAGCCGCTACGTGGGAGACAAGATCGTACTGACGGGCGGGGCCAGCCAACTCACCGGATTGCCGGGATTCGTCGCGGATACGTTCGGACGTTCGGTCCGGCTTGGCCGGCCGATGGATCTGCACGGTCTTGCCGCAAGTCTCTCAGGGCCGCAGCTCGCGACGCTTTCCGGTCTTGCGATCGTGGCGGCGCGCGGAGACGGCGAACTCAACATGGCGCGCGGTCGCAAGACCGTGACGCAAGGATATCTCGGTCGCGTCGGAACGTGGCTTAAAGGCGGGTTTTAAAGACGTGTCGAAGACAGAAATGAGATCGTCGAAGCAGGCGGCGTTGGCGGCAGAAACAGTCGTGCCGAACGCCCAACTATCATTCTCGGGGACGCTATGAGCATCAAGCTGCAACTGCCGAAGCTGGTCGACGCCAAGCCTCGGATCACCGTCATCGGCGTCGGCGGCGCGGGCTGCAATGCCGTCAACAACATGATTGCCGCCGGGCTTCAGGGCGTGCAGTTCGTGGTTGCGAACACGGATGCGCAATCGCTCGATGCTTCGAGTGCGGAACATCGCATTCAGCTCGGCGTCAATCTGACCGAAGGGCTCGGCGCAGGCGCCAAGCCGGAGATCGGCGAAGCTGCGGCGGAAGAAGCGCTCGAAGAGCTTCGTACGCATATTGCAGGCGCGCACATGGTGTTCATCGCGGCCGGTATGGGCGGCGGCACTGGCACGGGCGCGGCATCCGTCATCGCGCGGATTGCGCGGGAGCTTGGAGCGCTGACGGTCGGCGTCGTCTGCAAGCCGTTCCAATTCGAAGGCGCGCGGCGCATGCGCATTGCGGAGGCGGGTGTCGAAAACCTGCGCCATCTCGTCGATACGTTGATCGTCATTCCGAACCAGAACCTGTTCCGGATTGCCAATGAGCGGACGACATTTGCGGAAGCCTTCGTTCTGGCCGACCAGGTGCTCTATTCGGGCGTCGCTTGCATCGTCGAGCTTGTTCTCAAGGAAGGCCTTATCAATCTCGATTTCGCCGATGTCCGCACGATCATGAGCGGCATGGGTACGGCGATGATGGGCACGGGCGAAGCGACCGGTGAACAGCGCGCCATACTCGCGGCGGAAGAAGCCATTGCCAATCCGCTGCTCGATGACGTGACGCTGCGCGGCGCCAAGGGATTGCTGCTGTCGATCTCCGGCGGCCGCGACATGACGCTCTATGAGGTTGATGAGGCAGCGAGCCGCATCCGCCAGGAGGTCGATCACGATGCCAACATCATCGTGGGTGCGACATTCGATGAGCAGCTCGGCGATCGTCTTCGCGTCTCGATTGTTGCATCGGGTATGGATCACCGGATGGCCGAACGCATGATGGCCCAGCAGGCGGCCTTCAACGCTGCGCAGCAGGTGCAGGGTCACGGTCAGGGCACGTATGCTCCCCAGTCACAGCAGCAGGCTGCGGAGATGTCGCAGCAGCATGCAGCGCCACAGCAGCAGGTGGAACGCAGTGCCGTGCTCCCCGCACCTCCGGGCGACCTGCAGCGGCGTCTTGCTGAAGCTTTGCAGGCGCCGACGGCTGCGGCACCACAGAATTTTTCTGAGCCTATCCACAGAGAACAACCGCGTGGTGGCCGCGACAGCTGGGTAGCCCCAGGGAATGTCATGATCGAGGACGGGCTGGAAAATTTTCCTCCCCTGTCCGGTAACGCATTGTTACGGACCCCGCCCCTTCCGGCCGACGCTCCGGCGCAAAATTACGATCATCGATTCGAGCCGCAGGCCCCGACGGAGATCCAGCGTGGCGCGCGCCGGGTGCCTGGCATCGAGGAATTTCCGCCGCAGGCGCAGAAGGAATGGAATGCGCGTCAGAACGGCGCTCCGCGGACCCACGGCAGAGATGCAGAAGAGCAAAGAAAACCGGGCCTTTTGGGACGTTTTGCCGGTTTAGGCCGGAGATAATCAGCCGTATACGGAATAGAATTTCTCGCCGCCACATTTCCGGCTTCGAACGTGATAGAAAGGTGGCGAGAGAGTGCGATTTTTCGGGTGAAGAACGCGGTCAAAATGCGGCTGCATCAGGTCTCGGGAAACGTCAAGAATGGTTGCTAAAGCGTAACACAATGTAAGAAAGCGTGATTTGTCGGTGTTTAGCGAAGCAGTTAGCTTTTGTGCATCGACCACTTGTGATGAGCCTTTGATCAGAGCGGACGCGGCCAAAATAAGGCTGGAACGAGCTGATAGAATCAGAAGGACTTCAAGGTAGGTCAGGGGGTGGTTGGCCGCATATGCTGGGGAGCAGCGGTCCGCCAAGAGAATGAGGGACGGCGCTGTATGTCGAATCGATTCATCGGTGCGCGGCAAACCACGCTTGCCCGCGAGATCCAGTTGACAGGCACGGGGGTGCACAGCGGAGCTCCGGTATCACTCACACTGCATCCAGCAGAGGCTGATACTGGGCTCCGCTTTCTCGTTACAAAACGAGGAAGAGTCGTCTCGGAAATCGCGGCACACGTAGCGAACGTCAAAAATCTTACACTTTGTACCGTCATCGGCGACAGCGCTGGCACAACAATCAGCACAGTCGAACATCTCCTCGCCGCGCTTCGCGGTCTCTCGATCGACAACCTCTATATCGAGATCGACAGCAAAGAAGTTCCGATCATGGACGGCAGCTCGGCGGAATTCGTCGATGCCATTGACCGGGTCGGCATTCGCGAGCTTTCAGAGCCGCGCAAATACATCAAAGTTCTCAAACCTGTGCGGGTAGAAGAAAACGGCTGCTGGGGCGAACTTGAGCCGCATGCCGGGTTCCGCATGGACGTTGAAATCGATTTTGCAACGCCGGTGATCGGTCGCCAGCGGCTGCAGTACGAAATGAGCCCCGGCGTTTTCCGCCACGAGATCTCCCGCGCTCGCACGTTCGGCTTCATGAGCGACGTCGAGAAGTTGTGGAAGGCAGGTCTTGCACTCGGAGCCGACCTCACCAACACGGTTGCGATCGGTGACGGCAAGGTCATGAACCGCGACGGTCTTCGCTATCCGCAGGAGTTCGTGCGTCACAAGATGCTCGACGCGGTTGGCGATTTGGCGCTCGCCGGGATGCCGCTCCTTGGCGCGTATCGCTCTTACAAGGGTGGCCACAAGCTCAACTCGATGGTGCTTCAGGCCCTGTTCGCCGATGCGTCGAACTGGGAATACGCACAGGCACCGCGCACCCGTGCAAGCCGCTCGCCGGTTCAGATCGTGTCTGAGACGGTTGTCGCCGCGGAATAAGCTTCGGCTTATTCCCGTCGGCTGGTGCTCCTGGCCCAATCGACGGCCTGGAATGCACCATATTCTGACGATACACTCGCCACACGGGGCTGTTAGCAGACAGCGCGCTGCCGACGATTCATCTTTCGGGGCGCGTCTCGGGGTGCTATCCGCTTGCGATCGTTGAGACGTGTGGTCGACAGCAACGCAGCCGTCGGCCTCTTTTGGAAGCAACGCGGCGTATGATGATATCGGCACGGCATCTTCTGAAAATCGTGAGCACAGTGTCGGTGTTGCTAGTGCTCGCGTTCTCGATGCTTGCCGTCGGCGGTTGCAGCAATGGACCGAAGCTCGATACGGCTGCGCTCAATCCCGATCCGCCAGCGAAGATGTTCGCCGACGCCGACGCGATGATGACGAAAGGCAATTTCGAAGACGCCGCGACGAAGTTCGAAGCCGTCGATCGTGACCACCCCTATTCGCAGGAAGCGCGCAAATCGATTGTGATGGCCGCATATGCGTATTATCGTGCCGGCAAGGCGCCGGAAGCGATCGCCTCGGCCGAGCGTTACGTCGCGATGCATCCGGGCACGAAAGAAGCGCCGATGGCGCACCATATTATCGCGGAAGCCTATTTCGATCAGATGAACAAGGCGGACCGCGATCAGACGGCGGCTCGCAAGGCGCTTGAGCAGCTCAAAATCTTGAAGGCGCGTTATCCGGACAGCGAGTACGCTAAGGACGCCGACAACAAAATCCGCATCTGCTTGGACAATCTCGCCGCTCAAGAGATGAATGTCGGGCGGTATTATCTTGATCGGCACAACTACGTCGGCGCCATCAATCGCTTCAAGACGGTCGTCAGCGATTATCAGACGACGGCGCATGTCGAGGAGGCGCTGGCGCGTCTTGTCGAATGCTATATGGCGCTCGGCATCACCAAGGAAGCCCAGAACGCAGCGGCGATCCTTGGGCACAACTATCCCGACAGCAAGTGGTACAAGGATTCCTACGCTCTACTGGAATCGGGCGGTCTGGCGCCACGCGAGGACAGCGATTCCTGGCTGAGCAAGACCTGGAATTCCGTTCCGAAGCTCTCGGTCCCGACGATCAAGATGCCGAGCATCAGCATGGGTAGCGGCTGATCTTGTCGGTCCGGCGGGTGGAACCTGTCGCTGTCACACCCTCCACATTGTGCTAGATCTGAAAGCGGGGCCCGATTTTATTTCGGGCTTGTGCTTTTTCCGATGCTTTGAAAATTACGATGTCTGACGCCAAATCAAGAAAGAAGCGCAAGACCGTCTCAGCGGCGTCAGCGGGAAGCGGGACGCCTGCCGACGAGATTGCCCGGCTATCAGCCGAAATCGCGCATCACGATCAGCTTTATTACCGGCATGACGCACCGGAGATTTCCGACGCCGAATACGATGCGCTGCGTCGCCGTCTTGGTGATCTTGAGAAAGCCCATCCCGAGCTTCGGCGCGAAGACAGCCCAACGGTGAAGGTCGGTGCGGCTCCGGTCGCGGCGTTCGGCAAGATTCGCCACGACGTACCGATGCTGTCGCTGGGCAACGCGTTCGACGATCAGGACGTCGTCGATTTCGTCGAGCGGGTGCGCCGTTTTCTCATGCTCGGCGAAGACGACACGCTCGAAGTGACTTCCGAGCCGAAGATCGACGGGCTTTCGATTTCGATCCGCTATGAGCATGGCGAGTTGGTGCAGGCCGCCACGCGCGGCGATGGGGCGGAAGGCGAGAACGTTACGGCCAACATCAAGACAGTTCGCGAGATTCCGCATAAGCTCAAGGGCAAGGACATTCCCGAGCTGATCGACATTCGCGGCGAGATCTATCTCGGCCACAAAGATTTCGAAGCGTTGAATGCCGCACAGGCTGAAAGCGGCGATAAGATCTTTGCCAACCCCCGCAACGCCGCTGCCGGTTCGCTTCGGCAGCTCGATGCGTCGATTACGGCGAAGCGCCCGCTGCGTTTTTTCGCGTATGCGTGGGGTGCGGTTTCGAAACTTCCGGCGGACACGCAAGCGGGCGTCGTCAAAGCGTTCGCGCATTGGGGATTGCCGGTCAATCCACTGATGCGGATCGCGACGACGACGGAGGAGCTGCTGGCGTTCTATCGCAATATCGAAGAGAAGCGCGCGTCGCTGGGCTATGACATCGACGGTGTCGTCTACAAGGTGAACCGGCTCGACTACCAGGAACGGTTGGGGTTTGTGTCGCGCTCGCCGCGCTGGGCGATTGCGCACAAGTTCGCCGCCGAGCAGGCGACGACCGTTCTTGAAAAGATTGATATTCAAGTGGGGCGCACGGGTGCGCTGACGCCGGTCTCGAAGCTGAAGCCCGTGACGGTCGGCGGCGTCGTCGTGTCGAACGCGACGCTGCACAACGAAGATGAGATCGCGCGCAAAGATATTCGCGAAGGCGATACGGTCATCGTGCAGCGAGCGGGCGATGTCATTCCTCAGGTCGTCGAAGTCGTGCTGGCGAAGCGCCCCTCGCACTCGCATCCATTCAAGTTCCCGACCGTTTGCCCGGTGTGCGGCAGTCATGCAGTGCGAGAGGCCGTCGAGGAAACGGGCAAGGCGGACGTCGTGCGCCGTTGCACGGGCGGTCTCATTTGTCCGGCGCAAGTCAAAGAGCGTCTGAAGCATTTCGTGTCGCGCAATGCCTTCGATATTGAGGGATTGGGCACGGAGAAGATCGAGTTTTTCTTCGATACGGGGCGGATCAAATCGCCTGCGGATATTTTCACGCTGGAAGCCCGCGATAAGGCGTCGGACGAACCGCTGTTGAAAGTCCGCGGTTTCAAGGAAACGTCGGTCCGCAAGCTGTTTGCCGCCATCGACGCGCGCCGTGAGGTGCCGCTTGATCGCTTCCTGTTCGCGCTCGGCATCCGGCATATTGGCGAGACGACCGCCAAAGACCTTGCCAAGGCATACGGCACGCTTGAAGCGCTGCGTTCGGCCGTCGATGCGGCGGTCGAGGGTGGAAAAGGAAGCGACGCCTATCAGGATATCGACAATATCGAAGGCATCGGCGAGACGGTGGTCGATGCGTTGGTCGATTTCTTCGGTGAGGACCACAACCAGGAACAGATCGCCGCACTGTTGAAGGAAGTGACCGTTACACCTTTTGTGCGTACGCAAACGAAAGCGTCGCCGGTCACAGGCAAGACGGTCGTCTTCACCGGAACGTTGACCAAGCTAACGCGCAATGAAGCGAAAGCACAGGCGGAGCGTCTCGGCGCGAAGGTTTCAGGTTCCGTTTCGAAGAAGACGGATTACGTCGTTGCAGGCGCGGAAGCGGGCTCGAAGCTCGATAATGCACGGGCGCTGGGTGTTACCGTGCTCGATGAAGACGATTGGCTCGCGCTGATCGGGCAGGCGTGAGCAGCTCGTTTAAACCGGTGCCGTCGCCTGCTTCAGCCAATTGCGCGTCGAAGGATCGAGGCCCTGCGCAAGCGTATCGTAGACGCGCTTGTGATAGGCGTTGAGCCAGTCGAGTTCGCTCTTTTCCAACATCTCGGGAAGGATGAGCCGCCGGTCGATGGGTGCGAGCGTCAACGTTTCGAACTCCATCGTTTCGCGGTCGCCGCCCTCGACGGTGTCGGGCATCGTCACGAGCACCACGTTTTCGATGCGGATGCCGTATTCGCCGACCTTGTAATAACCGGGTTCGTTCGAGATCAGCATGCCGGGGTGCAACGGCGCCATGCCGGCGCGCGAGATCGACTGCGGTCCTTCATGGACTGACAGATAGCTGCCGATTCCGTGGCCTGTGCCGTGATCGAAGTCAGCGCCGATCTGCCAAAGTGCGCGACGTGCGAACGGGTCGAGGTCGATGCCGCGAGTGCCTTTCGGAAAGCGCGCTGTTGCGACTGCAATATGACCTTTCAGGACAGCCGTGAAATGCCGCTGCATGTCCTTGGTCGGTTTGCCGACGGCAATCGTGCGGGTGATGTCGGTGGTGCCATCAGGATACTGGCCGCCGCTGTCGATCAGGAACAGTTCTCCGGGCTTCACGCGGCGGTTGGTTTCGTCGGAGACGCGGTAATGCACGATGGCGCCGTTTGGGCCGGAGCCGGAGATCGTCGGGAAGCTCACATCGCGCAGCATGTTGGTGTCGCGGCGGAATTCTTCGAGCTTCTGCACGGCGGTGATTTCGTCGAGCGTGCCGTCGGATGCCCAGTCATCGAGCCAGGCGAGGAAACGTACCACGGCGTGACCGTCGCGGACATGGGCGGCGCGTGCACCGACGACCTCCGCATCGGACTTGATGGCTTTGGGAAGGATGCACGGATCCTGGCCGCGCGAGATGAGCTTGGCACCGAGCTTTTGCTCGAACCAATAGGCAGCTGTTTCGGGATCGAGGCGAACCCGTTTGCCTTTGGCTTTCAGCTCTTTTACGCGGTCCGGCAGCATCGCGGGTGGGAGCAGCCTGGCGACGGGTGCGACGTCGGCGCGGGCTTCGTTGTCGAGGCGATCGGGCGCAATGAAGAGTTCGGCTTTGCCACTCGCGGGAACGATGGCGAAAGCGAGAACGACAGGGTTATGTGCAACGTCGCTGCCGCGAATGTTGAACAGCCAGCAGATCGAATCCGGCAGCGTCAGGATGACGGCGCTCTGGCCGTCTTGTTTCAAGCGCGTCTGCAATTCGGAGATTTTGTCGGCGGCCGTTCGGCCTGCAAAGGCAATCGGCTGGGCGATGACAGGATTTTGCGGCGGCTTAGGGCGGTCCTTGCCCCACAGAACGTCGATCGGATTTTTCGACAGTGCCTTGAGCTTGATGCCTTTCGGCGCGAGTGCCGCCGTCAGGCGATTGATCTCTCCGGCGGTGTGGTTCCAAGGGTCGAATCCGACCGTGCCACCCTTGGCGACGTTCGCGATCAACCAGTCCGCCAGCTTCGGACGTAACAAGAGCGAAACTTCGAAAACTTTTGTGTCGGTTTCGGCGGCGGCCTGAACCGTATACCGGCCGTCGATCGCCAGCACGGCGGCTTTCTTGCCGACAACGGCGATGCCGGCGGAGCCCGAAAACCCCGTCAGCCATTTCAGGCGCTCGGCGCAGGCCGGAACATATTCGCCCTGATGCTTATCGGACCGGGGAACAAGAACGGCGTCGATTTCCGACTTCGCCATGTAGGCGCGGAGCGCCTTTACGCGTTCCGCAACGCGTTCGGGCTCGGACAAGGAATGGAATGTCTGCAGCATGGCTGATTTTCTAAGCACCGGGCGGTGAGATTTCAACGCCGCCAGAAGGTCAAGGTCGACCAGCCGGTGATGCGGTCGTGGCGCTGAAGGGTGAAGCCGTGAGCCAGGTATGTCGCAATGACCTCGGGCGCTTGCGGCAAGAGAATGCCGGAGAGCACCAGTGTTCCTCCTGGAATGACGGCGCGGGCAATCGACGACGAAAGGTAAATCAGCGGTCCCGCCAGGATATTTGCGACCAGGAAATCAAAGGGTGCGCGCTCGCGAACTCTCGGATGTCCAAGACCGTTACCGACGAACAGCGCGATACGTTTGCCTGCACCGTTGAGGCGGACGTTTTCCCTTGCGACCTTGACAGACTGCGGGTCCATGTCGGCGGCGACGATGCGTGTGTGCGGCATGGCCTTGGCGGCAGCGATGGCGAGCACGCCCGAGCCGCAGCCGAGGTCGAGCATGTTCTTGTAAGCGTGCGCGCGCGTCAGCCGGTCGATGGCGAGAAGGCATCCAAGCGTCGTCGCATGGTGCGCCGTTCCGAAGGCTTCGCCCGCGTCAATCAGGATGGCGTTCGGTCCGTGCGCGACACGGCCCTTATCGTGGCTGCCATGGATCGTGAAACGACCGGCGGGCACGGGTGGCAGGGCAGCTTGCGAAATCGCGACCCAGTTTAACTCCGGCACCGCTTCTGTTTCGAATGGCGGCAGCGGCCATTCGACGAACGCGGCCAGTTCAGCGGCAACGTTGCGTTCGCCGGACTCGGCGTCGAAATAAGCTTCGACGCGCCAGCGATCCGGGCCGTCTTCGAAGACGGTCAGCGCATCGGGCGGCGGCTCAAGCAGATCTTGCATGGCGTTGCCGGTCGCGTACGCGAGCGTGCGATCGGCGAAAAGAGCTGTGACTTTTCTGACTGACATCGGATGCTAAGGGTTGGGGACGGATTTGCCCTCGTATTCATAGCCCTCGGAGGTAATCGGATCGGGCAGGTGATCGAGGAACAAATCCCATTTGTCGTCGATGTGCTTCGCCGCCTCGGCCGGCGGCAACGTGACAAAAGTGCCGTCGGGCTTTTCAGTTACGATTCCATCGCGGATTAACCGATCCAAAGCATCGTCGATCTCGAAGTCGATTTTCATACCGAACGTGCGCGTCAGGTAGTTTTCGATGGCGAGGTCGATGGAGGGCAGGTCGGCGCGGGTCGCGGGCTCCTTGGCGAGGACGCTGTAGAGCAGCATTTCCTCTTTCACGTCTTCCTCGGCGCCGCGCGCTGCGATTTTCAGGATGACGCCGCGATTGTCGGCCATGGTGTGAAAATAGAGGTTCTGCGCCATCACGACCATGTAGCGCTGTTTCTGATTGAGAAAGCCCATCGCTTGGCGGACGGCGATGCCGCCAAGGCCCGCCAACGCGCCGATGGCTGCAATCGGATTGCTCAACACCAGCGCGAGTTTGCCCGCCGCTCCGACTGCGCCCATGCCGAGCCCGCCGCCGGCCGTCACGCCCAGGCGTAGCTTGTCCATGGCGCGAAAGCGCACTTCGGTGTTCGGGAAGATCATCTCAACGTCAGTGCGCGGAATATTCTTGAAGAGCTTTAGATAAATGTTTCTGTCGTTGATGCTGGGCGGCAGATGCTGGCGACGATGTTCGACCCATTTTTCCGCGGCATCGCGCGATATCTTCTTCTCGCGCATGACTTCTTCGACGCGTGTCTCGGTGGTCTTCAGTTTGAACATCAGGAACAGACGCTGGAAAATCGGTACGTCGAACTCTTCCTTGTGCAGGAATTTGCGCAGGGAGCGTTTCTCGTATTTCCGGTTTGAAGCGCCGCGATAGTAGATCGCAATCCGCTCGAAAGCTTTCATATCGACGAAGAGATCGAGGCCGTAATGGCTTTCGCGAGTGAGGATGACTTCGACGTCGTTGGGATCGATGCGCTCGTAGTTGGCGCGTACGAGCAGGCTTTCGACGCCTTCGAAGACCCGATGCTGCAAGACCTCGCGATCGTCGTCGGAGAACTTGCGGGTCATCAGGAGGTCGCTATCGGGCGAGAACGCCTCATACGTCTGTTCGAGTTCCAGCAGCATCGAGAAATATTGCTGCTGCCGCCAGTAATCGAGATAGCGGAAGAAGCGCCGTGCCTCGGCGGCCCGGCCGGGCGCCCAGAGGTGCGTCTGCGTCAGGCGGTCAAGCAGCGCGAACCGCGTCACCGGGATGAAACGTTCGCGTTTGCGCTTATCGTCCGGCGCGAGAATATCGATGGGTTCGCGCGCGGCGTCCTCGGGCATCGCGGCTGGCTTTGGATCGAGGTCGGCCAGATCCGAGAGCCTGTCGTACAGGCTTTGCTTCCGGCGCATTCGACCCGATGCAAAGTCCGTCGCCGCCATTATGCTCTCCCCCGAACTTGCTTTGCGATCCAGTTTCTTGCCCCCGGGACCTCATATAGAGTCACCGGAGAATTTTCGAGCGTGTCAGCACTTCTTCGCCGAAAAATGACGCGTGCCGTGGCGCAAGGATCAAAGGACTTGTTGTCCGCTACTTGGTTGATGGTACATCATTAAATGCACGCATGCCTTGTATAATTTGCGTTTATAACTTGCTCTTTCGCCACAGTGTTGCCGCTGTTTAGCTAGGATCATGAACGGCGGCACGACAGGGGATTTTGCGGGGGCGCGAAATGGGGGCTTTGCGTTTTTTAGCCTTGGGCTTTGCTGTGTGCACGGCCCTTGCGAGCACCGCCGCGGCGGCTGACGAGCTCGTTCTACCTTATTCCTGCACAATGGATAGAGGCGTTCCGCGTCTCGCTCCATCCGAAATGACAACGTACCGGATTGTCGGGCCACGGGAAGATCAGCCTTTTACAGCTTGTGCATCTTCAGCGGCTTGGACCTGTGAAACGATGATGGTCCACAAGTTCACCGTCGAGTGTGGCGGGGAACGCGTTGCTTGGGCCAAGGTGGCCGCTTCAGCCAAGGCGTTGGGCGTCGTCCTGCCGGAAAAACTCCCGCCAGGATATGCGCCGGTGAGCCGCCTCAAAGGCCGCTTCGTTCTTCCCGGGTTCGGCAAAACGACAATGCTGCCGAGCGTCACCTCAGAGAAGCTATCGCGCGATGCGGTGATCGAGGCGCCGGCGCAGAAGGTGGAACCTGAATCCGCGGCTTGGGTGACCGTCGTCGATCCCGTCGCAGCGCCTCCGGCTGCGACCGGCAACGCCTTTAAAGTAGCGGGCGTGATTTCAACGCTGTTGGTGTCGCTCTTGCTCGCGTGCATCGTTCTGGTGCGGCGGCGGCAGCTGATGGCGTTCGAATTTTCATTCGGAGCCGGAAACGCTGTTCCGGCTGGGGCGCGATTCTGGGAGTTCGCGGCAGCGCCATTCTCGCTGTTTCAGCGGCGGTTCGAGTCTTGGCGGCCGGGATCGTCAGCAGCCGACGATGACGACGACGGCTCTGAGATGCTGGCGCCGATCCGTACACGATTGCACGAAACCGAGTTTCTCGTTTCGATGCTTCCAGCTGATCTCTTGTTGCGTGACGTCCTCACGTCGGAACTCGATAGCTTGCATGATCGCCTCGTGGATCTGGGACGTCGTGAGGCGCAGCTTGGCGTAGAGCGGGTCAATAGCGCGATCCGGACGATTGTGCGGGATCTCGATCGTGTCAGCCGGATTGCGCAGGGGGCAATGCCGGCTTCGGCCGAGATGCGGGCGTCGGCGGCGCCTGAGCCCGATGTGCCGTCAACCGTGTTCGAGGCTTACCGCATCCTGGGTCTCAACCCGGATGCACCAGATGCGGCGGTCAAGAAGATCGTCGACGCGCTGAGGATGTCGTGGCATCCGGATCACGCCAAGAACGAAGCCGACCGGCGGTATCGCGAGCAGCGGATCAAGCAGGTCAATGCGGCGTGGGACTTGTTGAAGGTGAAGCGGGCGGCTGCGGCTTGATAACGGTGATTGTAGAGAAATAAACGGCACCGCGATTTGCGATGCCGTTCATTCGAGTCCTGGTTTGCTGTTCTTGCCTGTCATCAGGATGAAGAACGATGTGCGACCGGAAGATTACGGACTTCCTCCTCGGTCAGCGGCTGTTGCATATCGGCTAATTCATAATTGCGCCGGTTGGCCCGGCTCAAATCGCGCTGGGCACCAATGCGTCGCGTCAGGGTTTCCCCGTCCTTCCCGCGCACGACGCCTATCTTACCTCTCAGAGGAAAGCGGTAAGTGCTCATGGATAGCTCCTTTCAAGGACTCTACCCTCCCAAACCAAGAATTCCCGCTCGAGTTTCACGCTCCCGCAACTTTTTTTTCATTTTATTTCAGGAACTTAGGTCGCAACGCATGCGTCGTCGGCCGGTAATGAACCGGCGGCGCAAAGATTTACAGCAGCTGATGAACCCCCACAGCTCAACGAGCAGTGGAGCGTATGCCTCAGAATTGCGGCAATATGAAGAAACTGGCGGCGAGACTTGGGCGCCACCTGAGTATTAACTATAGCGGTTTGGTCATGCGACGTCAACGAAACTGGCGACGACCCGTTTGGTCGAGCCGTCATCGAACTCGATCGTCAGTTTGTTGCCGTCGACGTGGGTGACGGTCCCGAGCCCGAATTTTTCGTGACGCACCCGCGTGCCAGTCTTGAACGAGGGGGCGGCGGCGGTTGACGCTGCGACGAGTTCGCCTTCGAGCGTCAGCGGGCCGCGTGACCGCTTCTTTTGTTTCTGATCACTCCGGCTCCAGGACTGCTGGGCGCGTTGCCAGCCGGGCGTATTGTAGCTCGATTTGAACGGTTCGGCGCCGCCCGCGCGGTCAAACCGGCTGGTGCCGAACGAGCCGCCGAAGCCGAACGGGTTCTGCCGGCCGCCGTAGGGCATCTCGCTTTCGACAATCTCGACGGTGGCTTCGGGCAGCTCATCAACGAAGCGCGATGGCAGTGCCGACTGATAGAGACCGTGCGTGCGGCGGTTCTGCGCAAAGGAAATCTTGGCGCGGCGCTTGGCGCGCGTCAGCCCGACATAGGCCAGCCTGCGTTCCTCTTCGAGGCCGGCTTTCCCGCTTTCGTCGAGCGAGCGCTGATGGGGAAAAAGCCCTTCCTCCCACCCCGGCAGGAAAACGATGCCGAACTCCAAGCCTTTGGCGGCATGCAGCGTCATCAAGGAGACACGGTCGCCATCGTTGCCCTGGTCGGCGTCCATGACGAGCGACACATGTTCGAGGAAGCCCTGCAGCGTGTCGAAGTCGTGCATGAAGCGCACGAGTTCTTTCAAGTTTTCAAGCCGCGTCTGCGATTGCGGGCTCTTGTCCGCCTGCCACATGGCCGTGTAGCCCGATTCATCGAGGATGAGTTCGGCGAGGTCGGTGTGGCGCATGTGCTCCAGATTGGCGCGCCAGCGTTCGAACGATTGCGTAACATCGAATAGAGATTTTCGGGCTTTCGGCGTCAGCTCGTCGGTTTCGATGATCTCGCGCGCGGCTTGATATAGAGGAATGGAGCGGGCGCGAGCCAGCTCGTGAATGCGCTTGATCGTCGTATCGCCGAGGCCGCGTTTCGGCACGTTGACAATGCGCTCGAATTTCAAGTCGTTCGCTGGATTGGCGACAACGTCGAGATAGGCGATTGCGTCCTTGATTTCCTGGCGTTCATAGAAGCGCGGGCCGCCGATGACGCGATAGGGGAGGCCCAGCGTGATGAAGCGGTCTTCGATGGCGCGCATCTGAGACGAGGCGCGGACGAGCACGGCCATATCGTTCAATGGTTCGTGGGCGCGCTGCAGGTTCTCGATGTCGTCGCCGATGGCGCGGGCTTCGGCCTCGTCGTCCCAGAAGTTTGCGACTTTGATCTTCGCGCCTGAAGCGCCGTCGGTGAAGAGCGTCTTGCCGAGGCGGTCTTTGTTCTTAGCGATCAGGCCGGAAGCGGCGGCGAGAATGTTGGCGGTCGAGCGGTAATTGCGCTCCAGGCGGATGACTTTCGCGCCAGGGAAATCTTTCTCGAAGCGCAGGATGTTGTCGACTTCAGCGCCGCGCCATCCGTAAATCGACTGATCGTCGTCGCCGACGCAGCAGATGTTCGGCGACCCTTGCGCGAGAAGCCTGAGCCACAGGTACTGCGCGACGTTGGTGTCCTGATACTCGTCAACGAGGATGTAGCGGAAGCGGCGATGGTAATCGGCGAGCACGTCGGGGTGCTGGCGGAACAGACGGATGCATTCGAGCAATAGATCGCCGAAGTCGCAGGCGTTCAGGTCTTTGAGGCGCGCCTGATAGGCGGCGTAGAGTTGCGCGCCCTTGCCGGCCGCGAAGGAGAAGGCTTCGCCGCCTGGAACGTTGTCGGGCGTCAGGCCGCGGTTTTTCCAGCTGTCGATCAGACTTGCGAGCTGGCGTGCAGGCCAGCGGTCCTTGTCGATACCTGCTGCCTCAATCACTTGTTTCAGCAGGCGAACCTGATCGTCGTCGTCAAGGATCGTGAAACCGGGTTTCAGATCGACGAGTTCGACGTGACGGCGCAGAATCTTGACGCCGATCGAATGGAACGTGCCGAGCCACTGCATGCCTTCCAGCGTGCCGCCGATCAGCGAGCCGATACGCTCGCGCATTTCGCGGGCGGCCTTGTTCGTGAACGTTACGGCGAGAAGCTGAGAGGGATAGGCGCGGCCAGTTGCCAGAATATGGGCGATGCGGGTCGTCAGAACGCGAGTTTTGCCGGTTCCGGCGCCGGCCAGAACGAGGAGCGGGCCTTCGGTCGTTTCGACGGCTTCACGCTGCTCCGGATTGAGGCCGTCCAGATACGTAGGCTGGCCGCGAGACGCCGCAACGGCGCGCGCCGAAATCGACATACCACTCTTGCCGCTCTCGTGCGGTTTCGCGGCGGGAGCGTCGGGCAAATCGAACGGCGGATCGTCGTCATCGTGCGGCAAATCTGCGCCGCCGGCAGCGTCCGGCTTTTGAATCGAGGTCATGGAACTCAGGTAACCCACCGAAGCTGATCGTACAACTGGCGCGGCGCGGCGCCGCGGTGGATCGAGGTTCCGGCAACAGCAGACCAAAATACGGCCCAAAAAACGTCAAACGCCTGGAAATGAGCCAAATTTCAAGTTCAGAGTATTGTGCTCACGTGCCATACAGGTGGGCGCGGCAAGGGCGTAGCTTCGATCACGTCTGCCGGTGTGCATTGCGTGTCGAGCACGACTGCAAGAGACGCTCATGAACAACGGGCTATTATTCCTCGGCGGACTCCTCGTTGCTATTTTCGCAGCGTTGTTCGCCGTGCCGAATTTCATCGACTGGAACAGCTATCGCGGTGTTTTCGAGGAAGAAGCCTCGAAGGTGCTGAGCCGTGACGTGCGCGTCGGTGGCAACGTCAACTTAAAGATCCTGCCGGTTCCCTACGTCCGATTCGAGAAAGTCCGTATCGCGAGCGTTTCTGGCCAGACTGGACAGCCGTTCATTCGCGCCGACAGCTTCACGATGTGGCTTTCGGTGGCGGCGATGCTTCGCGGCGTACTAGAAGCCAGCCAGATCGAACTCGAAAAGCCCGTTCTCAGCTTGTCCGTCGATGACAAGGGCGTCGGTAACTGGTCGAAGATCGAATTGCGGGCAGGCGATTTGCCGTTCGTTCCGCGCGACGTCGCGCTGCGGTCGGTGCAGATCACGGACGGAGCGGTGTCGATCTACAACGCGGCGTCGGAGCAGATCGCTGCCGTTGACGGTATCGACGGGGTGTTTTCGGCAGATGGGATCAGAGGGCCGTTCCGGTTCAACGGTTCGGCGTCATGGGCCGGAGCCGAGCATGACGTCAAATTTGCAACGGACGTTCCGGCAAGTGACGGCGGGTTCGCACTCAAGCTTTCAGCGCGTACAGACCATTCGCCAAACGTTCTGACGCTCGATGGGCGGGTCTATAACGCCAGTGAAAAGACAACGTTCAAGGGGCGATGGACCGGGAAAGTCCAAGTGCCGGGAAGCCCAACGGTCGAACCGAACGGCAAAGCGCCGCCGCCGCTTATCGATCTTCGCTCCGATGTGACGGCGGATGCACTGGCGGCCAAGCTCGAAAACCTGACGTTGACGCTCGATAACGCTGCCGAACCCCAGACCATTACGGGGGCGGCCGTTGCAAGCTGGTCGCCGTCGCCGCGGCTTGATGTGACGCTCAATTCGAAATGGCTCGACATCGACTGGCTGGCGGGCGCAGGCAAGGGCGGCGCTGGGTTTTCGAAGCTGAGGCAACTCGCGCTTGGGCTGATGCAGTCGGTCGCGGGAGACAGCCAGGCATCGGCGAAGATCAATCTCGAACAGGTCAAGATCGGCGGCGAGAATGCCGGCGGCCTTTCAATCGATGCCGAACGGCAGGGCAGCGTCACGCATCTCAAGACCTTCAAGGTGAGCCTGCCGGGCGGATCGCGTCTCGATCTCGCGGGCGATTTGAGGAGCAAGGACGGCAAACTGAGCTTCCTAGGCCGAGGGTTCATCGGCGGGGCGAGCTTCGGGCGTTTCAAGGCGTGGGCGGATAAGTCCGGCATTCCGATCGACGTTAACGCCGATGGCGCATACTCGGCGGCCGGTAAGCTCGAAATTGACGATAAGAGATTTTTCCTGACAGACGCGTCGGGCGACATTTCAGGTAAGCCGCTCGCGGGCGAACTCAAGGTGACGCACGGAGATCGAGAGCGCACGGAGCTGACGCTTCAGGCCGCCGATCTGGATACGCAGGTGGTCTTTCCGAAGATCTCCCAAGCGCTGCGTTCCGAGTTTCGCAAATCGCTTGGATTGGCGTCTCGAAAGGATGATCGCAAAGCGGACGAAGACCTGCCGAGCGATGTTCGTCTGCGCGTAATCGCGGGGCGGCTGACGGATGGCCAAGATAGCTACCGGGATGTCGACGTGTCGTTCGCGATCCAGGGACGGAAGGTCAGTCTGCCGGTCGCGAAACTGACGACAGACAGCGGCCTCGAAATCGGGCTTGAGGGTCGGATCGAAACGCAGGACAGCGGTCCGGTCGGGACCTTGGCTTATGATCTTGTCGGGCCTTCCGCAGATGCGATGCGGGATCTCATTCGCAAGGCCGGTCTGCTCGATGTGGTCGGAGAGGATCGCTTCGGCGGATTGAAAGACGGCAAGATCGCGGGCCTCGTTCGTCTGGGTCTTCGAGGGCCGAAGACCGCCGACTTGACGTTCGATGGCCTGCTCGACGGTTCGAAGTTTGACGGTAGGGCCGAGTTCGACGGGGGCATTGCGAATTGGCGCACCCAGCCGAGCCGGCTGCAGGCGACGCTCGATGCGCCGACGCTGTCCGGGCTTCTTGCGACTCTCGGGCGAGACAGTAGTGGTATCGCAGCCGAATCGCAGAAGCCGGCGTTGGCGTCGCTGCTGACCAGTGGCACGCTGGGCTCCGGTGCCGTGTCGCAAATCGAGATTTCGTCGCAAGATTTCGATATGCGGTTCCGCGGGCGCGCCCAATGGCCGGACACATCGGACCTTGCCTTGAACGGGCTGCTCAACGTCAAAGCCGCACAAAGCGCGCAAGCTTTCGCCGTTGCCGGACTATCGTTGCCCGGCGGTCTGACGGCTGTTCCGTTGCAGGGTACGTTGGATCTCCATCGCGACAAGGGCGCGTGGATCGTCACGGCGCAGAACGTCTCGCTGGGAGAATCCTTGCTGTCGGGGCGGGTGACGGCTGCGACTGCGAGCGGAGCGACGAAGATCGACGGCAATATATTCGCCAATCGCGTTATGGTTCCGGCCCTGTTGTCGGCCGTGACGGATGCGCCCTCGACTGTTCCCGTCTCAGCAGCGCCAAGTGCTCCTAATCCGAACGCCGTCAATGGCGCCGCTGTAGCGCAAGTCTGGCCGGAAGGGCTTTTTGATTTTGCAGCGCTCGGCAACACAATGGTAGCGCTGAAGGTTGGTTTCAAATCGCTGGGGTTGAGCGAGGGATTGGCGACGGGCGACGGCACGATGATGGTTGCGCTCGCGCCCGGAAAGCTGTCGATCACCGATATTAAAGCGGCGGCGGCCGGTGGCCAGTTCGCCGGATATGCCAGCTTGGAGAAGGTTTCGAACGGCGTCGCATTCGCATCGGAGTTGAAGCTTGATGATGTGAAGCTGGCGACGCTCAATTCGGGCGGCAAAGGCTCGGGCGCCTTCGAGCTGCATACAGAAGCGCGGGCGCAAAGCCCGGCAGGGCTGATCGCCGTGATGACGGGATCGGGTACAGCAACCCTATCCGGAGCCGGATTGACAGGGCCGTCGCCGACCGCTGTTACGAACGTCGTCGACGATGTGATCTCGGGCACCGTTCAGAATGACCCGTCATCTATTGCGAATGCGCTGGTCAGCGAGGTTGGATCGTCCGAGTTGGCGCTGGGAGACCGCAAGCTTGCGATTTCCATTTCCGATGGAACGCTGAAGCTCAGCAATATCGATCTGCGCAGCGTGGTCGGCACGGCCGAGGGAGCTGTCTCGGCTGATCTTGCAACGCTTGGCATGAGCGCTTCGTTCCAACTGACATCTGTAGTGCCGCCGGCGCTCGCACCCGCGGCGCAGACGGCAAAACGCAAGGCCGCGGCCACGACGAAATCTGAACTGCCGGCTGCAATCGTGCTCTACAGCGGGGAACTCGGCCGGCTTGCCTCGCTATCGGTGAGCGCCGATGTCAGCGATCTGCAGCGTGAACTCGCGGTGCGCCAGATGGAGCGCAACGTGGAGCAGCTCGAGCAGGCGCGGCGCGCGGACGAAGAACGCGCGCGGCTGCAGAAGGAAATGGACGTTAAGCGGAAAGAAGCAGCGGATCGCGCTGCGGCTCAGCAAAGGATCCAGCAGCAGCAATTGCCGCCGGTCATTCCAGAGTCGGCGGGGACTGCGGCGCCGTCTCAGGGCACCAGTGAGAACGATCCGGATGATTTCTTCGGATCGACGCCGCCTCCCTCCAGGGCGGGGCAACAGCCGTACAATCGATCCACATTGGAGCCCCAGCCGCAGAATTTGAATGGTCAGGCCCGCAACGCGGCGAGTGGCGGACAAACTGCCACCGGACAGCCGGCTGCGATTGATCCGGCGACCGGACTGCCCATTCCGAAACCGGTTCCGGCCGTGAAGCCGACCGTCACACGGACGACGTTGCCACCAAAACCCGTCAAGCGGCGCACGTCGGCCGACGAAATGATGAAGTCGTTCGGCGGTTATCCCTGAGCACTGGACCGGGCCGCCAGCCGAACGAAAAACTCGCGCTGCCAGCGCGCCGCTTGATCTCAGTTGTCGTCCATCTTGAGGGCGTTGATGAACGCCTCTTGCGGGATTTCGACCTTGCCGAATTCACGCATCTTCTTCTTGCCGGCCTTCTGCTTGTCGAGCAGCTTGCGCTTACGCGTGATGTCGCCGCCGTAGCACTTTGACAGAACGTCTTTCCGGAGTGCTTTGATCGTTTCGCGGGCGATGACCTTGGCGCCGATGGCGGCCTGGATCGGAATCTGGAAGAGGTGCGCCGGGATCAGTTCTTTCAGCTTTTCGCACATCGAGCGGCCACGGCTTTCAGCGCGTGAGCGATGGACGACGATCGACAGCGCATCGACTGGCTCGCTGTTGACGAGGATCGACAGCTTGACGAGGTCGCCTTCTTCATAGTCCTTGATGTGATAGTCGAATGAGGCATAGCCACGCGAGACGCTCTTCAGGCGATCGTAGAAGTCGAAGACGACTTCGTTCAGCGGCAGCTCGTAGACGACCATAGCGCGGGAACCGGCGTAAGTGAGCTGCTTCTGGCGGCCGCGGCGATCCTGACAGAGCTTCAACACCGCGCCGAGATACTCATCCGGCACCAAAATCGTGGCTTCGATCCACGGTTCTTCGATGTGATCAATCTTGACGACATCCGGCATGTCGGCCGGATTGTGCATCTCGATCATCGTGCCGTCGTTCATGTGCAAGTGATAGATGACGCTCGGGGCCGTCGTGATCAGATCGAGATTGAACTCGCGCTCGAGACGCTCGGTGATGATCTCAAGATGGAGAAGACCGAGGAAGCCGCAGCGGAAGCCGAACCCGAGGGCGGCGGAGCTTTCCGTTTCGAATGAGAAGCTCGCGTCGTTGAGGCGCAGCTTCGCCATCGCATCGCGCAGGTCTTCGAAGTCAGCGGCATCAACCGGAAAGAGCCCGCAGAATACGACGGGTTGCGCCGGTTTGAAGCCCGGAAGTGCTTCCGGCGCCGGGTTCTTTTCATCTACGATCGTATCGCCGACGCGGGTGTCGGCGACCTCTTTGATCGCGGCCGTGAAAAAACCGATCTCGCCGGGGCCGAGCTGATCCAACATCTGCTGCTTGGGACGGAAGATGCCGACCCGCTCAAGCTGATAGGTGGCACCGGTCGAAAGCAGTTTGACGCGCTGGCCCTTTTTTAGGGTGCCATCAATGATGCGGGCGAGCACGACGACGCCAAGGTAGGCGTCGTACCAGCTGTCGACGAGCATGGCCTTCAGCGGCTTCTTAGCGTCGCCTTCCGGAGCAGGCAGGCGCTCGACGATAGCTTCGAGAACAGCTTCGACGTTGAGGCCCGTCTTGGCCGAGACGCCGATCGCGTCGGAGGCGTCGATGCCGATGACGTCTTCGATCTGCTTTTTGACGCGGTCCTCATCGGCCGCAGGCAGATCAATCTTGTTCAGTACGGGGAGGATTTCGAGGTTGTTGTCGAGCGCTTGGTAGACGTTGGCCAGCGTCTGGGCCTCGACGCCTTGGCTCGCGTCGACGACGAGGATCGCGCCTTCGCAGGCCGCCAGCGAGCGCGAGACTTCGTAGGCGAAGTCGACGTGACCGGGCGTATCCATCAGGTTGAGCTGGTAGATTTCGCCGTTTTTGGCCTTGTAGTCGAGACGGACGGTCTGCGCCTTGATGGTGATGCCACGCTCGCGCTCGATGTCCATTGAGTCGAGGATCTGCTCCTTCATCTCACGGTTCGAGACGTTGCCGCAGAGCTGAATCAGCCTGTCGGACAAGGTCGATTTGCCGTGGTCGATGTGGGCGATGATCGAAAAATTTCGAATGTGTGAAATGGCTGTCATGGGCCGGGCTCATAGCACCCGGAACTGGGCGGCAAAAGGGGCGTTAAGGCTTTAGGGCGACTTCCGAGCCGTTTTGATCGCCGCATGGCCTATAAGAGGTGTGGCAACCGGGGGTGGGGTGTGCGAAAATTGCTCACCGTCCCTCTGTGCCGATCATGAGCCCCTGGAGAAGCGATATGGCGAACTCACCCTTCGAAGCCAACCCGGCTTTCACGAAACTCGGCGAGGATACAAAGAAGGCGGTCATACAGGCTTTCGACGCCATGTCGAATTGGCGGGCCGAACTCGCCGAACTGGGTGAAAAGAACAGCAACGCTGTGTTCGACAAGATGGCCGAAGCGGCAAAGTCGCTCGGCTGGCCCACTGATTTCGTCGAGTTGAGCCGGAAACAGATGCTGAGCGCTTCCAAGCTGCAATTGCAGGCGGTCGATCAGGTCATGGATGTCTGGGAAAAGCAGGTCAAGGCGCTGGGAGCGCCGGGCCAGTTCCCCAACTTCTCGAATGTTTCAGGCTTCGGCGCCGGCATGCCGCAGTTCCCCGGCGCGGGGGCAAGCTTCCCTGGCATGCCCGATTTCGCGGCTGGCGCCACGAACCCCATCCAGTTTTGGATGCAGGCTGCCGAAATGTGGCAGAAGGGCTGGCAGCAGGCCATGTCGAGTTGGATGGAAGCGCAGCAGAACGCCGTCAAAGGCATGAATAAGCCGAATTCGCGCTAAGGCATTTATATCTCCGAGCTTTTCTTCTTCGGCAGCGCCGGTCCGTTGGGCCGGCGTTTTCGTTTGATCCGGCCACGACTTCCCTTGTGCCATCATCGCCGCGACATGAGGGATCTTGTACGACCGGCTGGCAGGATGTTAAATTAGAATAATTCTAAATTTTAATCAGGCCGCCATGCGTCGTTTCACCGATCTCGATCAGCGCGAGATTCTTGCCCTCGCGATCTCCCTGGAAGAGGAGCACAGCCGGATCTATTCCGATTATGCCGCCGGTCTCAGCGCCGAGTATCCGGCCAGCGCAAAGATTTTCACGGAGCTTGGCGAAGAGGAAAACGCCCACCGGCGCAGCCTGATCGAAATTTTCAAGCGCAAGTTCGGCAATCACATTCCGCTCATCCGCCGCCACGACGTTTCGGGCCTCGTGCGGCATGATCCGATCTGGATGGTGCGGCCACTCGGCATCGGGAAAGTTCGCCGGCAGGCACAGGAGATCGAGGAGGAAACGCGCGAATTCTATGCCTCGGCGTTGAAGCGGGCGACGGACGCCGACATCCGCAAGTTGCTCGGCGATCTCCTGGAGACGGAAAGCCAGCATATAAGCATCGCGCAGCATCTCGCCGATGTTGAGCTGACGAATGAGGCGCGTTTGAGCGAAGACGAGACCGCGCGACGGTCCTTCGTTCTCCAGTACGTGCAACCGGGATTGAACGGCCTGATTGACGGCTCCATCTCGACGCTGGCGCCAATCTTTGCGGCGGCATTTGCGACCCATAACACCTGGCAGACGTTTCTCGTCGGCATCGCGGCGTCGATCGGCGCCGGCATTTCGATGGCGTTTGCCGAAGCTTTGTCCGATGACGGCGAGATTTCGGGCCGCGGCAACCCTTGGCTCCGCGGTTCGGTAACGGGCGCGATGACGACGGTCGGCGGCCTCGGGCATACGATGCCCTATCTCATTTCCGATTTTCGGACGGCTACCACGATCGCAATCGGTGTGGTGTTCATTGAACTCTGGATTATTGCGGGAATCCGCTCGCGGTACATGGAAACGAAGTTCTGGCGAGCGGCGCTGGAGGTGGTTGTCGGCGGTCTGATCGTCTTTGCTGTTGGCATTCTGATCGGTAGTGCGTAGACGAATGCGCTAAAGGCCTCACTGAGGCCATAGTCTCTTGACGCTCTCCAGACTGTCGGCAATGTGCCGGCCCTACGTCAACGGCCGAAGGCATTCCTCTATGCGCGCAGGTTTTATCGTTTCAGCGATCGCCTCTTTCATGCTTGCGGGGCTTTCCGCCAGTGCCCATGCGGAGAACACGCCGACGCCACCGGCAAACAAGCGCAATTGCCAGAACACCGTGCCATTCAACCAGTGGCTCGCCGATTTCAAGCGTGACGCCATCGCTCAAGGCATTCGGCCGGAGACGATCGAAGAAACGATCGGGGGCCTGACGCCGGACCAGGGTACGATCGCTCGCGACCGGAAGCAGGGCTTTTTTTCGCAGACGTTCATCGACTTCTATTTCAAGCTTGCGACCAAGAACCGCGAGCAGACGGGTAAAACGTATCTCAAGCGCTACAAGGCGATCTTTGATCGCGCGGAGCAGCAGTACGGCGTTCCGGGTCCGGTCATCACGGGCTTTTGGGCGCTCGAAAGCGACTTCGGCGGCGGCATGGGCAAGCTGTCCATTCTGCGTTCGCTGATGACGCTCGCCTGGGATTGCCGCCGCGGCGATTTCTTTCGGGGCGAGTTGATTGCCGCGATGAAAATTGTTGAGCGCGGCGACCTCACTCCGGATCAGATGATCGGATCGTGGGCAGGTGAGCTTGGTCAGACGCAATTTCTGCCGCAGCACTATCTGAACTACGGCGTCGATTTCGATGGCGATGGCCGCGTCGATCTCATTCGCGACAACGCCGACGTAATCGGCTCGACCGCAAACTTCCTCAAGTCGATGGGATGGAAGCGTGGTGAGCCGTGGCTGGAACAGGTTCGCGTCACCAAGGATCTGCCTTGGGACAAAGCGGATCTGGCGATCAAGCTGCCGCGCTCGCAATGGGTGGCATGGGGCGTCGAGGGCGTCGGCAAGCCGCTGCCCGCCGACAATCTCCCGGCGTCGCTCGTCTTGCCGATGGGACGGCACGGACCCGCGTTCCTGGCGTACCCGAATTTCGACGTTTACACGCAGTGGAACCAGTCGCTGACGTATGCCCTGACGGCGGCGCATCTTGCCGCTCGCATGGCTGGTGCTCCGAACCTGACGCGGGCCGACGGCAACGTCGCGTCGCTCAGCTACGAGCAGATCAAAGAGGTTCAGAGCCTGTTGAAGCGCCGTGGCCTGGACGTCGGCGAGGTTGACGGCAAGCTCGGCGCCAACACGCGCGCAGCCGTGAAAACGATGCAGATGAAGTTCGGGCTGCCGGCGGACAGCTATCCGACGGCGGACCTGCTGACGGCGCTGAGAGAGCGGAGTTAAGGCTTTATGATGGCGCGTGCGACTCCGCTTGGCGGGGGCCGCCGCACGCGCGGACTCCAAGCTGACAACCGTGGATTATGCCGGTAGCGCCGCCGACCGCCTCGCGAAACGCGTGTCGGCGGCGCCAACAATCAGTGCAGCTTGACCTGCGGTTCCGTGCGACGCGTCAGGAGTCGTGACAGGGTGTCGAGGAAGACCTTCACGTATCCGTGCAAGGCGATCTCATGCATTTTGTATAGCGACCGGTACATGATCTTCGCGAACCAGCCTTCGATGCGCAGCGACTTGCCGTCGATGAAGCCCATCAGGTTGCCGACGGTCGAATACTTGCCGAGCGACACAAGCGAACCGAAATCGCGATACTTGAAGGGTGCGAGCTTCGTCTCACCTTTCATGCGGCGCTGAATCTGCGTGACGAGGTGGCTCGATTCCTGGTGTGCCGCCTGAGCGCGCGGCGGAATAGGCGCCGTCTCGCCTTCGGGCACCAGATAGGCCGCGTCGCCGATGACGAAAATGTTGTCGTCAACGGTCGTCTGCAACGTCGGCTTCACGACGAGCGTGTTCATGCGGCTGACTTCGAGGCCGTCGAGGTTCGATAGAACTTCGGGGCCTTTGACGCCCGCGGCCCAAACTACCAGCTCGGATGGGATGAAATCGCCATTCGCCAGCGTCACGCCTTCCTTGCTGACGTTCGTCACGGCGCTGCCGGTGCGAACTTCGACGCCGATGCTGTGCAAGATGTTCGTTGTCGCTTTGGAGAGACGCTCAGGCAGCGCGGGCAGAATGCGTGGCGCGGCTTCGATCAACGTGATCTTGAAGTCTTTCTCGGGATCGATTTTGTCGAGACCGAATTCCACGAGGCCGCGCGCGGCGTGATGCAACTCCGCCGACAGTTCCGTGCCGGTCGCGCCGGCGCCGATGATGGCAACGTGCAATTGGCCGTCTCTGATGGGGCCAGGCTGCGCATAGGCGCGCACGCACGCATTCAGAATGCGGCGGTTGAAACGCTCTGCCTGCTCAGGCGTGTCGAGCATGATTGCATTTTCTTTGACGCCCGGCGTTCGGAAGTCGTTCGAGATGCTGCCCACAGCGATCACCAGCGTGTCGTAGGGGAACCAGCGATCCGGCGTGATCTCGCGACCATCCTCGTCGTACGTCGCGCCGAGGTGCACGCGCTTGCCCGCGCGGTCGAGACCGATCATCTCGCCGTAGCGGTAACGAAAACCGTGCCAGTGACCTTGCGCCTGGTAAGGCAGCTCGTGGCGGCCCGTGTCCATGCTGCCCGCCGCGATTTCGTGGAGAAGCGGCTTCCAGATGTGGGTGCGAGCACGGTCGACCAGGGTGACTTCCGCTTTACCGGATTTTCCGAGCTTGTTTCCAAGCTGCGTTGCGAGTTCAAGCCCGCCGGCGCCGCCTCCAACGATGACGATGCGGTAGGGGTGCTTTTCGTCGGTCACGCTTTCGGCTTGAGCGGTGGTCGCGGGGGGGAGCGAATTCATCTTGGCCTCATGCGCATGTCATGACGGCGGCTTTAGGAGCGTAAGTCTCCGCCAGTCGCCTTTTTAACATCGGTAACTATTTTTTTCGTGATCGTTTCAATAGCCTGATCCGTGAGGGTTTCCGTCGCAGGTTGGATCGTTACCTCTATCGCAACCGACTTCTTGCCCTCGGCAGCGAGACTGCCGCCTTCGAATACGTCGAACACATTCACCGCCCTGATCAAGGCTTTATCGGAATTCGCGGCCGCCTTTATGACGTCGCCTGCCGGTACATCCTTGGGCACGATGAAGGCGAGGTCACGCGTGACCGGCAAGAGGTCGGAAGTCGTAAGCGGCGGTTTGGCGCGCGACTTCTTCTTCTCGGGCGGCAGAGCGTCGAGAAAGATCTCGAATGCAGAGACCGGCGCTTCGACATCGAGGGCTTTCAGCGTCGCCGGGTGGACCTCGCCGAAATATGCCAGAACGGTTTTGGGACCGAGCTTGAGTGCGCCGGAACGGCCGGGGTGATACCAGTGCGGTGCATCACGAGTTATTTGGGCCTTGGTCGGGTCGACTCCAAGTGCTGCAAGTGCGGCGAAGACGTCGGCTTTGACGTCGAATACGCCGACGGGTGCGGCGTTGCCGTCCCAGTTGCGTCCGGAGCCTGAGAGATGCGCCGTTCCGGCGCGGACGCCAGCGGCACTCAGGTATTGGTCTTCGGGCTTCTCACCGCGATAGGCCTGACCGAGCTCGAACAACGCAACATCCGCGACGCCACGATTGCGATTGCGCGTGACGGACGCGAGAAGCCCCGGCAAAAGCCCTGGACGCATCGAGGACATTTCAACGGAAATCGGATTGGCGAGGTCGAGTTCGGCCGCGCCGCCGCCGAAATGCGTAGCTTCGCCCTTCGGAATGAAGCTCCAAGTCACGGCTTCGACGAAGCCGCGGGCCGCAAGAAGACGGCGGGCGCGGCGGGCGCGCTTCTGCTTATCCGTCAGAACGGCGCGGGCGATGCCGTCCGCGCGCGGAAGCGGCGTTGCCGGGATGCGGTCGAGCCCGGCGATGCGCACGATTTCTTCGACGAGGTCAGCGGGGCCGTGGACGTCCGGCCGCCACGTCGGAACGGTCACCTTCGCTGCGTTAGGATTGCCGGTGATGGTGAAGCCGAGTGCTTTCAGGATTTTCGTAATTTCGGCTTCGGAAAGCGTCACGCCGGACAGTTTCTCGACGCGTGCGTAGTCGAACGCAATGACCCGCTCCTCGATGGGTTCCTTGCCGGCGACTTTCGCTTTCGAGGCTTCGCCGCCGCAGAATTTCAGGATCATGTCGGTCGCGAGATCGAGACCGGGGCGTTCTGATGCCGGATCGACGCCGCGCTCGAAGCGATAGCGTGCGTCCGTAACCAGTCCGGTCTTGCGGCCGGTGGCGGCGGTGCGCAGGGGATCGAAGTACGCGCTTTCGATCAGGACGGCTTTGGTCTCCGGCGTGCAGCCGGTGCTTTCGCCGCCCATCACGCCACCGAGGCCCAGCGGTCCGGTGTCGTCGGCGATGACGCACATCGTGTCGTCGACCGTGTATTCCTTGCCGTCGAGCGCGAGGAACTTTTCGCCGTTCTTGCCGAGACGAGCGTGCAGCGCGCCCTTGATCTTGTGCGCGTCGTAGACGTGCAGCGGGCGGCCGCGATCGAGTGAGATGTAATTCGTAACGTCGACGAGAGCGTTGATGGGGCGCAGGCCAGCGGCCTTCAACCGGTTCTGCATCCAGTCGGGAGATGCGTCGTTCGTGACGTTGCGGATCGTTCGCGCGGCAAACACCGGGCAGGCGTTCGCCGTCTCGGCTGTGAACTCGAGCTTGATCGGGATTTTGCAGTCGAAAGCTTCGTTGAGCGGCGCAAGTTTCGGCTCGGGCTTCAGCGTGCCCATGCCGGCCGCAGCGAGATCGCGGGCGATGCCGCGCACACCGGTGCAATCGGGGCGGTTCGGCGTCAGCTTCACTTCGATGATCGGATCGTTGAGACCGGCGACGTCGATATAGGCTTGGCCGACCTTATCTGCCCACTCGGCGGGGAGATCGAGAATGCCGTCGCTTTCTTCGGACAACTCAAGCTCGGCGGCCGAGCACATCATGCCGTTCGAGACGACGCCGCGAACCGGCTTCTTTTCGAGCGTGATCTTTGAGCCGGGAATGTAAGTGCCGAGCGGTGCAAAGACCGCGACCATGCCCGCGCGCGCATTCGGGGCGCCGCAGACGACTTCCATCAGCGGCTGACCCTTGGCGATCTCGACTTGCACGATCTGCAGCTTGTCGGCGTTGGGATGTTTTTTGGCTTCGAGGATGCGCGCGACCTTGAAGGCTCCAAGCGTCTTGCCCGGATCTTCGACGCCTTCGACCTCGAGGCCGATGGCAGACAGGACAGTTGCCAGCTCATCGACGGACTTGTCCGTGTCGAGATGATCTTTGAGCCAGGAGAGCGTGAATTTCATTATTGCGTCCTTATGTCGACAACCCGCCGCCGAGGGTCGGGACGTCGAGCATCGAGAATCCATAGTGGCTGAGCCACTTGAGGTCGCCGGAGAAGAACGAGCGCAAGTCGGGGATGCCGTACTTCAGCATCGTCAGCCGGTCGAGGCCGACGCCGAATGCGAAGCCCTGATACTTTTCCGGATCGAGACCGCAGTTGCGCAGCACGTTCGGATGAACCATGCCGCAACCGAGAATTTCCAGCCATTGGCCCGGCTTGCCGATGGCCTCGGCGCCGATATCGACTTCCATCGACGGCTCCGTGAAGGGGAAGTGCGACGCGCGGAAGCGCATCTTCACTTCATCAACTTCGAAGAAGGCTTTGCAGAACTCCTGCAGCACCCACTTCAGATGGCCCATGTGGGTCGTCTCGTCGATGACGAGGCCTTCGACTTGATGGAACATCGGCGTGTGGGTCTGGTCGCTGTCCATACGATAGACGCGGCCCGGCGCGATGATGCGGATCGGCGGCTTCTGCGAGACCATCGTGCGGATCTGCACCGGGCTCGTGTGCGTGCGCAGCAGCAGGCGCGAACCGTCTGCCTTCGGTGAGAAATAGAACGTGTCGTGATCCTGGCGCGCAGGGTGCTCGGCCGGGATGTTGAGCTTGTCGAAATTCATCTCGTCGGTTTCGACGTCCGGGCCCTCGGCGACCGAGAAGCCCATGTCGGCGAAGATTTCGACGACTTCGTCGAGCACCTGTGAGACGGGATGGATGCGGCCGGAGGCAACGGGGCCGACGCGGACCGGCAGCGTAATGTCGGCGCGTTCGGTCTTCAGGCGTTCGTCGAGGGCAGCGGCTTCGAGATCGGATTTGCGGGCATCGAGCGCCTCTGCAACTTTCGTCTTCAGAGCGTTGACCGTCTGACCGAAGCTTTTACGCTCGTCCGGAGGAAGCGATCCGAGCTTGCTCATCAGCTCGGAGACGCGGCCTTTCTTGCCGAGGCTCGAGACGCGGACGGCATCGAGCGTTGCGAGGTCGGCTGCGCCAGAGATTTCGACGAGAAGCTCGCTTTCGAGTTTCGTCAGATCCGTTTGTGTGTCGGTCATAGGCGGGACGTGCCCTCGCAGATTGTCATCCTCGGGCTCGTCCCGAGGATCCATGCGCAGGCCCCGCTGATGTCGCGGTAGAAAAAGGAGCACGCGGGCGCGCGTGGTGATTTGCAGCAGAATGGGCCCTCGGGACAAGCCCGAGGGCGACAATAATGGAGGTTCGGCGAACCGAAATTAGGCGGCCTTGGCGACGGGCGACGAGGCAGCAGCGGCCGCCTTGTCGACGAGTGCCTTGAAGCCCGCCGGATCGTTGATGGCGATGTCGGACAGAACCTTGCGGTCGACTTCGATGCCGAGGTTCGAAAGGCCATTGATAAAGCGGCCGTAGGTCAGGCCATGCTCGCGGACGGCAGCGTTGATGCGCTGGATCCAGAGGGCGCGGAAGTTGCGCTTGCGACGCTTGCGATCGCGATAAGCGTACTGCTGCGACTTCTCAACCGCCTGCTTGGCGACGCGGATGGTGTTCTTGCGACGGCCGTAAAAGCCCTTCGCGGCCTTGATGACTTTCTTGTGCTTGGCGTGGGCGGTAACGCCACGTTTGACGCGGGCCATGGGATAGCTCCTAGAACTTCAAGATTTATTGGGTGGGCTGAGATTCTCTATTGGGTGCTTGCGACTCCGCTTCGCGGAGCCGGCTGCAAGCGCCGGAGAATTCAGCGGCTGTAGGGCATGTACTTCTTGACGATCTTGGCGTCAGAATCGTTCAGAACGCCCGTACCGCGCGCCTTCTGAATGAACTTCGCCGTGCGCTTGATCATGCCGTGACGCTTACCGGCCTGGGCCGCAACGACCTTGCCCGTGCCCGTCATCTTGAAGCGCTTTTTCGCGCCGCTCTTGGTCTTCAACTTAGGCATTTTGCTTATCCTAATTATCGGTCACGGTCCGCGCCGGACACTTGCGCTGACGCGCTTCGTATCCTGGCCCTCCGCGGGGCGCCGCTAGCGGCGGGGCGCGGTCGCGCCCACGGACCTTGCGGTCCGAAGTGCAGACAGATAGATGTCCGCACTCTCCTGCGAAGGGATGCTTTTTGCGGTTTCCGCTGGTTTTTCAAAAGCATAAGAACCGCCACGGCATGCCTCGCCGGGCGGCTCTGGAGGCGGTTTATAGGGAAGAGTTGGGAAAAGTGCAACTTTTTCGACGCGGGCCGGAAAAAAAGCATCCCGACTGATGGTTTTCATAGCCCTATCGCGAAAATCCGTATGGATACCACCGAACCAAGTACATGGTTAATGCGTTGGTGGGGCGGGAAATCGCGAGGGGAGACGGGGCGTGAGGCAAATCGTTGATCAGATCGTCAATTTGCTCCAGCAGGGCATCACGGCGATCTTCAAGTTCGTAGATCTGGTCTGGCAGTGGTCGTTTGGCCAGATGTTCGCGATCTTTCAGTCTAACTGGCAAGCGCTGCCGATCTGGAAGATTGTCGTGCTGGCGATCGTCGTAATCGCGATTATCTATGTGCTCTACCGCGGCTTCTTCCAGCTCTGGAGGGCGGCCGAGCAGATTTTTAAAGCGTTCGTCGAGCTTTTGCTGGTGCTCGTATCGGTGCTGCCGTTCGTGCTGCTAGCTGGCATCATCGCGGCGGCGGGAAGCTATGTCATCCAGCACGTGAATTTCTAAAGGTGCGGCCGGTGCCGCTTTCCGGTGAGCTTGCGCTCTGCCCGTCGGGATCCTTTCCGAACACGATCTGCGTGCGCACGTAATAGAGCGTCACGAAGCAGATTAGCACGGAGATGGTTTTGCCCAAGAAGGGCTTCAGGCCCCATTCGTGAACCGTCAACCAGATGACGACGGCCGTGATGAGAAGCCCGACGGCGTTCGTTGCGAGGAATTCGAGAAAGCGGCGATGCTCCGACTTTGGCGACAGGCCATGCCGGAAAACGAAGGTTCGTGTCAGTCCGTAATTCACGATCGTCGCGATCGAATACGATATGACGCTCTGCAAAATGGGCCAGCCGAAGGCGTGGGTCAGCGTCAAGAAAATGATATAATCAATAATGGTCGCGCTTAGATTTACGCCCGTATAGAGAAGCGCTTCGCGGACCTTAGGGTTCATGATCGAGGCTTTCGTCGTTGTCGGCGGAGGATGGATATTTTGCAGCGCGGCTTCAAGCCGACCGCTTGCCTCGGGTCAAGCGGAGACGGGTGTTTCAGTCGTGTGTGGTGGCATTCAGCGGCAAGTTCAGTTTTCCTCCAATTGCGCCTATTTCCCCCTGCTTGAGTGGTGAAGACGTCGGGATATGGCATTCTGGGGAAGCTTTTGTGTCCCCCCCGTTGCGAGTTCGGCCATGAAACTCGATCCGTTCGTTGTTGCCATTCTTCTTGTTGCAGCTCTTCCGACGGCCGCCATCAGCTTGCGGTCAACCACCGGTTGGCGCGCGGGTATTGTGTTCGCGGCGTTCTATCCGGCGCTTGTCGTCGTCGTCGGCATCGTCATGATTGCGACCTTCATTTCGCTAGCCGCATTAGGAATTGTCGATCTCGATTGAGATTGATCCAATTTGTCATTGCGACGCTAGCCGCCGAGCAACGATGCATTTCGAAGTTTTCGAATAATCCGCCGTATTTCTGATGTTCAGTCACCATTCAGCCAATAAATTGGACATTCTGCACGCGCACAAACGTAAGCGCTTATGGCACGATTAGAAACAAAAACGGAGTTGAACATGCGTCTCGCACCATTCTTGGCAGCGTCCGTTGTTGCGATCGGTGTTACTGCTGCGGCTTCCGCACCGCAGGCGGCGACGTTCGCGCCCGCACCTCTTAAAGGAATTGAAGCCAATCAATCGCTTGCGGCGCCTGTTGCGTGGCGCCGGTACTGCTGGCGGTGGCGCCATATCTGCGCAGATCGCTGGGGTTGGGGCGGTCCGCGGTTCCGCCGCTGCATGTGGCGCCACGGCTGCTGAGTATTCGCCGTTCAAACAAAAACGCCGGCGACCGGACTTGGTCGTCGGCGATTTCATTTCAGGGAATTTTTCTCAGATTTGTTTATTCGTCCGTCGCAGACGGGTGGCGAGCAAGCCCATTACCCTCAGGGCGAATTGCGGATCGTCGCGAATGACGGCAAGGAATGTCGGCTTGTCGATGGCGACGACCTCGGTCGGCTCGGCGGCCATTGCGGCAGCACTTCGCGGTCCGTCGTCGATCAAGGCCATCTCGCCGAAAATACCGCCGGCGCGGACGTTTTCGAGGACGATCCCGTAGGTAATGACGTCGACGCGGCCTGAGCGCACCATGTACATGGCATTGCCGGCATCTTCTTCGAGAAAGATTTTTTCGCCCGCATCGAAGCGGCGGAATGGTGCGCCGATGCGGTCAAGAAGAGAAAAGTCGAACGGCTGCTCGTCAATCATGCGGCGCCTCCGGCGTCTGGCGCGAGATGTCCGATCAAGCTAGAGCCGTCCGTGTGCGTCTGCAAGTCGTAGGCCGGCCGACCGAGACGCGAAGGGCGGGGTAAAAGAGAGACCCCGCCGCCTTCCGATCACTTGGGGCTCGGTTACTTGGGAGCCAGGACCATCACCATCTGGCGGCCTTCGAAACGCGGCTCGCTTTCGACCTTCGAGATCGCTTCGGTATCGGCTTTCACGCGCTGCAAGACCGCCATGCCAAGCTGCGAGTGCGCCATCTCGCGACCGCGGAAGCGCAGCGTGATCTTGACCTTGTCGCCGTCTTCGAAGAACCGTTTGATTGCGCGCATTTTGACGTCGTAGTCATGATCGTCGATGCCCGGACGCATCTTGATCTCTTTCAGCTCGACAATCTTCTGGTTCTTGCGGGCTTCGGCGGCTTTCTTCTGTTCCTGGAATTTGAACTTGCCGAAATCGAGAATTTTGCAAACGGGAGGCTCAGCGTCGGGCGAGATCTCAACGAGATCCAGTCCGGCGTCCTCGGCGCGGGCAAGGGCATCGAATTTTGAAATTACGCCGACGTTCTGGCCGTTCTCATCAATGAGACGGACTTCTCGGGCCCGGATTTGGTCGTTGATGCGGGGCCCTGAGTTTTCCCGGCTCTGAGGCTCGGGGCGCATAGGTCTACGGATGGTAAAAGCTCCTCTTGCTGTTTCCGTTATCCACCGTCGTAAATGCAATTGCTCCGGCCTAGGGCCAGAGTTTCGCGATTGCGCAGAGTTCGTAACTCGGCGCTAAAAGTCAAGCGGAGATGACCGTCAGGTGGTGAAATCATGTTGGGCCGCGACAGAGGTCGGCACAGGGGCTAGCCGTCAGAATATGAGGCCAGCTGACTTGCGGTTTTCCCGCATTCGCAGGATCCGCTGCCAGCGGTAATAGGCCGTAATTCCTGCAAAACCGAGGCCGGTCCAGCCGCCGGTGAAGTGACCACGGGCGATGTAATATTTCAGAAAGTGCGCGGGGAATTCAGTCACCGTCCGGATGCTGAGTTCGATTGGAGATTTTTGCTTTGAATTCAAGGCGTTGTAAGTCGCGCGCTCGTCGCACTTGCGCGCCAGATCTTCCAGCGACCGGATCGAATGGTGATAGAGGGTGCCGCGGAGGTGGCCGACCTTTTCGTTTTTTGGCTCAACCGAATCAAACAAGGTCGAGTTTGCAAAGCGCACCCGCCGACGGTCATAGAGCCGGAGGCAGTAGTGATCATTGGCTATTGGGCGCGGTCTGGTCCAGCCGGGATAGACGATTTTGACGGCCATGCCATAGACGCTTTGGGCTGGCGGGCCTTTTTCGAAGATGGCTTCGATCGACCGGCGCAGATCAGGGGTTACGACTTCGTCTGCATCGAGGTTCAATAGCCAGTCGTTGCGGCACTGCTCTTCGCCGAAGCGCTTTTGCTGGCCGAAGCCGGGCCAAGCATTGAAGATCACCTTGGCGCCGGCAGCTTCGGCAATCGCCTGGGTCCCGTCGGTGCTGCCGGAATCGATGACGACGATCTCGTCGACCCAGTCGCGAACGGAGGCGATGGTGGCTCCGATTCGGTCTGCCTCGTTCAACGCAATGATGAAGCAGGAAACAGGCAAGCGCGACTTCGAGCTTGCGGTCGGTTCTTTGTCGCGTTGCTTCGACGACGTTCGTCTCGCGATGACGCGCTCGTAGACGGCGAGCGTCTTCGACTTGAGCTGGTCGAGGGTGAAGCGGCGCCTGACCTGAGCCGAACCGCGTGCGCCCATGGCCTTGCGTTCGTCGGGTGACCAGCTCAGCATTTTGGCGACGGCGTTGGCGACGGCTTCGGGATCTGCATAAGGGACGCGCAGTCCGGTAGCTTCATTCGCCGGAACATCGGGCTCGGTCAGCGCGACCTCGCGTCCGGGGCCGGTATCAGAAACGATCAGCGGCACGCCCATTGCCTGGCCTTCGATGGCAACACGCGGCAAACCTTCCTGCTCGGAGATGTTCAAGGCGATGTCGCTGATCGCGTAGGCGGCCGCGACATCGCGGACATGGCCGGGAAAGCGGAGTTGATGCGCAACGCCGAGGCGTTCGGCCTGCGCTTCGAGTTCAGCCTTGAATGCGGGCTTTTCGATTTCACCTGCGAGCACGCAAACGAGATCCGGCGCGCCGCGCTGCTTCAACAGACCGAGAGCGGAAACGAGATGGTGCTGCGCCTTGCGCGGTGTAATGCGACCAGCAAGCATCAGTACTGGTTTTGTGCCGTCGGCATCGAGCAGCGTGCGCACCGCCGCCAGTCTCTCGGGCGTAAGCTTCGATGGATCGAAGACCTCTGAATCGAACGCGCGGTGGATGACGGCAATGCGATCCTCTGGCGTGTGATAACGCGTGCGAATGAGGTGCGCCATGTAATCCGAGACGGCGATGACCATGTCGCTGCGCGCCATCACGCTGTTGTAGAAGTTCTTGATGCGACCCTTCTCGGAATACTCGGAATGGTAAGTGGTGACGAAGGGAATGCCGGTGCGTCGTGCGGCAAGGAGCGCGCTCCAAGCCGGAGCACGGCTGCGGGCATGAATGATCGAGACGTTTTCGCGACGGATGATGCTGGCAAGTTTAGAAGCATTCTGCGTCAGAACGATCGGGTTCTTCGTTGCGAGCGGCAGAACGATATGTTCTGCGCCAGCGGCGACCACTTGATCGGCGAGCGGACCACCCTCTGAAGCGACCAGCGCCCGATGTCCGTTTTTGACCAATGCAGCGGCGATCTGCAAACATCCTAATTCGGCGCCGCCCGCTCGCATGCGAGGTATTACTTGCAGGACGGTCAACGGCTTGGTCATCTCAGCTCATCAATTGGGATTCGTTGGGATCAACGATGGACAGTTCCTATAAAATTCCGGGCTCTGAACCGCAAATGCTTCCTGTCGGTGTCGGTACGGAGGTGCGGGAAATCGCGTTTATCCACCACACCAAAGGCGAACCGGGAGTACTTTGGCTCTCCGGTTTTATGTCGGATATGGGCTCTACGAAGGCGACGGCCGTCGCCGCATGGGCGGATGGGCGCGGACTGTCATCGACACGTTTCGATTATTCGGCGCATGGGCGCTCGTCCGGCACCATGGAAGACGGCACCATCGGGCGCTGGCTCGACGAGGCCGACGCAATTTTCTCGACTATAACAAGCGGACCGCAGGTTATCATCGGTTCGAGCATGGGCGGATATATTGCGCTTCTGCTTTTGCGGAGGCTCTTGCGCGACCGGCCTCAAGAGGCTGCGCGCATCAAAGCGATGCTGCTGATCGCGCCGGCCTGGGACATGACAGAAGAACTGATGTGGAAGCGCTTTCCGGAAGAGACGCGCCGCGACATTATGGCCACAGGCTCTTACCGGCAGCCGTCCGCCTATGCGTCGCCTTATCTGATTACGCGCAGACTGATCGAGGATGGACGCAAACATCTTCTTGCGCGCGAATCTTTCGATCCGGGCCGCCCAATCGTCATCTTGCAAGGACTTCAAGACCCTGATGTGCCAGCTCCCCATACGAGGGAACTTAAGACGTTTTTGACGGGCGACAAGGTCAAGCTGATCGAGATTGCGGACGGCGAGCATCGACTGTCGCGGCCGCAGGATCTCGATCTGCTGTTTTCGGAACTCGATAAACTGGTCTAGCTATTTGTCGTTGGCCGACGTCACGTCGATTTCGGGAAGGCCTTCGGCAAGGGTGTTTTCGAGCCGTACGGCGCCTGCGGCTTCGGCTTGCGCTTCCGGCACGACCCAGATGCGAAAATTCTGAGTTGCGAGGCCGTTGCTGCAGGCCAAGCTGGTGCCGTCGACGCGGCAGGTTTTGTCGGCGGTGATGGTGTACGCACCCGATGAAGCACCACCGCCTTCGCCAACCTCGATGACGTCGATGCGATGCATCGGATCAATGATGACGTTGCGAAAAACGCAACCCGATTTGCCGCTGCAGGATTCCGCCGTCATGTCGTTCGTACCACTCAAGGCCATGGCTTGATTGCGCGGCAGCGATCGCGCGGGGGCGCGAAAACCGTTCGAGAGCCAGCAGGTATTGTCGATGCAGAGGATCGGGTCGGGTTTGAAGCCGAGACCGGTGTTATCGGGATCAAGAACGAGAAGAACGGTTGCCGCGGAGCGCGTGGGTGGCGTCGGCATCGGCGCGGGTTCAGAGCGTGTGGGCAGCAAATCGGCGGCTGGTTTCGGCGGCAGTGCAGCGAGCTTCGCGACAGGTGGCGCAGACACTGTGGATGATGGAACAAACTGCGGTGCCGATTCCGATATGGCCGGTTTTGCCGCCATTTGCTCTGTTTCTTGTTGTTTGCGCGCCAATTCTTCGGCCTGGGCGCGCGCCAGCATGTCGGCTTCGTAGTCTGCGCCGGGGCGTGCGAAACTCCGCTGCTGCGGCTCGGCGTCCGTGTCTGAGAATTTCTGCGCGATGGCTTGCGCGGGATCGACTGTTTCAGCGTGGGCCGTAGCGGCGGATACCGTTACTGCGGCCAACGCGGCAAGAAAGACTATAAGCTTCATGGCAATCTCGCCGAAGTGCGCGTCGCGCAATGCGCGACGGCTACGATGAGACCATTATTCTCCATTCTGGCGGAATGGCGGAGATGATGTGACCATTTGCAAGAAACTTCACGGCGCAAGACCGGCGATCGCCTTCAGGCCTTCGATATAGGTCGGATAGGCCAGTCTGACGCCAAGCTCGGTCTTCATGCGTGCGTTCGAGACCTTCTTGTTCTCGATGTAGAAGCTGCGCGCCGCGGGCGACAGCGCTTCGTCCGTCGGATCGGTGGCCGGCGGGCACGGTACGCCGAGCAACTCGGCCCCGTATTCGATCACGTCTTGCGGCGGCGCGGGCATATCATCGGTAACGTTGAAGATATGCGTTCCCGGCGCGAGATTCATGCTGGCTTCGACAGCCGTCGCGATATCGGCGACGTGGATGCGGTTGGTGAATTGTCCCGGCTTGAAGATGCGCCGTGCAGTTCCAGCCTTCAATTGGTCGATGGCGCTGCGGCCTGGTCCGTAGATGCCGGGCAAGCGATAGATGACGAGCGACTTGCCGCTTTTCCTGGCGAGGTTGATCCAACCGGTTTCGGCCTGCAGGCGGCGTTGACCGCGCGTTGTTCCGGGGTTGGGCTCGGTCGTTTCATCGACCCAGTTGCCGTGGGCATCGCCGTAGACGCCGACAGTCGAAAAATAGCCGATCCACGTGATGGAGGAGCTGGCTGCGATGGCGTCGCCGAAATAGCGCAGAGCTGGATCGCTTTCGGCGTCGGGCGGAATAGAGAGCAGTACATGTGTTGTCGACTTGAGCGCTTCGGCGATATCGGCAGGTGCCGATGTTCCGTCGAAAAGAAAGGGCGTAAAGCCTTGCGCTTTCAGCCCTCGGAGCTTGTCAGGGTGCGACGTCGTTCCTGCGATCGACCAGCCTTGCGCCAACAGGCGGCGGGAAAGCTCGGCGGCACAGTATCCAAGTCCGAAACAGAAAAGACGGCTCATGCCGCTTGTTCCTCCATTGGAATGATCCATTCGGCGGCGACTTCAGGATCGTGTTCGCTATCTCGATAACGGCGCTGCAGGGCGTGCAGTTCATTGGTATCGGCGAGACGCCGCGCTGCCCAGACCGCCATGGCGCGAACGAGAGGGGACTCGTCGGCAAGAAGCGGTTCGATATGACGGAGGAGCGAACGGTCGCCGGAGTTTCCGGACGCAATGAGCGTGTTTCGCACGATGCGATCGCGTCCGGTGCGTTTGATCGGCGTGCCGGCGAAGCGCAGACGAAAGGCCGCGTCGTCAAGCGCGAGGAGTTCGGCGAGCGGCGGATTATCGGTTTCCGGACGCGCTGCGTATTTAATTTCGGTCGCAGCGCCGGCAAATTTGTTCCACGGGCAAACCGCGGCGCAGTCGTCGCATCCGAAAACACGATTGCCGATAGCGGTGCGAAACTCGGGGGCGATATGGCCTTTGTGTTCGATGGTGAGGTAGGCAATGCAGCGGCGGGCATCGAGCTGATAAGGCGCTGGGAAAGCGTTCGTCGGGCAGATGTCGAGGCATCGGCTGCATGAGCCGCAATGGTCCGTCATCTCGGCATCGGGTTCCAATTCAGCCGTCGTCAGCATGACACCGAGAAAGAGCCAGTCGCCATGCTCGCGTGATACGAGGATGGTGTGTTTGCCTTGCCAGCCGAGACCGGCTTTCGCGGCCAGAGGTTTTTCCATCAATGGAGCGGTATCGACAAAGACTTTGACGTCCGCGCCGGATCGTTCGGCAAAAGTGCGTGCCAGAGATTTGATGCGCTTCTTTAGGACGTCGTGGTAGTCGCGGCCTTTGGCGTAAACGGAGATAGCGGCGTTCGAACGGTGATCGAGCGCTTCGAGCGGATTGGTTGGCGGGGCATAAGATTGACCGAAGACGACTGCGCTTTTCGCTTCAGGCCAGAGCCGGAGCGGATCGCCGCGCCGATCGGCGTGGGTTTCCATCCAGTCCATGTCGCCGTGGCGTTTTTCGTTCAGGAAGTGGGCGAGCCTGCCGGGCAGATGCGCGTCGGACGTGAGCCGCGCAATGCCGACTGCATCGAGACCGAGCTTCTGCGCTTCGGCGCGGAGCATCTCAGTGTGATCGGAACTCGCGTTTCTGGCGTCAGGCATACTGCCATTTAAAAATCGAGATCCGAATAGGCAAGGGGCGGTACCGTCCCAGGCACGCGGTCGCCCAGTAGGGTGCGGAACGAAGGCCGCGATTTCATGCGCTGGTACCAATTCTTAACGGCTGGATAGTCGTGCCACGAGATTTCGCCCAGGTAGTCGCACGTCGAAATATGGGCGGCGGCGGCGAAGTCTGCAAAGCTCAACTCGTCGCCCGATAACCACCGGCGCGAGTCGGCGAGGTAGCCGGTGTAGGAGAGGTGATATTTGAGGTTGGCGCGGACGGCCCTCAGCACGCCTGGATCGGGTGCAATCGGGCCGCTCGGGCGCATCGAATTGTAAACCTTCTCGATCAGTAGCTCGCGGGTAACCTCGCGATCGAACTTGCCTTGGTACCAATCGATCAGCCTGCGGACTTCTGCGCGGTCTTCACGGTTGCCTGGGATGAGGGCTGGCGGCGCGGCGGTAGCGCCGTCGGCGCTGAACGGCATGTCTTCGGCAATAAACTCAGAGATCGAATAAGCGCCGCAGAGCGTCAGGCCGTTCTCTAGTTCGAGGACAGGCAATTCTCCGGCAGGGTTTTTGGCGAGAAAGCTTTGCCGCCATTCCCAGGGCTTTTCTTCGAACAGTTCGACGTCGACGCGGTATTCGGCAAGCGCCAGGCGGATAGACCGGGATCGCGGACAAAGACGGTATTGCGTAAGGCGCAGTGGCATAGCGTTCCTGATCGTAGTGGTGGCGGCACTATACACGTGGTGTCGTCAATTCGATGGCAACTCGGCCAAACGACCGCTTTGGAGTTGTTGGAAATTCTGCTAACGCTCCCTCGTTTTGTATGAGCCCGAGGGGGAAGCAGCGATGGAAACGTGGCAAGTCATATTGCTCGGCTTGATCGAGGGATTGACGGAGTATCTGCCGGTTTCTTCGACGGCGCATCTCCTGCTAACGGAGCGTCTTCTTGGTGTGTCGTCTACGGGACGGACGTTCGAAGTTTTGATTCAACTTGGCGCAATCTTGGCGCTGCTGACGGTCTACTCCGCAAAGCTCTGGCGCTTAGCTGTGGATTTCCCGAGCGATCCGCGGACGCGGCGCTTCGTGTTCGCTGTGCTGCTGGCATTTCTGCCCGCTGTTTTCATCGGCGTCGCGGCCCATAAATTTATTAAGGATTTCCTTTTCGAATCGCCGATGATCATCTGCATTTCACTCGTTATCGGCGGCATCATTTTGCTCGTCGTCGACAGGATGCGTTATCAGCCGCAATATGTCGACGTGATGGATATCCCGCCGCTTAAAGCGCTGATCATCGGATTCGTGCAGTGTCTGGCGATGATCCCCGGCGTCTCGCGCTCAGGATCGACGATCGTCGGCGGCATGCTGCTCGGAGCTGATAAGCGGACGGCGGCCGAGTTTTCCTTTTTTCTCGCGATGCCGACGATGACCGGCGCGTTTGCCTACGATCTCTACAAGAATTGGTCGATTTTGACGCCGGACGATGTCAGCCACATCGTGCTGGGCTTCATCGCGGCGTTCATCACCGGCGCGATCGTCGTGCGCTACATGCTCGACTTTATCTCGCGGCGCGGTCTGTCGTTCTTCGGCTGGTGGCGTATTCTCGTGGGCGGCTTGGGGCTCGGTGCGCTTATGGTGCTGCACTAGTCAGCCCACAGTCTCCCACAGTCCAAGTGAGTGGCCGGCTCAGGCGGCGTGCGAGGTGACGGGGTTCATCAGAACGTTGCGCAACGCGTCGACATCCTCAGCGTTACGCAGTCCTTCGAGCGTTGCTGGATCGCGCACGAGGCGGGAAATGCGGGCAAGGGCCTTCAAGTGGTCAGCGCCCGCGCCCTCGGGGGCGAGCAGGAAAAACAGAAGATCGACGGGTTCACCGTCGTGGCTCTCGAATGGGATAGGGTGTTCGAGCCGCGCGAAAATGCATGTGATCGCCTCTACCGTCGGAAGCTTGACGTGCGGAATCGCAATGCCGCGGCCGAGGCTGGTCGAGCTTAGCCGTTCCCGCTGGAGCAGCGCGGCATAGATGTCCGGCGCACCGGCTCCCGTTGCGGCCGATGCCTTGGCGGCGAGTGCCTGCAGGGCCTGCTTTTTGTCATCAGCTTCCAGACGCGGAATTATCGCGTCGTCGGCAAGCATATCTTCGATGTTCATCCCAGTCCCATCCACGATGAAATGGCCGCCATTGTGGCTTGCCGCGCCGGATGACGGGCGGTGTCCACAGTCATGCAAAGTTAAGCCTACGCTTATTCCACGTGCTTCGACGCCGATGCGCCGTTCGGTTTTGCCCCCATGGGAAGATCGGCGTCGATCCACCCGATGTGCCCATCATTGCGCCGGTAGACGACATTGAGCCCTCCGTGGGCGGCGTTCTTGAAAATCATGAACGACGCTTCCGACAAATCGAGCTGCAGGACGGCTTCGCTGACCGTCATATGGCTAATATTGCGCTGTCCTTCGGCGATAATAAGCGGATTCGCCTCGTCCTGCTCGGGCTCGTCGTGATCGTTCAGGCTCACGACGTAGTCGCGGGCCTCGATATCGACTTTGCGCCGGGCGGTGGCGGATGAATGGTTTTTGATGCGGCCCTTGTAGCGGCGCACGCGCGTTTCGAGCCGGTGGGCAGCGGAATCGGCGCTGCTATAGGCATCGGCGCCTTCGCCATGGGCTTCGAGTAGGAGGCCGTTCGTCAGGCGCACGGAGCACGTGGTCTTGAAGACCTCGCGCTCGCGTTCCAGCCGGATGTGTCCATCGACTTCGCGCGCAAGGTATTTCTGCAGGACGGCGCGGATTTTATCGGCCGCATAGCTTTTGAAGGCGTCGCCAACTTCAACGTTCTTACCGGTGATTTGGATGGTCATGTAGATGCCTGTTCTGCACTGCCAAAGTGCGTGCCTCGGGACCGAGCAATGTCTGCTCAGAGGTTGCGAGCCACCTATCGGGACGTCCGTGAGGAAAGTGTGACCGCCACTTCTGACGGGACGTACCTGTTAATAGCGATAGGCTCGGCAAGTTCCCCTGTCAAATCACGCTTGGGCAATTAAGTGAAACGAGAAAATATAGGTTGTTCATTAAGTTAAGGTCATGGAGTTCAAGCCATGCCACCCAAACGTTCCACCAATCTCTTATCGCGGCGGCGTTGAACGGACGAGGGAATGCGCATGGCTTCCCGGTATTTGGCGACCGTGCGGCGAGCGATGTCGATGCCCTCGCCTTTCAGGCGGTCTACGAGCTGATCGTCGGATAGGACGTCTTCTGCGCTTTCGGCATCGATGAGCTGCTTGATGCGGTGGCGGACCGCTTCAGATGAATGGGCTTCGCCGTCAGCGGCGGACGCGATAGCCGAGGTAAAGAAATACTTAAGCTCGAAAATGCCTCTCGGCGTCGAAATATACTTGTTTGAGGTCACCCGGGAGACCGTCGACTCGTGCATCGAAATGGCGTCTGCGATCACCTTGAGATTGAGCGGGCGCAGGTGCTGCACGCCGTACATGAAAAAGGCGTCCTGCTGGCGGACGATCTGCTCGGCGACCTTCAGAATGGTCCGGGCGCGCTGATCGAGGCTCTTCACCAGCCAGTTGGCCGTTTGCAGGCAGTCGAACAGGTAGGTCTTGTCCTTTTCGGAGGTCGCCGTACGTGCGACCCGCGCATAATAGGTGCGATTGATCAGGACGCGCGGCAGAGTGTCACTATTCAGCTCGACGTGCCAGCCGCCGTCCGACGCCGCTCTGACGATGACGTCCGGGACGATGGGCTGGACCTGCACCGAGCCGAATTTCAGACCGGGCTTGGGATTGAGGCGCTTGATCTCGCGGATCATGTCGGCCAGCTCATCCATGTCGATGCCGAGCGCCTTTTTCAGGGCCGGTATGTTGCGGCTGGCAAGTAGGTCGAGGTGGGCCAGCAGGCCCGCCATCAGCGGATCGTAGCGATTTTGGTCCTTGAGCTGGAGCGCCAGACATTCCGCTAATGAACGGGCAAAAATTCCCGGTGGATCAAACGATTGTAGCTTGGTGAGCACGCTTTCGATGAATTCCAGCGGGGCACCGAGCCGCTCAGAGATCGCATCCAGATTGGCCGGGATGTAACCCGCTTCATCGACCAGATCGACGAGGTACTGGCCGATTAGCCGTTCAGCGGGATCGGTCACGGTCAGCGGCAGTTGCGCGGCCAGATGTTCCCGCAGCGAAACCTGGTTGGCGACAAATTCCTCGAGGTCACTTTCGCCGTCGCCGCCATTGTGCATTCGCTGCGAGACGTTGGCCCAGCTCAGCCCAGATGCTGCGCCCGCTGCGGAGCCCGGCTCGCCCGTTCCCGGTTCCTGGAAAACGTTTCCAAAATCGACGTCGAGGCCGCCGGTGTGATCGCGGACCGGCTCTCGCAGGTCGAGCCAGCTTTCGTCTGTGCTGCTGGCACGCTCGTCCTGGCGTTCGTTCAAAGGTTCTTCGACGGGCTTGGAGCCGCCGGTTTCGTCGCGTTCGAGTAGAGGATTGCGCTCAAGCTCGCCATCGACAAACTCTGTCAATTCGAGGTTCGAGAGCTGGAGCAGGCGTATGGCCTGCTGCAGCTGTGGCGTCATGACCAGCTGCTGGCCTTGTCTCAGCTCCAATTTTGCTGAAAGTGCCACGCTATTTAGCTACTCCGTACTTAGAATTCCGGAGCGACCTATACTCAACCGGTATTAACGAACATATCGCCAAGATAAACTCGCCGCACATCTTCATTCGATATGATTTCCGAAGGTTTGCCCTGCGTCAGAACCTGACCGTCGTAGATGATATATGCGCGATCGATAAGACTTAATGTTTCACGAACGTTATGGTCTGTGATCAACACACCAATACCGCGTTCGGTCAAGTGGCGAACCAGCTGCTGAATGTCGCCGACGGCGATTGGGTCGATGCCGGCAAATGGTTCGTCCAGCAACATAAATGACGGGCGCGATGCGAGCGCGCGGGCGATTTCACACCGCCGGCGTTCGCCGCCCGAGAGCGCCATCGCTGCCGATTTTCTGAGCCGTGTGATTGAAAATTCTTCTAGCAAGCTGTCGAGCTGTTCTTTGCGCGCCTTGCGGTCGGGCTCGATCAGTTCGAGCACGGACATGATGTTCTGCTCGACGGTCAGCCCTCGAAAGATCGAAGCTTCCTGCGGCAGGTAGCCGACACCGAGGCGCGCGCGCTGATACATCGGGAGGTTCGTCACGTCTTCGCCGTCGAGTGTGATGCGTCCTTCGTCGGCGGCGACGAGCCCCGTAATCATATAGAAAACGGTCGTTTTGCCGGCGCCGTTGGGACCCAGCAGGCCAACGGATTCGCCGCGTCCGACCGCGAGGTTGACGCCTTTGACGACCATCCGCTTGCGATAGGATTTCTTAACGTCGTAGGCCGTCAGCCAGCCGTCGGCACCGATGGCGTGGGGATCTTCCGCAGCCGGCGCGGCGTGGGCCACGCCGTTGCTGTAAGCGGCCGATCCATTCGGCGCCTCACGGTTCTTTTTCAGGCGGATGGGTAGAGCCTTAAACACCAAATACCTTGCCGCTGTCCGGCAAGCTCCCTTGACGCCCGAACTCAGGCCAACTCTGCGGCGCGGTCAAGGCGACGTACGGACCTGCCAACCGTCAGCTTGAATTTTCGATTTTCGGAGCTGGCCGGGATAAAAGACCGCACTCGGCCGGTCGGCCTTGAACACTGGACCACCGCCTTGGCCATCGCTGCTGCTGACCATCGCTCCGCTGCTTGTCGCCGTCGGCTCTGTTTTGATCGTGGCTTCGCCGGTTGTCATGTCGATCACGAGCTTGGTCCCGTGAACAATGTTCTTGCCTTGCGTTAGCACGACAGCACCGCCCATCGTCGTCAAATTTTTCTTCACATCCACTTCGGCCCAGTCGCCGGTTGCCGTCTGGCCATCCTTGGCGGTGACGACGACCTTCTTGCGCGCGGTCAGGTGAGTGAGAGAGGCGGCTGTGCCGGATGCCTTGCCGTCGTTGCTGTCGCCCATTCCGGCGCTGCCGGTATAAAATGCCGTAAGCTCCTGTGAGCGCATCGTCATGGTGCCTTGAACGGCTGAGACATTCCCTACGAAAATTGCCTTCTTGGCGTTGTCGTCGACGTCGAGACGGTCGGCCACGACATCATAAGGTGAGTTCGGGTCGGCTTTGAAGGCGGCACCAAACGCGATGCCGTCGCTGTTTTCATTGTCATTATCAGATTTCGCCGCCGACGCCTTCGCCGGGTCTTTGACGAAATGCGCCGTGATCCGTCCCGCCGACGAACTTCCCATAAGGTTCGCGGGAGACGAAAGCTGCATCTTTTGCGTGCCGCGATTGTAGATGAGGCGCCGGCCTTTGAGCACGTTCGCGCCCTGGGTCACCACAACGGGGCCGGTCAGCGTCATCGTCTGGGCGGTCTCATCATAGTCGACGCGGTCGCCGACGGCACGTCGGTCGTCGCCTTGCGTGAGGACAACGTTGCCTTCGAGAACGGCGGTGTGGGCTAGCGTGTCAAACGTTGCCTGGTCGCTGGTTGCGGTCTGGCCGTTCGGCTGCTTCAGAACGACCGAATCTTTCGCGACGATCAGCTTGACCTGGGTTCCAGACGGGTCCGATGCGTTCGCCGTCTGCGCCTTGGTCTTGTCGTCGCCTTTGCCGGCCGGTGCGACCGAGCCCTGGTAGCTGACGACCATTTCGGGCGCTGTCATCGTCGCGCCTGCCTGGCTCGCGACGACGCCGCCGGTGTAGGTCGCAGTTTTCTTGATGTCGTCGATATCGAGGCGGTTCGATGCGACATCGACGGGTTGTCCGGGCTTGCCGAACGGCAGCGCATTCTGGTCCTGCTGATTGTCAGCGGAGGCGGCCGTCTTCTTGGGCTGCATGTGGGTCCGGACATTGTCGAGGAAGGTATATTCCTTCGTCTTCTGGCGGATCTTCAGCTGATTGGACGTGATCTGACCGGCGCCCATGACGATCGTCGAGGGTTCGTTCGACGTGATGATGTTTTCTTTGGTCTGAATCGTTGCGCGCGTGAGTTTGGCATTGAGGCCGCCATCGCCGGTCACGTTGATCGCGTCGAACAGTTCGAGGATGTTCGACTTGTTGTCGAAGATGCCGCGTGCAGCGGTGAGATAGGTCTTCTGTTTTTTGGCGTCGGTCAGCTCGCCCGTTATGCGGTCGAGATGAACGGCCGTCATCGTTTTGAGATCTTGCTGCGCCGTTTCGGCTTTCACCCAATAGTGGCCGCCGTCCGAATTGAAGCCCTGATAATGCGGGTTGTGCATCTTCAGGTTGTCGGCAATGATCTTCGGAACCTCGATGGGTGGCAGCGTCGGCCCGACCCCCATGTTTTCAAGGATGTTCAATGTCGCGAGCGCCACCGTTGCGATGGCAGTGAGCGGTAGTCCGATTTTCAGAAATCGCACACGGCGGGAATGGCGGTGTGCAGCCGTGCGGCTTTGGGTGCGATCGCCGGCAATGACGATTCGGCTGCCCGATGCGCGTGACCGTCCGTGCGCGACGCTTGAAGTTTCAGCGGCAGCCATGCTGGCCATGCCATTGCCCCCCTTAGGTCCGGTAATCTCGCCTTAAATTGGGGAGACTTTGGGACCTTGTCGCCTGAGGCGATTTTTCCCGACTTTAGTGAGCGAATATGTCGTCGTCCTCGAAGCCGGCAAGATCGAGCCGGGCGCGTGTCGGCAGGAAGCCGAAGGCTGATTGCGCAAACTCGGCGCGGCCTTCGCGCACAAGCATCGTGTCGAGCTTCGACTTGAGCGCGTGAAGGTGCAGCACGTCATTGGCGGCGTAGGCCATCTGGCTTTCCGACAGTTCGGGTGCGCCCCAGTCGCTGCTTTGCTGCTGTTTGGAGATTTCAATTCCGAGTAGCTCGCCGACAAGGTCTTTCAGCCCGTGGCGGTCGGTGTAGGTGCGCGCCAGTTTGGAGGCGATCTTGGTGCAGTAGAGCGGGGCCGTTTCGACGCCGAGATACTGCTTCATCACCGCGATGTCGAAGCGGGCGAAATGAAAGATTTTCACGATCGCCGGATCCGTCAGCAGCGCCTTCAAATGCGGCGCATCGTAGTTCTTGCCGTCGAACTTGACGAGATGCGCCGTCCCGTCGCCGCTTGATAGCTGCACGAGGCACAGCCTGTCGCGATGCGGATTAAGTCCGAGCGTTTCCGTGTCGATGGCGACGCCGTTGGGAAACGACAATCCGGCAGGAAGATCGCCGTGATGAATTTTGATGTTGGATTTGGTCATGTTGTCTTTCAACGGTCTATCGCGGCTCTGGCGACGAGAGTTTCATCGCGGCGCTCGAAAACCTGGAGAAGCCTGGAAGTAACGCACAGCATTTGCGAGCACTCGGGACGCTAAGAGATTGATGTTGTTATGCGCTCGAGGACTCAAAGCAGTTCGTCTGTAGCATTCGCATATCGACGATAGCAAGCAGGGTCCTAAGTGTGTTCACGGTAATATCAACCGGGGGCTGTATTGAATGTCGAAAAGGCGTTAGGTCGCAAAGCAAACCTCGAGTATGCTCTCACCACCATCGGCCTATCGCCCGGGCGCCGATGGCTGAGAGAGGTACGTGTGCTCCCGCCTGTTTTTTTAGTGATGGAGCGCACATGAAAGGTACCTTCGGAGGCTTCGATAGCGCGCAAGTCGATATTCTTCAGATGACGTTCGATATCGCTTGCCGAGAGCTCGGTATTACACCCTCGGACGAAGAGGGGCGGGCTCGGGTTGCCAAAGCTGTCATTACCTTGGCAAAGGCTGGCCAGTTCGATCCGGATCGACTGAAAGTTCACGCGGTCTCTCGGTTCAGAGAGTACGACGGCGAACGGCTGCAGTAGTCGAAGCGATCAAAAGCGCAGATGACCGCTTGGATCAGAACGCCGGGTTTTTCGGCTTCTGGACCGTTGCCACGAGAAGCAGACAGATCGCCGAGCCGACTGCCGCGGCAAGGAAGCCGTCAATATAAGAATAAACAGCGGCCTGCTGAGCGACGGCCGAGCCAAGCAGTTTTGTCGCTCGTCCGGCTGTGACGGCGTGATCGGCGGAGTGCGCGCCCAGAGCGTTCTGGTACGTCGTTAGCCGGTCGACTGTCATGACGGACGAAGCGTCGACATGAAGTCCGATCAGGTTCGAATGAACCTGTTCTCTGACGCGCACGAACGTTTGCATGAAAGACGTGCCGATTTCACCGCCGAACAATCGGCTCATCTGCAAGAGGCTGCCGATCGTCAGCGCGTCTGCGGGCGAGATCGATTTGATGACGAGAACGATCAGGCTCGTCAACGCGAACGACTGTCCAAGCGCCTGCAGAATTTGCGACGGCAGGAAATCATTGGTCGCCCACTCGCTCGTCAGGTTGGTTCCCATCAGACATGCGATGCCGATCATCAAGTTGCCAAGCGCGAGCACGTAGCGGCCATCGACGCGGTTCAGGATGTAGCCGAGCGGCAGGACGATCGCGAATTGCGGCAACGCGATCCACAGGAGCACCGACCCAACCTGCAATTCGCGGAAGTTTTGCACCGTCTGCAGGTAGCTCGGGATGATGTAGGCGGTCGACAGAATGATGAACCGGAAGCCGGCGAGCAGGAGCAGCAGCGGGATCAGGTTTTCATGGGCGATGACCCGGATGTTGACGAACGGGCTGGGCGATATCAGTTCGCGGGCGATGAATAGCGCCGTCAGCAGTCCGCCGCCGACGAGCAGTCCGACGATCAGGCCACTGTTCAGCCAGTCGAGGCGATTGCCCTGGTCCAGCGCGGCATAGAGAAGGCCGAAGCCAGCGCCGGCATAGAAAATCCCAGGCCAGTCGAGATCGCGCAGTCGCCGGCTTAGGCCGCCTTCGACCGGCATGCCGTACCAGATGCATAAATACATGATGGGCAGTGCGATGCAGTACTGCCAGTCGATCCAATGCCAAGACAGATTGTCGGTGTACCAGCCTTCAAGCGAGGCGGCGACGTTCTGCGACAACTCCGAATTCATGGCGTAGATCGAGATGCCGTATATGACGAGGCCTTTCGGAATGTTCCGAAGAATGTAGCTGACCGTCAGTGGAATGAACGTTCCCGAACCGATGCCGCCGAGAAACTGCATGATGAGAAAGGCGGTGAGGTTCGGCGATAGCGGTCCGAGCAGGCTCGTCATGAAGAAGACGATGATGCCCATCAGCAGGATGCGGCGAACGCCGAAGATGGCGCCGAGGTAGGGCGAGGCGACGCCGATTAACATTTGTCCGACGCCGAAGCTGGTGGTGATCCAGGCCCCTTCATCGAAGCCGACGTGCAAGCCGCCGCGCAGATCAGCGAGGCCAAACGTCGTCGTGCGGCTGCCAAGCGTGCTCATCGTTGCGCCAAGCAGGACGCCGACCAGCCCGATATAGGGACGCGACGAAATCTTGTGTGTCTGCTGCGCGGTTTGCTCCGCGCCGCTCGCGGCTACGGGGGATGGGACGGGAGCTGCCGCGGCATCGGCGCTCATTTGCCGGAGCCCGACGGAATGTTCGGTGTGCCGGCCGTTGGGCTTGCTGCGGACTCCGGTGGTGCGGCGCCGGTATCAATCGTGGCTTCGACTGACATTCCAGGGCGCACCAGCGTGCCAAGAGCCGGATGATGGTCAAGCACGATCTTGACCGGAACGCGCTGCACGACCTTGGTGAAGTTGCCGGTTGCGTTATCGGGCGGAAGGAGAGCGAACGTGCTGCCCGTACCGGGCGACCAGCTGTCAACGTGACCCGTCAATTTCAAATCGGGAAAGGCGTCGACGTGCACGGTCGCAGGCTGACCAAGACGGATATTGGTCATCTGCGTTTCTTTGTAGTTCGCGATGACCCAGATTTCCGGAAGTGTGACGACTGCAATGACTTGGGTGCCGATGTTGACGAACTGGCCAGGTCGCACAAGACGCTGGCCGACCAAACCGTTCACGGGCGACACGATGCGGGTATAGCCGACGTTGTTCTGGGCGAGGGCGGCCTGAGCCTTGGCGGCGCGGACTTGCGCTTCGAGCTGGACCTGCTCGACGTCGAGGCTTGCGAGAATGGCCTTTTGCTGGGTGAGCTGCGCCTTGTTGAGTTCAAGCTGAGCAGCCGTCCGCTTGGCATTGTCGTCGGCCTGTTCGACGCCTTGCGGCGTGCCGGCGACGCCGGATTTCAGCAGGTTGCGCTGACGTTCGGATTCCAGATTGTAGCGATCGAGGTCGGCGTTGGTGGCGTCGATCGTCGCTTCGGCCTGGCGGACCAACGCACGCTGCACATCTTTCTGGTTGGCGAGATTGGTGAGGTTTGCCTGGGCGGCGCTGACGTTGGCCTGTGCCTGCACCAGGGCGGCGTTGTAGTCGGCGGGATCAATCTCGACGATGAGCTGTCCTTTTTTTACCAACTGGAAATCGTTGACGGCGACCGATTTAATATAGCCGGATACCTTCGCCGCGAGCGGCGTGACGTCGCCTGAAATGAATGCGTCATCGGTCGTTTCGAAGCGCGCGGCTCCGGTCCAGCGATCCCAATGCCCGGCGACGTACCACGCGATGTAAATCGCGATGGCAACCGCCAGCACGCGCAAGGTCGTAAAGACCCAGGCGGGTGTCGCGCGGCGTGGGGTCGTTGCAGGGTCGGGCTGTTGCGTGCCGGCTGGGCTGTCGGTCATGACTCTCCTCGAAGCAGTGCCGGCAGAACATCATGGCCGTAGAGAAAGAGTATTCGCAACGGCACTATACATGGCTCGTTGCCCCATCTGGACGCCGAAGGGAAGTCCTAAAATTGCCGAAACGCACGATGCAGATGGCAGAGGTATCAGCGACTATCGTGGTTTTGCTCAGGCTCGACAGCCGTCGAGGAATAGATGCACGCAGAACTTCGCGCGGGCCTCGATTTCGTCAGGTTCAGGCACGTGGCCGACGCCGAGCATAGCCGAACGCTGAAGGTCCATTGTCATCATGCCGCGGATTGCGGAGGCAGATCTGAAGGGATCGTCAATTTTCAGTAAACCGCGTTGACGCTGGCGTTCTAGCCATCCGGCGATGGCGTTTGTGGTTTGGGTCACGGCGATCTCGTGAAAGGCAGCCGCGAGTTCGGGAAAGCGGTCGCTTTCGCCGATAACGAGGCGAAGAAGACCTATGGTCTCGCTGCTCAGCGTCAGCGTGCCGAATGAAATGAGAATACGTTCGAGCGCTTCCGTCAGGTCCAATTTGTCGAGGCTGACAGGATCGACGGCCAGCATGAAGTTGCCGATCCGCTCGGAAATCACCTTCTCGAATAGATCAGCTTTGCACGGGACCAGACGGTACATCGTCTTGGTCGATATGCCAGCTCTCTGCGCGACGTTACCCATTGTGGTCGCCGCGAAGCCGTTGGCTTGAAATTCAGCGGTGGCGGCTTCGACCAGAAGATGAAGCGTCTCCGAGTCCGGCCGGACTTGGGGCCGCCCACGGCACCGTTTCTGAACCGCACTATTTTGTCCCATGATCATTTTCCAAATTCACTTGACACAGAGATAATGGTCCCTATTTTGGAAAACAGCAAGTTTCTAAAAAAATTCTTCGGGCGCTAAGTCCGACATTTTTACAGGAGCCGGCCATGAGTCTTCATCCGAATGCTCTGACGCCAGATAGGTCAATTTCTGAAGACGAAACAGTACCTTACGTGGATCGTCCAATAACGCTCCAGCGCCTTCCGGCACCGGCCGAGACCGCGCCGCATGGTCGCGCTACCGACGAGCCAGATGTCGCTCCCTCGCAGTCTCAGGGGGCGGATACGGCCGCTGAGCCGGTTCCCCGCAAAGGGCTGAAGCGCGTGCTCATTGCTGGTGCGAGCCTTCTCGCGTTGGCTGCTGCCGGTTATGTCGGCTGGGAGTATTGGAACGTCTGGCGCTTCGAAGTCTCGACCGACGACGCCTATGTCCAGGCGGATAATACAACCATAGCTCCGCGCGTCTCAGGCTACCTCACGCAGGTTCTTGTCAATGACAACGAGCGTGTGAAGGTCGGCCAGGTTCTGGCGCGCATCGATGATCGTGATTTCAATGTCGCACTGGAGCAGGCGAAGGCCGACGTTCAGGCGGCGAAGGCTGCTGTTGCCAATAAGGTTGCCGCGCTTGATGCCCAGCAGTCGGTTATCAACGCCGCCAAGGCAACGATCGACGTCGACAAGGCCAACGAGACATTCGCGGAACAAGACAGCGAGCGTTACAGCCATCTTGCAACGACAGGCTATGGTAGCGTCCAGAATGCGCAGCAGGCGGAGGCTCGGATTACGGCTGCCCGTGCTTCTAACGCCCGCGATACGGCGACGCTGACGAACGCGCAGAAGCAGATCGACATTCTGAAAGCGGAAGTTGCGCAAGCGAAAGCTACACTCTCGCATGATGAGGCCGTGCAGGATCAGGCCGAACTCAATCTCTCATACACGACGGTCGTTTCTCCGATTGATGGCGTCGTCGGCAATCGTACATTGCGTGTCGGCCAATACGTGCAGGCGGGTACGCAGCTGATGGCTGTTGTGCCGTTGAATGCCGCGTACATCGTCGCGAACTACAAAGAGACGCAGCTCGAAGATGTGCGTCCCGGCCAGCCGGTGAATGTTGAAGTCGACATGTTCCCTGGCGTCGAGATCCCGGCGCACGTTGATAGTCTCGCGCCGGCAAGTGGTCAGCAGTTTGCGTTGCTGCCGCCGGACAATGCGACGGGCAACTTCACGAAGATCGTGCAGCGTATCCCGGTAAAGATTGTGCTTGATCCGGATAGCCCGCTGGCGGGTGAGTTGCGTCCGGGGATGTCGGTCTATCCGACCATCGAGACGAAGAAGAAGACAGATGGGACGGCTGCGTCCGTTGCAGCCAAGTGAGCCCAGCGGCTGCGCGTGATGACGCGCGGCTGCACTGTGGAGTAAACGTCATGGCAAGCATCGCTGAGACGACAGGGCCGGGCGCGACTCTGCCCCGTCAGACGACTTCGATTTCAGAAGACAAAGCCAGTCTGACGACGTGGATCGCCGTTATCGCGGGCATGATCGGCGCGTTTATGTCGATCTTGAACATCCAGATCACGAACGCGTCGTTGCTCGACATCGAAGGCGGCATCGGGACCGGCGCCGATAACGGGGCGTGGATTTCGACGTCGTATCTCATTGGCGAGATCGTCGTCATTCCGCTGACCGGCTATCTCAGTCGCGTTTTTTCGTTCCGCACATATATCGTCGCGAGCACGTTCTTCTTTGCCGTGTTCTCGATGGCATGCGCGTTCGCTCATAATCTCGGTGAGATGATTGCGATGCGTGGCCTTCAGGGCTTCGCGGGCGGCGTACTGATCCCTATGGCTTTCACGATGGTGGTGACCCGCCTGCCGAAGCCGCAGCAACCGATCGGGCTTGCGTTGTTTGCGATTGCGGTGACGTTTGCGCCGGCCATCGGCCCGACCATCGGCGGCTATCTGACCGAGAACTACGGCTGGCAGAAGATTTTCTTCATCAACACCATTCCGAGCGCAATCATGATCGTTGCGCTGCTGGCGACGCTCGAAAAGGAAAAAATGCAGCTTGGGCTGCTCAAGGAGGGCGATTGGGCGGGCATCGTGACGATGGCGATCGGACTTTCGTCACTGCAGACTATGCTGGAGGAAGGCAACAAGGACGATTGGTTCGGGTCGCAGTTCATCGTCAATCTCGCGGCCACAGCCGTCGTGTTTCTGACGGCGTTCGTCTGGATCGAGCTGGTGGTGAAGAAGCCGCTCGTCGATCTGAAGCTGCTGAAAAACCGGAACTTCGCGATAGGAACGGTCGCGAACATGCTCGTCGGCTTTGCGCTGTTCGGCACGGTTTATGTGCTGCCGCAATATCTCGGTCAGGTGCAGGGATATAACTCGGAGCAGATCGGCAACGTTCTGGCCTGGACGGGCCTGCCGCAGCTTCTGATCATCCCATTCGTTCCTCGCCTGATGAAGAGTTTCGACATTCGCTATATCACAATCGTCGGCATCGCCTTGTTTGCTGCGAGTTGCTTCATGAATATCGAGATGTCGCTCAACTATTCCGGTGATCAGTTGTTCGTCCCGAATATCGTGCGTGCGGTCGGGCAAGCCTTGATCCTCACGCCGCTGACGGCCATCGCGACGGCACAGATCGGGCCGAAGGATGCAGCAAACGCGTCAGGGCTGTTCAATATGCTGCGCAACCTCGCCGGGGCGGTCGGTACGGCCTCGCTGGAGACGATCATTACAAAGCGAGAGCAGTTTCACTCGAACATCATCGGGCAATCGGTGAACATCAATCGGGAGAACGTGCGCCAGCGCATCGATGAGATGACCAATTATTTCATGGCGCATGGCGTGTCCGATGTCGCGACGGCGAAGCACCAGGCGATCGTGGCGCTGGGCAATATCGTCAAGCGGCAGTCGCTGATCATGGGATTCAGCGACACGTTCGCGGTCATCGGCGTGATGCTGTCGATCGCGGCAGTTGCGTTGCTCTTTGCGCGTAAAGCCAAACCTGCGGCAGGCGCTGCTGCGCACTGATCAATCCGTCGCCGACAAGGGACGCGCGACCTCTTCAAGAGGTTTGCGTTCCGCGGCGACGGCTTTGAATGCTGCAACGCCGGCGGCAATCATCATCAGGGCCGCGCCGATGAGATAGCCAATGAGGACGCTATCGCGCGAACCGGTGTCGATTAGGTGGCCAAGGAAATAAGGCCCAATAATGCCGCCGACGCCCGTTCCGACTGCATAAAAAATGGCAATCGCAAGCGCGCGGACTTCGAGCGGGAACGACTCGCTGACGGTCAGATACGCGGAGCTGGCGGCGGCGGAGCCAAAAAAGAATACGACGACCCAGCAGGCCGTCAGTTGCCATGTTGAAACGAGATTGGCCGCAAAGAGCCATCCCGTACCGGCGAGCAGAATGCCGGAAAGGCCATAGGTTAGAACGAGCATTGGCCGGCGCCCCCAGGTATCGAACAGGCGGCCGATCAACAAAGGTCCGAGGAAATTTCCGGCGGCAAACGGCAGGATATAGAGGCCGATTTTATCGGTCGGTACGCCGTAGAATGACGACAGAACCAGGGCGTAAGTGAAGAAGATCGCGTTGTAGAAATAGGCTTGGGCGGCCATCAAAGCAAAGCCGACGATGGCGCGATCGCGATTGGTCTTGAAGATCGCCGTAATGATTTCAGCCAGCGGTGTGTGGCTGCGGGCCTTGAATTGCGTTGTCGAGAGGCCGGTGCGATCCCAGGCGTGACCCTCGCGCGCAAAATCCGCTTCGATGCCGTTGACGATTTTTTCGGCTTCGGTGGCGCGGCCATGCGTGATGAGCCAGCGCGGGCTTTCCGGTATCCAGAAGCGCATCGCGAAGATGACAATGCTCATGCCGCCGCCAATGGCGAATGCGAGGCGCCAGCCGAGATCGGTTGGAATCAGGGACGTGTCGAGAAGCACAATCGAACCGAACGCGCCGATTGCGGCGCCGAGCCAGAAGCTGCCATTGATCGCGAGGTCGGTCCAGCCGCGGAGGCGGGCGGGAATCAATTCCTGGATCGTTGAGTTGACGGCGGTATATTCGCCGCCGATGCCCGCGCCGGTGAAAAAACGGAAAGCTGCGAAGCTCGCCAAATTCCATGAAAATGCTGTTGCGAACGTCGCCAGCATGTATGTCGCAAGAGTGATGAAGAACAATTTCTTGCGGCCCAGCCGGTCCGTCAGCCAGCCGAAAAAAATTGCGCCTAAAACGGCGCCGGCGAGATAGGCGCTGCTGGCGAGGCCAATATCAGTATTGGATAATTTGAGCGCGGGACTTTCTTTAAGTGCGCCAGCGATAGCGCCGACAATCGTCACCTCAAGGCCGTCAAGGATCCATGTGATGCCGAGCGCCGCGATGACGAGGATATGAAAGCGTCCGAACGGCAGGCGATCGAGGCGTTGCGGGATGCTCGTCTCGATAATGTCGCCCGTTTGCGTTTCCGCGTCCGAGGCCGTCTTCTGCATCACATCCCCCGTTAAGCTCACTGCGTCTGCAATGAGAACGCAGGAGCTAGGGGTACGTTTCAGCCCAAAACGTAAATGTCAGACAAAAGCTTCGGTTTGTGCGTGCGGCTCATACAATTCTTCGAGCTTGGAAATCTCTTCGTCCGAGAGCTTCAGAGATACGGCTTTTATTGCGTCATCAAGCTGGTAGGGCTTGGTCGCACCGATGACGGGCGAGGTCACGACCGGTTTATGCAGCATCCACGCAAGCGCTACTTGAGCTGGCGGAACGCCGCGGGCTTTTGCAACTTCGACCACACGATCGACGACTGGCTTGTCGAGTTTCTTTGATTTCTCGTAGAGCCGCTGTGCAAAGGGATCGTTCTGTGCGCGCGTCGTTTCCGGCTCGTCCTGCCAGGGCCGCGCAAGACGTCCCCGTGCGAGCGGAGACCATGGGGTCACGGCGATGCCTTCCGATTGGCAGAGCCGAAGCATCTCCCGTTCGTCTTCGCGATAGAGAAGATTATAGTAGTTCTGCGTCGAAACGAACGGCGCCCACCCGTGTGCGCGCTGCAAGCCGAGCGCCTTCATGAATTGCCAAGTAAACATCGACGACGCGCCGAGATAGAGCGCTTTGCCGGAGCGCACGACTTCATCGAGGGCTTCAAGCGTTTCCTCAAGTGGCGTGCCGTAGTCGTAGCGATGGATGATATAGAGATCGACATAGTCTGTGCCCAGCCGCGTCAGGCTGTCGTCGATTTCGGCGAAGATCGCCTTACGCGAGAGACCGCGGCCGTTCGGGCCTTCGCGCATCGGCGAGCACACTTTCGTCGCGATGACGACTTCATCACGCCTAGCAAAATCGCGGATGGCGCGGCCCAACACGCGTTCGCTTTCGCCGTGCGTATAAACATTGGCGGTGTCGAAGAAATTGATTCCGTTTTCGAGGGCAGTTTTGATGTAGGGTCGGCTCTCCTCTTCGGGGAGCGTCCACGCCCATTTCATGACGCCATCGTTGGATTGGCCATAGCTCATGCAGCCAAGGCAGATGCGCGACACATCGAGACCGGTATGGCCAAGTTTGACGTAATCCATCGGGATTCCTCCGTCGGTAGAAGCCGTGTTTTTGGGGACGGCTGACGTGCAGCCGTCTATCGGTTTGAAGCTCTATTTCAAAGTGCCAATATTGAGCGTCTGCTCTAACCGTCGCGCAACGAAGCGTGAGATCGAGGGGCCGACCGCGATGACGATCACGAGGCGCAGCGTTTGCAACGCCATGATGAATGACATGTCGACTTTCGATGAGGCGGCGATCACGGCAATCGAGTTCAAGCCGCCGGGGCTCGTTGCGAGATAGGCCGTCAGCGGGTCGACACCGAGGAGTTCGGTCAGGATCGCGGCAAGGCCCCCGCAAAAAATGATAAGAACCAGAACGGCCAAAACAATGTGAGGCAGCTTTTTCAACGCGTGCATAAGAATGTCGCGAGAAAACGTTTGGCCGATCATCCAGCCGATAAAGGCGTAGGACATTGCGAGCAACCAATAGGGCAACTCGATTTTCACGATACCCGAAGACTGCAAAACGGCGCCAAATGCCATTGGGATCAACATGACACCCGCCGGAAATCGTAAAAGATGACCAGCCACTCCGCCGATGGTCGCGATCGCAATCGTTTCGGCGAATGCGGTCCAATCGATAGGCGGAAACCACGTGGTCGTATCGGCTGTAGGCGTGACCTGGATCCAGATATGAGCGACGATCGCGGCCGCCCCGACAACCATGACGACACGCAAATACTGCATGAACGCCACCAGGCGCACATCGTCGCCATAAGCGCCGGCCATAAGGATTGCGGCTGTCGCAGCTCCGGGAGAAAACCCCCACACAGCAGTTGTGCCCGGCATGATCTGGTATTTGCCCAACACCCAACCGATCAGGCTGGTGGCCGAAATCACTGTCAGAACCACCGAAAGCAGCAGGGGCCATTCGGTTACAAACCTCGCGACGATTTGTGGCGATACGGCGCTCGCCAGCGTGCAACCGACTATGGCTTGAGCCACCAGCCTGACGAAGGGCGGTAACCGGATCGAGCCGCCGTTGGTTTCGACGACGATCGCTGCGATCATTGGGCCGAGAAGAATCGCGGCCGGAAGTCCAGTCAGACCGATCAGTGCCGTCACCACAAACGATAGGGCGACGAGGATCAACCACTGAATCGGCTTCGCAAGGTTGGCCAGGAGTGCCTCTGGGGCGCGGGTCGAATTGGGCGGCACTGTTATTGGCCACCTAATTCGATATCGGCTGCTTCGGTGACGCGACTAATCCGAGGGAAAATCATTTCGACGGCAAAGTTGTGCATTTCCGCTGAGAAGCTTGCGGTAATATCCTCGGCGAGAACGATGGCATAGTTGCGTTCCCAGGCTTGGCGCGCAGTGGATTCAACGCCAATGTTCGTTGCGATGCCACCGAGGACGATCGTGTTGATGCCACGGCGACGGAGCTGAACGTCGAGGTCTGTGCCGTAGAACGCGCCCCAATTGTGCTTGGTGACGCGAATATCGGACGGCATGGCTAAGCCATCGGCGAGTTCGGAGAAGTCATCGGGAAATCCGCCCGGAGGGATCGCTATGGGGCTGTCGACAGGGACGCGGACAGCGTCGGCGAAATCTTTGGCGAAGGCGACATTGACGAGGACGACGGGGGCGCCTGCGGAACGAAAGCGCGTTGCCAATTCCGACGCACGCTTGACGACATCCGCTCCCGTGTGTGGCGCGACGTTGCGCGCTACAATTCCGTTCTGGAGATCGATGAGGATGAGGGCCGTCGTTTGGGGGTCAAGCTGAAGCATCGGCATCTGCCTTTCGCTCTTGGCCATTGGTGTCCGTTGGCCTGATTACGGTTTCGTGATATTTGAGGCATCGCTCAAATTATTCTGGATAGTTGAGGATGGCCTCAAGTAAGTCAACAGGGACGCAAGAGCGCACCGCCTTGAGCCCGCAGCGTCGGCCAGGGCAGGAGCGGGTGGCGGCGCTGCTTGAGGCGGCGGCAGTTGTCATCGCGGAGAAAGGCTATGACGCCACGACGATGGCGGAGGTCGCGGCGCGGGCGGGCGCGCAGATCGGATCGCTTTATCGGTTTTTTCCCAACAAGGACGTTCTTGCGAGCGCGCTGATCGAACGGTTTCATGACAGGGCCGGTTCGCTCTTCGATGCGATCGATCAACGGGCCGGCGAGCTTTCCGTTGCCGAGTTGACCGACGCGTTGCTCGACCTGCTTGGAGATCTGCGATCGGAGACGCAAACCATCGTCGCGCTTCTGGAGGGCAGAGCAGAATTGTCAGCCCGCCGGCTTGAGTTTCGCCGTGAGCTTCGCAAGCGCATTGCGCGGACGCTCATCCATCGCTGTCCGAAGCTTCGCAAGGGTCAGGCCGAGGACGCGGCAGCAGTTCTGTTACAGAACATGAAGTCCATAGGTGCGCTGACGAAGGAGATTGGCAACGGCGTTCGGCCGAGCGCGCTTGTTGAGCTTCGTGTCATGACCCGGCACTATCTCGAGAAGATATTTGCGGACGCCGGTTGCCGGGAATAGCAAGCTTGCCGCCCGCTTCGAGCCAGAGGGCTAAGGCCGTCGCGGCGATGACGCCAAGGATGGCGCCGGTGCTGTCGGCCAACAAAGTGCCGGCCGCCCAAGATATGGCGATCAGCAACAGAGAGGGAAAGATAACGCTCGCCTTGGCTTTGGAAAGCGATGCGATGATGACCAAAGCGCCGAGGATGGCGCCGATAGCACCGAAATAATAATCGCAAATAGCGCCAATAAAAACGATGAAGACCAGTGTCACGCCTGTCGTCCCTTGGGAACGCGAATCGGTGAGCACACGTCGGTAATCTACATCAGAGGCGTTCAAATTTCCTGATCAGTATTTAGACAAAATGCGGGGCGAGCTGCCTAATGTGAATGCAGATCGTCAGTTGACGCTGGATTCCGCGAGCAGACGATAGCGGTCCAGCGCAGATGCCGAATCCGTGCCTGGTCGACACGGTCGCGCAGATGCCTGATCCGGGTCATTTCAGGTAGCTCGATGACCTTACCGCGGCATGTGCGGGTATACGCGACGAGCTCATGCTCCGCTGCGTTCAAGCGAGCTGTGGCTTCGCGCTGGAAGAGCGAGACAAGCTTTGCATCCATAGGCAAGATCCTCCCTTCTTCGCAGGCTACGTGATTTGGATTGCCTCAGAAAGGGCGACCAAATTGGTCTCCACAGCGGCTGGTTCGCGAACGGGAATGCGTAAAGGGGACTTCCTTTTGTCGTGATGGTCGGCGACTGATCGCGATGTCTGGCGGGCATTTTGAAAGTCCGCGGCAATGTGATCGCCGTCTTGTTCGTAGCTTTCCGAATATCCATGTTGCTGTGGACGCGATATTGGAGGCCGTCCTAATGCCAGATGAAGATGCAGCGTCCGTCATCTTTTTTGTCGCCAGCCTTTATGCGTTTGGGATCGTGCTTCTCTATGTCTTGGCACGTGCGTGGGAGCAGGCGCTTTCGACCCGTCCGGATGCGAAACGGGCGCCTGCCCATCGCCGCGACATCAATCGACCCAGAGGCTTTTGACGCCGCTCAGCGTCCGCGCGGTGATTGACGCGCCAGCGAAGTGGGAATTCGCTTATTCACGGCGCCTATCGGCCCGTGCCCTTTGCTCTTGGTTAATTCTTTCGGAATGGATGTTTTGCAATTGCGTATGCTTGATTGCAGCTTGCGCAGATCAGCTCATACTTTCGTGCAATATAGTTCGCGGAAAAATCGAATAACTGGCTCAATTTAAACATCGTTCTTCGATAAAACGGCAGTTGTTAACTCCTTACTCTCGATTATCTGATATATTCAGTATACCTCATGTCCTCCCCCCGGAATGAGGCTTGAAGCGTGGGCATCCGGCCATCCCCCTCATTCCCCCCGCCGGGTGCCCACCACCTGCCTGTATGGCGCATGGGGAAATCACATACCTGCGCGCAGCGTGCGCATGATAAGTTGGTTCGATGTTTCATTGTGCTCGGCGAGCGATGGAGAGCGCCTCGGCGCCTGTCTCATCCAGCCTGCTACGCGCGGTTTTGGCGCCGCAGCATTCGGCGACGGATCGGTTACGGGACCATTGGTGCTCACATCGATTGAGTTGATCTGCTCGGACTCATCCATTGCCTTGGCCAGTGCGCCGACCGTCATCACGGGGGCGGTTGGGATCAGCAGCGTTTTGTCGGCTTTGGGCTCTGGCGCCTGCTTTTGCTCGGCAAGATAGGTTTCGACGCGCGAGGGGCGCGGATCGCGCGACGGAAGCAGGGCCAATTTGGTCATCGCTTCGCGGGCCAACGCTTCGCCGACAGTTACTGCTATCCAAGAGCTTCCGACGATCAGAGCTATATAAAATAGCGAGGTGTAGACGCGATTAGACATGGCACCAGTCTGAAACTCGACTTCGGGTGCCCCCACACCAACCTAACAGACTACGCCCGGATTTCCCGGCCGTTCCCGTGGGCTGATAAAAATCATCTTAGCGGAATTTGCTCAGTTATCTTTGAATGTGACTAATGCCTGTCGCATCGCCGCGCGAATGGCATCGAGACCGTCGGTGAGTGCGGCCGGTCCGGGCTGCAAAATTAGTGACGATTTGATTTCAAAGACCAGATTGTTGACGACGGCAGGAATGGTTTCCCAGCCCGGCCGGCGGCGGATCGTCTCCAGGCGTACCTTCTTACCGCACCATGATGCGAGAATGACCTCGGGCGCTTGGGCAATCACCGTTTCGGCGGATACGATGCGGTCCTTGGCGGCCGCTTTGCGGCGCAGGTTGGAAAAGATGTCGTCGCCACCTGCGATTTCGATAAGTTCGGATACCCAGCCCAGACCGGCGATCTGCGGGTCGTCCCATTCCTCGAAATAGACGCGCGGACGATGCTTCTGTCCTGCTGTTTCGGCGCTGACGGCTTCTACCCGTTGTGCGAGCGAGGTGGCGAGGGCTTCGGCTTTGTCTCCGCAACCGATGAGTGTACCAAGCGTCCGGATCATCGCGAAGATCCCCGCGAGGTCGCGCTGATTGAAAATGTGCACCTCTTGCCCTGCTCGCGCGAGATCGGCCGCGATCTGGGCCTGAAGGTCTGAGAACGCAAGGATGAGGTCGGGTTCGAGCGCGAGTATCTTTGGGATATCGGCAGAGGTAAATGCCGAAACTCGGGGTTTTTCGCGGCGGACCTCCGGGGGGCGAACGGCATATCCGGATACGCCGACGATGCGGTCTTGCTCGCCGAGCAAATAGAGCGTTTCGACAGTCTCTTCGGTCAGGCATACAAGCCGGCGAGGAGGAAAAGTGCGCATGGGTTGCCCGAACGAATGCCATTGCTGGGTGTGCGGTCGGTTCCGTTTGGCCAGTCAGAGCGCGATGCTACCAGTCGTATGCGCACTGAGAAACCGGCGCCTCCGCCTGAGCTAGACAACTCAAGAGTTGGCTTTGGCGAACAAGCGAATATTACTGGATGTTTATCAGAACAGTCTGGAACAAATCTGCGGGTCGATTGTTAAAGCTGCCGCAAAATCTGCTTGAGGCTCCAGTAAAACGTACGTGCGCGCATCGAACATGACCACCTCGTCCATTTGCGTGGGTTGAGGCATCATTGAGACGTGTGGCATCAACTGTTCATCGGGAATACATCCTGGTTCGTCAAAGGTTCTGGCCGTGTTTGCGGACAGCGGAAGGAAATGAAATATGGAAACGACCCTGAAGTCACTGCTCGTCGCCGTGTCGTTCTTGGCCCTTGCTCCGGCTGCTTATGCCGCTGAGAGCGCCGAGAACGGCGTCGAGCTGGCATTCATGCCGAGCGCGATGGACGTGACGCTGCTCAACGAGGGCGGAAAGTACGTGGCGGTTGATCTCAAGAAGATCGCCAAGGGCGAGAAGTGCCACATGGAGAAGGATTCGGTGATCATGAAAATCGGTCCGGGCGCCACGCCTGGAACGACGCTCGTTCGCTATGCAGCGCCGAACCTGTCGCACGGCGGTTGCCCGTTCATGACAGAATTCGAGCTTTCGAACGCCGACTATTCCGCAGCCCGGGCCGAATATAACGCCAAAGCCGAAGAGGCGTCGAAGAAGATCGACGATCTCAAGAAGCAGCTCGGCGATAAGTGGAATGAGCTGACGAAATCGGCCGAGCCTCAGAAGGATGCCGAACCGCCTAAGAACTAAGGTGAAAGGAGGGGCATGTGCAGTCGCTGCCTCCCCAATCGATTCTGGCGAAATTACTGGCCGGTCCCGTGGGGCCGGGCCGGCTTATTTGGATCGGTCTTCGACCTTCCCGCAAAGCGCCGATGCTCACTCCAGCATCGGCGCTTTTCGTTGCGGGTCAAGGGATCGAGGGTGATCGCTACAAGACGCAGCGGAACGGTCCGCGACAAGTGACGCTCATTGCCGCTGAGGATCTCGCCGCGATAGCGTCATTTATGGGTAGGGACGTTTCGCCGGAGCTGTTGCGGCGAAACCTCGTCACGAGCGGGCTCAATCTGAATGCCCTAAAGGAGCGGCGCATTCTGATGGGTGAGGTTGTCTTGGAGGTCAGTGGCGAGTGTGCGCCGTGCAGCCAGATGGAGGCGAACTTGGGGCCGGGAGGCTATAACGCCGTTCGCGGCCGCGGCGGACTCACGGCACGCATTATTACTGGTGGGGAAGTAAGCCTGGGGGATGCGATCGAACGTGTAGAGAATTGGCCGCCACCCGCCGCGACCTAACAGTCCCAGCCGCTCAATGACCGGTTCAGTCCCGGTTCAGTCGATTCCGATCGGCTTCTGTGGGCCTTGTGGGCGGGTCGATTTGATCAGGTAGCTTACGAGGGCGATGCCGACGATCGGCAGGAATGCGGTGGCCGCGATCTGCGGCAAAACGTTGAGCACCGCATAAAACGAGTAGGGCATAGTCGCGTCTCCGGAGCAGATGACAGGCGAACTCGGACGCCGTCATCTTGTTCCGCTTCGACTAAAAAATTGTGACTCCAATGGGGGCAAACGTTCCGATCGGGGAATATCTCTTGGCGGATGAGCCGGAAGGGGATTCGCTTGGCTCTCAGCGCGGCGAAGAGAAGGTTACTTCCGGGACGGAACCCGAACGATTGTATTGTTCCAGGTCAACGCATCTTGACCTAGCGCAGGCCAGCTAGTGGGCGGAGTCTTCGCTGTGGCTCATCCCAGCATGGGCTAAATCGCAGCGCCAACATTTATCAAAGGTTGTTCTCTTGCATCCCTCGAAACTGCTCCGCTCCGATATCGGTCCGGCCGCCGGTGTCGTCGTTCCGGCCGTTCTCCTGCGGGGGGCGCATGAGTGAGTCTCAAACTGAGCAGCCCCCGGCGGCCGGCGAGCAGAAATCGTTGAGCCATTGGTTGCGGACAAACCCGCTTGGTCCGGGAGCCAAAAAACTGGCAGCAAGGATCGGCCGCGATGCGCTGATCGTCATCGTCTTGATTGCGGCGGTCGGAGGCTATCTCGCCTGGAAAGAATTTTTCAGCTCGGCTTTGCCCCCCGGCATCGCCAGTGGCAACGGCCGCATCGAGGCTGTCGAAATCGATATCGCGAGCAAAATAGCGGGGCGAATCAAAGAGATATACGTCGACGAGGGCGACTTTGTGACGGCTGGGCAGGTCGTTGCGCGGATGGATACCGCTCAACTCGAAGCGCAACGGCGACAGGCCCAAGCGCAGTTCCACCGTGCGCAGATCGGGGTCGATACGGCGAAGAGTCTCGTCACCCAACGCAATGCGGAGAAAACGGCGGAGGTTGCAGTCGTCGCGCAGCGGGAGGCCGGACTCGATGCCGCAGAGAGTAAGTTCAAGCGCTCAGCAGAACTCGTCAAGACGAACGTCGTGTCACAGCAGACGCTCGACGACGATCGCGCTTCGAAGGAAGGCGCGGTCGCAGCGGTCGGGGCGGCAAAGGCTCAGCTTGCGGCCTCCGAGGCGGCAATCAGCTCGGCCGAGGCGCAGGTTGTTGACGCGCGTGCGGCCGTCGACGCCGCCAAGGCCGCTATCGACAGCATCACCGCTGACATCGACGACAGCACGTTGCGGGCGCCGAGAGACGGGCGGGTGCAGTATCGCGTCGCGCAGCTTGGCGAGGTGCTGTCGGCGGGGGGACGGGTGCTCAACATGGTCGACCTCAGCGACGTCTACATGACGTTCTTCCTGCCCACGGCGGAAGCGGGACAAGTGGCGCTGGGCGCGGAGGTCCGGCTGGTGCTCGATGCTGCACCTCAATACATCATCCCGGCAAAGGCAACGTTCGTTGCCGACGTGGCGCAGTTCACGCCGAAAAGCGTCGAAACGGAAGAAGAGCGGCTGAAGCTGATGTTCCGGATAAAGGCGCAGATACCCAAGGCGCTGCTTCAGAAGTACATCCGGCAAGTCAAGACTGGGCTGCCCGGCGTGGCGTACGTCAAGCTTGATCCCAACGCGCAATGGCCGGTGCTCGCAGGAAAGCTGGTGCAATGACGAGCGGCCCGGCCGAACCTGTACCCGTCGTCGCCCGTCTCGAAAATGTCAGTCTAAGCTACGGAAAGACGCTGGCGCTCGATGCTATTACACTCGATGTCCCTGCGGGGGTTATGGCTGGCCTGATCGGCCCGGACGGCGTCGGCAAGTCGAGCCTGCTGTCGCTCCTTTCCGGTGCGCGCAAGATGCAGGAGGGACGCGTCACCGTTCTCGGCGGCGACATGCGGGACGCGGCCCATCGCCGACGAACCTGTCCGCAGATCGCCTATATGCCCCAGGGGCTCGGCAGAAACCTTTATCCGACGCTGTCGGTCTTCGAGAACGTCGATTTTTTCGGTCGACTTTTTGGGCTCGGCCAGCATGAGCGACAGGACCGGATTGTCGAGCTGCTAAAGAGCACGGGTCTTGCCTCCTTTGCCGACCGACCGGCCGGCAAGCTTTCCGGCGGCATGAAGCAAAAACTCGGGCTTTGCTGCGCGCTCATCCACGATCCGGAATTGCTCATTCTCGATGAGCCGACCACAGGCGTCGATCCGCTCTCCCGCCGGCAGTTCTGGGAGTTGATCGACGGCATTCGTCTCGGCCGGAAAGGCATGAGTGTTCTCGTTGCGACCGCCTACATGGAAGAGGCGGCGCGGTTCGACTGGCTGATTGCGATGAACGCAGGAAACGTGCTCGCAACGGGCGCGCCGAGCGATCTTCTGAAGAAGACCAGTGCGCCCAATCTCGATGCAGCCTTCATTGCCCTATTGCCGGAAGATCAACGCCGCGGACACGTCGATGTCGTCATTCCGCCGCGCACAGAAAACAATGACGATGAGGTCGCGATCGAGGCCGATCATTTAACGATGCGGTTCGGTGATTTCACCGCTGTCGATGATGTCAGCTTCCGAATTACCAAAGGAGAGATTTTCGGCTTTCTCGGCTCAAACGGTTGCGGCAAGACGACGACAATGAAAATGCTGACCGGTCTTCTGCCGGCCAGCGAAGGCACAGTGAAATTGTTCGGGCGAGAGGTCGATCCCAATGACATGGCCGTCCGACGTCGCGTTGGATACATGTCTCAGGCCTTTTCGCTTTATTCGGAACTGACCGTCGCACAGAACCTCGATCTGCATGCGCGGCTCTTTCATCTGGAGCCCGATCATATCGCGCCGCGCATTGCTGAAGTCGTGCGCCGCTTCGATCTTTCCGACGTCATGGACGCATTGCCTGATGCGCTTCCGCTCGGTATCCGCCAGCGCCTGTCGCTCGCCGTGGCGATGATCCATTCCCCGGAATTGCTTATTCTTGATGAGCCGACGTCGGGCGTCGATCCGGTTGCGCGCGATCAGTTCTGGCAGATCCTAGCCGATCTCTCGCGCAAGGATAACGTGACGATCTTCGTTTCGACCCACTTCATGAATGAAGCGGAGCGTTGCGACCGCATTTCGTTGATGCATGCCGGCCGCGTTCTCGTCAGCGATACGCCGGCCGCGATCGTTGAGCAGCGCAAGGCATCGTCGCTCGAAGATGCCTTTATCGACTATCTGCAGGACGCGATCGGGAGCAAGGCGGGCAGCGCCGTTGAAGCCGACCAGATCGCCACGTCACTTGCAGCCGGTCATCATGCTGTCTCTGCTCGACCGGCGAGCCCATTGAGCCAGAGCATCCGGCGGATGCTAGCCTATATGAGACGCGAGACACTCGAACTGCGGCGCGACCCGCTCCGGGCCACGCTCGCGACGATCGGCAGCGTGCTTTTGATGTTCGTCATCGGTTACGGCATCAATCTCGACGTCGATAATCTGAGCTTCGCCGTTCTCGATCGCGACGACACGACAATCAGTCGTGATTACGCCATGCAGATTGCCGGATCTCGCTATTTCAATGAGAAATCGCCGGTCACCGATTATAAAGACCTCGATCGCCGCATGGGAGATGGCGAGTTGAGTCTCGTCCTCGAATTTCCTCCGGGGTTCGGACGTGATGTTGCACGCGGGCGAAACGTCGAGATCGGCGCCTGGATCGACGGCGCGATGCCGATGCGCGGCGATACCATCGCAAGCTACGTCCAGCAGATTCATACCGAGTGGCTGGCGCAGAAGGCGCGTGAACTTTATGGCGATTCATCAGCGCTCGGTGCTTTTCAGGTCGCGCTGCGCTATCGCTACAATCCGGATGTCGAAAGTCTCGTCGCGATGGCGCCGGCGGTTATTCCGCTGCTTCTCATGATGATCCCGGCGATGCTCACAGTTCTGAGCGTGGTGCGAGAGAAAGAGCTCGGGTCGATCATTAATTTTTACGTGACGCCGGTGACGCGCCTGGAGTTTCTGCTCGGCAAGCAAATTCCGTATGTAGCGCTCGCAATGCTCAACTTCGTTTTGCTGGCGGCGTTTGCGGTGTTCGTCTTTCGCGTGCCGTTTACGGGCAGCTTTCTGTCTTACACCTTCGGAGCGCTGCTCTATGTGATCGTGGCGACGTCCATGGGGCTGGTGGTGTCGTCATTCATGAGCAGCCAGATCGCGGCCATCTTCGGCACGACGCTGATAACGCTGATTCCGGCTGTCCAGTATTCAGGCTTGATTGACCCGGTGTCGTCGCTGCAGGGAGTCGGTGCTTATATCGGCAAGATCTACCCGGCGGCCTACTTCGTGACGATCTCGCGTGGGACGTTTTCGAAAGGGCTGGGGTTTGGCGATTTGGCCAACGACTATCTGGCGTTGCTGATTGCCATTCCCATCCTGTTCGGCCTAGGCGCGGCCTTCCTCAAAAAGCAGGCGACGTAAGATGCGCGTCGCGAACATCTGGCAGCTCGGGGTCAAGGAATTGCGCGGATTGATGCGCGATTCGACGATGCTGATCCTGATCGTCTATGCTTTCTCGGTTTCGATCTATTCGGCGTCGCGGGCGTTACCGGATACGCTCAATCACGCGGCGATCGCAATCGTCGATGAGGATCAGTCGCCCGTATCGTCCCGTATCATCACTGCATTTTATCCGCCGTACTTCAGTGTGCCGCGGCTGATCACTCAGGAGCAAATGGATGAGCGTATGGATGCCGGCGCCGATACGTTTGCGCTCGATATTCCGCCCGAGTTCCAACGCGATCTACTTGCAGGCCGCTCGCCGACGATACAGCTCAACATCGATGCAACCCGCATGACGCAGGCCTTTACGGGTGGCGGTTATATCGAATCCATTCTCGCAGGTGAGATCAGCGAGTTTCTCGATCGCTATCGCTCGAACGGTGATCTTCCCGTTCGATTGACGCTGCGTGCTCGATACAACCCAAATCTTAACAAGACTTGGTTCGGTGCGATAACGAACGTCATCATGTCGATTACGATGCTGTCGATCATTTTGACCGGCGCCGCTCTCATTCGAGAGCGGGAGCACGGTACGGTCGAGCATCTTCTCGTGATGCCCGTGACACCATTCGAGATCATGGTCAGTAAGATCTGGTCGATGGGCTTCGTCGTGCTGCTGGCGTCGAGCATGTCGCTGATTTTCGTCGTGCAGGGGTTGTTGCAGGTTCCGGTCAACGGCTCGGTGCCGTTGTTCCTCGTTGGCGCTGCCCTGGATATTTTCGCTATGACGGCCTTGGGCGTTTTTCTGGCGACGATGGCGGGGACGATGCCGCAATTCGGTATGCTGCTTATTCTTGTTCTTATCCCCTTGCAGGTTCTGTCAGGCGGCGTGACGCCTCGCGAGAGCATGCCGGCCATCATTCAGGATATCATGCTGGCCGCTCCGAACACGCACTTTATCATTCTTGCTCAGTCAGTGCTGTTTCGCGGCTCGGGATTTGACGTCGTCTGGCCGCAGTTCGCAGCGCTGCTTGGTATCGGCTGTGTGCTGTTTGCGCTCTCCATGTGGAGCTTCAGGCGCTTCCTGAGATAGCGGCCTCGCTATTCGCACGCGAGCCTGGCGGCTGCAAAATAAGCCGCTGAAAACTTTGGCATGAACTGTCAATTACTTCCCAGTCTGACCTGGATAGGTTTTTCCAGGCTGTCGGCTAGGAGCGCGCGCGGCGTTGGCTTGAGCCAGGGCACTATTCGTCAGTCCCATTCAGCGTGAGCTGTGCTCGGTTTCGCAAACGATGGAGTTTGAACGCATGCCGGAAGGTCGTCGCGTATCGCAACGTAAAAATTTCTCGGAAAATCGTGGCGGCTTGGTCCGACGTCTGTCGCGAACGCTCGGAGCAGTCACGGCGCTGTCACTTTTTGGCGCCTCTGTCGCGTCTGCCGATAGCCTAAACATGCTGGTTTGGGAGGGCTACGCCGACGCGAGTTTCGTCGAGCCTTTCAAAAAGGAAAGCGGCTGCGACGTCTCGGCTGTCTATGTCGGAACGAACGACGAAATTTTCGCCAAGCTGATGGCCGGCAGCGGCACTTATGATCTCGTGACGCCCTCCAACGACACGACGATGAAGCTGATTGATGCTGGATTGGTCGATCCGATCGATCCCGGCAAGATCTCAGCGGAGGCCGATTTCTTCCCGATGCTGAAATCGCCGCCGTGGCTGTCGAAAGATGGCAAGACGTACGGCGTTCCCTATGCCTGGGGTATCATTCGCATCGTCGTTGATGCCACTGCCGTATCGGAGCCGCCGACCAGCCTCGCATTTCTTTGGGACCCCAAGTATGCCGGCAAGTTCGCGATGTGGGATGATATCGAGACGCTCTACGAGGCTGCGCGCTATCTCGGGATCAAGAACGTCTACGACATGAATGACGAGGAGCTAGCGAAGGTCAAAGAAGCGCTTCTGAAGCTCAAGCCGAACATTCGCAAATATTGGACGACAGCGGGTGAGATGACAACCTTGCTCCAAGGCAAGGAAGTCATCGGCGGCAACGCATGGGAAGAAACGCTCGTTAAGCTGCGCGGCGGCGACCGCAAGCTCATCGACGTCGTTCCGAAGGAAGGACGGGGCGGCTGGAGCGATAGCTGGATGATTGCGAAGGGCGCTTCATCCAACGCCTGCGTCTACAAATGGCTGAATTACGTGTCGAGTGCGAAGGCGCAAGCTCTCGGACACGCCGTTACGGGATTTGGATATTCGAACGGCAAGATGGTCGATTTCCTTCCGGACGATCAGAAGAAGTCCTTTGAAGAACTCGGCATGACGAATCCGGAGACGCTGAAGACCGTCAGCTGGTGGCAGCCGGTGAAACAGCGCGGGAAGTATCTGGAAATCTGGAACCAGGTCAAAGCCGCGCAATAACCACGACCCATTTTACTCTGTCCAAGCTGCGATCAAGAGGGTGCGCGAATGGCCGCTTACATAGATCTCATCGGTATTCGCAAGACGTATGGAACTTCGAACGTTGCAGCAGTCGATGGTGTGGACCTGTCGATCCAGAAGGGTGAGTTTATCACCCTTCTGGGCTCATCCGGATGCGGCAAGACAACGACGCTGCGCTGCATTGCGGGTTTCGAAATGCCGGACACGGGCACCATTCGCATCGATGGCGAAGACATAACATATTCGCAGCCGTCGGAACGCGACATGCGGATGGTGTTTCAGGATTTCGCTCTCTTTCCCAATCTTACGATTTCAGAAAACGTTGCCTTTGGTCTCCGCCTCAAAAAAATGCGAGGCCGTTACACCGAGGCGCAAATCCGTGCGCGGGTTGATGAATACTTGAGCCTCGTGCAGTTGGCCGATCACGGCAAGAAAATGCCGCATCAACTCTCCGGCGGGCAGAAGCAGCGCACGGCTCTGGCGCGCGCGCTCATCACCGATCCGGCGGTCGTTCTCTTCGACGAACCGCTTGCATCTCTTGACGCCAATCTGCGCAAGGCGATGCAGGTCGAGATCAAGCGGCTGCACCGGCAGTTCAACAAGACTTTCATTTACGTCACGCACGATCAGGAAGAAGCGATGGCGATGAGCGATCGCATCGTCGTCATGAATAAGGGGCGCATCGTCCAAAGCGGAAGTCCGCAAGAAGTTTATGCCCAGCCGAATTCCAAGTTTGTGGCGAACTTCATCGATCGGGCTAACGTTCTTACAGGCGTGGTCGATGCCGTCGATGGCCCGACGGCTAAGATCCGTTTGGCAGGCGGCGCAACGCTTTCGGCACCGGCCAACGCCGCGACCATCTCAGGCAAGACAGTCGGCGTGATGATCCGCGTCGACCGCGTTGCCATCGGTGACGACGGATCTAACCAAAGAAATATTCTTCGCGGCACTGTGGCTGAGCGTCTCTTCCTCGGTGCGAAGAATGAGTATGTGATCGAGCTTGCGGACGGTGCCGGTCGGATAAGCGTGCATGATCGAACGACCGGCGCGCAGGCCAGCATCGGCGATGTCGTGCCGCTTTCCGTTCTACCGGATGATATTCGCGTGTTGGCAGCTTGATCCATGAATGACACTGCAGCTTCCGTCATGACGACTTCAAGCGCCGTCTTGGAGACGGCCGCCGAGATCAGCCCAGGCGCGCTGAAGGCGAAAAAGATCGAACGCGCGCGCATGCTGTTCTGGCTTTTGCCTCCGGCGGCTTGGTTCTTCGTCTTTATGATCCTGCCCTACTGCATGCTGTTCTATTACAGTCTGGGATCGGTCGATTACGTCGTCTTCAAGCCGGGCTTTTCACTGGCGAATTTCGTCAGGGTTTTTACAACCGAGCCATATCTCAGCGTGATGCTCAAATCAGCGAAGATCGGCATCTATACAGCGGTGTTGTCGTCGATTGTTGCGTATCCGTTGGCGTTCTATTTGGCGTTTCATGCTTCGGAAGCGACCAAACGCTACGTCTATCTTCTGGTAATCGTGCCGTGGTGGGCGTCTTATCTCGTCAAGGCCTACGCCTGGAAAACCATTCTCGGAACAGGCGGTCTCATCAACGCCTCACTGCTCGGGCTCGGTATAATCGATCATCCGCTGACGTTGTTTCTCTATAACGAGTTCAGCGTGACGTTGACGCTCGCCTATATCTTCACGCCATTTGCAGTGCTTTCGATTTACGCTCAACTCGAACGCATCCCGACGTCCCTTATCGAAGTAGCGCTCGACCAGGGTGCGACGCGTATGGAGATCTTCCGCAAGATCGTTCTGCCGATCAGCATTCCGGGCATCATCGCAGGCGGCGTCATCACGTTCTCGTTGGGGTTTGGAGATTTCGTGGCGCCCGCGCTCGTCGGCGGCGCGGATTCCATCATGATATCCAATATCGTTATCAATCTGCTGGGCGCGGCCTACGACTGGCCGATGGCGGCGGCGATCGGTCTGGTCATTATCGCCCTGGGGCTTGGGCTGATTGCCTTAGCTCATCGCCTTGAGCACCAATTTCAGGTGCGCTTCTAGAACGGACGAGAGCAAATTGAATGCGCGCATTTGGAAACAAACCCCTTGTCGCAGGTCTGGCCGGAGCAGTGCTGCTGTTTCTCTATGCGCCGCTGCTCGTAATGGCATTCTTTTCATTCAATGCTAGCCAGTTTACCGCGCTTCCGTTCAACGGCTTCACGCTCTCCTGGTATGAGAAGGTTCTCGAGAACGAAACGCTGATGCGGTCGATCGGCGCGTCCGTTTATGTCGGCATCGGAACGGTCATTCTGAGTATGCTCATCGGCCTGCCAGCGGCGATTGCGCTGGACCGCTACGAGTTTCCGGGGAAAGCCGCTTTCCGGCGGATCGTGATGCTGCCGATTGTGCTTCCCGGTGTCATTACCGGTGTTGCGCTTTTGAGTTTCTACATCACGATCGGGTTTCGGCTATCACTCAATACGATCATGCTCGGCCAAGGTACGGCTCTGACTTGCATCTATGTCACGGAAGTTTTTGCGCGTCTGCAGCAGCTCGGTCGGAGCCAGGAGGAGGCTGCCTTCAATCTTGGCGCTTCGCAGATCGAGACGTTCTTTAAAGTGACGTTGCCGAACCTGAAGTCCGCCATCTTCGGTACGATGCTGATCGTATTTTCGATCTCGTTCGACGAGATTGCGGTTACATACCTACTGACCGGCCGCGAAAATACTTTGCCGATGGCGCTTTGGTCTATCCTGCGCCGCGAGGCAACGCCCGAGATCAACGCCGTCGCGACATTAGTGATTGCATTTTCAATTGTTCTCATCGTGATCGGTGTCGTGGCTTCGCGCGGCAAAGGACTTGCGTCAGCGTCTAAGGCTTAGCGCTATCTCATCCAATCAGTGACTTGTGGCGCTCGTCGGCGCCATGAAAGAAGCTCTTTCTCCCGAGGACGTTCGCGCGCGAACGGCGCCGTCTCGGTATTTGGCTGGTGTCGAGCCGGTGAAGCTTTTGAAGCTTCGTGAGAATGCGCTCGTTTCACTATAGCCAAGATCGAACGCGATCTCCGGAATGGTGCGATCGGTGAACGCCAGCATCGCCTTCGCGATTTCCGTTCGCACGGCGTTGCGAAGATCTGCATAATTCAGGCCAGCATCGGCGAGCTTTCGTTGAAAGCTTCTGACGCTCATGCCGAAGTCGCTGGCCGCGTCCTGGATGTCGATGCTCTTAACGCAGCATAGTCTGGCGTTGATCCATGCCTTGACGCTGTTGCTGAGATCGAGTTCAAGTTCTTGCGATCTTAGGCAGTCGGACAGCTCACTCTCCAAGCGGTGGTGCAGCATGCGATCATATGAGTGTATTGGGTGGCTCAGCTCCGAGAGGGGAAACAATATAGCGTTATAACGAGCGCCAAAACGTAGTGGGCAATGAAAATGCGCCTGATAACTGGCGAGATTTGCACCAGGAGAATGCTCGAACTCTAGGCATAGCGGCTCCCAGTCCTTGCCCAAAGTCGCGCGCAATACCGAGCACAAGACAGCCTCTGAGAAATTCGCATCCTGGACGCGATGCGAGACGGTTCTGTCGAAAATAGAATAGGTCAGGCGTGCAGTGTCGCCGCTGACGTTCAGCGCGCAGTGCGTTCCGCCCTGGAAGGTGGGAAAATACTCACAAAGCTTGGTGAGCCCTTCGCCGACGGTGCGGGCGGTGAGATATAACTGGGCGGCTGCTCCTAAGTCGTGAATATTGAAGAGTTTTCCCCACTTCATGCCAAGTGCGTGATCGTTCGTTTGAGTTGCCGCCATCTCCAGCATTGTTGTGAAGGCTGAGAGCGGAAGAAAAGGCGAGCGTCCAAACAACCCATCGTTTGCTATGCCGACGCGCGCGGAAATCGTCTCCGGGTCCATTCTCCGGCGATCGATCGTAGAGAGAACTCCGTTGATGATCGATGCCGCGATGACGCCCGATGAAGGCATGCAACTCTATCCCATAGTGTCGCCGTTGAGTGGGACAGCATCGCAAGAAGCGTACCACTTCGTTTGCGGCGACGTCAGATCACCTTTGAACGTGAAATCTCTGTGCGGAGGTGGTTTCCAGATGAGCGCAGCAAACGGTTTCTGAGCGGACAGATTCGCTTTTTGGCGCCAACTATCAATTACAGTCCGTATGGCGCTGGCTAGGGTCTTTCGAGAAAGGACGATTGCCCTGATAGGGCGTCGCCTCGGCTGCTGTTGAAGCAGCGTCGTTCGGCCAAAGTGCGTGACCAACCAGAGCGCATTGCAACACTCGGGAGCCTAATCATGTCAGAAAGCTGTTGCTCGACGGCCGTGCTGGAAAAGTCATCGTTGGTCCGGCATCCATTGGATCCGTTATCGCCCGATGAGATCCGGAATGCCGCTGGGATCGTCAAGGCCGTCGCGCCATACGGACCGAAGACATGCTTCGAGTCGATCGGATTGGACGAGCCGACAAAGGATGAACTCAAGGCTTATGCCGAATGTAAGCCAGTCGAGCGGCGTGCGGCAGTCAACGCCTCAAGCTCCGAGACGATCGGCGTTACAAAGTTCGTCGTTTCTCTCGATACAGGAAAGGTGTTGTTCAGCGAAGACTGCCCCGACAAACGGCCAATGATACAACTCGAACAGTTCTTGGCTATCGAGGACATTGTTCGCGGCAATGCGGAATTCATCGCTGCGTGTGCCAAGCGCGGCATTACCGACATGGGCAAAGTGTGTGTCGATCCGTGGTCGGCGGGGAGCTTCGATATTCCGGGGGAGGAAGGGCGCCATCTCTGCCATGTTTTTTGCTGGCTTCGGCTCCGGGAGTTCGAGAACTTCTACGCGCATCCTATAGAAGGCCTCAACGCTGTGGTGGACATCAACAGCGGTGAGGTCATTCGGATCGACGATTACGGCGTTACGCCGATCCCGATGGCAGAATACAACTATGAGCACCAGTTCTTCGACGAGTTCCAGCCGCCTGCAAAGCCGATCAATGTCGTCCAGCCGGAAGGCGTGAATTTCAAAATCGAGGGAAGTCGTCTGACGTGGCGTAATTGGGCGCTCAATATCGGGTTCAATACGCGCGAGTCGCTGACGCTGCACGATATCAGCTTCAACGGGCGACCTATCCTTCGGCGCGCATCTATCGTCGAGATGACTGTGCCCTATGGTTCGCCGGACGCCGGGCACTTCCGTAAGCACGTCTTCGATATCGGCGAGTACGGGATCGGCAAGCTCGCGAACTCTCTGGAACTCGGCTGCGATTGCCTCGGCGTCATCAAGTATCTCGACGCGCATCTCAATACGCGCGATGGCGAGCCGTGGACGATTAAAAAGGCGATCTGCATTCACGAAGAAGATTCAGGCTTGCTCTGGAAGCATACCGATTTCCGCACGGAACGGTTTGAAATTCGCCGCGGCGCTAAGCTCGTCATTTCGTCGATCTGCACGGTCGGCAACTATGAGTATGCGCTGTACTGGTATTTCTTCCTCGACGGCAAGATCGAATTCGAACTCAAGGCGACCGGCATTATCAACACGACGGCCTGCATTCCCGGCCAGCCGGGAAAATACGGACGCGAAGTTGCGCCTGGCGTCGTCGGGCAGATCCATCAGCACATCCTCTGCGCGCGGCTTGAGATGTGCGTCGATGGCGACAAGAACAGCTTTGTCGAGTGCAATACCTATGCCGAGCAGGAAGACGGAGAGAACCCCTACGGCAACGCCTTCTACGAAGAGGAGACCCTCATCAAGACGGAGGGCGAGGCCGCACGGACCGCAAATCTCGTTACGCAGCGCTATTGGAAGGTTATCAATCCAAACAAATTCAATCGTGCTGGAACGCCGGTCGGATACAAGCTCGATGCCCCGGATTGCCTGACGTCGTTCGTTGCGCCGAATTCGTTTTCGGGCAAGCGCGCGTCCTTCACGCAAAACCACGTCTGGGTTTCGGCATACGATCCGACCGAGCGTTTCCCTGCTGGCGAATTCATGAATCATTCGGACGGATCGGGAGGTATCAAGTCTTTCGTTGCGAAGAACCGCCCGATCGAGAACACGGATATCGTGCTCTGGCATACGTTCGGGTTGCACCATTCGGTTCGGCCAGAAGACTTTCCCGTACAGCCGTGCATTTCGGCTGGATTCAAATTGATGCCGTCAGGATTCTTTGACGGAAATCCGGCGATCAATTTGCCACCCGTCGTCAACGCTGCGAGCTGCTACGCCGACACCGGCAAATAGCGGCGTTGGAGGTCCAGTCCTTTTTGGGACGAGGAGGTTGACAGATGGAAGGCACAGCTTTGTTGGCCGGCGGGTTCGTCGTGGGGCTCGCGGGAAGTCTTCACTGCTCGTGCGTTTGCGGTGGCATTGCGTCGTCGCTGCTGTTGGCGACGGCGCCCAGCTCTTCCGCGCAGAGATTGCAGTTGCGCGCACTTGCCAGCATTCAAGCCGGGCGCACGCTGACGTATGTGCTCGGCGGAGCGGTGGTCGCCTCGGTCGGTTCATCATTTGCGAGTTTGATGCATCTTGCCGGATTACAGGCAGCTGCGCGTATCATGGCCGCCGCGCTCGTCGTTGCAGTAGGGCTGTCGATTGCCGGCATTCTGCCGCGATACGGTCTTTTTAAGGCGGTCCCCGCTGTCCATGAGCGCATTCGTCGGCGGCTACCTGCACGGATGACGAAAGGTTTGCCGGTGGTGTCCGGCATGGTCTGGGGATTTGCACCGTGCGGCATGGTCTACAACGCTTTGATGATGGCAATGGTCAGTGGATCAGGGACCGATGGCGCGTTGTTCATGGGCGGTTTCGCAATTGCGACGATGCCGGCGGTCAGCCTCGCTGCGTATGGATCGGCGCGGGCCGTAGGTGGTGCGAGTATGCTCTCTTGGCCGCGTCTCAGAACGGCAGCGGGGACGATTGTTGCGATACTCGGCTTGGCGAGCGCCGTCATTCCGTCAGAAGCTCTGACAAGTCTTTGCTTGCCGGGTTAGGCAGTCGGAACGCTTCGTGTCTCTTCAGGCTCTGCGCTCGGGCCAAAGGCAAGGTTTCGAGGCGAGACGCCTATTATCGGCTGTGCTTTTTATCAGGTGAAAGTTCAGCGCCGAGGCGTTTCAGGGCGTCCGACATATCCAGTTTGTCGAGCATGATTTCGATGACGGCGGGGCCATCGTTGCTGCTTCTCGCCTGGCTCAATGCCGCCTCAAGTTCTTCCTCGGTTTCGACGCGACGCCCCCAGCCGCCACCGAAGACATCCGGCAGCTTGTGATAGTCCCACTGCTGAATATCGTTATATGGGCCTTCGTGAATGACGCGCTCGGTGGTGTAGCCGTCATTGTTCATGATCAGCAGCACGGCGGGAATGTTGCGTCGGCAGAGCGACGATAATTCCTGCACCGTCATTTGCAGCGCGCCGTCGCCGATGAGAGCGAGAACGCGGCGGTTCGGGGCAGCGATCGATGCACCGAGGACGGCAGGAAGGGCGTAGCCGATCGACAGGTAGAACGCCTGCCCTATAAAGCCAACATCATGATGCATGACGAGGTCGGCAGCGGCGAATAGGCTGTCCCCGGTCTCGGCAACGACGATGGTGTCGTCGCAGATATAATCGTTGACGCGGCTCATGACCTTGTCGACCGTGAGTTTGGCTCCGCGGCGCGCAATCGATGGCTTGGCCTCACGTTTGGCTACGCTTTCGAATGGGGGATGGGGCAACCCGTGGGCCGGCATGCGATCCGCGAGGCCGGTCACCACGTCGCCGATCCATACTTGCTCGTAGACGTGTTGGCTGATCTTCAGGCGACCGGAATTTGCGAGGATCAATTGGCGGCCTTCGAGCTTGCCGGTAAACACGCCGAAATTGATGTCGCTGATCCACGCGCCGATGCAGAGCAGGACGTCACTGGCTTCGACGATTGCCCGAACATCCTTTCGCGACATGGCGCCTTCGTAAACTCCAATTGCCTGCGGGTGAAGTTCCGAGATGACGGTCTTGCCGAGGAGGGTCGTTGCAACCGGCAGCTTGCTCCTTTCGACGAGACGCATGAATTGTTGCATCAGGCCGTAGCGATGCAGCTCAACGCCACCGAGAATGACCGGCCGCTTCGCCGACGCGAGCAGGGCCATGACCTCGTCCAGGGCTTCGTTCAATGAGTCTGGATCTGACACGGGTGGTCCGGACGGCGTCTGCCGTTTCGAGGGCTCGCAGGGCTGATCAACGATATCGACGGGAATTTCGATCATGATCGGGCGCTTCTCAGAGAGACAGCGGGCAAGCGCACGGTCGATGAGTTGGGGCGCGTCTCCAGCATCGTCGAGCAGAACGGACGCAACTGTGATGTGTGCATAGGCATGTTGCATTGTCGAAAATTCGCCCACGCCGTGATGAAGCAGCATTGAGGAGCGGCGCTGATTTGTGCGCGGTCCGCCGACCAAGACCACGAGCGGAACCTGTTCCGCATAAGCGCCCGCGACGGCATTCATGGCGCTGAAGCCGCCGACGCCCCATGTCACGACGATACAACCGATGCCGCGGATGCGAGCATAAGCATCGGCGGCATAGCCCGCATTAAGTTCATTACAGGTTCCGATCAGGTCGACGCCAGATGCGATCAAGCGATCCATGAACGTCAAGACATAATCGCCGGGAACGCCAAAGGCATGCTCAAGGCCAGCCTGTTTGAGTCGCTCGATCAGGTAGTCGGCGACCGTTGTCGATTTTTCCGGCATTCCTTCCCCGCCTTTAAGACATGGCATCCAACTAAATTAGCCCTGCACAGGCACGTCGTCAGTGATAGATTCGGGGGTGTGAGTGGCCAAACCGCAATTTTTAGGATTATGGCTATGATTGTTCAAAGTATCCTCAAAGCAAAAAAGAATGCGCATGTTCTGACCGTTCGGCCGGACGACACGATCCTTAAGCTCGTACAGATGCTGCGGGCCGAGGGGGTTGGCGCAATGGTCGTCAGCAGAGATGGCCAAGCGTTGGATGGGATCATTTCTGAGCGCGATGTGGTGCGCGCCTTGGCGACCAACGAAAACAGGCTTCTGGCTTTGCCTATATCAGCTCTCATGACGCACGAAATCGTTACGTGTTCTCCCGGCGATACGATCGCGCACGTGACGCATCTGATGACGGAACGGCGTGTCCGACATCTTCCAGTGGTCGAGAATAATCATCTCGTCGGCATCATCAGTATCGGCGACGTTCTGAAACACCGAGTTGACGAAGTGCAGTTCGAGGCAGCGGTTCTTCGCGATATCGCGCTTGCGGGCCGCTAGCTCGGACAGCTATCGCACGTTTTTGCGGTGAGTGGCCGCGGCGCATTTCCGGCGCAGCCACGTCATGTTTTGCGCCCATCGAATAAGGGACATTCATCTTTCAAATAACAGCGATAAGAAGCGCATGACCAACATCACAGAAAAGACGTCGCCGCCGTTGTCATATGCAAAGTCTTCATTTCCAAGCCCCTGGGCAACGTATCTTGCCCAGGTCGATCGCGTAACGCCCTATCTCAAGAGTTTGGCTCGTTGGGTGGAAACGCTCAAACATCCCAAGCGGACGATGATTGTCGACGTGCCTATCGAAATGGACGATGGCATCGTCCGTCATTTCGAAGGTTTTCGCGTGCAGCACAATCTTTCGCGCGGGCCTGGCAAAGGCGGCCTTCGGTTTCATCCGCAGGTTACGCTGGAAGAGACAATGGCACTCGCTGCCTGGATGACGATCAAGACGGCCGCGATGGATCTGCCATTTGGAGGGGCAAAGGGCGGTATTCGCGTTGATCCGTTTGCGCTGTCGGACAACGAGCTGGAAAAGATTACGCGGCGCTATACCAGCGAAATCAGCATCATTATCGGCCCGCAAAAAGATATTCCGGCGCCAGATGTCAATACCAATGCCCAGGTTATGGCATGGATCATGGACACCTACTCGATGCAGGTCGGGTTTACAGCGTCAGGTGTCGTAACGGGAAAGCCATTGCATCTTGGCGGTTCGCTGGGGCGCGTCAAGGCAACGGGACGCGGTGTCTTCGTTACTGGACGCGAAGCGGCATCGCGTATGGGCTTGAGCCTCGAAGGCGCGCGGGTCTGCGTGCAGGGTTTCGGCAACGTCGGTTCGTCCGCGGCGGAGCTTTTCGTTCTCAATGGTGCAAAGGTGGTCGCGCTACAGGATCAGTGGGGCACCGTTATCGATGAAGCGGGGATCGACGTTCCCGCGCTGATGATGAGCGCGCCGTCGAGAAAAGGGATTGGCGGATCGCCGGACCTTAACGATGCATTCTGGAACACGCCCTGCGATATTCTGATTTTAGCGGCCCTGGAATCGCAATTGACGGCCGAGCGCGCGCGCCGGACGACGGCAAAGCTTGTGCTTGAGGGCGCCAACGGACCGACCCTGCCTGATGCCGACGATGTTCTTACCGACCGCAATATTCTCGTGGTGCCGGATGTCATCTGTAACGCCGGCGGCGTGACGGTGAGCTACTTTGAATGGGTCCAGGATTTTTCGAGCTTTTTCTGGAGCGAGAACGAAATCAATTCGCGACTCGATACGCTTATGGTTGAAGCTTTCCGCAAGATATGGGCATGCGCGGATTTCAATAAGGTTTCGCTACGAACGGCCGCTTATATCGTGGCTTGTGAGCGAATCCTGGCTGCTCGAGAGGCGCGGGGGTTATATCCATAATAGCGGTGGTAGGAGATTGACGGGGGCGCGAGATATCACGCGCCCTCGAAGATTTTGCGATGGATAGGCCGAAGCGGAGCTATTACGCCATCCCCGGAACCGGCAGGCACTCCATCACCTCGATGTGGTCGCCGGGGAAAATCGTAAAGTGAGGGTGGTTGAGGAACAGGCGCGTTGCTTCTTCCTGTGAATTGGCTTTAACCACCGTCCAGGCACATAGTTCGTTGCGTGTGTCCGACATGCCGTTCTTGTCCGCACGCTTCGTTTTTCCTAGCGGCGAGCCCATTTCGGATATGACGCCGTTATGATCGGCCACCCATTTGTGCCACGCCGCCATGCCGGCTTGCTCGCGGTCTTTGCGCTCCGATTCCGGCAGCGCCTTCCAGGCTTCCATCGCGTCCGATTTTCCGAAGAAGACGGCAAGGTAGTTTTTCATTGCAGCTCTCCTGATGACATTACTTTTTTACGGGTCCGTTGATGGCCCACACGATGCCGAATGGGTCTTGGACTTGGCCGTACCGGTCGCCCCAAAACATGTCCGAGATGGGAACTTTCGAAGTGCAGCCCGCCGCGATTGCCCGCTCGTACCATGTGTCAGTGTTATCGACGGCGAGCGTAATGTTGAAGGCTGCGGGCGGGACCGGCGCATAGCCGTGCTCGGGGAAAAAATCGCTGAGCATCACGGACGAACCGTTGATGTAGAGATGGGCATGCATTGTCCTTCCCTGCTCGTCGGGCGGGACGAGCGCGGCCAGGGTGCCTGCAAACGCGCGTTGATAGAATTCCGCTGCTTTCACTGCGCCATCTATGGATAAATAGACGATGGCGCCGCCTTTTACCGGCGCCTTGACACTTTCGGTCATGATTTCCTCCGTCTTGATCGCACCTCAAGGACGGTGCTTCCGGTCGTCATCCGACAGGGTGGATAAAAAAATCATTCGGCGTCACGGATGATCCGGTCCAGGTGCTGGCGAATATGAGCCGCCTGAGCTGGCGTCGTGGCCAGAGATATAGCGCGATCGAAATCAGCGCGTGCTTCCGCCGTTCGACCGAGTTGCAATAAAAAAGCGGCGCGGGCGCCGAAGTAATGAAAATACCCGGACAACGGTTTCTCGAGCGGCTCGATCATGGCAAGAGCTGCGTCGGGTCCGCGAAGTTTTGCGGCTACCACGGAGCGGTTCAACGTGACGACGGGCGAAGGCTGCATGTGTTCGAGGGCGGCGTAAAGACCGTCGATCGCCAGCCAGTCGGTTTCCTGGAAGCTGCCGGCGCGGGCGTGTGTTGCTGCGATGGCAGCTTGGACCTGGTAGGGGCCTGGACGGTCATGGCGCATGGCTTTGTCCAAGAGAGCCACGCCTTCGTTGATCAATTTTGTGTTCCAGAGATTTCGATCCTGATCTTCCAGCAGGACTGCTTCGCCCTTGTCATCGAACCGGGCGCGCAAACGTGATTGCTGCAGCATCATCAACGCCGTCAGCCCCATGATTTCCGGTTCTGTCGGATAGAGTCGCAAAATTAATCGTGCCAGGCGAATGGCTTCATCGCATAGAGACGCGCGGGCAGGGTCGTTGCCCGCCGTATAGCCTTCGTTAAAGAGCAGATAGATCATCGTTGCGACGGTCGCGAGACGTTCGGATCGTTCAACCGGCCCTGGCGTTTCGAACGGTACGTCGGCTTTCGCTATTCGAGCCTTGGCGCGCGTGATGCGTTGCTCCATTGCAGCATCGCTGACAAGGAATGCGCGTGCGATCTGTGCGACGGAGAGGCCCGAAACGATACGAAGCGCCAGCGCAACTTGTTGTGTCGCGGGAAGCTCCGGATGGCAGCAGATAAAGAGAAGGCGTAAGACATCGTCTCGGTAATGCGAGTCATCCAGCCGTTCAATCAGCGGAGCTTCCGCATCGCCAAGATCGGAGATCATCTCATCAGGCGGTAACGCTATGTCACGGCTTTTGCGACGGGTGCCGTCGAGAGCCGCATTGCGGCCAACCAAGATCAGCCAAGCGACCGGATCGCGTGGCTGGCCGTTTCGAGGCCAATTGCGGAGCGCGCGAAGGCAGGCTTCCTGATAGGCTTCTTCGGCCGTGTCCATATCGCGAAAGTAACGAAGAAGCGCACTGATCGCCTGCGGGCGACAAGCGGTCAGTGTGCTGTCTATCCATGTCGGATCTTGAATGACCTGGCTCATATCAATAGGCTTTGATGCGATCCTTCGGTGCGTTCTCTCGCGCTTCAGGCACGTAGAGGGCTACAGGACGGATTTCATAGACGCTCGTCGGATTGGCCGCAGAGAGTTCACGCGCAACCGTCAACGCTGCGTCGAGGTCGGGAACGTCTATGACGTAGAAGCCTAGGAGCTGCTCTTTGGTTTCGGCGAACGGGCCGTCAATAACCATGTCGGGACCGCGCAGTGTGGTCGCGGTGGTGGTCGGCAAGAGTCGTAGCGCGGGGCCGAGCTTGCCTTCTTTGACGAGCTTCTCGTGAACTACATTCAGCCGCCCCATCACGGCGTCGTCTTCCTCCTTGCTCCAGGACCAGACGACGTCTTCTTTATTATAGCAAAGCAGTGTGTAGAGCATGGCGTCTCCTCTGTGTTCGCTTCCAGGACGTCTCAACACCTATCAGTCCGACATATTCAATAGAAAAAAGCGGTACGGCATCGGGTATAGGGCTGTCGCTCCGGATTGCGAATGAACATTCCAAAAAAATCACCCATTCCTGTTGTCGGATGGGCGGCGCAGCAAACGTCTTGAAGACAGAGCGGAGCCGATAACGGCTTTGCCGCGACCGCGAAAAAGGGAGAAGCGTTGTGTCGGACAAGCAGAAAGCGACTGCAGCAGCCACAAATACCGTTCGATTGCATCGTGTCTTTGCCACCAAGCCAGAGAAGGTCTATCGGGCATTTCTGGATGGCGATGCTATGGCGCGTTGGCTGCCGCCTTACGGCTTTATCTGTCACGTCGCGCAGATGGACGCAAAGGTGGGCGGCAAGTTCAAAATGTCATTTAAGAACTTCACGAGCGGAAAAGTGCATTCGTTTGGCGGGGAATATCTGGAACTCGTTCCGAACGAGCTCATCCGCTACACGGATAAATTCGACGATCCCAATCTTCCCGGCACCATTCATGTCACCGTTGTGCTGAAGGCCGTTTCAGTCGGGACGGACGTCAGCATTGAGCAATCTGGCTTGCCGGCCGTCATTCCGGTCGAAGCCTGTTATCTCGGGTGGCAACAGTCGCTGGAGCAGCTTGCGAAACTCATCGAACCGGATATTCCGGATTGAGTCTATGTGCGCATTTGCCGACGAGCCGCCATGAAGTACGCCATCAAAGTTGAAGTGCTGGATGTGAAGGCGAAGACGTTTGCCTTCTCCTCGCAGAAGACCATGTATGGCGGCAAAAAAGTTGCTAAGGGCGATACGATCTTTGTGTTCGCCAGCGAAAATGAGGGTGGTGTTGGTCTTATCGCGAGGGGTGTTATTGTCGCTGCCGAACCGGTCGCGAGAAAACTCGGCGTCGTGAGGCAGACACCTCGCGTAAGCGTGGTCATCAAACGGACAGGCGTGGCAAAGCAAGCTCTTGGTCGCAACAACCTTAAACTTTTTTCGGATTGGGACGATGGCCGGCCTGAAACAGAACTCAACTTCAAATTCTATCGACAGGCCACGAATAAGGTCGTCGGAATTTCAGATGAAGCTGCGGCGTATCTGGATGCTTTTTTTTAGAATCTATTGCGCACTCGGCGTAGACGGTCGTTCTGCGAGTGACGAGACATCGCCCGCGAGGAACCGCATCCTACTTTGGCAGTGGGCCGCGGTTCCTCGCGCTTAGCGATTAGAAGCGTTCGCCGACCATTTCTTCGCTTTTGGCCCACAGCGCCTTCGCCCTTTCAGGGTCCAGTGCATAAGCGCGCACTCCGCCGCTCACGATGTCCATCTTGCCATCGGTTAAGGACGCGACGTGGCAATCTTCGCAGTACTTTGCGCCGATTTCATCGGCTGGCGCTACGAAACCCGCCCACACGGTTGTTGCAGCGCCCTGCGGAACGGTCTTCCACTGGAATGGCGGTCTTCCGGCCGCTGCGGCTTGAGCATTGATCTGCTTCAATAGTTCATCGATCTCGCCGGGCTGCATATGGCGCGCAAGCTCGGTGGCGATGCCACCCGGATGTATCGCGGTGGCGCGAACGCCCTTTTCTTTGTGGCGTCGGTCGAATTCGACAGCAAACAGAATATTCGCTGTCTTCGACCGACCGTATGCGACCATGGGATCGTAAGGCGTATTCGCGAAATTCGGATCGTCGAGATCGACGTCGGAATAACGGTGGCCTGCCGAGGAGACGTTCACCAGCCGTCCACCGGGTGCGATCAATGAGGCGATGCGGTTGACGAGGACGAAGTGTCCGAGGTGATTGGTTCCAAACTGCATCTCGAAGCCATCTTCCGTGTGCCAGAAGGGCGTGCGCATGACGCCGGCATTGGCGATTACAGCGTCGAAAGGACGTCCGTCAGCCAGCAGAGCGTCGGCGCACGCGCGTACGCTTTTGAGGGAGGCGAGATCGAGATCTATAAATGTGATGCTGCCGCGGTTCTGGACTTCGGCGCGGGCTTCTGCCGTCGCACGCTCTGCCTTCGCAAGGTCGCGTACGGCACCGACGACTTCAGCGCCATGGGCTGCGAGCGCACGCGCGGTCTCGACGCCTAAGCCCGCTGAAACGCCCGTTACAAGTATGCGTTTGCCATGCAAGTTGACGTCTTGAAGGACATCTTCCGTTGTTGAGGTTGCTCCGAAAGCCGCGGCCATGACACTCTCCTTTTATCAGTAGACGCACGCCTCCATTGGCGGCGGAGCATTGTCTGCCGACCCGATTTGGCATAAAAGGAGGGTGCCTCCATTTATATACGGAGGCGTTCTCCGTTTATCAAGAGGCATTTTGTGTGTGAGCGATAAAGGTAAGCCTACTGCGGCCCGGAAGGTCCGCGTCGATGCGGAGCGCAATCGGCTTCGCCTGCTGGAAACAGCGAAAGTGGTCTTTGCGGACAAAGGATCAGCCGCGAGCCTGGAGGAGATTGCACGCGATGCCGGTGTCGGCATCGGAACGCTGTATCGGCATTTTCCCACGCGCGATGCGCTCATCGAAGCTGTCTATCGCAACGAGACCGAGCAATTGATGGCGGCGGCTATACGGCTCGCGAAAGAGCGGCCGCCAGTCGATGCGTTGCGTGCGTGGCTACTTATTTTTGTCGACTACATGGCAATCAAGCACGGGATGTCGGAAGCGTTGAGTTCACTCGTCTGCGGACCGTCAGATCTTTACGCGTCATCCGGCGCCAAGGTCACCCAGGCGATCTCGACGTTGGTCGAAAACGCGACGGCGAGTGGCGATATTCGGCTGTCGGTCGAGCCTCTCGATCTTTTGCGCGCGTTAGCCGGCGTCGCGACGATTGCGGCGGGACCATCGGGAACTGATGGGGCCAAACGTTTGGTCGATATTCTCCTGGTGGGAATTTCCACGCGCCCACAGTCCGGGTGATAGGCGTCGTCTTGTCCTGTCGGGCGCAGGGGCAAAAGCGGGAGGCATTGTGTCGAACTACAAGATTTATCTGGCAGGGCCTGAAGTATTTTTGCCCGAATTTGGAAAGCCAGTCTTCGACGCAAAAAAAGCGCTGTGTGCTGAATTTGATTTCGAGGGCGTATCACCGATGGACGGCGAGTTGGATCTCGGCAAACTCTCGGCGTTTAGCCAGGGCATCGCTATTTATCGCGGTAATCTCGATCACATGAAGAGATGCGATGCAGTGATTGCAAATATGACGCCCTTCCGGGGCGTGAGTATGGATCCAGGGACGGCATTCGAAATGGGGTTCATGGCTGCCACGGGCAAGCCGGTTCTCGGCTACACGCATGTGACGTCGCCGTTCCATCAGAGATCGAGCGGATATTACGAGCATGGTCGAGCAGATTTGCTGGAGATGTACAGCGCGGGCACGTCGGTCGAGCGTTTCGACATGCCGGACAATCTGATGATGGTGAGCGCCGTACATGAGAGCGGATTTCGCGTTCATCAAGTGGATGTTCAGGCGGGCACCGAGCTGACTTCCCTGGAAGGATTTCGCTCCTGTCTGATTGATTTGTCGGCGCTTTGCGGCAATCGGCGAGTATAAGACGTTTTCAATAGAATTCTTCGGTACGTCGGCCCTCGCGCGGTATGCGGCCGATGTCTCTTATTTCTCTGCTGATAGTCGCAGATCATCGCTCTGTGTTGAGAGCGAACCTATAGGATAGGTGGTCGGGAGTTCCGCAAGCAAAAGTGCTTCGCCACGAATGCCCGCTCTCGCTAAGTCCAGGCCGTCGGGACCGCTGATGCCGCTCATGCCCGTATACTCAAGTTCCGCTTCGGTACCGCAATGATTTGCATAGGCGAGAAATAGTCCATTCTCAAGTGCGCGGGCGCGGACGAATGTGGTCGGAACCTCGACAAAGGGAAGCATATTCGCGGTTGGCGCGACGATAAGATCCGCGCCGCGTCGCTTCAATGCGCGGGCGAATTCTGGAAATTCGATATCGTAGCAGATTGCCATTCCGATCGTGCAGTCGCCGAGGCGGGCGACGACCAATTCGTCACCGGCGGTGAATAATTCTTGTTCTTTCGGGCCGAACAGGTGAATCTTCCGATAAAGCGCAACGAGATTGCCCTGCCTGTCGAAAAGAGCGGAACTATTGAAAACGCTTTTTCCGTCACGTTCGGCAAACCCGACACATATCGCGCAGCTTTCGCGCGCTGCGATTTTAGCGACGTCGGTGAGCGAGGGACCATCCACTGCTTCTGCCAACTCGGCTGCTCTGGAGCCGATGTTGTATCCCGTCAAGAATAGTTCGGGCAGAACGACAAGGTCGGTCCCCCAGCATGCCGCAGTGTGGACGGCTCTACCGATCGTGGCGATGTTCTTCGCTTTGTCCCCAAGCGCCGCGCTTACCTGACAGACAGCCAGTCGCATTTTATTTGAGCCCCGTATCCTGGATTACTCGTTGAGTGGCGCCTGCTTTGGCGGATGTGATCGCAAGTCTCTTTGCAAGTGTGCCGGCTTTCAAGTCTGAAGTTTGACCCCATGCGCGGATGTGCAAAGGCTTATGCATCAAAGTGCAAGACCTCTGCGGCATAGGAGTTATCGTGCACTTTATGTATATCGAAGCCCACAGGAGCTAAGTGACCTTGATGCCGTCTATCCTTGTCGTCTCTGCCAGCCCTTCCGAGAAATCGAAGACTGCGGCATTGGCGCAGCATGTTGCCGATCGTCTGACTTCGATGGAGATGGAAGCCCGGCACTTGCGGCTGAGGGATTTGCCGCCCGAGGCGTTGGTGCGCGCGGATACCAAAAATACTCAGATCGCAGAGGCGGCAGCTCTTCTTAAGGACGCCCATGGCGTCGTCTTGGTTACGCCCACCTACAAGGCATCCTATTCCGGGCTGCTCAAGGTTTTTCTCGATCTTCTGCCGCAATATGCGCTCGCGGGTAAAGCAATCCTTCCTCTGGCGACTGGCGGAACGTTGGCCCATGCGCTCATGCTTGATTATGCGTTGCGGCCAGTACTCCATGCGCTTGGCGCACGTCATTCCGTTCAGGGACATTTCGTTATCGAGAGCGTTCTCGATCCGACGTCAAATGGACTGATCACAGACGTGCGCTATAGCGAGATGCTAGATCAGGTGGTCGGTCAATTCGATGAAGCCGTGAAGTTTGCTGCGAACAGCGTTGCGTAATAAAGGTACGCTCTGTTCCTTTTTTTGTTGTCAGTATTTTGTCACGAGACGAGGCGGAGGACGAGATCTCATCTTCCGCCTCTCGTCGCATTAGAACGCGACAAGATTTTCTTTCAGCGTCTTGCCGGTGTATTCGGTGCGAACCAGACCTTTTCTTTGAAGAACAGGTACGAGGCCGTCGCACACTTCGATGACCGTCCGGCGGTTCGTCGATTGCACGGGTGTCGTGATGAGAAAGCCGTCGCCGCCTACGGCGGCCATCGTGTCAGCCATTTTATCCGCTACTTGTTCTGGCGTTCCCACGAGTTCGACCGAACCAACGATGCCGCCGGATGCTTCGACGACGAGCTGACGAAGAGTCTTATTCGAACCCCATTGCTGGAACATGTCGAGCGAGCCCTGTTCGCCGTTCGTGGTAAGCTTCTCAGGCAACGGCTTGTTGATGTCGTACTTCTTGAAATTGATATCTGTGATGGCGGAGATGAGCGCGAGGCATTGTTCCAGAAACATTGGATCGGACGTCTTGCGCGCGTTCTTTGCCTTAGCCTCTTCTTCCGTTTCTGCGAGAACCGGCGCGACGAGGAAGAGTATCTTGATGTCGTTCGGATTGCGGCCGTGGGCCTTGGCGCGTTCTCGTACGTCGTCGCGGAATGCTTTCATCTTTTCGATGCCCGGCGCCACGGCGACGATCGAGTTGGCGTGCCTGGCCGCGAAGTCGCGGCCTTTGGGGGATCCGCCGGCCTGCACCAGAGCGGGCACGCCTTGCGGTGAGCGGACGGTATTGAGCGGGCCCCGGCACTTGAAGAATTTGCCTTCAAAGTTGACCGTGTGAACTTTTCTGAAGTCGGCATACGTCGATGTCGCGCGGTCGCGAATGACGGCATCCGGCTCCCAGGAGTTCCAGAGTTTGTAGCACAGGTCCATGTATTCATCGGCCATCTCGTACCGCAGCTCGCGAGGAGGTAGTGCATCGAGGCCGAAGTTTTGTGCAGCAGCGTTTTCTGCCGAGGTCACGATGTTCCAGCCGAAGCGGCCGCCTGCGATGCTGTCAACGGTCGAAGCAAGCCGTGCGAGCAGAAACGGCGGATAGGCCAGCGTCGACATGGTGGCGACGACGCCGAGTTTGCTTGTTGCAGCGCTGATCATCGTCGCCAACGGTACGGGATCATGCTTCGGTGCAAATCCGAGAGCGTGCTTCAAGGTGATTTCAGCGGTGCCGCCGTAGGATTCGGAAATGGCGAGTTTGTCTTCGAGCATGATGTAATCGAAGCAGGCACGTTCGAGCGACTGGGCCATTTCAACGTAAAACTTGCCGTCCCAGGGGGCGCCGCCGTTCGAGAAGGGGCCTAACCATTCGTCGGCGGTGAAGTTCGTGAACCAGCCGAGATGGAAGCGTTTAGCGGTCATTCATTATCTCCATTGAGACGCTGCCGTTATTTGGTGCGTCTGCCCAACGATAAGATCACGCCTTTTGTGTCCCAATGAGATTCTGCCGCCTTTGCGCGAAACGACAAAAATTCATTCCTGATAGGAGGGATGGTTGCTTGCGGTGGGAATTGGAAAAGAGGTCGATCACATGCGGGCTTTCGGAATTCGCCTGCCAGGAGGCAAGAGTTTCACCACGCTCAATCGGCGTCTGGCCGGCAAGGTCGACATCGCGAACCAAAGTTGCGCCGTAGGCATCAGGAGCTTGGGGATCGCGCCGGACTTTACCGAATTCGAGGACGCGCGTTGCCAACGTGAATGCTTCGGTCAGATCGTGCGTGACCATGAAGACCGTCATCTGGCGATCTTGCCAAAGCTGGTGCATCAGCGTGTGGATGTTCGATTTAGTCGGCGGATCGAGGGCGCCGAAGGCTTCGTCAAGAAGCAAGACTTTCGGTCGACAGAGAAGCGCTTGGGCGATCGCAAGTCGCTGCTGCATGCCGCCCGAGAGTTGTGCCGGATAGTGGTTTAGGACGTGACCGAGGCCAACACGCCCAAGCATATCGGTTGAGGAACTTTTCGCTTGTGTGCGTTTATTGCCGAAGAGATGTCCGCCCATTTTTGATTGCGCGAGTTCTGTCCCGAGCATTGCGTTGCCAAGAACGGTGAGATGGGGAAAAACGGAGTACCTCTGAAAGACGATACCGCGATCGCGCGCGGGCTCAGTTGATATCTGTTCCTCACCGACCAGAATTTCACCGCGGGTCGCGGGCTCCATCGATAACAGAAGACGGAGGAACGTCGTCTTTCCGCATCCCGAGGGCCCGACAAGGGCGCAAAATTCGCCCTTTTGGACCGTGAAATTCAGTCGCTCGAGTACGGTCGCACTGCCGTACTCCTTCCAGACATTCTTGATCGTAATTTCACTCATGGGGCGGCCGCCTTTGCCCACGGAAAGAGCCTCGCACTCAGGATGCGCAGACCATAGTCCATCAGAAATGCAAGAGCTGTGATCCAGATGACGTAGGGTATGATGATATCCATCGCGAGGTAGCGGCGGACGAGGAAGATGCGATAGCCCAGGCCGTCGGTCGAGGCGATCGCTTCCGCAGCGATGAGAAACAGCCATGCGGGTCCGATCGAGAAGCGCAATCCATCCAGCACGCGCGGCAGCATTTGTGGTAGGACGATCCGCGTCATGATCTGCCAAGTCGAGGCGCCCATTGTTTGCGCTTTCACGAGGAGTTCGTATGGCATCTGCTCGATACGCAGCGCCAGATCGCGAATAAGATAGGGCGTTACGCCTAGAATGATCAGGACGATCTTAGAAAGTTCGTCGAGACCGAAGGCGATAAACAGAATCGGCAGAAGGGCAAGCGGCGGGACCAGCGCCAGCACGGCCACGAACGGATTGGCGAGCGCGGCAGGGTAGGGAATAAGTCCGAGAAGAGTGCCAACGACGATGGCGATCACGAAGGACGTGCCCAAGCCAATGGCAAGACGTCGGAGGCTCGAAAACGTATCGGCCCAAAACAGATACTGACCGGTGCGTGCATCCTCGGAAAAGGCAAGATGGGAAATTGCCGATCCCATCGCGCTGAAGGGCGGCAGGAGCTTGTCGTTGGGATTGGCATGCAACCTTATCTCGGAGCAGATGAGATAGAGGATGATGAGGGCGATAAAGGGCACCAACCCGAGGAAACGTGCAATCCTCGGGTTGGGCTTTATATTGATGATGCGCGGCACCTCAGAGCTTTCCCTCGGCGGCCATCTCCGTAAACTTGGTGTTGAAGCGGAATTTGATGTTCTTTGGGTCGCCGATCGTGGACCCGTCGGGGAATTCGATGCCGACGACATCTTTTGACGCCGCGTTTTGGCCAAGCAGGCCGTGCTCGAATGAGAACGTGCGGACGAGATCCATGATCCTCTTCATCTCGGCAGGGCTTTCGAATTTCAGCGTCTCTGCCGGAGTATTGAATAGGTACGTGGTGGCGAGCTGAGCCTTGAAGCCTGGAACATCGGTGCCTGATGCTGCAGCCATCGACGCGATCGCCTTGTCGGCTTCCGGCGTTCCTGAGTTCATCAGGGCCAGCATTTCATACCAGGCTCCCGTCAGAGCTTTGCCGAAGTCGGGATTGTCTTTCAGCGTTTGGGTGTTCACGGCCATGACGTCCATGATCTCACCGGGGATCTTGGAGCTATCGAAGACGAGCGTTGAGCCTGGAACCTTTTTGATGTCGCTCAGCATCGGGTTCCAACTCACGATGTTCTGAATATCGTTAGAGCTGGTGAAAGCTGCGACGCCGTCACTCTCCGTCGTGTTGACGGTCTTCACATCGCGCTCTGACAGCCCGACGCTGTTCAAGGCGCGCGCGAGCAAGTAGTGGGAAACTGAGAATTCGACGAGGTTGACCTGCTGGCCTTTGAGGTCGGAAACCGATTTGCCCTTCTTCATGACGATGCCGTCGTTGCCGTTGGAGTAGTCGCCCATGATGAGGACAGTCGTGTCGACGCCGCCGACGGCCGGGATTGTCAATGTATCCATTGTAGCCATCCCGCAACCGTCGAACTTACCGGCGGTATATTGGTTGATGGATTCGATGTAGTCATTGAGCTGAACGATATCGATGGTGATGTGATATTTGTCGGCCCACTTCTTGAGAATGCCGTGGTCGGCGAGGTAACCCCACGGCATCCAGCCTGCGTAGATCGACCAGGCAACCCGGAAGTGATCTTTCTTTTCCGCCATCGCGGGCGTCATGAAGGCCAGACAGCATGTCGCGAGTGCGATGAGTGTCGTGAGCAGGCGTTTTCGCATCAAATTAATTCCCTGGGTTTGCCGTGGTCGAACTTCGCAAGTTCGTGCGGATGCCGCCGGCAATGCCGAGCAGCCTTATTGGCTTCGGAGAATGGAAGTTCTGATGGTGTGTTGCCGGAGCTTGCCAATTTAGTTGGGGGCTCCGTGCATTTGCTTGGCACGATAACAGTCTGATCTGGCCCACACTTGCAGGTGAGCGCACAATCGATTGCGCAATCGCGCAACGTGTCATTTTCGATTTGAAAAAGTCGCGCGTACGATGCAAGCAGACGGGTTGCCGCAGCGAGGCTCGGTCCCCGTAGCCCCATTATCTTTCGAAAAATCGTTTCAGCTTGCGCGTCAGGAGGGCATTTGTGCGCGTTCTTTTGCACGCGACGCAGCGGCGCGCACTTCGCGGGGCGTCATTCCATAGCGTGCCTTGAAGTGTCGGCTGAATTGAGCTTGATCGCTGAAGCCCCAGCGATAAGCGATTTCGCTAATGCTCTCTTTTCTATGGGTTTCGGCAAGTTGCGCGCGGCATGCTTCCAAACGCGTGTCCCGGATCCATTGCGCTACGGAGATGCCGCTGCCCTGAAAGAGCGTGTGAAGATAGCGCACGGAGATGTTGCATGCCCGTGCAATCATATCGAGGGAGAGCGATGGATTGCCGATGTTTTGCTTCACAAAGCGCTCGACACGACCGAGATGTGCGCGCTGAACCGATGTCTGAGCGCTATTTGCCGCGTGATCGTCGGATTGAAGGGCGAGCACGAAGAGCTCGATAAATGTGTTGCCGACGCCTTCGGCGGAGGCTTGCTCGGATGAGCCGAACCGCAATGGAACGTGGCGAACCATATCGAACAAAAGGCCGCCAACTCCGCAATCGCCGTCGAAAAGGCGGCCGAAGAACGGGTCAAGCGAGCGGATATACCGTTTCACGGATGCCAGCGGTATCTTCAGGCACCAGACTTCGTTCGGGGTCGCTTGGAGAAAATCAGAAGGCGTGCGTCCTTTTTCGATGAAGAATTGTTTTTTCGGGCACGTCAGCTCGATGCCGTCCTGTGCGAAAAAGATGTCGGAAGCCGATGAGAATGAAACGATGATGTTGTCTTCGTTATCGCTTTGAACGTGCTCGGTGCCGCGAATATAGCGGATCTCGTCGGACCGCATCCAAGTCAGCGTGGCGGTGCCGAGGTCCCAATTTCGCAGGACAGCGTTGAATGATTCAGGCTGCCGATATGATGCTTCGACCGGAAAGATCGTTTCGGAGACCGCATCCTGCCATGTGCGGATGCGTTGCGGTGGGGGCATCGCGTCGACAGAAAATTCGCGGTACATCCAGTCATCCCGCTGCGGTGAAAGCCAACGAGAGGAAAGCAACTTTGATGCCAGTCACAGATTGCGATGAGATACACGGAAAAAGCGCTATTTCTCAACCTAGCGTCGAGAGACTCAGTTCTTGAGAAAACGGGGGTCGGCTGAATTATTTGCGAAACGCGCAAATTTTGGACTTTTTGTCCGACCGGTCTGGCGCGGCGGCTTAGCTGTCCTCAAATTCTGACGAAGCGTAGTTTTTTGGCGGCCCATATTGGGCCTGCGTAATCGACGCCGATGCGCGGCGTTGAGTGAATGCGGAGTTTCGCTGCGCTCTCGCTCGTATCCGCAAACCAAAGTCCGGTTTTGGGTGTAGCTTCTCGGCCGTGGAAGCTGGCATCGATGCCCATCGACGCGGTGACGCGGCCGGGACCGCTTACTCCTTCGATGCCTCGGATGAGCACAGCCGATGCGTCACCCACCTTGCCCGTCACGATATTGAGCATCCAATGGATGCCGTAGATGCGGTAAATATAAAAGCGTCCCGGCGGCCCGAACATGACTTCAGTTCTCGCCGTTCTTCCTTTGGAAGAATGCGAGGCAAGGTCGTGAACTCCTTCGTAGGCCTCGGTTTCGGTTACGGCCAACGCGGTTCGCATTTTCCCGATCCGACGCACGAGGTTTTTTCCGAGGAGATCGCGCGCAACCTTTGCGGCCGGACGGTCAAAGAACGCCTGCGGAAGTACATTGCTGCCGACAACGGAGTCCAATATCTACTCCCCAAGATTGACGATCCGAGTTCCGCTTAATCGCTCGCACATTTCGATATTTCTGCTGTATGCGATCTAATTCAATGTCAAGACTGAGGTCGGGACGAGCATCTCGTTCCTAATGGTCGCGACTGGCTGAGCGCAGCCAGTTGCAGCTGGGGGCCGGCGCCTACACACCAAATGCCCAAGCTTGCCAAGATCTGCATCATGCTGTGGCCGATTCCATATCGAGGCGACATCAAATTTTTCTTAGCGAGATGGAATAAAGCGCCAGGAGCACGAGTCTTCCCTTTCAGACTGCCAATTCGCGGGCTTTTGGAAGGGAATGCAGAAAATGGCTCAAAATTACAGGAAAGCTATCAACCGGCGGCATGCGCTGGAATGCATGATTTGGGCGGGAACCGGCGTCCTTTGGACGGTAGCGGGCGGAGTGCCGAAATCACTTTCGCTGCTCGATGACGTTGAAGCTGCCGAAGCGGCAAAAAGCGGTTTCACTTTCTTGCAAATCTCCGACAGCCATGTCGGCTTCAACAAGCCTGCCAATCCGCATGCGATTGAAACACTGAAAGAGGCGATCGGTCGGATCGACGCGCTCCCCGAGAAGCCGGCCGTTTTGCTTCACACCGGGGACATTACTCACAGCGCGAAGCCCGTAGAGTTTGACGATGCGAATGAGATTATAGGCTCGACGCGCCTGAATGTTCATTATGTCCCCGGCGAGCATGACATCACGGACCAAGCGACTGAGAAGGCCTATCTCGAACGGTACGGTAAAGGTGTAAAGGGCGGCGGTTGGTATAGCTTCGACCAACACGGCGTGCACTTCATCGGTCTGAACAACGTGGTCAATCTCAAGAAGTTTGGCTTGGGATTTCTTGGCGATGAACAGCTCAAATGGCTGGAGGACGATCTTCGAGCACTGTCGTCTTCAACGCCGATCGTTGTTTTCGCGCACATTCCGCTGTGGTCGGTCTATCCGAATTGGGGATGGGGCACGGACGATGCTGCTGTTGCGCTTGGTTACTTAAAGCGTTTTGGCTCGGTCACCATTCTCAACGGGCACATTCATCAGCTGATGCAGAAAGTCGAAGGCAACGTGACGTTTCACACGGCGCGCTCGACAGCGTTTCCACAACCTGCTCCCGGAGAAGCACCGTCACCCGGGCCGATGGTCGTTCCAGCCGGCAAGCTGCTTGGAATGCTCGGGCTGACGAGTGTCTCGTTCAAAAAGAACAAGTCGCCACTTGCCATCATAGATACGTCGTTGGCGGATTGAGGCGGATTTCAAAATGCTTCGCACTGCAAAATTGCTTCCCGCTGTCGCGGTCGGGATATTCATCATTGTTCCAAGCGCCAGGGCCGCGCCGAGTGCGGTACACGGTGAAGAGATCTACCAAAGCTGCCAGGATTGTCATTCGCTCGACACCAACGATGTCGGCCCCAAGCATCGCGGTGTATTCGGGAGAAAGGCGGGAGCAGTTCCCGATTATAGTTATTCGGTTGCGCTCAAGACTTCCGGTATAGTTTGGACCGAAGATACCCTCGACAAATGGCTCGCGGACCCGCAGAAGCTCGTTACCGGAGCGAAGATGTTTTTTCACCTCGATGCCGCCCAAGATCGAGCGGACGTCATAGAATATTTGAAAGAGCGAGCGAAATAATTTCATCGGGCGTAAAGTCCCGCTACGCGCGCTTGGAGCGAAGATCAATGGACGACCGGCAGCGGTTTAACGAGGCGGTTCTTCCGTATATCGACGATGCTTTGTCGTTGGCTCGCTGGCTGACGGGCAATGTGGCTGATGCGGAAGATGTCGTCCAGGACGCTTGCATCCGGGCTTTCAGGGCGATCGCGACAGTGAGGCCTACAGATGGGCGCGCCTGGCTTCTCGCCATCGTTCGCAATACTGCATTCACTTGGATCTCGAAGAATCGATCAAAGGCCGTGGTTGCAACTGACGATGACGGATTATTCGAACAGGCGGTGTTCGAGATGATTGAACCGCATGCGTCTCCTGAAGCTATTCTCATTGGGAAAATGGATGCGGAATATTTGCACGTCGCGATAGCGGCGCTCCCCCTGTCCTATCGCGAGGTTCTGGTCCTGAGGGAAATTGAAGGCCTTAGCTATCAAGAAATATCGCAAGTCTTGTCGATCCCGATTGGAACAGTGATGTCTCGGCTTGCGCGCGCGCGCAATCTCCTCATTCAGCGTATGGCGATGGTCGGCAAGGGAAAGGCGGGTGCAGCGTGAGCAAGCCTTATTCATGGTCATCGCGCGAAGAGTCGCTGCTTCTGCTCAACGCTTATCTAGATAATGAGCTGGATGCGGCTTCCGTTTTGAATGTTGAGCGTCAGCTTGCGAATGATCCCGCCCTTCGCGCTGAGTATGACCGGCTCACCCAGTTACGGGCCGTGCTTTCCTCTCACTTGAAAAGCGAAGTCGCCTCAGATGCTTTTCGGAAGCGTATTGCTATGCTTGCCGAAGGTCCGGAAACTCAATTTCCTAAAGAAACTGTCGTGCCGTTGTCAGCGCCTGCCCGACGATCGAATGACTGGCGACACATGGCAGCGGCGGCTGTGTTCGCTGCCGCCGTTACCGGCATGGGCATGTACGGCATTTTGCGGCCTAATCCGGAGGCGAGCGAGATAGCCGCGATCGTCGCCGATCATCAACGTTCGCTTCTTGCTGCGACGCCGTTCGATGTTGCATCAAGCGATCGGCACACCGTGAAACCTTGGTTTGACAGCAAGCTCGCGCTGTCGCCTCAGGTCATCGACCTGTCGAGCGACGGCTTTCCGCTGGCAGGCGGTCGTGTCGAGGTCATCGACGGTAAGCCTGTGCCGGTTCTGGTCTATCATCGGCGCGCACATATTATCAGTGTCGTCGCGATTCCGAAGGTTGGACAAAAAGCAACATCCGAACCGTCGCTCGTCACAACGAAAGACGGCTATTCGGTCGTCCGCTGGCGTGGACAGGACTTCGATTACATCGTTGTGTCGGACCTCGCCATGAACGAGCTCGATGAGTTCGTCATGCGCTGGCGTCAGGCCGCAGCGGAACGGTAGGCGGCGCAGCGATACTGCGCGCACACGTCAGTTTGCGAGAAGGTCGCTGCGTTTGGCCCGCAGCAGCGAGGTATTAAGCCGGGCATTGGCACGCTGAATCTCAGCGACGGTATCAAATACGAAGCGAATGTGATCAGTCGCGGCGGTTTCAGCCCGTTCCGGATCGCCTGCGATCACGGCTTTGCCGATTTCGATGTGCTGTGCGAGCAATTTTTCTCGCACGCCAGCCTTCAGATAGAGGTTCTTGCGGTTGAAAAAGATGTTGTTGCGAAGAAGCTCGCTCAACGCGCGCATCACGTGGAGCATTACGAAGTTATGCCCGGCTTCATAGACGAGCATGTGCAATGTGACGTCGGCCTCTGCCTCTTGCTCAGGATCCTGGAGTTTGTGCGCTTTTCGCATATTGCTGAGACACGAACGGATTGCCACTCGCTCCACGTCGGTTGCTCTAAGCGCTGCGTCGCGCGCAGCCCGGGCCTCGACGCACTGACGAAATTCGAAATAGTCGGCAAAGGCGTGCGCGTTGTCGCGGTATAGGTTCGCCAGTGGCGCCATGATGGGCGACAGAAATTGCGCCACGTAAGTTCCGTTCTTGGAAGATTTCAGCAGTCCACGGTGTACGAGCTTGTCGATGCCCTCTCTCAGTGAAGGCCGCGATACGTCGAGTTTCTGTGCGAGTTCTCGCTCGGCGATGAGCTTCTCGCCTGGACGCAATGCCCCCTCGAGAATGAGTTTCTCGATCTGAGACGCAATGGCGTCGGCAATTTTCGGTGTGCGCACAGTAAGCATGAAATGGCCGCCCCGGAGAATTATTGTGTCACTCTTTTAAGACTGCGCAATGAGCAATGCCATAGGTCGTTTCCGTGCAGCTATATGGCAATCAGATTTGACCGCTTCCAAGTTGTGGTATAAAAATTTTACCAAAAAGGCGGCGATGTCAAAGCAGCCGTTACCGGGGGGAACGGGTCGCATGTGGTCACAAGTTTATGACCCGTTTGGCAGTCTGCTGTTTTCGGCGGCTGTAGCTGTAATCCCGGTGTTTGTGCTCCTTGCGAGCATCGGGATTTTCGAGGTTCGAGCACATATCGCGGCGATCCTCGGCCTGACGGCTGCCTTGCTCGTCGCGATATTTGCTTACGGCATGCCGACGCAGATGGCTGGAACGGCAGCACTTTATGGCGCTGCGTTCGGATTTCTGCCGATCGGCTGGATCATTCTCAATGTAATCTTTCTCTACCGGCTTGCGAGCGAGAAAGGCGAGTTTGATGTCCTGCAGAAATCCATCGGCGCCATCAGCAACGACAAGCGATTGCAGCTTCTCTTCGTTGCCTTTTCATTCGGCGCTTTTTTTGAAGGCGCGGCGGGCTTCGGAACACCGGTCGCCGTGACGTCTGCGATGCTGATCGGTCTAGGCTTTCCGCCGCTGCCCGCTTCAGGGCTATCGCTGATCGCCAACACGGCGCCGGTTGCATTCGGTGCGCTCGGAACGCCTCTCGTGGCGTTGTCGGCCGTCACCGGCCTCGACCTTTATAGTCTGAGTGCCACAGTCGGGAGGCTGCTCGCGCCATTCGCGATCATTGTGCCGTTCTGGGTGGTCTGGGCTTTCGTCGGCTTCCGCAAAATGATCGAAGTTTGGCCGCCTATACTGGTCGCGGGCGTTTGCTTTGCAGTTCCGCAGTATCTCGTCTCGAATTTTCACGGACCTTGGCTGGTCAACATCGTTGCCTCGCTCGCATCCATGGCGGGTCTGACCTTGTTTCTGAAAGTTTGGCGCCCCAAGGTGGTGATGACCGAGGTGTCGGACTCTGGCTCTTCGGAACCATCGCCGGCGGCACACTCGACGCAGCATTCCTCAGACGCATTATGGCGCGCTTGGACGCCTTGGATCATCCTCGCGGTCTTCGTGTTCCTCTGGGGAACGCCGCAGGTCCGGGCCGGTCTTGATGGGATTTGGATCGAGAAAATTCCGGTCGCGGGGCTGCACGATCTCGTGCAGAAAATGCCGCCCGTTGTTCCCACGCCGAAGGTCGAAGCCGCCGTTTTTAACGTCAACCTTCTGTCGGCGACCGGGACGGGTATCCTGCTGTCCGCAATCGTTTCCGGCCTTTTTTTGGGCTACGGCGTTCTTGATCTCATGCGAATGTACGCGAAGACCATTTACGTGGTTCGCTATTCGCTGATGACGATCTCGTGCATGATGGCCATCGGATTTGTCACACGGTATTCCGGCAGCGACGCCACTCTCGGTCTGGCACTCGCGCAAACGGGATGGGCGTATCCGTTCTTTGGCACGCTGATCGGTTGGCTTGGCGTTGCGCTCACGGGATCGGACACGTCATCGAATGTGCTGTTTGGTGGCCTGCAGAAAATTACGGCACAGCAGCTGGGAATCAATCCAATCCTGATGGCGTCCGCCAATAGCGCTGGCGGCGTCATGGGCAAGATGATCGATGCGCAGTCGATCGTCGTCGCCTCGACCGCAACCAAATGGTACGGCCATGAAGGGTCGATCCTGCGCTTTGTGTTTTTCCATTCGCTGGCGTTGGCGATGCTCGTCGGCCTGCTCGTTATGGCCGGGACTTACCTTTGGCCTTTCAAGCTTCTTGCACTCTAGGAATGCCAGCCGGCGCAGCAGAGCAAAGTTCGCGTCATGAATTTCGAACCGACGACATAAAGGAGAGCTTGATATGTCATCCGTTACAGTAAATGGCGAGCTCCATGAATTCAGCGGCGATCCCAACATGCCATTGCTCTGGTACGTGCGCGATATCCTGAATCTCACCGGAACGAAATTCGGGTGCGGCGCGGGCGTCTGCGGCGCGTGTACGGTTCACATCGATGGTGTTGCTGCCCGTTCGTGCCAGACAACCCTTGGTGACGCCGCTGGCAAGTCGATCACCACGATCGAGGGGCTGAGCCCCGACGGCAATCACGAAGTGCAGAAGGCTTGGAGGAAGGTCAACGTTCCCCAATGCGGTTTCTGCCAAGCCGGCCAGATCATGCAGGCAGTTTCGCTGCTCGCCAAGAATCGCGCGCCATCCGACGCCGAAATCGTCGAAGCGATGTCCGGAAACATCTGCCGGTGCGGCTGCTATCAGCGCATTCATGAAGCCGTTCGTCTGGCCGCGGGAGGCGTTTGATCATGCTGCATTATCTCAAAACCGAAGCGGATACTGCTATCGAGAAGAAATCCGATGCCGAGATTTCGAACGTCAGTCGCCGCGGTGTGCTCGGCGGAATTCTTGGCGCTTCGACTTTCGTCATGGCCGTGCGCTTTGCGCCGGCAGAGGCGCGCGAGGCCTTGAAGCCCTATCCGACTGGCGGGCTCAACATGCCGAGCGGCGTCGTTTCGGATCCGCATGTCTTCATCGCCATCGCCGCGACCGGCGACGTGACGATCGTCACACACAGAAGCGAGATGGGAACCGGCATCAGGACGAGCTTGCCGATGGTTGTCGCCGATGAAATGTGTGCGGACTGGTCTCGCGTGCATCTCGTGCAGGCGCCCGGCGACGAGCCAAGATACGGCAACCAGGATACGGATGGATCGCGCAGCATGCGCCACTTCATCCAGCCGATGCGCCAATGCGGTGCGGCGATGCGTCAGATGCTGGAAGCCGCCGCAGCCGCAAAATGGGGTGCTGACGTCTCTCTTTGTCGTGCGCGCAATCATGAGGTCGCTCTGCTCGACAAAGACGGCAAGGAGACAGGCAAGGTCCTGACGTTCGGCGAACTCGCTGAAGCAGCGCTGGCACTCCCGGTGCCCGCGCCGGAGACGATCCTCTACAAGTCGCCCGACGAATTCACCCTGATGGGTAAGGGCGAAGTCCAAATCGTTGATCTTCACGATATCACGACGGGCAAGGCCGGTTATGGCGCCGATACGCGTCTGCCCGGCATGAAGTTCGCCGTCGTCGCCAGGCCCGCGGTGGTCGGCGGCAAGGTGAAATCCTACGACGCGTCCGCAGCGCTGAAGGTGCCCGGCGTCCATTCCGTGCATGAAATCGAAGGTGTCTTTACCGTTCCGAGAAAGTTCGGTCAGCTCGGCGGTATTGCCGTCGTCGCTGATACGACCTATGCGGCGATCCAGGGGCGTGAAGCGCTGACGATTGAGTGGGAGAACGGACCGAACGTCTCCTACGATACGGCCGCTTATACCGCCGAAATGTCGGCAACGGCTGCAAAGCCCGGCAAGGTTCTGCGCAATCAGGGCGATCCGGATACCGCCTTTGCAAACGCGAAGGATGTCATCACCGCAGAATATCACGGCCAGCACATGGTACAGGCTCCGATGGAGCCGCTCGTCGCGATCGCACGCATCGTCGATGGCAAGGCCGAGATCTGGGCGCCTGTCCAAAGTCCTTACGGCGCCCGCAAGGATATCGCCGAGGCGCTGAAGATGCCGATCGAGAATGTGACCGTACATGTCTCGTTGCTCGGCGGAGGCTTCGGCCGCAAATCGAAGTGGGACTTCATGCTCGAGGCGGCTCTCGTCTCGCAGAAGCTGGGCGGCGCACCCGTGCTGCTGCAGTGGACGCGCGAGGACGACATCCAACACTCGTTTTATCATACGACGTCTGTCGAGCGCATCGAGGCTGCGGTCGATGAGAAGGGCAAAGTCACGGGCTGGCGTCACCGCACCGTCGCGCCCTCGATCGTTTCGACATTCAAGGCCGACGATGGGTACCAGTTTCCCATCGAATACGGCATGGGCTTTGTCGACGTGCCGTTCGACGTCCCGAACATCCGGTGCGAGAACGGTCAGGCGATGGCACATGCCCGCATCGGCTGGTATCGCTCGGTCTCCAACATTCAGCGGGCGTTCGCAGTGCAGTCGGCCGCGTGCGAGGTCGCGCACAAGCTCGGCCGTGATCCGAAGGATTTCCTGCTCGAGCTGATCGGCCCCGACAGGGCCATAGATCCGAAGACGTCCGGCTTCCCGGCTGACTTCTGGAACTACGGCGAGCCGTACGAGGAATTTCCGATCAACACGGCCCGTCTGAAGAACGTCATTCGCGTCGCTGCCGAGAAAGCCGGCTGGGGGCAATCGCTGCCGTCGCGGGAAGGGCTTGGTATCGCTGCGCATCGCGCTTTCGCAAGTTACGTCGCAAGCGTCGTGCACGTGAAGATCGATGACGACGGGACCATTCGCGTACCGCAGGTCACCTCAGCCATCGATTGCGGCTTCCACGTCAATCCAGAGCGCATACGTTCTCAGATGGAAGGCGCAGCCGTCATGGGGATGTCGAATGCTCTCTACAGCGGCATTACTTTCAAAAAGGGTGCTGTCGAGCAGTCGAACTATTTCGATTATAACGTGACCAGGATGAGTAATTATCCGGAGAAAGTCTCCGTCCACATTATCGAAACACCAGAAACCACCCATGCGGGTGGCGTCGGGGAACCGGGCGTGCCGCCATTCGCACCAGCGCTCGCCAACGCCATCTTTGCCGCAACTGGCAAACGGCTCAGAAAATTGCCGATGGGCGAAAAACTATCGTGAGGGCGGCAAGGTCGTCACGATAGTTTTCATCCGGCGGATGCGCTGCGTGTGCGGGCAGCGCTTGTCCGCATCCGTAATGTCGTCGCATTACAAAAATCGCGACTTACAGAAGTATCCGAACCAACGGTTTTATTGAGCACGTCGTCGATAGTCACACCAGAAGCCAATTCAATCAGCTGAGTGCCCGAGTTGCTCGCTCGACTCGGTGCATTTCCTCCGGCGGAAACCTAAGCTTCAGGAGGGGCTTAGGAATTTGACCAAACAGGAGGAGCTGAGGATGTGCTCGGGCAGAATAATGTCCGATGCGGCAAACGACGTTTGGAACGGCTAAAAAGAAATTGGCTGCAGCAAGACTATCCGCGCGCCATTCCATTAGACGAGCACCACAAACAGGATCGCCGTGCCTGCTATATCCGCCCATAAGTTTAAAGGGCGCTGGCCTTCCCGGTCCTTACTGGCTTTCTCTTGCGTCAAACCGGGCAATATGCCCGCCGAGCGGCTGCTCTCTTCATTTTTACATGCAGATGGTGCACGTTGCCAAAAAACGGGAAGAGACCATGCGTCTTCTTACGCTCCTCATCATCCGGCTCATGGCGGCTGTGCTGCTTTGTCTTTCGGTCGCGATTGCGTGCCTCGTGTGGGACGCGCATCGTTCGATTGAAGGGGACGTGACCGCAACGGCAACGCGTGTCGATCAACGTCTGCAGGCCCTCTATTGGCAGCATATGGTCTGGCATAACGGCATTTCGCGAGGATCTCTCGTTCCTCTTCCGGATTGGGACACAGTCGAGACCCAGAGCATTATCTCGCCGGGCGTATGCGTAACGTTTGCTTTGCCCGGTGGCGACCCCCGCAAACTATGTAGTCAGGTTGAAGCCTTAGGGCCGCCCGCTCCAGCGTGGTTCGCACGCCTCTACCTTGCGACCCTGGGCGTGTATCCGCCCGTTGTACGACCGCTTTCAATCCACAATGAAAGTGCGGGGCCTATCGTGACCGCCGCCGATCAGGAAGCTGCGCTTCGCCGTGCGTGGAAAGAAATTTCAACGGTCGTCGACATCGCCATCATGCTGGCCGGCGGCATCGCAATCCTCGCAGCAGCTATGATCGGTCATGCCCTGCTTCCCGCGCGGTCGATCATCGGGGCGTTGCAAGAGATCGAAGAAGGGCATCTCGGGCAACGTCTCGGAAAATTCAAAAGCACTGAATTCAATCATATTGCGAATGCCGTCAACCGTCTCGCTGCAACACTGAAGCAAACAAACCAAGAGCGCATGGCGCTCACAGCGCGGTTGTTCCAAGTTCAAGAAGAGGAACGGAGGTCGCTCGCGCGCGATCTCCATGACGAATTTGGCCAAGCGCTGGCTGCCACGAGGGCACTCGCAACTGTCATCGAGGCCAGTGCGCCTGATCGGCCAAATATCGCACGTGACGCAAGGGCCATTGCAGCCACGCAAGAACGCCTGATGGGAACGCTTCGCACGACACTCATCCGATTGCGTTCGCAAAGCATTGAGGAACTGGGTTTGGAAGCAAGTCTTCGCCAGCTGATTACCGACTTCAACGCACAATCGAAGACGGGCACGATTTTTCGGCTGCAGATGACGGGGCGGTTGGCCGGCCTTCAGAAACGTGTCGCTGTAGATCTCTATCGCATTGTTCAGGAATGCCTGACAAATGCCAGCAAACACGGCCGACCAACGGAAGTAAGGGTTCGTCTCGATCATCACGGCTTTGGCGAGCCGCATGTCACGTTGAGTGTCGAGGATGACGGCGGCGGCGACAGCCGGCATCTATCGACGACTGCCGGTCACGGGATCCTTGGCATACGTGAGAGATTGGCAGGACTCGGCGGTTCTCTTCAGATCGCCGATGCGCCAAAAGGCATCTTGATATCGGCGCGCGTGCCATTGGACAGTGAAGGCGCGGCTACATGAAACCGATTTCGATACTGCTCGTCGATGACCATCCGATCGTGAGGGAAGGATACCGCCGTCTTCTCGAGTTGCGACCTCGGTTTATCGTGTGTGCGGAGGCCGAAGATGCCAACCAGGCCTATGTTGCCTACAAAGCTCATAGGCCTTCTGTCGTCATCATGGATCTGTCGCTGGTAGGGGTCAGCGGTGTGGAGGCATTGCGCCGGATCCGAGAGTTGGACAAGGACGCCAAAATCCTAATTTTCAGCATGCACGCAGGAAGTGCTTTTGCGCTCAAAGCGTTTGAGGCGGGTGCTCGCGGCTATATTACCAAAAGCAGCGCGCCTGCTGAACTCATCAAAGCAGTCGAAGTCATTGCTGAAGGCGGCCGCGCCATGAGCGAAGAAATTTCGCGCGCGATTGCTGCCGATCGCCTGAGCGGCGACAGGGCAATCGATGCCCTTTCTCCGCGCGAAACAGAGGTGCTGCGCCTCGTTGCAACCGGCCTCAGCAGTGAGTCGATTTCATCGCTGCTCAATCTTAGTTTGAAGACGGTGCGCAACATTCACTACGCCGTGAAATCCAAGATTGGCGCGGAGAACGATGCGCATCTCGTGTGGCTAGCACTCGCCGCGGGGCTTATTCCTGCGGACAGCGTGATCACGCACTAAGCGGGTATATTGCCCGGAAGCCTGAGGGCACCGTGCTCTAGTTCGCCCGAAAACTTCGAGCTACCTCTTTTCCCGTCGATCGCAAAAGCCCTCTTAGGAGGTGCAACGATTGATGCTGCTCTGCAGCCTAGTGAAAGTCGGGAGGAAGCTGCTATGACTTTGGATTCATCGATACCCAGCCATCTGCGCTGTCCGCGAACCCGCACGCGCCAAGTGAGCGATAAATGGGTTCCGCCGGTGCCGGCGTTTTCCTCGCGCCCGGATCCCTCGATAGAAAATATCGTGATGTCGTATTTCGGCGTGCAGGTCGAGGGGGAGGAGAAGAAAGAGCAGGCGCTCGCAGCGCTTCAGAACATCGTCGCCTCGTTTAAAGAGCAGAACGGGCCGGCACGATACGACTTGGTCCGATTCATCGACGCCCAAGGGTATTTCAACGCCATAGCCGTCGGCTACTGGCTCGATTCTGATACGTTTCATAAATGGAATGAAAGTCCCGCTATCGCAAATTGGTGGGCGTCAGATAAGCGCCTCACTGAAGGCGTTGGCTACTTCCGTGAAATCCTGCGTCCACGCATGGAGCAATTTGAAACCATCTTCACGCATGAGCACGGTCCGTTCGAGGGCGTTAGCGTGCTTTTCGGCAAGATGAGCGAACCGATCATCGAGCACGGTTATTGGGGCTCGATGCGCGATCGGCTGCCGTTGTCGCAGACCAGTACGATGGACCCGGAGGGCGAACTCTCGCTTAACTCTGGATCTCCGGCGTTGGGTGGACGAGTGATTATCAATGGGCATGATAATCTTACGCTCATTCGTTCCGGCGAAGACTGGAGCACGACCGAGGGCGAAGAACGTCGCACGTGGTACGAGGAAATCGAACCGGTCCTGCACGCAGGCATGAACTATCTGCGTGACGACGGACTCGAGGTCGGCTGCTATTGCAACCGCTATCTCCATCATATGGATGAGAATGGGAACAAAACCGAGAGAGGATTTGGATACAGCCTCTGGCGATCGGTTTCGGCACTTGAAACATGGGGCGCAACGCACCAAACGCACCTTCAGATCTTCGTCACGTTCAACCGGCTGGCAAAGAAATTCAAAAATTTGACGCTCTATCACGAAGTGTCGGTATTCGATGGTGCGAACCAATACTACGAGTATATCAACTGCCATCCGCAGACCGGTCTTATGCGCGCGATCTGACGGCAGAATTTGATGGAATGAAAATGGAGATACACCTCAGCGGACAAGTTCGCCACGTCTGCGGGAGCATAGTTGTTTGCTGAGGTTTCTTGCAAAGATCTGTTCGAAGTAGACCGCGGACATTGCGGCAAGCCAAGTAATTGAGTCTATCTCACGTTCCCAGTGGACATATTCGACGGACAATCCGGTCCAAGATATTTCCCGTCGATCGTCACACCCATGTGAGCAACGCCGTCTTGCGGCGGATCGAACGTGATCTTGGACATGGCGCGGTACCACGTTGAAAAATTGCCAGTAAGTACTGTGCTGGTCGTTTCTTTGCCCGCGCCGGTCGTACAAACCACGTCAACGTATCGCTCATCGCCAAGAACTCTAACGCCGGACGCCGTGCAATTCTTTTTACCTATCCCGGTCACAATCGGATCATTTCTTGTGATGCACGCGTCGAATGTTTTCATACCAACCGTCGCCGCAACCGTCGTCAGCTGCCAGTGCCCGGCTTTTCGAACAGGCAGCTGAGTGGCTACCGCTGCGGAACTGGCAGCCATTAGGCACGAGAAAAAAACGGAAATTCGAAGACAAGAAAAACCCATTTCTGTCGCTTCCGATTTGCGTAGCCGGGTTTCCGGCTGTCGCCGCGTGAGAACCGATTGCAGCTGAGCGTCATTCTGATTGCGCGAACGACACATCCACGGTCGGTCTATGATCTGACCGTAGACGGTCGGGCGCGCCTCGCGCATCGCGATCTTGTCGTCGGCCACCTGTTATAGGCGATGGCATCAACCGCCACTCGGTGACCGGGGTCTGCCACGCTTCAGTTGGCGGTTACTGCCGGCGGCTCGATCGTCAGATTGGGCATGACTGTGAACGTTCCGTCGAATAGCCGCTTGGTTGGATCGGTCACCGGCGTAACGATGTTGCGTGCCGGCAAGCCTGTGGTCTTATCGATGTAAACGCTTTGCTGGTTCGGCACCGACACGGCAGAGACGCGCGGTCCCTTGTCCTTCGCGTCGGCTGTGAGCGGCATCGCAAGAGTGCCTTGGTAGACTGCGTAGGTTTTGCCTTCGAAATCCTTGTTGCCGGCGCACTTATAGTCGGTGCCGACTTTCGGAGGTTGCGCGACCGTTTCCTTGATCTGATTGGCGACGGTATCCGCGAACGATTGAGGCAACTCCGCCCAGACGCCTTGCTGATTGGACCAGGCGCGCTTGCCGATCACGATCATCTCCATAGGCATCGGCTGGTTCGAGACCTCGACGATTTGGTGCATCCGATCGGGAAGAACGTAATCGGCTTTCATCTTCAACGAACCGTCAGCATTCGTAATCGTGGTTTCAAGACGGAATGCTTTTGCCTCTCGTAGCTTTGCGAACGCCGCATCGACTTGGTCCTTGCACGACTGATCGGCGAAAGCCGGACCGGCGATGAAGGCCAATAATCCGATAACAAAAAATCTCATGAGAATCCTACCCGAGCCGTTTCCGAAGTTCTTGTATTTTTACAGTCGAACGGATGGCCCAGGAACACATGCCAAGTCACTGCAATTCGAGCTACCAAACCTTCCCGAGACGCATTGGCGGCGCAGAACGATCGTTTATTCTCTGCCCCGACATTTCAGGCAGGTGATCGATGGCAATGCGCATCAGCTCGGGGAGCGATTTTACGCCAAGCTTCGTTTTGATTTGGGAGCATGTATTTGCAATTGTTTTGTAGCTGACGTGCAATTCGTCGGCGATAGCAGCATATTGCTTGCCTTGGGCAATCAACTCCAACGTTTGCAATTCGCGCAACGTCATGCCGTTGAGGGGGTTGGTCCGGCCTTTTGTTTCCATCACAGCAATCGCGGAGGCAATGGCATGACTCAGAAACGCCTTGCCCTGGCGCACGGCCTGCAGTGCCTTCACGATATCTACGGACGATGTATCTTTTAGGATGTAGCCATTAGCACCGAGTCGCAGCGATTGGCTGGCGATCATGGGGTCTTCGTGCATCGTCAGCACGAGGATCGGCGTGTGCTTGTCGTGGATGCGAAGGCGGCGGATAAACGATAGCCCTCCGAGCACACCTTTCTTGATTGCAAGGTCGATGATGATGAGATCGGGTTTATCGTGGCGATAGGCGCGAAATCCCTCAATGAGATTTGACGCGAGCATGATGTCGTCGATGCCGGCATCTTCAAGCACGCGGCGGCAGCCCTGCAGCACGATGGGATGGTCGTCGATCACGAGAATTTTGGTCATGCGGTCGCCTGGGAAAATGCGTTGACGGAACCACCGTGAAGATCTCGGGGCCGCAACGGGATTTTGATTGAAATCGTGGTGCCGTGGGGTTCGTGACCGGCGATGACAAGGCTGCCCCCCGCTGCCAGAACGCGCTCTCTCATCGCGGATAATCCGAAGCCTGCTTGCACGTCGGGCTTCAGGCCAACGCCATCGTCGCTGATGCGCAGGGCGATTGCATCATGATCGCTGCCGGCGCCTTGGCTGGCCTCTTCGCGAAGTTGGACGACAATGTGCGTCGCCTGACCATGCCGAATGGCATTCGTCAGCGCCTCTTGTGTTGAGCGATAGACGGTGAGGTCGATGCGCTCACCGTAGGGCCTGATGAGCGGGGTGACCGAAAGGCCGATGCGAACGTTGGGATGGCGCCGTTCGAAATCATAGACGAGATCTTGAATGAGCGCAGAGAGAGGCACTTTGCCGACGGAGACAGGATGAAGGCGCTTCAAAAGCGCGCGATTCATAGCCTTGAGACGCGAGGAAATCGACAGGATTTCGTCCGTTCTTTTGCGAATGGCTTCAGCACTGTCTTCGCGGAGCGCATCGGTGAGACGGCTGATTGATTCCGCGTTCGCGGTAATTCCAAAAAGGCAGGGACCAGCCTCATCATGGAGTTCGCGCGCAATCTCGCGCCGCTCATCTTCTTGCACGGATTGAATCTGCCGATAGAGTTCGCCGTTTTCTTCTCGCGCCTGATCGAGAGATGCAGCAAGCGAATTGAACTTCACTGCAATGTCGGCAACTTCGGTCACTTTTGGAATTTTGAGGCGCTGCGACCGCTCACCCGCTTCAAGCGCCACCAGTCCCTTCGCAAGGTCCGTCAGCGGATTGAGGATACGGCCGAGAACGATATAGAAAGCCAAGACGATGAAAACGATGGCGACGACCGCGACCGTCGCAAAAGCTGAGAGCTGCTCCCACTTCTCCGCGATCTCGTCATCCGGGTCACCCTTCAGAATGAGCGAGCGGCCGTTCGGCTCAATGCTGATGACGCGGGTATGATCGTTACCGCCTTTAGGCATCATCAGTGCCTCGAACCAGTCGGGCGTGCGATCATTGGCGTCATCGATATCGGACACCGTTTCCGGTGATCGCAGGACGCGCATCGGCTTGCCCGGATCTTCAACGTAAACGCGGGCATGACGCAGATGCTGAATTTCGTGGGCAACGAGATTATCGAGGTCGGAGAGATGATTTTCGGCGTTGATCCGCCGAACAAGCTCGCGCAGATAGCCTTCCGCCGTATCCATCGACGCTTCGATTTCGACGTTCACGGATTGGCGGCCATTGAGGACGGCGGTTGCTCCCATCAGTACGGTGGCAAGAAAAAGCATCGCGGAAATCGCGAGCAGAACTTGCTGCCGGATGGAGCGACTAAACCATGCCGCCTTTCGCAAGCGGGCAGCTAAACCGGATAAACGCGATGTCGTTTGCATTACGTCAACTGCGCGAACCATAACGTTTCGAAAGCGCATCGAGCGCCTGCTCGCCGGTGAATCCGGCTTTGCGCAAATTGTAATACTGCTGTCCCGCCGCGCCGAAACTCTCGATCCGATTGGCGGCGATTGCGTTGTTCAACATAGTAATCAAGCTGATGGCGGTTTCATCGCCGCCCGCACCTTTCAGCATATCTTCGAGCTGGACAGCGCGGTTCGCGACCATGCGTGGCGAGTCGTTAAACTTTTCGGACGCCTCGATCAGAGCACGGCGAACTTCTCCCGATTTTGAGGCGGCAACTTTCCCGTCACTCTTCGTCTCATGCTCAATCAACCAGATCTCCGGCCTCACGTCGTCCTGTTCCGTCAACCAGCTCTTCGTGCCGACCTTCGTCAGCCCGGAACGGTGTTCTGCTTGGTGCTGTGTCGGTTGTTCGTCACTGCATCCGTTTAAGCCGGCGGCAATCACGAGGGCCAGTGCAAAGATGGAAAGGCGATGGGTCATCACGATTATTTGCGCTTTTACAGGTGGTTTTCATTCTCTCATCGCCAGCTATGACAGACGCGCGCAGAGACTACCAGGACAACGTCTGCAGTCTTCTTTGCCAAAACTTCCCGGCCCAATTTGCCGATCAATCTGAAGACCTCGCAAGGCTACATCGTTACGGTCCGCCCCGTGCTGATCGCGCAACCATCGGACGACCAGCGATCCGAACGCGCAGCACGCATCTAAGAGTGGCCTCGGGTGAGACTTTTGCCCGTATTCCGCTCGTGCCTCAGAGGGTCGGGACGGCAAAAGTACCCCTTCGTTTCACAAGGGAAGTCGCCTCGGCCGAATAAGAAAAAGCTGGGTTTAGGAAACGCGAGGTTAAATGGGCATGAAAAAAGTCGTTGGCACCTCAATGCTGATGTCGGCGTCCTGCATGGCGATAGCCGCCGCTATGCAGCTCGGCGTCGCAACCAGCGCTTACGCGAATGACAAGCTAGTTGAACTGTCGAAGAGCAAAGACAACTGGGTGATGCCGGGTCGGAATTACGACTCGAATAACTACAGCGAAGACGACCAAATCAACGTCGGCAACGTCAAGCAGTTGAAGCATGCTTGGTCGTTCTCGACCGGTGAGCTGCACGGCCATGAAGGCGCTCCGCTCGTCGTCGATGGTGTGATGTACGTTCATACCTCATTCCCCAACAAGACTTTTGCTCTTGATCTCAACGATCCGGGCCACATCCTTTGGCAGCATAGCCCGAAGCAGAACCCAGCCGCTCGTTCCGTGGCGTGCTGCGATCTCGTGAACCGCGGTCTGGCTTATTGGCCGGGCGACGGTAAAGTTCCGGCGTTGATCATCAAGACCCAGCTCGACGGTCACCTCGTCGCGCTTAACGCCAAGACGGGCGAAGAATACTGGAAAGTCGAAAACGCCGATATCAAAGTCGGCCAGACCGAAACCCAGGCTCCGTACGTCGTGAAGGATCTGGCAATCGTCGGTTCTTCGGGCGCCGAACTCGGCGTTCGCGGCTACACAACCGCCTATAACGTCAAAACCGGCGAACAAGTCTGGCGCAAGTACGCGACCGGTCCGGACGCCGATATCGGTATCGGCGATGACTTCAATAAGGCGAACCCGCACTACGGTCAAAAGGGCCTTGGCCTTGCGACTTGGGAAGGTGACGCTTGGAAAATCGGCGGCGGCACCAACTGGGGTTGGTATGCCTACGATCCATCGCTCAACCTGATTTACTACGGCTCGGGCAACCCCGCTCCGTGGAACGAAACGATGCGTCCGGGCGATAACAAGTGGACCATGACGATCATGGCCCGCGATGCCGACACCGGTGAGTTGAAGTTCGGCTACCAGAAGACGCCTCACGACGAGTGGGACTTCGCTGGCGTCAACGTCATGATGCTCTCTGAGCAGAAAGACAAAGACGGCAAGGAGCGCAAGCTTCTGACGCATCCCGATCGTAACGGCATCGTCTACACGCTTGATCGTTCAAACGGCGACCTCATCTCGGCGAACAAGCTCGACGATACGGTCAACGTCTTCAAGACGGTCGACCTGAAGACCGGCCTTCCGGTTCGCGATCCTGAATACGGTACCTACATGAACCACAAGGGCACGGACATCTGCCCCTCGGCCATGGGTTACCACAACCAGGGTCACGACTCTTATGATCCCAAGAAGCAGCTGTTCTTCATGGGTATCAACCACATCTGCATGGACTGGGAGCCCTTCATGCTTCCCTACCGCGCAGGTCAGTTCTTCGTTGGTGCAACGTTGTGGATGTACCCAGGTCCGAAGGGTGATCGCCAGAACTTCCTGGGCCTCGGTCAAATCAAGGCCTACAACGCAATCACCGGCAAGTACAAGTGGGAGCACATGGAGCGCTTCTCGGTTTGGGGCGGCACGCTCGCAACCGCTGGCAACCTGGTGTTTTACGGTACGCTTGATGGCTTCATCAAAGCACGCAACTCGGACACCGGTGAGCTGCTCTGGAAGCACAAGTTGCCGTCGGGCGTGATCGGTTACCCGATGACGTACGAGCACAATGGCATCCAGTACATTGCTATCATGTCGGGCGTTGGTGGTTGGCCGGGCGTCGGTCTGGTGTTCGACCTCCAGGATCCGACCGCTGGTCTCGGTGCGGTTGGCGCCTTCAAGCAACTCCAGAACTACACGCAGATGGGCGGCAGCGTCGAAGTGTTCTCGCTTGACGGCAAGAACCCCTACGACGACGTCAACGTCGGCGAATACGAGAAGGGCTGATAATCAGCCTTGGGCTATGGCATCGGCGATCTTCACCGACGCCATAGCCCACTGGATATCTCTCGTGTCCGAAAAGGACCCGAGCCGCGCGGCGATAGTCGATTATTCGCTTCACAACGACGGCTATCTGCCTCGCGAGCAATTCATTCGAATTTCCGGCAACAGCGCTTGATCCCGCGCGAGGCGCGAGCAACCGCCAGACCGATTTGAAAGGCCTTGTTCAAATCATGGCTCCCGAATTAGAGACCGCTCATTCGCGGACATTTGTTTCGCATCTTTGGCAAGTCGCGGCTGCCATCAGTGTTTCGCTATTCGCGCTCGCAGCTTTCAATCCGTCGATGTCGGATGATGCAAAACCTGCTGCGGCGGAGGACAAAAATGTCCTGCGTGTCTGCGCGGCCGCGAAAGAACTGCCGTATTCGGCGGACGACGAGTCCGGATTCGAAAATAAGATCGCCAAAATTCTTGCTGATAGCTTGGGGCGAAAAGCCGAATTTGTCTGGTCTCAAAAAGACGCCATCTACGCGGTGCGCGATCAGCTCGATAAAAATCTTTGCGATGTCATTATCGGAACGGATGCCAACGATCCCCGCGTTCTGACGTCGAAGCCCTATTATCGAGCGGCCTATGTTTTCATTCAGCGCAAGGACTCGCCGCTGAAGATCGACAGCTTTGATAGTCCCGATATCGTCAAGGCAAATCCGATTGGCTTCGTGCAAGGCACGCCCGCCGAAACGATGATTACCAAGCTCGATCTTTATAACGACAATATCAACTACGTGTCGTCGCTGACCAACTTCAAGGATAAGCGAAACTCCTACACGCGCGTTCCGCCAGATCGGATGGTCGGCGAAGTGGCTTCGGGAAAATCCGAGCTCGCTATTGGTTTCGCGCCGGAAGTCGCGCGTTACGTCAAGGCGAATGACGCGCTCAAGTTGACTGTCATTCCCGATAATAATGTTCGCGACGATGGCCAGCGCGTTCCGTTTCATTTCGACCAGTCATTCGCCGTCCGCAAAGACGAGAAAGATCTGATGGCCGCGATAAACACCGCCCTTCCGGGCATACAGAAGAAAATCGATGCGGTTCTGAAAGACGAAGGAATTCCCTTCGAAGCGCCTCAACCGCCGACCTGAAGACAGATGTCCCGCAGATCGGCAATCGAAGAAGAGTGGAAGAGAAATTGCAGATGAGATTTGGAATTCTGGCAGCCGGCGCTGTCGTATGGTCGTTGATCGCGGGTGCGCAGATGGCCAATGCCCAACAGGTTTTTCAGAATACCATTACTGGTGAAACCCTGGACGTCGATGGCACGGCACCGAAGGAAGGCCGTGATACCCCTGCGGTCAAGAAGTTCCTGGAAACCGGTGTGGATGCCTACGTCGAAGTTCCAGGCTGCCTACCCAAAGGCGAAGAGGTTTTTCTCGAGTCCTGCTCGGGCTGCCACGGGCATATCGGAGAAGGCAAGGTCGGTCCGGGTCTGAACGATTCCTACTGGACCTATCCGAAGAACGAGACCGACAAGGGTCTGTTTGAGACCATCTTCGGCGGTGCCAACGGCATGATGGGTCCGCACGGCCAAGACATCGAGCTCGACGACATGATGAAGCTCATTGCTTGGATCCGCCACATCCAGAAGGACGACGTCAAAGACGCTCAGTGGCTGACGGACGAGCAGAAGAAGAACTTCAAAGCCTTCAATATCGACGAATGGGAAAAAACGGGACGCGCTGCCGCTGCGAAGCAGCAATGCAAGATTTCCGGCAACTAGCTCATGTCCTGATTAGGTCTGCCTCACAGGGCTTGGCTGGTACGGAACAACAAGGACGGATCAGACCGTCCGAAAACGAGTAGAAAAATGGAGGAATGCCTATGAAGAACCTTTCACTCACGCTCGTTGCCGGAATTGCATTTGCCGGCCTCGCTGGCGCGATGGCACCCGCGGCCATGGCCTACGATGGCACGCACTGCCGCGCTCCGGGCAACTGCTGGGAGCCGAAGCCCGGCTTCCCTGAAAAGATCAAGGGTACGAAGTTCGATCCGAAGCACGACCCGAAGCAGCTCGCGAAGCAGAGCGAATCCATGGCTGCCATGGAAGAGCGGAATGCGAAGCGCGCTGAGAACTTCAAGAAGACCGGCAAGTGGGTCTACGACGTCTCGAAAATCCAATAGTCGAGACGGATAAATAATCCTCGGATCTTGCGACGCTTGCAGGACGAAAAAATTTCCTCTCCGAGGTATCTGGGGTGCTGCCCAAAACAGCACCCCCCTTTTCGTCCGAACTTAAATCTGACGTCCAGTCGTTCGGCCGGCTGAGCACGCCATGCTTGGGAACAAGAATAATGAATCGCCCAACGCTTGATCGGCAGCCTACTGCCGATATGTCCGAACCAATTAACCTCGAAAGCTGGCGCCGCGATGCTCGCGACTTCGAGCAGGAAATCGCGAAAGCTGTCGTCGGCCAAGAACGGGCAATCCGTCTCCTGACAATTGCCGTATTCGCGCGCGGGCATGTTCTTCTGGAGGGCGACGTCGGCGTCGGCAAGACAACGCTCCTGCGCGCAGTGGCTCGAGCGCTCGGTGGTGCTTACGAGCGTATCGAAGGCACGATCGATCTAATGCCTTCTGACATGATCTATCATACGTTTCTTAACGAAGAGGGTAAGCCACGCGTCGATCCGGGTCCCGTTCTTCGCCATGGCAGCGATCTCTCGGTTTTCTTTTTCAACGAAATCAACCGGGCGCGCCCTCAGGTGCATTCGCTGCTGCTGCGATTGATGGCCGAGCGCAGTATCACGGCCTTCAACAAGGAACACTATTTTCCCAATCTGCTCGTCTTTGCTGATCGCAATCGCATCGAGCGTGAGGAAACCTTTGAGCTGCCTGCCGCGGCACGCGATCGCTTTCTGATGGAAGTTGGCATTGCTACCCCGACAGACAATACGGCGCGCCGAGACTTGCTCTTTGAGACGAAGTTCCATGATGTCGACGCGCTTATTTCATCACTCAGGGAAGGCGTGATCGGCTACCGGCGTCTGAATGCGCTTTCCAAGGTCATTCAGAACAGCATCATCGTAAGCCCGGCGCTGGAGAGCTACGTTCTCGATCTCTGGACCGCCGTGCGCGAACCCGCGAAGGCCGGCATTGATATTCCAAACGTCGACATCACGCGTCTCGTGGCGGGCGGAGCCAGCCCGCGCGGCATGAGTTATCTAATCCGAGCGGCGCGCGTGCAGGCGTGGCTCTCCGGCAGAGACATGGTCGTGCCGGAGGATATTCGCGAGATTTTCTCTGAGTGCATGGCGCACCGCATCTTCCTTGCGCCGGTCTATGAACTTCGACGCGATGACATCATTCGGTCGCTTATCAGAGGCGTGTTCGCCAAGGTACCGGCGCCATGAACGACGCCGCGCGCGATCTCGCTTATGCCATACCCTGGCGTACGAGCGGCGTCCGCGTCGGCGCGCACAAGAGCTATCTGTCGGGAAGCAGCGGCCTGTTCCGCGATGTCGTTCCGCTGACCGCGTTTCCTGATCCGAGGCGCATCGCCGTTCGCGCCTCGTTGAGCGACCCTTTCGAACGTCTTCTTGTCCGTCGCGCCGAACAGCCGAGCGCGATTGATGTCGTCGTTCTCGTCGATGTTTCAGCTTCGATGGCCTTCGAAGGCCACTGCAACAAGATGTCCCTTGCGGCAGATATTGCCGAAGCGCTTGCGATTTGCACCGAACGTACCGGTGATACCTTTGCATTGCTGCCGTTTGACAGCGCGTTGCGCCAGGACCTCTTGCTCTGGAAGACGCTGTCACGCGCGGCGCACCTGGACGCCATTGACCGGCTTCGCCACGCAAAAGCCGAGCACCAAGGAATTGAAGGGATCGCCGAAGCCGGTGCGGCAATTGCCGGATCGCGCAAGCTTGTCTTCATTGTTTCCGATTTTTTGTGGCCTGAAGAGGGGGCGCGGGCTGCAGCCGAGGCGCTCGCCTTCCACGACGTCGTGCCAATCGAGTTGCGCGACAGTCTTGAGATTGAGGACTTGCCGCGTTGGGGTCTGCTCAATCTTCGCGACCTTGAAACCGGACGGCATCGTCTTGTCGCCATGCGTCCATCATTGAAAGCGAAATGGTTGACGCTGCGAAACGAGCGGCGCGATCGCATCACGCGCGTCCTCGACGCGAACGCTCGCGAGATGTTCACCATTCGCGATTCGATCGATTGGATGCGCCTTACCGCCTATCTTCTCTACGGGGCCGCCTGATGCGCATCTTTTGGATGATCGTATTCATTCTGATCGGCATTCGCCCGGCGGTGGCGGCCATAGACGCCGTCAACATCTATGAGCCGCGAACGTTCGGTTATTTTATCGGAGATATGCTCGAACGCGACGTTCAAGTCGTCACCAGCGGTAACACCGAACTCTTTACCGCGGCACTTCCACGGCCCGGTCCCCTGACGTACTGGCTCGACTTGGTTTCCATCGACCACACAGAGCGCGAAGCTGACGGGCGGCGGATCTACGATATCAAGCTGAAGTATCAGATTTTCTATTCCGCGATCGAGGCAACTGAACTCGACATCCCGGCCTTCCCGCTGAAGTTCAAAAATCCGACGAGTGTTGCGCCGGATGAAACTGCGCCGAATGACTCGGAAGAAGCTGCGAAGAAATATTCCGCGTCGGTTCCTGCTCTGCGCCTGACCCTCTCGCCGCTTCGTAATCTCGTTTTGAACGATCTCATGCCCGAAAAGACGAAAGAACTTTCGGACGTCCTGCGTCCTAACGTGCAGGCACACGAGATTCCAGTCGCCTCCAAAGAAAAAATGCTTGCGTTTTCGGGTCTCGCGCTTCTCGGCTGTGGGCTACTGCTGCTTTGGCATTATGCCATCTGGCCGTTCAAGAAACGCGCCGGCCGTCCGTTTACGCAAGCCGACCGCCAGATCCGGGACCTCCTGCCCTATGGGGTGGGCGACGCTTCCTATCGTGAGGCACTTCTCATTCTGCATCGCGCTTTCGACGAAGCGGCCGGTCATCGATTATTTGCCGAAGACGCTTCAGCGTTCACGCGAGAACATCCGCGCTTTGAAGGGCTGGCACCGCAGCTCAAAGCTTTTTTCGAAAGTTCGCGCCTTTATTTCTTCGGCGACGATCGACGCACCGCCGAGGATCGCTTCCCGTTTGAAAGCGTGAAGAGGCTGGCCGGCGATCTTGCACGCGAAGAAAGAGCGGCGGCATGATTTTTACGAACCCGCTCGGTTTATATTTGCTGCCGCTGATGCTTATCCCGCTCTTTCTCGGGACACAGAAGCAGGAGGGCTACCCTTCGCTTGCGGACCTCCCGATCGACCGGCTTTCGCAAGTTCTGACTTGGGCACTGCGATTTGCGGGAGTGCTCGCCATTAGTGGCATCGTTCTCGGACTGTCGGGAATTGCGCTGCGTGAACGCAAGATCGAGCGCTTTGGACAGGGCGCGCACATCGTGCTGTTGATAGACCGTTCCGCCAGCATGAACGATACCTTCGCAGGTCGTCAGCCCAGCGGAGCAGAAGAATCGAAATCGGCGGCAGCCAAGCGGCTGCTCAAGGATTTCGTCGTGGAGCGCAAACATGACCGGTTCGGTATCGCCGAATTTTCAACTGCGCCGCTACATGTAGTGCCGATTACCGATCACAAAGGCGTCGTTCTCAATGCAATCGATGCGATCGACCGGCCGGGTCTCGCGTTCACGGATGTCGGCCGCGGCCTCGGCATGGCGCTCAGCATGATCGACGAAGATGTTCTGCCTGGTTCGCGCGCTATCGTTCTGGTCTCGGACGGCGTCGCGGTCGTGGGGCGGCGCGTGCAGGAGGCGTTGCGAACGGATTTCGCCCGGCGCCCCGTCCATCTCTATTTCCTCTATCTGCGCACCGAAGGTTCGAACAGCATGTTCGCCACTCCTCCGTCCGATGCAGAGGATACGCCGCAGGCGCTCCCCGAACGTCACCTCAACAAGTTCTTTCAAAGTTTGCGCATTCCCTACCGTGCTTATGAAGCGGAGAACGCTGATGCGGTCAAAGCCGCCATCAAAGATATCGGCAAGCTTGAGCAGACGCCAATCGTCTACACCGAGCGCATCCCGCAATACGACCTGTCGCGATGGGCATACGGGTATGCGGCGCTGGCTTTAGCTCTTCTTCTTGCTGCGAAGCTCTGCGCCCGCTCGCTCCACGCCATGCCCGGAGGCGCGCATGCTCGTTGACCGCTTCATCACGCTTTTATCGGATCAGCGCAGAAAAATTCTTTGGTTTCTCACGCTGTTGTGCGCGGTTTGGTTTGGATACGCCGCCGATGACTTCTTCCGAGCCGAACGCGCTAACAGCACGATCCGCCAACTCCTGGCACTGAGTGATGCTGCGATCAACGTTCGAACCGCGACGGCGCAGGAGATTCTGGCGCGCATAAATGAATCTTTGCGACGCGATCAAATCGATGATGCGCAAGCAACCTTGAGTTCGTCGGTCGAAAGGGTTCCCCGGGCCATTCATGCGGCTGCGCTTTACAATATCGCCAATTCCAGAACGCTGCTCGCGGCCGAGGCCGTTCGCAAGGGGGATCTCGACGGAGCGGCTGCGCTCGTCAATTTGGCGAAATTCGAATATCGCCTCGCCCTCAAACTCGATCCGGCAAACTGGGATGCGCGCTACAATATCGACGTTGCCATGCGGATCGTGCGTGACCTGCCGCAAGCGGATAATCCCGATAAAGAATCGCCCGACGCACCAAAGAAATTATGGACGGATCTGCCTGGCATTCCGAAGGGGTTGCCATGACTTTCTTCGGGATTGAGTTCGATCGCCGAACAGCTTTGCTCGCGAGCGCGCTGGCACTGACTATTGCCGCGATGATTGGCTTCCATCTCGTGCGCAACCAGCGCATCGCCGACGTTTTGGCAATCATAGATATCACCGGTAGCATGAACACGCGCGACATGGGAAACCCGCGCGGATCGCAGGATCGTCTGGAATCCGCCAAGACTGCGCTCGTCAATCTGATGCAGGATCTTCCCTGCGACTCACGTCTCGGTCTCGGCGTCTTTACGGAGCGCATTTCGTATCTCCTCTTCGATCCGGCCGAGATCTGCGCCAACTACGATGCACTCGAAGGGGCAATCTCGGATCTCGATTGGCGCATGGCGTGGGCGGGCGACAGCTATATCGCCCTGGGCCTCTATTCGGGCATCGACATCGCTCAGAGCTTGAAATCGGATCTTCTATTTCTAACTGACGGACATGAAGCGCCGCCTCTGCCCTTCACGGGCGTTCCGGATTTCGATGGCAAGCCGGGTGCTGTAAAGGGCTTGATCGTCGGCGTCGGAGGAACGGAAAAAACGCCGATCCCGAAATTCGATGACGAGGGACGGCAAGCCGGCGTCTACAGCGAAACTGACGTTCCGCAGGACAATCGAATCGGGGCGCCGCCGCCAGATGCCGAGACGCGCGAAGGATACAATCCGCGCAACGCTCCGTTTGGTGCCATGCCCGCGACCGGCGACGAACAATTGTCGTCGGTAAAAACCGCGCATCTGGAAGACCTCGCGCGGCGTACGGGCCTGCAATACGCCGAGCTTCAGCACGTCAATTCGCTGGCGCCGCGTCTTCTCTCAGCAACGGAACCTCGGCTCGTGCCGGTGAATACGAATATGTCCCACGTCCCCGCGCTCGCGGCGCTTCTGCTGCTGCTCGCACTCTACGCATTTTCACTGTTCGAGACGGTGCGTTTCCCCAATCTCCGCCACCTCTTGAAGTTCGGCTTTACGTCCCATCCCAAAGGAGCCTTGGTTTATGGCAATTAAGTTACGTCCACTTCTCGTTATCGCTGCTGTTCTTTCGTTCTCGAGTGCTGCGTGGGCGCATGGCCCGACGCCACAAAAAGTGGACGAGAAAATTACGATTTCCGCCCCACCCGCTGACGTCTGGAAAGTCGTGAAAGACTTTGCGTCCATCGGGACGTGGCATCCGTGGGTCACGAATATCAAGGTCGAAGGGAGCGGCGACGACACGACCAGAACGCTGACGCTAAAGTCTGGCGGAACGCTCATCGACAGCCTTGATGCTATCGACGACAAGGCGATGGAGATCGACTACCGCCTGCAAAACGAAGACCTCAAGGCTCTCCCGGTCAGTTCGTATTCCGATGCGATTATCGTGCAGCCCGCTGCCGACGGAGGTAGCGAGGTCGAGTGGATCTCGCGTCTCTATCGCTTCGATACCGGCAACGAGCCGGCGGACGATCAGAATGACGAAGCGGCAGTCAAGGGATCGACCGAATACATTAAAGCCGGCCTCGCAGGCCTCAAGGCGAAAGTTGAAGGTAAATGAGGGCACGTCTTCCCGTCGCTGCCCTTTTGAGCACCATCGCCATTGCGCTGAAAGGCGCAGTGGCGATGGCCTCACCGCAAAGCGTCTACGTTCTCAGTCAAGACGACGGCATTCTTTCTGTCATCGACACGTCCTCCGACGAAATTGCGGCGAAGGTCGCCATTACCGGGAAGCCGGCAGCCTTCACGATCGATGCGAAATCACGCAAAGCCTTCGCAACGCTTCCCGACAGCGGCGAGATTGCCGTCATCGATCTTGACCGGCGCGTTGTCTTGGCGACCCTAAAGGTCGGCGGCCAGCCATTCGGCATTGCGTCCGACAATGCGGGCCGCCTTTTTGTAGGCGACTGGAGCGCCAATCGCATTTCTATCGTCGATGAGACGACCGGCGCGGCTGAAGCGACGTTTACCGTGGGGCGCTCGCCGGCTCATCTCGTTGCGACGGGAGACGGCAGACGGCTTTTCGTTGCCGACCGTGAATCGAACAATGTCGCAGTCATCGACACAAAGAATCTCAAAATTCTGGCGGAAATTCCCGTCGGCCGTGCGCCGTTCGCATTGGCAATAAGTCCGGACGAAAAACAACTGGCGGTCGCCAACGTCCAAGCCGCGACGCTGTCGATCATCGATACGAAAACTCTGAAGATCGTCTCGACGCCCGCGACAAGCGCTATGCCTTATGGCGTGACCATCACCGACGACAATTCAGAAATCCTCGTTTCCAACCAACACGGCGGAACCGTCTCGATCTTCAATGCGCAAACGTATGCACCGCGCGCCGAGATCAAGGTCGGGCGCTATCCGGAAGGCGTGGCCGTGCTGCACAATGGGAGAAAAGCCTATGTGGCGAACTGGTTTTCAAACACCATTTCAGTTCTCGATCTTGCCAGCAATGTCGAGATCAAGAAGATCAAATGTCCTAGCGGACCGCGGATGGTTATTGCCGGCGCTGTGGAACATTAGCGCCATCGCGCTTACCATCGTGGTTGCAGCTGGGGCAGCACCCAGCACCGGCCACGCTGAATTGCTCTGTGGCGCGATGGTCAAAAGCGGCGTTGCATCGGGCAAGACCGAAGCCGAAGCCAAATCCGCTGCGACGACATGGTGGACATCCCGCGCCGGTGCGCTCGGCGAGGGTTATCAAGAGTGGGACCACGCGAAGAACAAATCCGTCTCGTGCCACGCGGGACCTTTCAACACGTTCAAATGCCGTGCGTCTGCAGAGCCATGCCGACCCGACGACAGCAAGCCGGTCGACTCCTCAGGCAGTAAGCATCTTTAGCTGTACGGCTTCGTCCAAGAGGGGTCAGAGCTCGCTGAAGGTCCTGGTCGATTGCATCGAGCCGAAGTAGGTGCCGGTCCAACGTTCGACCTTCTCTGGCAAGAAAATAAAGCTCTGCATCTTATAGACGAGGCCGTTGCTCATCACGGTTTCGTCTTTCACGGGAATGGCATTGGCGGGAAGAAAGTAGGCGCAGGTCTGTTTGCCAACCACCTTGTTCACTTCATTGGCTGCGATCTCTTCCGAGTCGCCCGCAGCTTCCCGCTGAAGAAAAGCGACCTGTTCGTGCTTTTGACCGCAGAAATAGCCTGAGACCCGTACCGGATCGTCGGAGCGAGCGGGTGCTGCGGCGCAAAGGGTGACGGTTGAAAGAAGGAGAGCAATCCGTGAAATGCTTACGAGAGGCATGGGCTTCTCCAAAGGCTAAACGTTCACAAACTGGGTGAACCCAAACCTCGAGCGCGCGCCTCCGAACCCTTCTTCTCAATTTCCTGAAAGCGTGAGGGAAGAATCGGTAGATCTCAACTGCAGCGGCGTCACATGCGTCTCGAAATCTCAGTGCACACACAGGAAAAGAGGCTGCCTGGCCGCGACTTGCATGCGATCCAGACAGCCGAGGAAATTTACTCAACAAGAAGCAGGAATGATTTCCCGGCATCCGAGGCTAGCTCTTTGTCGTCGAGCGTGCCGTCACTATCGGGATCGGCAGCCTTGAAGCGCTCTACAACGATCGCGTCGTATTCGTTCTGATCGAGCGTGCCATCGTTATCGGGGTCAGCAGCTTTCATACCGGCTTCGTCAACGCGGCCGGACAGCTCTTTGCCATCAAGGGTTCCGTCCTTGTCGGGGTCGAGCTTGGTAAAGAGTTTTGTCGCGGCAGCTTTGGCTTCCGGCACATCGACCGTGCCGTCGTTGTCGGGATCAAGCGCGGTCAGAGATGCCGAAGCGGCGATGGCCGGGTGTGCGTAGTGAACGGACGCCAATGCGGCGCCTGCCACCAGTGCTGCGACACCCAATAATCCAAATTTCATTTCGAAAAACTCCTCTATGGGCGATACGAAACGGCCCCCGTTTCGAAGTCGTTTCTTAAGCTCAGAGGACTACTTCCCTCCGAGATGCATACTGACAGCACGCTAACAGAGGACAACTTCCCGAATTAAGGTGATAAATAGGAAGAAATGTCGGGAACTATTTCCCAGATTGCTGTCCGGCTCGGCGAATATCGCAACCGCTCGGCAGCTTTCAGATCAGCTTCATTTCAAGGGCAATACGAACCATTTCGGTCGATGTGCGGGCGCCGAGCTTTTTCCGCAGGATCGCACAATCCGATGCGACGGTCTTATAGGACACGGAAATATCGTTGGCGATCTCGGCCATGCTTCGGCCGCGCGCCAGCATTCGCAGGACGAGCTGCTCGCGCTCGCTGAGAAGCGTTTCTGTTTGATGGTTTTGTGCCCGGAGCAGCGCCATCTCCTGCACGAGATCATCCGAGATCCACGTATCGCCGCGGGCGACCGCCAGCACGGCCTCGCGCAGATCGGTCGAGCCGCCGGTCTTGCTGACGTAGCCTCTTGCGCCGGCCTGGATCGCCTGAATCGCAAGGATCGGCGTATCGCTCGTCGAGAAGACGACGATGCGAGCTTCGCGGTCGTGGCCGACGAACTCACGTGTCAGCTCAAGGCCCGAGCCATCCGGAAGATTGATGTCGATGATCGTCACATCAGGATCTTCGCGCGGCATTGCGAGCCGTGCTTCTGCTGCCGTTCGCGCTTCGACGATCGCCATCCCATCGATTTGAGAAAAGAGCGCTCGGCAGCCGGATATGACGATCGGGTGATCCTCGACGATGAGAAGCTTCACGGTTGGTTGCGCTCACCTCAAGCATCCGAGCCCAAGCCGTTCTAACGAGCGAGAACCGATTATCAATGCCGAATTTAAAGGGATTTTTTCCCTCGACATGGCGAATTTTGTCCCATGCCGCCCGATCGGCAATGATTGCCGACGTCATATGAAAAGAGGTTTCTGTTGCCGGCGAAATCACCCGGATATGTGCAAACGGCGGAGCAGGAAAATGACTCGCAGAAATCTTGGGAAATCGTACGCCGGGCGTTCCGATGAATTCGGTCGCCCGGCGCGAACTAAAAGTACAGGCTGTTAGTACTGCTTCGGGCACCAGGATTCCGAAGACGATTTGCACCCCTCAGGGAATGCCTTCACCATCTTCTGGGCGGTCACCCATTCGTCCGTATCGACGCTGTTGTTTGAGTCTGCGTCCATTGCCGTGAAGGTAGGGGCTGGATCAATCTTGAGCTTCGTCCAGTTTGCTTCCCACTCCGTGCGGCTGATGGAACCGTTGCCATCGGTGTCGATCATCTTGAACTTCTCGCCCCATTCGTCAGCCGACGCATAAACGGTGGAGGCGAGGACAAACGTGGCCGCTACGGCCGCCAGTCTCTTGAGCATGGTGTTTACTCCCAATCTTATTGCTTTTTCTGCTTGTTGCGCGGTGGCGTAGCGAGTGCCACGGCGCGTACCAAGCAACACGCGGCGAGAGCGCACAGGCAATGGCATGCGTGGCAATTCTGGATGGGAGAGTTGGTAAGTGCGAACGGGACGCGCGTTCAGCGAGGACGCGCAAAGCGATTATTGGTGCTGAAACCCGTCGCCGCTGCCCGACAAACAGATTGCGTTCATCCCCGAAGCAATAGGAATGCCGCTCGCGACAGTTATCTTTAGCACGAGGACCTAAAGTCGAAACTCGCGAATACGATGGCGCCGCGTGCTGAGGACTTCAATGCGACCTCCGCACGCCAGCGCAAACGGACTGAGTTCGCGTACGGCTCGGCGGTCGGCCCGCCTGTGCTGGATTCTTCGGCCGTTGCATTGCTGGTGCCCAGAAGAGGACTCGAACCTCCACGCCTTGTGAGCGCTAGTACCTGAAACTAGTGCGTCTACCAATTCCGCCATCTGGGCTTGCGGGTGTCAGGTAAATTGGTCCGCAGCGGAAGTCAATTGCGTGACGTATGCATCTTGCAGGCTTTTGGGACCATATCGCCTGAGCCAGGCCAGATTGCGGGTAAAGTCGTCCTTCGTGTGCTTCACAGGGTCGCTCAGGCTCGCTAGATGTGAGGCTGGCCGGGTGGCAGGCCGACGGCTGCAGCGAGGTTTCGAATGGCAGGAAACGGTAAACTAGCGACGGTTTTCGGCGGGTCCGGGTTCGTCGGGCGTCATATCGTGTGGTCGCTGGCGCGAAAGGGATACCGGGTGCGTGCTGCGGTCCGCAGACCGGATCTCGCGGGCTATCTGCAACCCATGGGCGTCGTCGGGCAGATATTTCCGGTCCAGGCCAATCTGAGATTTGCCGATTCGGTGGCGCGGGCCGTCGAGGGGGCTGACGTCGTCATCAACGCTGTGGGGATTTTGGCGCCGACAGGGGCACAATCCTTCGACGCGATCCACGTTGAAGGCGCCGCCAGGATCGCGAAAGCCGCGAAGGCGGCGGGCGCCGAGCGCCTTGTTCACATCTCGGCTATCGGCGCGGATAAGACCTCGCCGGCCAAGTACGCCCAGACGAAGGCGCTGGGCGAGGAGGCGATGTTCGCTGGCTTCCCAGGCGCTATGGTGCTGAGGCCGTCGATCATTTTCGGTCCGGAGGACGAGTTCTTCAATCGCTTCGCCGCTATGGCGCGGGTTAGTCCGTTTCTGCCTCTGATTGGCAGCGGCGTTACGAAGTTCCAGCCGGTGTTCGTCGGCGACGTCGGTCATGCTGCTGCGGCGGCGGCAACTGGCGCGGGTACGCCTGGCACGACCTACGAACTTGGCGGGCCGCAGGTTTCGACCTTCAAGGAGCTTTTGAAGCTGACGCTCGACTATTCGGATCGCAAGCGGCTTTTGCTGCCCATTCCGTTCTGGATGGCCAAGCTCATGGCTGCGCTGACCTGGCCGCTGCCGAATACGCTTCGGCCGATGACGGTCGATCAGGTCCGGTTGCTGCAGTCAGATAATGTGGTGTCTGAGGGTGCCAAAAAGGACGGTCGGACAATCATGGCGCTCGACGTTCCGCGGCCAGCCGCCGTCGATGGCGTGGTTCCAGCGTATCTTGAGCGTTTCAAGGCACGGGGCCAGTACGCCCATTACCATCCGTGAGCTTTGCTTAAGCTGCGCTGCCTGTAAGCGCGAAAGCCTTCGGCACGCCGGCCGCCCATGCCTTTGGGCGGCCCCCTGCCGGTTCATAGCACCCCCCTGTGGGCCGGCGGACGATTTATACGTCGCCCGTTCAGCCGCGGGTCAGTGTAGCGGTGCGATCGACAACTCGTCTTCCTGAGCATGCCCGATTGCGGCCTGCAGCGTATCGGTCAACGCGATGGGCGTGCCGTCAGCCGCATGCAGCGAGAACAGAGGGATGCCCTTTGGCAAGCCTTCGATCTGCGGAAACATTTCCAGAGCTTCGTCCGAGGTCAATGTCTTGATGTAAGCGACCTCGCCGCCGCCAAGCCGTGCAAGCTCCAGTTCGCTCATGACCGGCGCGACGGCATCGTGGATGTCGGCAGATTTCGCGGTGGACTTAGTATTCATGACGCTCTTCCTCCTTGTGTCGAGGCCGGGCTCTCATCGCAAACCGGGAACCGCGGCCCACACAGGGGCCTCTCGATCTGCTCGTCTGCTCCGATCCTCCGACGATTCGGTCGCTTGCGCTGTGACGCGAAAGACTCAGCTCAGGTGCGGCTTTTGGTTGGCTTGGCCGCTCCGATCTCAATCCGGCGTACGAGGCGCTCAGGCTCAAGCCGCTGCAAGTCGACGGCCAGGAGGCCATTCGCAAGCTCTGCGCTTTTGACCTCGATGCCGTCTGCAAGGACGAACGTTCGCGAAAACTGCCGGGATGCGATGCCCCGGTAGAGATAATCGCGAGCCTTATCGTCCTGCTGCTTGCCACGAACCGTCAATTGTTTGTCTTCGAGCGTTATCTCGAGGTCGTCACGCGTGAACCCAGCCACAGCCAGGGTGATCCGCAAAAGCTCACCGGAATCGCCGTCCTTGGCGACCCTTTCTATATTGTACGGTGGGTAACCATCCCCGCCTTTGGTCGCGCGGTCAACCAACCGCTCGATCTCTTCAAAACCCAGAAGCAGGGGGTTCGAAAGTGCCGTTACACGCGTCATATGAAGGTCCTTAAGCAAGCGACCAACGTCCTATTCCCAGATGCCTTGCGGCCATCTGCCTCGCCGTCACAACTGCCCGGCGATTTGATGAAGATATGGGAACCGGTGACCGGTCTTCAAGCGGCAGGAGACGTCGCGCGGACCGGGCGTGTCGCTGGCGCCTCGGGGAGCCGGAAATCAGGGATTATCTGGAATTCCGCCTTAGTGCTGCCTGCCTTGGCCGCGAAGACGCAGAGCTTTTTCAGCTCGGGTTGCGTGGGGAATCTATGACGCCGGCTTCTGCGCTCTTTGTCTCGGTTTTAGCCTTTTTCTCTCTTTCAGCCGGTTCGGCCGTAATGGCTCAGGACGCGGCCAAGCCGGCCGTCGCCGGAGACTCCGGGACCGTTCTCGGCGACCCTGACGGTCCGCTGACGCCGGAGGAGAAAGCCGAGAAGGAGGCGCGGAAGGCGTGCAAGGTCGACCTTTGTCGTGCCTTTCACTCAAAAGATGCATCCGGTCCTGATATCGCCTGCCACGTCATCAAGAGCTGGCGGAAGGAGCAGTTGGCGAAGCTTGTCAGCAAGGTGAAGATCACTTGGCCGTACGAGGGTGCGCATTGCTCGATGGATCTCAACGTGAAGAGGGCCGACCTCGTTAAGGCGATGGCTGAGCCGAAAGCGGAAATCCAGTTCGCCAAGCATACCGTGACGTGTTCGATCGCAAGCGAGAAGAAGGGTCCCACGGACTTCTCGTTTGAGCTGACGCCGAAGGTGACGTTCGAGGACGGCAAAGCCGTCAGCGCAAAGGCCGAGTGGGGCAAGATTGAAGCGCCTACTCTGATCAAAAGCGCGCTTTGGACCGCGACGGCTGCTGACAATACCGTGAACATTCTATCGGGCTCTATTGTCGAAGAAGTGAACACGTTCATCGGCAAGCGATGCGATGAGGTGAAAGATCAATGGGCTGCCAAGCAATAGGCAGCTCGCATATCAATTCGCAAAAGCGAAGTGTTATAATGTTATTAGGCGCGCTTATGAGCGATTATGGCAAATACGATTGGCCCCCGTTGGTTTGACGATATAGGTAGCTCACGTTGTGAAGCGTGGACTAACCACTCTTGGAGGAACCCATGAAGACGTGGTCGAAGCCCGAAGTTCGCGAGCAGGAAGTTGGTCTCGAAGTGACCAGCTACCTACCGGCTGAGATCGACGTCATCTAACTTTAGGTGATGTCGGCTTAGGTCGAACTTTGAGCGGCGGTCGAGGGCACTCGGCCGTCGCTTTTGTTTGAGCGGAACTCAGCCAGAATTTTCGATCGCCTCGCGCTTTTCTTCCAGTTCCAGCCAAAGCGTTTCAGCGGTTTCGAGCTGCTGCTGAGCCTGTTGCAGGCGTTCGCTTGTCTTATCGAATGCGGCGCGGTCGCGGGTGAAAAGCTCGGCGTCGGCGAGTTTGGCGCCGAGAGTTTTGATTTCCGTCTCAAGCTTTGCGATCTCGCCGGGAAGCGTCGATAGCGCGTGCTTGTCCTTGAAGGACAGCTTCTGTCTTGCGGGCGCGGCGGCGGAAGATGCAGTGTTGCCTTCCGACGATTTTGCTGGTGATGCCGCTTGTTTTTGATCTTTCTCTAAAGCATCGCCTTTGCGTTGGGCGAGCATATCGGAATATCCGCCGGCATATTCGGTCCAATTCCCGTTTCCGGTCGGGGCCAATACGCTCGTTACAATTCGGTCGAGAAAATCGCGATCGTGGCTGACGAGGAGAATCGTGCCGCCGTAATCCGACAGCAATTCTTGCAGCAGATCGAGCGTTTCGAGATCGAGATCGTTCGTCGGCTCATCGAGCACGAGGACATTCGAGGGCTTTGCGAGCGCGCGAGCCAACATCAGACGGGCGCGCTCTCCGCCTGAGAGCACACGGATGGGTGACAGCCGCTGCTCGGGAAGGAACAGAAAGTCCTTCATGTAGCTCGCGACGTGACGTGCCTTGCCATTGATGACGACCTGGTCGCCGCGGCCGCCGGTCAAGGCATCCGCGACGGTCCAATTCGGATTGAGTTCGTCGCGGCGCTGGTCGAGCGCGACAACTTCGAGATTGGCGCCGTGGCGGATCGTGCCGCTGTCCGGTGCGATCTGGCCGGTCAAAAGCTTGATGAGCGTCGTTTTGCCTGCACCGTTCGGACCAACGATACCGAGCCGATCGCCGCGCATGATCCGCAGGTCGAGATTTTTGATGATATCGACGCCTTCGTAGCTCTTCGAAATGCCGGTCGCCTCGGCGACAAGCTTGCCGGAGATGCTGCCTTCCGCAGCGTCGAGGCGGACGCTGCCGACGACATGGCGCTGCTCTCGGACCTCCTGGCGCATGGCGCGAAGCTCACGCACGCGGCGGACGTTGCGCTTGCGCCGTCCGGTGACGCCGCCGTGCATCCACTGGTCTTCGCGGACGATCTTGCGGTCGAGCTTGTGGCGCTCGATCTCCTCTTCTTCGAGAACCTTATCGCGCCAGTCTTCGAAAGCAGCGAAGCCTTGTTCGAGCCGCCGGGTCTTGCCGCGGTCGAGCCAGACCGTGGCGCGCGACAGGTTTTCGAGAAAGCGCCGGTCGTGGCTAATGAGAAGCAGCGCCGAGCGCATGCCGAGGAGTGTTGTTTCAAGCCATTCGATGGCGGTCAGGTCGAGGTGGTTCGTCGGCTCATCGAGCAGCAGAACGTCGGGCTTGGCGGCAATGACACGGGCCAGAGCCGCACGGCGGGATTCGCCGCCCGAAAGATGCTGCGGCTCGCTGTCTCCTGAAAGACCAAGCTCGGCCAAAAGATACTCCGCCTGATAAGGATCGTCGGTTGGTCCGAGGCCGGCAACGACATAATCCCGGACGGTCGAGAAGCCATTGAAGTCGGCTTCTTGCGGCAGATAACGAACGCTGGCGCTGGGATGGGCGAAGCGCTCGCCGCTATCGGGCTCGACCAGCCCTGCAGCGATTTTCAGCAACGTCGATTTGCCGGAGCCGTTGCGGCCGACGAGGCAGATGCGGTCGCCCGGCGCGACCGTCAGTTCCGCGCCTTCAAGCAGCGGCGTGCCGCCGAACGTCAGATTGATGTCTTTGAGGGTAATCAGGGGAGGTGCCATGCGCCCCTCGTAGCGGGGGATGCGTGCGGGATCAATCGCAACCTCGCGCCCCGTGCGTCCGTCAGCAGCAGCGGTTGATTTTGCCGCTGCCCTCGCCGTAGCGGCTCGCCTGTCGTTCGCGGAAAAAGGCCTCGTAGTTCATGACCGGCTCGCCGGGGTGCGCGTGGCGGCGGTGTGCGACGTAAGCGTCATAATCGGGAATGCCGACCATGAGGCGTGCGGTGCGGACGATGCGCCGGGCGAGCCTGAAAATCGGAGCCGTGACGGTTTCGCGCATGGGGCTTACTCCGCTGGAACGGCGGCAGCTTCGCGCGCCGTTACGTGAGGGTTGTCGAGCGCCTGGACGATGGCCCGTATGCTAAAGCCTGCCATCGCGATGACCACCGCGCCCAGCAGCGCCGTCAACGTGGCGTTGACGTAGTCATTGAAGACAATGCGATGCATATCGCCAATGGATTTGGCGGGCGCCAGGATTTGGTCCGCTGTGAGCGCGCTTGCGAATTTATCCGCGTGGGCCAGAAAGCCGATGGCTGGATTATCGCTGAAGATTTTCTGCCAGCCTGCGGTCAACGTGCAGACGCCGAGCCATGTCGCGGGCGCGAGCGTGACCCAGGCATAGCGTTCGCGTTTCAGCTTGAAGAGAACGACCGTCCCTAAAAGCAGCGCGATGCAGGCGAGCATCTGGTTCGAAATGCCAAATAGCGGCCACAGCGTGTTGATGCCGCCCAACGGATCGACGACGCCTTGATAAAGGAAATAACCCCAGCCGAGAACCGCGATGCCGGTCGCGACAATGTTGGCGCTCCAGGATTTGGTCGCTCTGAACGAGGGGATGGCGGTGCCGATGAGATCCTGGATCATGAAGCGTGCGACGCGTGTTCCCGCGTCGATCGTTGTCAGGATGAAAAGCGCCTCGAACAGGATGGCGAAGTGATACCAGAACGCCATCAGTGCCTTGCCGCCGATGGCATTTGAAAGGATCTCGGCCATGCCGACGGCGAGCGTTGGGGCGCCGCCGGTGCGGGACAGAATCGTCGTCTCGCCGACGTCAGATGCGGCTTGTTTCAACACATCCGGTGTAATCGCGAAGCCCCATCCGGAAATTGCCGATGCGGCGGTTTCGGGTGTCGTGCCGATCAGCGCGGGCGGGCTGTTCAATGCGAAGTAGATGCCAGGTTCGAGCGTCGTCGCCGCGACCATGGCCATGATCGCCACGAAGCTTTCCATCAGCATCGCACCGTAGCCGATGACACGGGCGTTCACTTCATTGTCGAGCATCTTCGGCGTCGTGCCCGATGAAATCAGCGCATGAAAGCCGGAGATCGCGCCGCAGGCGATCGTGATGAAGAGGAACGGAAAGAGGCTGCCGGAGAAGACCGGGCCGGAGCCGTCAGCGAATTTCGTCACGGCAGGCATTTTGAGGTCGGGCAGGACGACGAAGATGCCGAGCGCGAGGCCGACGATGGTGCCGATTTTCAGAAACGTCGAAAGGTAGTCGCGCGGCGCCAGCAAGGCCCAGACCGGAAGAACGGATGCAACGAAGCCATAGGCGATCAGCGTCATCGAAAGCGTTTCGCCGGAATAGTCGAACAAGGGTGCAAGTGTCGCGTCGGCGGCGACATGGCGGCCGAAGATGAGTGACAGCATCAGCAACACGAAGCCGATCAGCGACATTTCTCCGATCCGGCCGGGCCGTATGAAGCGCCCGTAGATCCCCATCAGTACAGCGATCGGGATGGTCATTGCGACAGTAAAGGTCGCCCACGGACTGTGCGCCAGGGCTTTGACGACAACGAGGGCCAGCACGGCAAGCAAGATCACCATAATGATCAGGACGCCGATCATGGCGATGGTGCCGGCGATGTCGCCGAGCTCGCTGCGGATCATTTCGCCGAGCGAGCGGCCGTCGCGGCGCACGGATGCCCAGAGCACGATGAAATCCTGCACCGCACCCGCGAACACTGCGCCTGCGATCAGCCACAGCGTGCCGGGCAGATAGCCCATCTGTGCCGCTAGAACCGGGCCGACGAGGGGACCGGCGCCCGCAATTGCCGCGAAGTGGTGGCCGAACAGCACCGTTTTGTCGGTCGGGCAGTAGTCCAGGCCGTCATTGAAGCGCTGGGCGGGTGTGAGACGATCTGCGTCGAGCTGTAAAACCCTGTCGGCGATGAACCGCGCATAGAAGCGGTCGGCCAGTAGATAGGAGCAGATGGCGGCCATGACGAGCCAGATGGCGTTGATCGTCTCGCCGCGCGAAAGCGCAACGATGCCGAGCGCGGCAGCGCCGAGCAGCGCGATGCCGGTCCACATGAGTTTTGCTGGGGTGTTCGTCATCATCTCCGTCCCTTGACGCCCGCGATTATGCTTCGCAGGTCGCCGTTTGGCATGAGACTACATAAAATGTGTGGTGAGGAGCCAGCAGGCTCGGCCGCCAAAATGAGTGCGCGGTTTAAGCGACATTTATGCTGACGTTCGTTGCGTGGATGGCCGACTGCACCGCCATGACGGGATTGTTGACTGCAGTGGCTCCGTCGCTGCGCGAGTTTGGCGTGACCGCCTTCGCCCTATGGGCTCGCCGCGCCGGACCATGGGGCGCCAAATTGCGCGCAGCAGGGTTGGCGTGGCGGCTGTGCGCGAGTGAAAAATTGGTGGAGCTAACCGGGATCGAACCGGTGACCTCTTGCATGCCATGCAAGCGCTCTCCCAGCTGAGCTATAGCCCCGAACCACTTCAAGCGGCGGGGCTGGTTCCCGCCGAAGACCCGCCTGATAAGTCGTCTTTGCAAAAACTGCAAGGACGTTCGACAGGAATATTAGGGCTCTTCGTCGCCCTCGCCTGCCGGGCCGCCGATGATGTTAGACACATCGCCGCCCTCTTCTTCCTCTTCCTCAAGGAAGGTCTCGTCATCGTCAGCGCCGCCGGCGTCATCCGTCTCGACGTCCGCCAAAGCCTCTTCGCCCTCGACTGCCGGCAAATCACCGTCGTCATCGCTGACGGGTTTCTTGGCCTTCTTGGCGGCAAGATCACGCTGTTCGGCCTGCAGAGCCGCCAGCGCTGCCGGAGACGATGCGATCACGTATTTCGTGCCGCAAAATGGGCAAATGATAGGGTCGTGTCCCAGATCATAAAAGCGCTCGTCGCAATTCTGACAGGTGCGCTTCGTCCCGCGCTCTTGCTTGGTCGCCATTCGTCGTGCCTCAGTTCTCGGAAATTCAAGGGAGCCCGTCTGCCATAGGCGTCGTCCCCTGTCAAAACGAAAAGGTGGGGCGAAGTGGGGATGCGTCAAGGTCTTCCCTGATCGAGCGCTTGACCGGACGGGCCCGGTGCCGTTGACAGAGCGTCGCGGCGCGGTGTCTATCCGGAGCGAAATTGTCCGGAAAATTGCCCGCCGGCCTTGGATTCTAACGCTTTGGAACGTCTCAGTTGAACGCGCAATCTCCAGCAAAACCGCTCTCAGCGCTCAAGGCTGGCCCACTCGTAGGGCGGGTCAGGGTTCCGGGCGACAAATCGATCTCGCACCGAGCGCTCATTTTTGGGGCATTGGCGACAGGTACAACGCGGATCAAGGGACTTTTGGAGGCCGAGGACGTCATCAACACGGCTCGGGCTGTTGCGGCGCTAGGGGCTTCGGCTGAGAAGCAGGGCGATCTTTGGGTCGTGAAGGGGCGAGGCGTGGGTGGCCTGCGGACGCCGGACGGGCCGCTGGATTTCGGCAACTCGGGTACCGGGACGCGTCTGATGATGGGAGTCGTCGCAGGGCACCCTCTCACCGTGACGATGACGGGCGATGCCTCGCTTTCGAGGCGGCCGATGCGGCGGGTCCTAGGGCCGCTGGTCGAGATGGGCTTGGAGATCATGGAGCCCGGCAAGGAGACGTTGCCGCTTACGCTTCGCGGCACGAGCGAGCTGATGCCGATCGTCTATCGGCTGCCGGTGCCGTCGGCGCAGGTGAAAAGCGCGGTTTTGATCGCGGGTCTGCACGCAGCCGGGAAAACGACCGTCATCGAGCGTGAGCCGACGCGCGATCATACCGAGCGCATGCTTCGGCATTTCGGCGCGACCGTTACGAACGAAACGAAGGGCGAAGAGACGTATATCACGGTCGATGGTGATGCTGAGCTGGCCGGCAAAGACATCATCGTTCCCGGCGACCCATCATCGGCTGCGTTTCTCGTGGCGGCAGCGCTGATCGTGCCGGGGTCCGATATCACTATCGAAGGCGTGCTCGTCAATCCGACGCGGACGGGTCTTTATCTCACGCTGCAGGAGATGGGCGGCGACCTGACGTTCGAGAATGCGCGCGAAGAAGGGGGCGAGCCGGTTGCCGATATTCGCGTCAGATTTTCACGCCTGAAGGGGGTACATGTCCCGGCCGAACGGGCGCCGTCGATGATCGACGAATACCCGGTTCTGGCGGCGATCTCGGCGTTTGCCGAAGGACAGACGCGGATGGACGGCTTGGCGGAACTGAAGGTCAAGGAAAGCGATCGCCTTCAGGCGACAGCTGCGGGCCTCATCGCGAATGGTGCGCGCGCGGATGTCGATGGCGATACGCTGATAGTTGAAGGCGGAGGCGGGCTCAACGGCGGCGGCATCGTCGCGACGCATCTGGATCATCGCATCGCGATGGCGTTTTTGACGGCCAGCCTCGCTAGCAAGACGCCCATTGTTGTCGATGATGCGACGATGATTGCGACAAGCTTTCCGGAATTCCGGCCGATCATGGAAACGCTAGGTGCGCGTTACGCCGAGGTGGCACGATGACCCTGATCATCGCCATCGACGGACCGGCCGCATCGGGCAAAGGTACGCTTGCGAGGCGTGTTGCGGCGCATTTCAGTCTGCCGTGGCTTGATACGGGATTGCTTTATCGGGCAGTGGCGCGCGACGTGCTGGCAAATGGCGCAGCGCTTGATGACATTGCTGCAGCGGAGGCTGCTGCGCGTGCGATCTTAGCGGAAACGCTCGACGATCCGGCGTTACGTGGGCCGAGGGCCGGCGACGCGGCGTCCATCGTGGCGAAAATTCCGGAAGTTCGCGCCGCGCTTCTCGATTATCAGCGTGCCTTCGCTGGGCAGGACGGGGGCGCCGTGCTGGACGGCCGGGATATTGGCACGGTCGTTTGTCCTGGAGCGCATGTAAAGGTTTTCGTCACGGCGTCCGACGAGGCGCGGGCGCAGCGGCGCTTTTTGGAGCATCAGGGGCGCGGCGAAAACATTTCGTATGATGATCTGCTGACGGATATTCGGCAACGCGATGCGCGCGACCGTGGGCGCTCCACGGCGCCTATGCTTGCCGCGCGAGACGCGATGCACCTCGATACGACCGAGCTTGATGCTAATCAGGCTTTCGATGCCATGATGACGTTGATCAGGACCAAGCTCGGCAGTCTCTAAGCGTCCGAGGCCCACATTTCGCGATCCGGAAATCCTCAGTCGTGGTCGATCTCTTCCTTTAAGAGCGCCCCGGAATGAGGATCGACATGGAACTCCGTGATCTCACCGTTTTTGACGCCCTTGCCTTCCCAATAGCCATCATCAGCGTGAAGGCCGGTGATATTTGAATATCCCGCGGCTTCCAGCTTCTTCGTCACGTGTTCCTTGGGCATCCAGTCGGCGCCGGGGACGTCGTTATCGGCAAAGGCGGCTGCGCTTCCGGCCACTCCGAGAACCATTGCGAGTGCTATTGTTTTCATAGCGTTCATTTTCGCGGCTCCTATGCAGAGTTATCGAAGATCAAAGCACAACGCAGTTCCTTAAGGTGAGGTTGCGACGCGCTGTGCAATGCCGGACATTTTCGCGGAGCGAGGTCGCAAACGAGGTTCTGCATAACCAATTCACTTTAGTGGCATAAACGGCGGTCGGGCGTTTGTGTTAAACAGTCGGGCAAAGTCGCCAACGAAAGCGTTTCCGAGCGAAGGACGGTATGGGCAAAGAGGAACAAAAGTCTTCGAAGGCCGAGGACGCCGAAATCCAGGATTGGCGCGAGTCGATCTCGTCCGTCATCGCCTATGAGGGCACCGATCGGGCTGACGATATCTTGGGTGAAGTGGTCGAGCGAGCGCGTGCAAGCGGTGCAGCGATCCCGTTTGCATCGAGCACGGCGTACATCAACACTATCCCCGTTCGCGACGAGGCACCGCTTCCTGGCGATCGCGAGCTTGAGCATCGGATTGCCGCGGCAATCCGATGGAACGCCGCCGCGATGGTGCTTCGTTCAAACAAAGAGTCGAGCGAGCTTGGCGGGCACATCGCCAGCTATCAGTCGGCAGCGACGCTCTATGAAACCGGCTTCAATCATTTCTGGCACGCGCCGTCGGAGGAACACGGCGGCGATCTCGTGTTGATCCAAGGCCACTCTTCGCCCGGCATTTATGCGCGAGCGTTTCTGGAAGGGCGGCTTACCGAAGATCAGCTTTTGAATTTCCGGCAGGAAGTCGGCGGGCACGGGCTGTCATCTTATCCGCATCCATGGTTGATGCCGGATTTCTGGCAATTCCCGACTGTCTCCATGGGCCTCGGGCCGCTTATGGCGATCTATCAGGCGCGCTTTCTCAAATATCTGCATGCACGCGGGCTTGCGGACACCGATGGCCGGAAGGTCTGGGTGTTTTGCGGCGACGGCGAAATGGACGAGCCGGAAAGTCTCGGCGCGATTTCTCTAGCGGGCCGAGAGAAGCTCGACAACCTGATTTTCGTCATCAATTGCAACCTGCAGCGTCTCGACGGGCCGGTGCGTGGTAACGGCAAGATCATCCAGGAACTCGAACGGAATTTCCGCGGTGCCGGATGGAACGTCATCAAGGTTATTTGGGGTTCGCAGTGGGACGAGCTTCTGGCGAAGGACACGACGGGCAAGCTTCGCCAGTTGATGGAAGAATGCGTCGATGGTGAATACCAAGTCTTCAAGTCGCGCGATGGGGCTTTCATTCGCAAGCACTTCTTCGGCCGCTACCCGGAGACGGCGGCGCTCGTCGAAGATTGGTCGGATGACAAGATCTGGCGGCTGACACGCGGCGGTCACGATCCCTCGAAAGTCTATGCGGCTTATGCCGAAGCGGTTGCGCACAAAAACCAGCCGACGTGCATCCTGGCGAAAACCGTCAAAGGTTACGGCATGGGCGCGGCGGGCGAGGGCACGATGCTCGCGCACTCGTCCAAGAAGATGGACGTCGATACGCTGCGTCAGTTCCGCGATCGCTTCAAGATACCGGTGAGCGACGCGGAGATGGAAAAGCTGCCGTTCGTCCGCCTGCCGAAAGGGTCGCCGGAAGACGACTATCTGCACGCGATGCGCGACAAGCTTGGCGGGTATCTGCCGCAACGGCGGCGGAAGTCGATCTCGCTCGAAGCACCGCCGTTGTCGTTATTCGAGTCACAACTTAAAGGCTCGGACGGCCGCGAGATTTCGACGACGATGGCGTTCGTCCGCATTCTGACGGCGCTGATGCGCGACAAGGCGCTGGGTCGCCGCATCGTGCCGATCGTGCCCGATGAGAGCCGCACGTTCGGCATGGAGGGCATGTTCCGGCAGTTCGGCATTTTCAGTCAGGTCGGGCAGCTTTACGTGCCGCAAGATGCCGATCAGCTGATGTTCTATAAGGAAGACAAGCACGGTCAGATGCTGCAGGAAGGCATCAACGAGGCCGGTGCGATGGCGTCGTGGATCGCGGCCGCGACGAGCTATGCGACATCGAACGTGCCGATGATGCCGTTCTATATCTTCTATTCGATGTTCGGATTCCAGCGCGTCGGCGATCTTGCCTGGGCGGCCGGTGACGAGCGTTCGCGCGGCTTTCTGATCGGCGGTACGTCGGGGCGGACGACGCTCAACGGCGAAGGTTTGCAGCATGAAGATGGGCATAGCCATCTCATGTCGGCGACGGTGCCGAACTGCGTGTCTTATGATCCGACGTTCAACTACGAGGTCGCCGTCATCATTCAAAGCGGTCTCAAGCGCATGCTGCAGGATCAGGAGGACGTGTTCTTCTATCTGACGCTGCTGAACGAGAACTACGAGCATCCGCCGATGCCGGAGGGTGCTGAGGCCGGCATCATCAAGGGGATGTATCTTTTTCGCGAGGGGGCGAAGAATGCCAAAGGCCACAAGGTGCAGTTGATGGGCTCGGGCGCCATTCTGCGCGAAGTCATCGCCGCCGCCGATTTGTTGCGCGACGATTGGGGTGTGGAAGCCGATATCTGGAGCGTGACGAGCTTCACCGAGCTTGCGCGCGAAGCGCACGACGTTGAGCGCTGGAACCTGCTGCACCCAACAGAGACGCCGCGCGTGCCCTATGTCACGCAGATGGTTTCAGGCCGCGGCGAAGGGCCGGTGATTGCATCGACCGACTACATCAAGATGTTTGCGGAGCAAATCCGCCCGTCGGTGCCGAACAAATATTCGGTGCTTGGAACGGACGGCTTTGGCCGCTCGGACTATCGCCGGACGTTGCGGTATTTCTTCGAGGTGGATCGTCATTTCGTGACGATTGCGGCGCTGAAGGCGCTGGCTGATGAAAACAAGATTCCGTCGATCAGGGTGGCGGAAGCCATCTCGAAATACGGGATTGATCCCGAAAAGCCCAATCCCGCGCATAGCTGATAACGTACAGGTTCGCTCTCATGCCGCTCGTCGATGTCAAAGTTCCGAATATCGGTGACTTCGAAAATGTGCCGATCATCGAGATTCAGGTGAAGCCCGGTGATGAGGTCAACGCCGACGATCCGCTGATTACGCTCGAAAGCGATAAGGCGTCGATGGATGTGCCGTCGCCTGCGAAAGGCAAGGTCGCAGAAATTCTCGTAACGATCGGCGACAAGGTCAGCGAGGGCAGCGCCATTCTGCGGCTCGACACGGCGGGCGAGAGCAAGATTGAGCCGGTCCCAAACGGCAAAAGCCGCGAAGCGGACGCCGCTCCGAAATCCAAGGCAGCGGAAGAATCTTCCCCCGCGGAGCCTGACGAAGAAAGCGAACTACCGCCGCCTGCCGATTTCGATGCGGTCTTTGCGAGTCCGTCTGTTCGACGTATCGCGCGCGAACTTGACGTCGATCTGACGAAAGTGAAAGCCACTGGCAATAAGGGGCGGATCACCAAGGAGGATGTAAAGGCTTTCATCGCGCGGAGCGGAACGCCAGCGGGATCGGGCGCGGCAATGTCCGGCATTCCGGAAATCCCGCCGCAGGATTTTGCGAAGTATGGGCCGGTCGAGACGAAGCCGATGTCGCGTTTGAAGCGGCTGACCGGCCCCAATCTGCATCGCGCGTGGCTCAATGTTCCGCACGTCACCAACTCGGACGATGCGGATATCACCGATCTCGAAGCCTATCGCAAAGAACTCGACGCGACGGCAAAGACGAAGGGCTATCGAGTGACGCTTGTCGCGTTTCTGCTGAAAGCTTCCGTCTCGGCTTTAAAGGAGTATCCCGAGGTCAACGCGTCGCTCGCCCCGAGCAAGGATGCGCTGATCCTGAAGCGCTATTACAACATCGGCGTCGCGGTCGACACGCCGGATGGACTAGTCGTGCCCGTGATCAAGGATGTCGACCGCAAGGGCATCCTGGAACTCAGTCAAGAGTTGACGGCGGTATCGGCGCGGATGCGCGACGGCAAGATTACGCCAGCGGATATTCAAGGCGCGACGTTCTCGATTTCGAGCCTCGGCGGCATCGGCGGCACGAACTTCACGCCGATCGTCAATGCGCCGGAAGTCGCCATTCTCGGGGCGGTGCGTGCGCAGATGAAACCGGTTTGGGACGGCTCGACATTTCAGCCTCGGCTGATGCTGCCGCTGTGCCTGTCCTACGATCATCGCGTGGTGGACGGCGCGCTTGCTGCGCGCTTCCTGCGCAAGATCTGCGATGCGCTGGCAGATGTGCGGCAGCTGGTGCTATAGGCCGCCGACATGAGCAAAAAAGAAATCCGCGTTCCCGATCTCGGCGACTTCAAGGACGTGCCCATCATTGAGGTGCACGTGAAGGCTGGCGCAAGCGTTGCGCCGGAAGATCCGCTCATTACGCTCGAAAGCGATAAAGCGTCGTTCGACGTTCCGGCGCCGGAAGCCGGGAAGATCGTCGATCTGCTTGTCAAGGTTGGCGACAAAGTGAGCGAAGGCAGCGTGATCCTGACGCTCGAGTCGGGCGCGGCGACGGCTCCATCGCAGCAGGAAGCTTCGACGAAGACAGAGGCCGCACCCGTCGCGTCTGCTGCGAAAGATTATTCCGGCGATGCGGATCATAACTGCGAGGTGCTCGTGCTCGGCGCTGGGCCGGGTGGCTATTCTGCGGCGTTCCGCGCGGCTGACCTCGGAGCGAAGACCATCCTTGTCGATCGCTGGCCGATGCTCGGGGGTGTCTGCCTGAATGTCGGCTGCATTCCGTCGAAGGCGCTGTTGCACACGGCTTTCGTTATCGACGAAGCTGCGGCGCTCGCGAAACACGGCATCTCGTTCGGGGCGCCGAAAGTCGATTTGCAGAAGCTCGCGGCCTTCAAGGATGGTGTCGTCGGCAAGCTGACGGGCGGCCTCGCTTCGATGGCGAAGGCGCGCAAGGTGACGACGCTGCGCGGCACGGGCACATTCGCGGGCGCGCACCATTTGAAGGTGCGGTTCGATGATGGACGTGAACAGACCGTGCGCTTTGAGAAGGCGATCATCGCGGCAGGATCAGAGGCGGTCGCATTGCCGTTCATGCCGTCCGATCCGCGTATCGTCGATTCCACCGGCGCGCTCGAATTGCGTCAGGTTCCGGACAAGATGCTTGTTATCGGTGGCGGCATCATCGGACTCGAAATGGCGACGGTCTATTCGACGCTCGGCGCGCGGCTCGATGTCGTCGAGTTGCTCGATGGCTTGATGCCTGGCGCGGATCGCGATCTCGTCAGCACCTGGCAGAAGGTCAATGCGCGTCGTTTCGACAAGGTGATGCTGAAGACGAAAGTCGTCGCGGCGGAAGCGAAGCGCGACGGTATCTACGTGACGTTTGAGGGCGAGAATGCGCCGCCTGAGCCGCAGCGTTACGGTCTCGTGCTCGTGGCCGTCGGACGCAAGCCGAACGGGAAAATGATAGCGGCGGATAACGCGGGCGTGGCAGTTTCCGAGCGTGGCTTCATTCCGGTCGACAAGGACATGCGCACGAATGTCCCGCATATCTTTGCCATCGGCGATATCGCAGACGAGCCGATGCTGGCGCATAAGGCCGTTCATCAGGGGCATGTTGCGGCTGAGAATGCCGCCGGTAAAAAAAGTTTCTTCGATGTGCGGCAGGTCCCGTCGGTCGCCTATACCGACCCGGAGATTGCCTGGGCCGGTCTGACTGAGACCGAGGCCAAGGCGCGGGGAATTGCTTACAAAAAAGCGGTGTTTCCGTGGGCGGCTTCAGGCCGGGCCATCGCCAATGGCCGCGATGAAGGCTTCACCAAGCTGCTTTTTGACGAGAAAACAGAGCGGATTATGGGCGGCGCCATCGTCGGAACAGAGGCCGGAAACCTGATTTCCGAGATTTGCCTGGCAATCGAGATGGGGGCCGACGCGGTCGATATCGGCAGGACAATCCATCCGCATCCGACGTTGTCGGAATCGGTCGGCATGGCCGCCGAGGTGGCGGAAGGCGTCTGCACGGACCTGATGCCAGCGAAGCCGCCGCGGCCGAAAAGTTAAGGCCCTGCAACCCTTGCGTTTGCGAGGCCGGTTCGTTATATCCACCCTCATTCGACGTCACCGTCGGATGGTCATGAGGAAGATCAGCCGGTTGGGCGCCCTATAGGGCCCCCGAATTCTGACCGGTAGGGCTGCGGCCCATCACGGTGACATCATTCCAGAGATATCAGCGCCAATAAACCGGGCATTGCGTTCGCGCGGCTCGGATCAATGGCGTTTTCAACCATTCAACGCAACACGCTTGGCCGCAGCGCCGAGCTTACGTCATCAACCTAGGAGACCTAATGTCCGCTGAACTCGCTACCAAAGAACTTAACCCCTCGCGCGAGGATTTTGCCGCCCTCCTCGCTGAAAGCCTTGCCAAGGACGACCTGTTCGAAGGCTCCGTCGTTAAGGGCAAGATCGTCGGCATCGAAAAAGACATGGCGATCATCGACGTCGGCCTGAAGATGGAAGGCCGCGTTGCAATGAAGGAATTCGGCGTCGGCGGAAAGCCCGGCGACCTCAAAGTCGGCGATACCGTCGAAGTCTACCTGGAGCGCGTCGAGAATGCGCTCGGTGAAGCGGTTCTGTCGCGCGACAAGGCTCGCCGCGAAGAAAGCTGGACGCGCCTCGAACGCCTCTATGAAAAGGGCGAAAAGGTCACGGGCGTCATCTTCAATAAGGTCAAGGGCGGTTTCACCGTCGATCTCGACGGCGCCGTCGCGTTCCTTCCGGGCAGCCAAGTCGATATTCGTCCGGTTCGCGATATCGGACCTCTGATGCATCAGCAGCAGCCCTTCCAGATCTTGAAGATGGATCGCCGTCGCGGCAACATCGTCGTTTCGCGTCGTTCGGTTCTCGAAGAGAGCCGTGCCGAGCAGCGCACGGAGATCGTCGCGCGTCTCGCCGAAGGCCAGATCATCGACGGTCTCGTCAAGAACATCACCGACTACGGCGCGTTCATCGACCTTGGCGGCATCGACGGCCTGCTGCACGTCACCGATATGGCATGGCGCCGCGTCAATCATCCGTCCGAGATCCTCAACGTCGGCGATACGGTGAAGGTGCAGATCATCCGCATCAATCCGGAAACGCAGCGTATTTCGCTCGGCATGAAGCAGCTGCAGTCGGATCCGTGGTCTTCGATCGAGAGCAAATATCCAATCGGCGCCAAGGTGAAGGGCACCGTCACGAACATCGCTGATTACGGCGCGTTCGTTGAGCTGGAGCCGGGCGTCGAAGGCCTGATCCACGTCTCGGAAATGAGCTGGACGAAGAAGAACACGCACCCCGGCAAGATCGTTTCGACGAGCCAGCAGGTCGAAGTGCAGGTTCTCGAAGTCGATCCGCAGAAGCGCCGTATCTCGCTTGGCTTGAAGCAGACGCAGGAAAATCCGTGGGATTCGTTCCTCACGCAGCACCCGAAGGGTTCTGTCGTCGAAGGCCCGATCCGCAACATCACGGAATTCGGTCTGTTCATCGGCCTCGACAACGGCATCGACGGCATGGTCCACCTGTCCGACCTCGACTGGCAGAAGCCGGGCGACGAAGTCATCAAGGACTACAAGAAGGGCGACAACGTCAAAGCCGTCGTTCTCGACGTTGATGGCTCGAAGGAGCGCATCTCTCTCGGTATCAAGCAGCTCGCCGGCGATCCGGCCGACGCGATGGCGAAGTACAAGAAGGGCGATGCCGTGACCGGCACGGTCACGTCGGTCAGCGAGGCTGGCATTGAGGTTCGCATTGCGGACAGCGAGCTGACGTCGTTCATCAAGCGCGGCGATCTCTCGCGTGACCGCTCTGAGCAGCGTCCGGAGCGCTTCAACGTCGGCGATAAGGTCGATGCGGCAGTTCTGTCGGTCGACAAGGCTGCGCGCCGCATCGCGGTTTCGATCAAGGCTCTCGAGCTGGCTGAAGAGAAGCAGGCGGTTGCTCAGTACGGCTCGTCCGACTCGGGCGCTTCGCTGGGCGACATCTTCAAGGCCGCGATCAAGAAGCGCGAAGGCGCCGAAGAGAACGAATAAGGCCGAGGCCGGCAACGGTCTTGAAAGGAATATTGATAAGCGCGCGGCAACCCTTGCTGCGCGCTTAACTTTTGTATGAGACGACGCACCGTGCCCCGTTGCCCGGGAAGCAAACCTTGCCTACGGTCGCGCGCAGAATGCACCCCCGTGCTGGTGGCCCCCGGTTATCCCAGCTCGCGTGCCGAGGGAGAGGCTACCCTATGCTTGAAACGGAAACTGTTCTCGACCGCCGCCGGCTTCGCCGTTCGGTCTCGATTTGGCGCGGTCTGGGACTTGCCGCGATCGCCGTAGCGCTTGGCGCTTTGGCGCTGGGGGGCAACAAACTCGCTACGTTGGCGGGCGAGAAGCAGATTGCCCGGGTGACTATTACCGGCACGATCACCGAAGATCGCGATCAGCTTCAAATGCTGAAGGACATCGCCGACGACGACAGCGTTTCCGGCGTGCTGATCTTCATCAACAGCCCCGGCGGCACGACAACGGGTGGTGAGGCGCTTTACGAGGCGATCAGGGCGCTTGCCAAGAAGAAACCGGTTGTGGCCGAGTTCGGCACCATGGCGGCCTCTGCAGCCTATATTGCCGGCATTGCCACCGACCATATCGTGGCGCGCGGCAACTCGATCACCGGCTCTGTCGGCGTCATCGTGCAGTGGCCGGAATTCGTACAGCTGCTCGATAAGATCGGGGTTAAAGTCAATGAAGTGAAAAGCGGTCCGCTGAAGGCGTCGCCGTCGCCGTTCGAACCATTGGATGATGGTAGCAAGAAGGTCATCCAGGACATGATCGCGGATGGCTTCAAGTGGTTCGTGGGCTTGGTCGAGACCCGTCGCGGCGTGAAGGCGGCCGATATTCCGGGGCTGCTCGATGGTCGAATCTTCTCCGGCCGGGAGGCCTTGCAGGCCAAGCTGGTTGACCAGATCGGCGGCGAGGATGAGGCCGTGAAGTGGCTGAAGGACGTGAAAAATGTTCCCCAGAACGCCAAGGTTACCGACTGGAAGCCTGAAAAATCAGGTAGTTACGGGATTCTGGGTATGTCCGCGGGCATCGCCGGGTGGCTGTTCGGGCCATCGGCGGCGGACGCAACAAATTTTTTGCTTCGTGATCGGACGATTTCAACACTCGGGCTTGACGGTCTTCTCTCAGTTTGGCACCCTTCTGAAAAATAACGATAAATGGCCGTCGAGCTGGGGAGCGAAACGTGATCAAATCGGAGCTGGTGCAGAGGATCGCAACTGCCAATCCTCACCTTTATCATCGTGATGTCGAGCGCATCGTGAATGTCATTTTCGATGAGATCGTTGACGCTTTGTCGCGAGGAGATCGCGTCGAGCTTCGTGGTTTCGGCGCATTCACCGTGAAACATCGGGCGTCTCGGCAGGGAAGAAATCCGCGGACTGGTTCAACAGTCGCAGTTGCCGAGAAGTTCGTCCCGTTCTTTAAGACCGGTAAAGAGCTTCGGGATCGGCTCAATAAGCTCAACGGTCACTGAGCGGAAAGTTCAGTCGCCGATCGAAAGCCGAAATGAGGTCCGTCATGTTCAGGCGCATTCTGTCGCTTCTTATCGGCTTTCCGCTCGGCATCATTCTGGTGGCGATTGCGGTTTCAAATCGTCAGCCGGTCGATCTGATCCTCGATCCGTTCCGGCCGGAAACACCTGCGCTTTCGATTGAACTGCCTTTCTATATTTATCTGCTGGCGGCGCTTGTCTTGGGTGTCGTTCTCGGCGGTATCGCAACGTGGATGGGGCAGAGCCGATGGCGTCAGACCGCGCGTTCGCAAGGCCGCCGCGCGGCGCGATGGCAGGCTGAAGCCGACCGTCTTACGCGCGAGCGTGAAACCGAGGCGCCTGCCGCAAGCGGTCAGTTGGCTATCTCCGGCCGCTGATTTTTCGCGCTGCCTTCGAGCGTCCTCGACGTTTTATCGCGCAACGGCTGCGACTTACGGACTGCACCAGAGTGCATATCCGATCGGACTGGTCGAAGGTGCGGACTTTCATTGCATTGAAGCGCTGGCGAAAGCAGCGTCTCATAAGTAACTCGGCGGCTTAACTCACGAAACTTTATGAGCATTAGCGCAAAAATCTGCGGGATCTCGACGTCTGAAGCATTGGACGCAGCCATTGCCGGCGGCGCCGATTACGTCGGATTTGTTTTCTTCGAAAAAAGCCCGCGTCATCTCGAAATCAGCCGCGCCAAGGAGCTTGCGGCTTTGGCGCGGGGACGCGTGAAAAGCGTCGTGCTGACGGTCAACGCCACCGACGAAGCGCTGCGCGAGATCGTCGATGAAGTTTCGCCCGATGTGCTGCAGCTTCATGGCAGCGAAACACCGGAACGGGTTGCTGAAATCAAGAAGCTGTTCGAACGTCCGGTGATTAAGGCTATCTCCGTCGCGACGGCTGATGATGTGCGTAATGCCGACGCGTACGCGGGCATCGCCGACCTTATCCTTTTCGATGCCAAGGCCGTTCCAGGCGCTGATCTGCCGGGCGGCAACGGACGTACGTTTGATTGGGCGGCTCTTGATGGCATCTCAGATAATTTGCCGTTCATGCTGTCGGGTGGCCTGAGCCCTGACAACGTCGCGGCGGCCATCGCCCGGACACACCCCGTTGCGGTCGATGTTTCGTCGGGCGTTGAGATAGCGCCCGGCATCAAAGACCCCGAGCGAATCCGCCGCTTTCTTCAGGCAGCGAAGACCGCTAAGCACACCTAGACATTCTTTCTCTCCCGATGCGGGAGTAGGGCGACACAGCGAGGCCTTTACGGCGACCGACATGGCAACCACATCGACGAAGGCGGCGGAAGCCGCGCTCAACAGTTTCGCAACGGGGCCGGACGACAGGGGCTTTTTCGGCATCTTTGGCGGCCGCTTCGTCGCCGAAACGCTGATGCCGCTGATCCTTGATCTCGAACGCGCCTACGAGGCGGCGAAGGCGGACCCGGAATTTCAGCGCGAGCTGAACAATCTCAGCCTGACCTATGCGGGGCGCCCGAGCCCGCTCTATTACGCGGAGCGCATGACAGCGGAGCTTGGCGGCGCCAAGATCTATTTCAAGCGTGAAGAGCTCAATCACACCGGCTCGCACAAGATCAACAATTGCCTTGGCCAGATCCTGTTGGCGCGGCGCATGGGCAAGACGCGCATCATCGCGGAAACCGGTGCGGGTCAGCACGGCGTTGCAACGGCCACGGTCTGTGCAAAGTACGGCATGCCGTGCGAGATCTACATGGGTGCAACCGACGTCGAGCGGCAGGCGCCGAACGTTGCGCGCATGGCACTCCTCGGCGCCAAGATCAATCCCGTCACCTCAGGTGCGGGCACGCTGAAAGATGCGATGAACGAAGCGTTGCGCGACTGGGTAACGAATGTTCGCGACACATATTATCTCATCGGTACGGCGGCAGGTCCCCACCCCTATCCGGTGATGGTGCGCGACTTCCAAGCGATCATCGGCCGGGAAGTGCGTGAGCAGATGATGGAGGTGGAAGGCCGTCTTCCGGATACGCTGGTCGCGTGCATCGGCGGTGGCTCGAACGCCATTGGGCTGTTTCATCCGTTCCTCGATGATAAGGACGTCGCGATCTATGGCGTCGAAGCGGGCGGTCACGGGGTTGATGTTGAGAACGGCCATGCGGCATCGATGACGGGTGGCTCGCCGGGCGTTCTGCACGGCAATCGCACGTATCTCTTGCAGGACGGCGACGGACAGATCCTCGAAGGCCATTCGATTTCGGCGGGCCTCGATTATCCAGGCGTCGGGCCGGAACATTCGTGGCTGAAGGATATCGGCCGCGTGACCTACGTTCCTGCGACCGACACGGAGGCGCTTGATGCGCTGACGTTCTGCACGCGGCTTGAAGGCATCATTCCGGCTCTCGAGTCGAGCCACGCGCTGGCGCACGTGAAGAAGCTCGCGCCGACCTTGCCGAAGGATCACCTTCTCGTCGTCAACATTTCTGGCCGTGGTGACAAGGATCTGGCCACAGTCGCGAAGCATCTGGGCATGAAGATCTGACGATGACCAAGCACGAGACACGCATCGACGCGCGCTTTGCAGCGCTGAAGAAACAGAAGCGCAAGGCGTTGATCACGTTTGTGACGGCGGGCGATCCCGACCTCGAAACGAGCGCGGCGATTTTGGACGATCTGGTCAAAGCCGGGGCGGACATCATCGAGCTCGGCATGCCGTTTTCCGATCCGATGGCGGACGGTCCGGCGATCCAGGCGTCCTCACAGCGGGCGCTCAAGGCCGGCCAAAACATGCTCAAGACGCTCGAAATGGTGCGGGCGTTTCGCACCAAGGATGATGCGACGCCGATCGTTCTGATGGGCTACTACAACCCGATCTACGTCTACGGCAACGAGCGCTTCATCAAGGATGCGAAGGCTGCCGGCGTCGATGGTCTGATCGTCGTCGATGTGCCACCCGAGGCCGACGACGAGCTGTGTCTGCCGGCGCTCAAGGCCGGGCTGAACTTCATTCGGCTCGCAACTCCGACAACAGACGCGAAACGCCTTCCAGCGGTACTGCAGAATACGTCAGGTTTCGTTTACTACGTGTCGATCACCGGCATCACCGGGGCAGCCGCCCCCGTAGTGAACGATGTTCATAATGAGGTGCAGCGGATAAAGAACGCGACACCGCTGCCGGTTGTGGTGGGCTTTGGCGTCCGGACCGGCGAGCAGGCGCGGGCAATTGCCCGGGGAGCAGATGGCGTCGTGGTCGGCTCGGCTATTGTGTCGGCCATCGAAAAGTCTTTAGGATCAAAGGGTGAGCCAAGCGGAACGACCTGCGAGAGCGTTTCTCGACTGGTCCGTGAATTAAGCTCGGCACTAAGCGCCGACTAGCGCTTTTCCTTGATTAGCTCTATTGGATACGGCCTTCTGCACCCCATGTCCGGACCATGTCCGAGCGCCGGTTCGCCAGGAGCGCCAAAGATGGGCGGACTGAGAGAGGGGTGCCATTGTGCCCGCACGCTGATGCGGTAAGCACACCTTATAGCGGCTTTTGAGGAGCCAACGGGACGTGAATTGGATCAATAACGTCGTTCGCCCGAAAATCAGCGGGCTTTTGTCGACGGCGAAGCGTGAGGTACCGGACAATCTCTGGGTGAAGTGCCCGGAGTCGGGCCAGATGGTTTTTTACAAAGACCTCGAGGCGAACCAGTTCGTTGTACCCGGCTCGAACTATCATATGCGCATGGGTTCGCAGCAACGGCTGCAACACCTGTTCGATGCTGGCGAGTATCGGACGGTCGCCGTTCCGACCGTGCAGCAGGACCCGCTGAAGTTTCGCGACGGCCGCAAATACACTGATCGTCTGAAAGACGCCAAGGCCGAGACCAAGCTCGAAGACGCCGTTCTGGTCGGTGAAGGCCAGCTCGAAGGCATGCCGATCGTCGCTGCGGCTCAGGATTTCCGCTTCATGGCGGGCTCGCTCGGCATGGCTGCGGGCGAAGCGATTATTGCGGGCATGCTGCGCGCCTTGGAACTCAAGACGCCCTTCATTCTGTTTGCGGCCTCGGGCGGCGCTCGCATGCAGGAAGGCATCCTGTCGCTCATGCAGATGCCGCGCACGACGATTGCGGTACAGAAGCTGCGCGATGCGCACCTTCCCTACATCGTCGTTCTCACCGATCCGACGACCGGCGGCGTTACGGCATCATACGCCATGCTGGGTGACGTCCATATTGCAGAACCAGGCGCGCTCATTTGCTTTGCCGGTCCGCGCGTCATTCAGCAGACGATCCGCGAGCAGTTGCCGGACGGCTTCCAGCGTGCGGAATACCTGCTGTCGCATGGCATGATCGATATGGTCGTGCATCGTCATCAGATGCGCGAGACTTTGGCGCGTGTTTGCCGGCTGCTCATGGGCGGGGCCACGGTTAAGGCTTCGAAGAGCACAGGCAAGGTCAACGGCAAGCCATACGTCAACGGCTCGTCTGTCGACAGCAACGTCATCGAGACGGCGGCTCGGGAATCCGGAGTGGTCGAGCCTGAGGCCGTGCCGAACAGCCAGCGGTTCGAACCGGCCAAGGCGGACAAGCCGAAGCGTGACGAGACTGCAGCTTCGACGGCACAGAAAGATGCGCCGCGGAGCGCCTAACGAACCCTTCAAAAAAATGCGGGGCGCACGGATATGACCTCGTCGACGAAACGGCGGACCAGCGACGCGATTCTGGCCGACATGATGCTCTTGCATCCGAAGCTGATCGACCTGTCGCTCGGCCGGGTGGAGCGTCTACTTGCTAAGCTCGGTCATCCGGAAAAGAAGCTGCCGCCCGTCGTCCATATAGCCGGGACCAATGGCAAGGGTTCGGTGACGGCATATCTTCGCGCGTTCGCCGAGGCGGCGGGGAAGCGCGTCCACATCTACACGTCACCGCATCTCGTGCACTTTCACGAGCGCATCGCGCTCGCCGGTGATGACGGGAAAGCGCACGCAATCGACGAGGACGCACTCGTCGATGTGCTGACGCGCGTGCACGCTGTTAATGACGGCGACGACATCACCCAATTCGAGATCACGACGGCGGCGGCCTTCCTGGCGTTTTCGGAGCGTCCGGCAGATGTACTGCTGCTCGAAGTCGGCCTTGGCGGCAGGCTCGACGCAACGAACGTGATCGCGAAGCCCGCGTTGACGGTCATCACGCCGATTTCGATGGACCACGCCGAGAAGCTCGGCCCGACCCTCGGCAAGATAGCCTTCGAGAAAGCCGGTATTTTGAAATCCGGCGTTCCGGGCATCATTTCGCAGCAAACGGATGATGTGCTGACTGTGCTTGAAGGTCGAGCCCGGACGATCGGTGCGCCGCTGACCGTATGGGGCCGGGACTACGACGCCTACGAGCAGGCCGGGCGCCTGGTCGTGCAACGAGAGGACAGGCTACTCGATCTGCCTCTCCCGGCGCTGATTGGCCGGCATCAGATCGTCAATGCTGGAACGGCTGTCGCGGCAGCGCTCGTTCTCGGCGAGACGGTTCCGGAACTTGCCGTCGATGAACGCGCCATCGAGGAGGGGCTGCGAACGGTCGAATGGCCGGCGCGCATGCAGCAGCTCACATCAGGTCCGCTGCCGGCCATCCTCGGTGAGGAAGCCGAGCTGTGGCTCGACGGCGGTCATAACCCGGCCGCGGGCGATATGCTCGCCGATACGCTTGCAGCGCTCGATGAGAAATCTCCCAAGCCGGTCTATCTGATCGTCGGGATGATGGGGGGCAAGGATTCTCTCGGTTTCCTGGCGCCGTTTCGTGGGCTCGTTCGCGCGATCTACACCGTGCCAATCCCCGGTGCACATGAGGCTCCGCACAGCGAAGAGGATCTCGCGGAAGTTGCCAGAAACGCCGGCATGCAGTCGCTTGATCGCAAAAACGTGATCGATGCGCTGCAGACGATTGCGGGGCTGCCCGAAGGTCCGAAGCGGGTTTTAATCTGCGGTTCGCTTTATTTGGCGGGCCATGTGCTTTCCCTTCAGCAAGGCCTCGAATAAGCTGCAACGGCGGTGTTTGCCGGCTTGCGCCAAGTCAAGGCTGGTCATCCGACGTCCGGCTTTTTTCGGTTCAGCGGTCCGCGAAATGCGCTAGGTTAGAGCGACTATATCGGTCTGCAGCTCCTACTGCAGTCCTGTTGCGGCACCCCAAGAACGGAGCCATAGAAACCAAGCTTCCAGTACGACCAAACACCAAAGCAAATAAGACCGCCGAACAGGCGTCATTCCGGAGGAGATGAAGCATGCAGCACGTAGCTATGGATAAGCTCAAAGGCCGGCAAATCATCAAGCCGCGCTATGACAATTTCATTGGTGGAAAGTGGGTTGCGCCGGTGCGCGGCCAATACTTTTCCAACGTGACGCCGATTACCGGCCAGCAGGTTTGCGAAATCGCGCGTTCAACGGCGGAAGATATTGAACTGGCGCTCGACGCTGCGCACAAGGCGCGCGAATCCTGGGGCAATGCCTCGCCTGCTGAGCGCGCCCGTGTACTGGCGAAAATCGCCAATCGGATGGAAGAAAATCTCGACGTCCTGGCGCTTGTCGAGACCATCGACAACGGCAAGCCGATCCGCGAGACGACGCACGCCGATCTGCCGCTCGCAATCGATCACTTCCGCTATTTCGCGGGCTGTATCCGCGCGCAGGAAGGTTCGATTGCCGAGATCGACCACGATACCGTCGCCTATCATTTCCATGAGCCGCTCGGCGTCGTCGGGCAGATCATTCCATGGAACTTCCCGCTTCTGATGGCAGTCTGGAAACTGGCGCCGGCTCTCGCCGCAGGCAATTGCGTCGTGCTGAAGCCTGCCGAGCAGACGCCGATGTCGATCATGGTTCTGATGGACATCATCGGCGATATCCTGCCCGAAGGTGTCGTCAACGTCGTCAACGGTTTCGGTGTCGAAGCGGGCAAGCCGCTGGCGCAGAACAAGCGCATCGCCAAGATTGCCTTCACGGGCGAGACGACGACGGGTCGCCTCATCATGCAGTACGCGTCGGAAAACATCATTCCCTGCACGCTGGAGCTTGGTGGCAAGTCGCCGAACATCTTCTTCGCCGACGTGATGGATGCGGACGATGAGTACTTCGATAAGTGCCTCGAAGGCTTCACGATGTTCGCGCTGAATCAGGGCGAAGTCTGCACCTGTCCGAGCCGTGCGCTCATCCAACGTTCGATCTATGAGAAGTTCATGGAGCGGGCTCTTGAGCGTGTCGTGAAGGTGAAGCAGGGCCATCCGATGGACGCTTCGACGATGATCGGTGCGCAGGCATCCAACGATCAGCTCGAAAAGATCCTGAGCTACATCGAGATCGGCAAGGGCGAAGGCGCTCGCGTGCTGACGGGCGGCCGTCGTGCCAACCTCGGCGGTGAACTCGCGGGCGGCTACTATGTCGAGCCGACCGTGCTCGAAGGCCACAACAAGATGCGCGTCTTCCAGGAGGAAATCTTCGGACCGGTCGTTTCCGTTACGACCTTCGAAGACGATGCGGAAGCGCTGGCGATCGCCAACGACACGCTCTACGGCCTCGGCTCGGGCGTGTGGACCCGTAACGGCACGCGCGCGTATCGCATGGGCCGCGGCATCCAGGCTGGCCGCGTCTGGACGAACTGCTATCACGCCTATCCGGCGCACGCTGCGTTCGGTGGCTACAAGCAGTCGGGCATCGGCCGCGAGACGCACAAGATGATGCTCGATCATTATCAGCAGACGAAGAACATGCTCGTCAGCTATAGCCCAAAGGCGCTCGGCTTCTTCTGAGCCTTCGCGCTTTAAGAGTTCCGCGGGGCGCGTTCCGGCAACGGATGCGCCCCGTTTGCGTTTGCCTCTTATCGATATGTTTCTCCCCGACCAAAGAGACGGGATGCTCGGATGACGTCGGTCAAGATTTCAGCAACGCCAGAAGCTCGGGCTGCGCTTGCGCAGGCCCGTGACGATCACGGGCCGCTCATGCTTCATACAAGCGGCGGCCGCGTCGGAGGGCGGCAGTATCCGATTTGTCTACCGGCTCAGGCGTTGCGGATCGGGGCGCGCGATCATCTTCTTGGCGAAGTCGACGGTGTGCCGGTCTACGAAATGGAGGATCGCGACGGAGGTGTCGCCTGTCGTGCGCGTGCCTATGTTCTGGATATCGCGCCTGGACCAGCTATCGGCTTTTCGCTGCCTGCGGGGGCTGGGCAGCGCTTTACATTGATGCCCGTTGCGGGAGAGACTTGCTCTCAGGAGAGCGTTGATAAGAAGAATTAGAATTGCGAGCCTTCGCGGAGGAAGAAATGACAACCGAAACGGCGGAAAAACTTGAATCTCAAGTGTCGCGGGTTTCCTGTACGCAGGCGGCGCTCGATCTCATCAACAAACTCGTCGGCATTCACGGCCCCCTGTTGTTTCATCAGTCCGGCGGATGTTGCGATGGCAGTGCGCCGATGTGCTATCCGCGCGGCGAATTCAAAGTCGGCGCACAAGACGTCTACATGGGCGAGATCGGCGGCCAGCCGTTTTATATGGGCCGCTCTCAATTCGAATATTGGCAGCACACGCATCTGATCATCGACGTGGTGCCGGGACGCGGGTCAGGCTTTTCCGTCGAGAGTCCGGAAGGCGTTCGCTTCCTGACGCGGTCACGCATTTATACCGATGCCGAGAACGACGAGCTGGACGCGCTCGGTCCTCCGCCGAGCGGAGCAGAGCACCCGCCGTCAATGTGAGACGTTGCTCTCTGTTCGACGCGACAAACGACGACTTAAAGCAGGATTGTTGAAGATGGCTGTTTCACGCACGCTGCGCGATATCACGGGTATGGGCTACACGCCCACGAGCATCGGTCATTCGGCACTCATTTTGATCGACTGCCAGAACACGTATCGGGAAGGCGTGATGCAGCTCGAAGGTGTCGAGCCGGCGCTTGTCGAATGCCAATCTCTTTTGAGCCGCTATCGTGAAGCAGGGCGGCCCGTCATCCATATCCAGCACGATGCAGGTCGTGGTACGCCCTACGATGTGCACGACCGCATCGGAGCGATCGCCGATATCGTTACCCCACGTGACGGCGAGCCGGTCGTTGTGAAGAATTATCCGAGCTCGTTCGAGAAGACCAATCTCGATCAGTTGCTGAAAGGCTACGGCGTTGAGGAGGTCGCGCTCGTCGGCTTCATGACGCATGTCTGCGTGAATTCAACGGCGCGCGCCGCTTTCAATCACGGCTATCGCGCAACGGTCGTCGGAAACGCAACGGCAACGCGTTCGCTTCCCAATCCGTCCGGCGGTGCTGTGTCGGCCAAGGATCTGCACGAGGCGAGCCTGGCGGCTCTCAACGATATTTTCGCTGTTGTCGTGCCGACGATAGATAAAATTGCCGACTGAAGCGCCCGTTTCGCGCAAACAAAAAGCCCCGCGCGAAGCGGGGCTTTCGTTATCCGAATGCGGCAGAGCTTAGACCGAAGCTGCGACGCTGGAGTTGATCCAGTCTTCGAGCTTCTTCTTCTGCACGATGGCGCCGGTGTGCTGAGCCGCAACCTTGCCGCCCTTGAAGATCAGCAGAGTCGGCATAGCACGAATGCCGTAATGGCCGGTCACCTGCGGGTTCTCATCGACGTCGACTTTGACGACCTTGACCTTGCCAGCCATTTCCTTGGCGACCTGGTCGAGGGCGGGTGCCATAGCCTTACAGGGGCCGCACCACTGGGCATGGAAGTCAACAACGACAGGTTCGCTGGACTTCAGGACTTCAGCTTCGAAGCTTGCATCGGTCACTGCGTTAGACATTGATTCTTCTCCATTTCCGGGCCGGTTTCTATCGTCCGGGCCCGTTTGCCGCGGTCGCGGGCAATGCAAAAAACCGACACCACAAGTAGGGATTAGGTCAAACAGCGTCAAGGCTGCCCAGGTCCAGGTCCCAAAGGCGGCCCGTATAGGCATCGAGGACGTCTGCCGGAATTTCCATGAGTCGTGGGCCGTCCGTCCAGAGGAGTGCCGCCCGGACGGTCTTGCCGGGATAGATTTCATGGAGGGCGAGGCGGTAGGCCGCGAGCTGGTAAAGATAAGCGTCTGCAACCAGATGGACCTCGGCGGGCGGCGGCCGGTTGGTCTTGTAATCGACAATCAAGACTTCCTGCTCGGTGATTGCGATGCGGTCAATCTGGCCGGACAAATCGAGTGCCGGGCCTGTGCCCGCCGGACGTGGGATGACGGCCGCGAGGGGCGCCTCGGCGACGCTTTGCGGCCCGAAGATCGCGGAGAAGGCAGCATCGTGCAGAACGGCAAGCGTTTCGCTGACGACGCTCGCGCGCACCTTGGCTGGAAGAGCCGCGCCGCGCCGTTCGACAAAGGCCTCTGCGATTTCTGCGCGACGATCTTCATTAACGGATGGCAGATGCTGCAAAAGCGCATGCGTGATCGTGCCTCGCAGGAAGCGATTGGGACCACCGACAGAGAGTGGCGACGGGCTGTCGTACGTCGCGGCAGCGTCGCGCTTTGCCGGCGCGGCGGGTTCGCCTTCCGCGTCGGGTGCGTAAGGCTCCAGGCGCGAAGGCGCGAGAGGCACGGAGAGTTTGGGCTCGGCCGCTGCGCGCTGGGTGGCGAAATCGGGGCGAGCAAGAATTTCACTCTCAACGCCTTTTTCGTGTTTTGGTTTTTCCGGCGCTGCGATCTGTGGTGTTTCCTTGCGCCAGATCTTCTGGCCGTCGTCACGCACGATTTCGGTCATGTCCGGCGTGAGCGCTTCGGAGACGACGTCATACCAGCATCCAGGCGCCTTGCCTCGCTTGCCTTCAAAGCCCGCGATGTAAAGTCGGTCGCGCGCTCTCGTCATTGCAACGTAGAGCAGGCGATTTCGCTCTTGTGCATCGAGGCCCTCTTTTGCCGCGCGAGCATTGCTGACGGCAGGCACTTTCGACGTGCCTTTGACGGCCCAGACGATGGGTTCGGCAACGTTATCCGGTCTGGCTATGTCGCCGAGTTTCACGAGCCGCGATGTTGCGTCTTCGCCGGACGCCGTCGTGCAGGTATCCGGCAAGAATACGATCGGAGCTTCAAGGCCTTTGGCGCCATGCACCGTCATGACGCGAACCTCGTCTCGGCCGTGGTCCATGTCGCGCTTCACTTCGGGATTGGCGCCGCGAAGCTTCGACAGAAACTGGGTCAAGGATGGCGGATTGCTTTCATCGTATGAAAGCGCCAGATCGAGAAATTCGTCGATGATGTCGGCCGCTTCCGGACCGAGGCGATTCAGCATGCGGGCGCGCATGCCGTCACGCTCGAGAATAGCCGAGTAGAATTCGAACGGCGGCGTGAAGTCGGCTTTGGCGCGCCAGCGTTTCAGCGTTTCGGCCGCGAAGGCGTATTCGGTTTTGAGGACCGCCTTGTCGATAAGGGCTTTCCAGAGCGTCTTCTGCTTGCGGTCGTACGCGACGTCGAGAAGATCGTGATCGTCGAAATCGAAAAGCGGACTTTTGAGAACGGTCGCCAGCGCCAGATCGTCTTCGGGCAGCGTTAGGAAATCGCCGAGCACCATGAGATCCTGCACGGCGATCTGTTCGATCAGCTTAATCCGGTCGGAACCGGCGACCGCAATGCCACGGCGCTTCAAAGCAGCGACCATCGGCACGGCGAAGGGGTGGCGTTTGCGCACGAGGATAAGAATGTCGCCGGGCGTGATGGGCCGGTTCTCAGACAGCAGCCGTTCGCCGCTTTTGAGCCAAGCTTGGATCGTGTCAGCAATGCGATCGGCAAGGCGGTTGGCGGGCGATTGCTCCTTGCCGTCGGCAAGCGGCTGCCACGGGTCGGCGCCGGCGGTGTCGTCCGATTTTTCCGTGTCCCAGATTTCGACAACGCCCGCGTGCCCGACGCGGTTTGCGACGTGGGTGATGACGCCCTCATTCGCCATCAAGCCTGGCGTTCGTTTGGCATCGCTGAAAACCTTGTCGACGGCATCGAGCACGGGTTTGACAGTGCGGAACGAAAGCGTGAGCGGCACGCGTTTCCACGTGCGTTGGGCCTGCATCGCGAGATCGGCGAAACGTTGTCCCATGTCGGCAAACTTTTCAGGCGCCGCGCCTTGGAACGAATAGATGGATTGTTTCTCGTCACCGACGGCAAACAGGGTGCGCGTCGTGCTGCCGGCGCCTGCATCGGAGAAGAACTCGCGCGCCAGTCCGGACACGATTTCCCATTGCTCGGGGCTTGTGTCTTGAGCTTCATCGACGAGGATATGATCAAGACCGCCGTCGAGCTTGAAGAGCACCCACTGCGCTTGGCCGTTGTCGCCGGTCAGTAGGTCGCGCGTTTTCAGTATGAGGTCGTCGAAATCGAGCGCACCGGCTGCGCTTCGGGCGGCGGCATAGCGACGGAGCACGTCCCCCGCGATGCGATAGAGCGCGAGGGATGCTTCGACGAGCGTCAGCGCACGCAGTTCTTGCGTGAGGCCGAAAAAGTTCCGCTGAGCTTGTTGGCAGCGATCGTGCAGCCCCGGCTTTTCATCGCTCAATGCCTTGGTCATGAGGCTTTTGCGAAGAGCTTCACCTTTTTCGATCAGGAAGTAATCGGAGAGAATATCGGCGCGGCGGCGATGGTTGTTTTCACAAAGCGCGGCTGTAAGCTTCTCGCCGTTGCCCGTGTCCGTCTTTTTTCCCTTCAGCAGATGGTCTGTGAGTTCGCGAAGGTCGCTTGGTGAAAGCACGTCTGCGCATTCGCGATGGAGATCGGCGACAGCAACGGCCGCGCGAACGCCGAGGTGCTGGCGAAGCAGCGTGTCCATCAAGGACAGTTCTTCGACGACGTCGAGCGGGCTGATATGTGCGGTCGCTTCGAGCCACTTGCGCTCTTCGACCGCTTTCGAGATGAGCTGGTCGAATTGCGAATCTGCGGCGTAGCGAATGATAACGTCGAGCGCTTTGCCAAGCGGGGAGTTCGGATTGCTGGTCGCGAGCGTCAGCGTCGCTTCGATGGCGTCGGCCTTGAGATCTCCTGCGGCGACGTCGTCGAGGATTTTGAAATCCGGCGGAACGCCCGCTTCGAGGGGAAAGCGCTGTAGCAGCCGTTCGGCGAAGGCGTGGATGGTCTGGACCTTCAGGCCGCCGGGCGTTTCGATGGCGTGGGCGAAGAGTGTGCGGGCGTGCGCCATCAGACTGTCAGGAACCGGCTCGCCCGTCACGTCAGTCAGGTCTTTGCGCAGCACGTTGTCTTCGGCCGTCACCCATCCCGCGAGGCGGTCGAAGACGCGCTTCGACATTTCGGCCGCGGCAGCCTTCGTGAAGGTGAGACAAAGAATACGTTCAGGACGCGTTCCGGCGAGCAGCAGGCGCAGCACGCGCAATGTCAAAACGTGGGTCTTGCCGGTCCCTGCGTTGGCGTTCACCCAGGCGGAATTCAGCGGATGCGATGCCGCGCTCTGGTTGGCGTTGGTATCGCGCTGAATGTCTTCGACGGAGATTTTTTTGACTTCGAAGTTCATGACGAGGCCTCGTCTTCGACATGGGCAGACCATTCCGCCACGCGGGCGAGATGGGCGTAGGCGTCGTAATCGTAGCGATAGCCGGGACGGCGGATGGCGCGATATGGCGTTTGCGGATTGTCGAAGGTCGCTATCAGTTGCTCGAGGCCCGTGCGTGCTTCGGCGGCAAGGGCAGCGACGTCGTCGGTTTTGACGATGCGTTCCTCTCCTGGCGGCTCGCTGCCGGAAGCGCGAATATAGCGCAAAGCCTGGACCGAACGCCGTGACAGGTTAGGAAAGCCCGTTTCGCTCGATGCAATGGCGGCTTCGAGCGGAAGCTGCGGCGAGCGTCCGGATTTGACTGCGGTATCGCTTGGCGCTGCCCCCGTCTTGTAGTCCGTTATGACGATAGCTGTTCCCAGATCGTCGACACGGTCGGCGCGGGCTGAGAGCGTGAAGGGCTCAGTCAATCCCGTAAGCACGAGGCGGCCGGAGGTCTCCGCGATGACGGTATCGATTCCGGTACGGCGCGCCGCTTCGGTCATCGCAAACCAGTCAAGGAAGCGTTCGAGACGCGGCAGCCAGAACGCTGCGATCCGCGGATGGCCCGTAAAACTTTCGAGCACGCTGGTCGCGATGCGCTTGAGTTCGCTCTGCGGATCGGCGGGGAGGGCAGCAGGGAATGTCCTGGTGAAATCCGCAACGACCTTATGAATGATGCCGCCGCGAAGACTTGCGTCCGGCTCGGCGCCAAGCTCTGGTAGTGGCTCAACCGCGAGGATGCGACGGGCAAAGATCGCATAAGGGTTGCTCGTCCAGCGTTCCACTTCCGTCACGCTCATCCGACGTGGACGCATTTCGAATGGAGGCCTGGGTTCCGGAGCCTGAATGGTGCGGCGGTTTTGCGGATCAATGTGATCGCGCGCGCGCGCCCATCCGAGCCAGGGCTTTTCGGCTTCGAGCACGGGAAGCAGGTTCATGCCCTTCAGCAGCGCCGTCAAGCGCATCAGCCAGCGCGATGGGACAGTCGGCACGCCATCGACTTTTTCGGCGCGCGTGAGATAGACGGTTTCGGCGCCGAGCAGCGAGACGAAATCGTGCGCGGCACGTCCGATTTCTTCTTCCGGTGACGGCAGACCGAGTTCGGTGCGCATCGGCCGGTTGAGCCACGCGCCGGATTCGGCTGCTTCGGGCCACGTGCCTTCATTGAGCGAACCGACGATCAGGACGTCGGGTTGCTGCAAGCGGGCTTCGAACGGTCCCCAGATCGAGATGCGCGGATGCACGGCTGTTCGTTCGCGGACGTTCGCACGCGATAGAAGCGTCGCGTAGAGATCGGCGTAATCGGCGGCGCGGATTTCGACCTTGGGTGTGTCGGGATTGAGCAGATCGGCGAAGAAACGCGAAGCCATCTCGCCGGCCTCGCCTTGCCAGAGCTGGTTTTGCTCGGATGACACGCCGCGCTCGTCCTCTGGCCATGCTGCAAGTGCTTCTGCTGCCGCTGCGTGCGCGCGTGCGAGGTCTGCAAGCGTGTGTTGATCGTCGGAGGCATAGAGTTCGCGGAGGGGGCCGAATGCCTCGGCCATTTTGAGGACAAGTGCTCGCGCGCCTTCGGTGTCTTCCGGCCAAAGCCGTTCGGCGGCGCGGTGCTTGCGCTGGTCTTCGTCAAGATCGGCGTGGTCGAGCGCGGCGAGGATGCCTTCAATACCTCGGCCGAGATAGGGCCTGCGAAAAGCACTGATTTCGAGCGCGCGTGCAAAGCGGCGGATGTCGAACGCCTTGAAGCCGATGCGGCAGAGCGGGTGGCGGAGAAGTGCCATCGTTTCGGGCGGCGCAAACCTGCTGACGACGGTATTGATGACGAGTGCGAGGAAGGCGCCCGGAACTGTCTTGGCGAAGGGACGTCCTGCGCTGTCGTCGACGCGAATGCCCCAAGCTTCGAGACGGATCGCTACGCGACGCGCCAACAAGCGATCAGGGGAGACGAGGGCGGCCTTGCGGCCGGGCGTTTCGATCGCTTCGCGCAGGATCAGCGCGATTGTTTCGGCTTCATCTTGCGCTGACGGCGCTTCGATCAGTGAGACGCCAGCGAGGCCCTCGGTGAGGTCATCGCGATTTGCGTGAGTGGCAAAGTCATGCCAGAGGTTGGTCGTCGCCGAGGGGCGCATCGCCTCGCTGAAGAACGCGGAGCGTGTGCGGCGGGCGGCGTCGATTTCCAGTCCGGGCAATTCGCGCACGTCGGTGCGTGAGACGCCCAGATCGTCGAGAAGTTTCTTCAAGCCGAACTGCGGATGTTCGGGATGCTCTGGCCTGATCCTGTTCCAGCTGCTCTCGTCCAGCGAGGTGTCGAGAGCGGGCAGCACGACAGCGCCGGAGGCGTGCGTTGCGACGGCGCGCATGAGAGAGACGGTCGCGGGAATGGAGCCTGTAACGCCCGCAACAATCACGACCTCGTCTGGCTGCAGGCGAGCAATGCGTTCCGTTTCGGCGAGGATCAACGCGTTGCGGCGCGCTTCTGGCGACGCAAGGCCGTTGGCCGCGAGATAGGCCGGCCAGAATTCGGTGACGATCTTGAGAAATTCGACCGTTTTCTTCCAGTGCTCGGCATAGTTTTCCGGCACGAGATTTTGGATGCCATCCAGCGAGACGTTCTCGCGCTCGATGTCGTCCATCAGCTTGGCGAGTTCGGTAGCGAGCTGGGCGGCTTGTGCGGGCGTCGAGCCAAGGCCTGTCTTGTCTGTCGATGCTTCCGCCATCGTCCGCCGCCAATGACCGACGAGCTGCATCAAGACTAGCATCCGATTGAGTGGATTGATCGCTGGTGTCTGCTCCAGTGCGTCGATGCCGGAGGGGCCGAGTTCAAGCAGATTGGAGATCAGCGAGACATCGTCATCACCCTCGGAAATGGGCTGGATGCGCGGCATGATCAGCGCGCGTGTGTCGGCGACGGACAGAAAGGCTTCGCGCGCGGCGCGTGCGGCGCGTCGCGTCGGCAGCAGCAGCGTGATTTTTGGAAGCGAGAGAATGTCGGGAGCGTTGCCGCCCGGCCGCGGCAGGTCTCCCTTCAAAATCGCGCGCGCGAGCGCTTCCAGAAACGGGACGCCGAGCGGCAGAGTGAAGACGTTCGGCACCATCAGTCGGAACTCGTCGTCAGCGGTTCCATCAGGGCGGCTTCGGCTTCGGCCAACGCTTCGGGCGTACCAACGTGCATCCAGATTCCTTCGAGGCGCAGGCCAAAGAGGCGCTCTCTTTCGATGGCTTGGTTCCAGAGCTTGTTGAGCGAGAACGGGCCTGCTGGAGCACCCTCGAACAAGCGCGGGTGCGCGATCGAGACGCCTGCAAAAACAAACGGCGCCATCTTGGGGCCGGACTGGCGCGTAAGCCGGCCCATCGGGTCCATTTGAAAGTCACCGCGGCCGTCATAGCCGATGCTTGCTGCGAGCGGCGCAACGAGCATCAGACTATCCATAGTCGTCTCATCCCAGGCGTCCAGCAGCCGATTGAGGTTCGAGCCTAATCCCTCGATCCAGACGGAATCCGAATTATGGATGACGAAGGGATCTTTTCCGAACTTCGGCAGCGCGTGAAGCACGCCGCCGCCGGTATCGAGCAAATGCTTGCGCTCGTCGGAGATCACGATCTGCGGCTTGGCGCGGTGGGCGAGGTGCTGTTCGATCTTGTCGGCAAGGTAATGGACGTTGACGACGGCTTTTTTGATCCCTGCGGTGGCGAGGCGGTCAAGCACGTGGTCGATCAAGGGTTTGCCGCCGAGCGGTACGAGCGGTTTTGGGATCGTGGCGGTCAGGGGGCGCATGCGCTCGCCTTTGCCGGCAGCCAGGACGAATGCGCTTGTTGGGCGCTTGGCGGACGTCATATCGAATGCGTCTCCGGAATTCGGGTTAAATATTCAAGACTTCTGCGCGCAGGCTGCGAGGCAGGTTGTCGTCATACCACGCCCTGAGCGGTGCGAGAGCCTCATGCTGCAGATCCCGTTCGAGATACCCCCAGATGCGTGGCACATGGGCCAAATACTGCCGTTTTCCGTCTCGCGCCGCGAGACGGGCAAAGATGCCGAGGATTTTGGTGTTTCGTTGGGCGCCGAGAGCAGCATAGCTGAATGCAAATTCGGCGGGGTCGAACGCGGGATCGCGGGCGCCGACGGCGGCGACGTAACGCGCGAACAACCGCTTTTCCAAGTCTTCCGGAATGTCGAGTCGCGCGTCCTGGAGTAGCGAGACGAGGTCGTAGGCCGCCGGTCCGATCATGGCGTCCTGGAAATCGATGATGCCGACGTCGCGGGGCGGTGTGCGATTGTCGAGTGCGATCAGGTTTGGAGAATGAAAATCGCGCAACAGCCACGTTTTAGGTTGCTTGAGAACGCGGTCGAAAACGGTTTGCCAGAGTTCTCTGAAGGTATCGCGCGCGGCCTGGGGCGCGGGACCTCCACGAAGCGCGGGCCAATACCAATCGAGAAGCAGCTCGGTTTCGATCTCAAGAACACCGCGGTCGGCAACAGGCAGTTCGAAAACGGTCCCGTCGGAGAGCGAGATCCTTTCAGGCGGTGCGGTTGCTTGAACGGCGATGAGCGCATCGACACCGCGTTTCCAGAGGGAAGCCTGATCCCGACCTTTTTTGACTTCGGCGCCGAATACGGCGTCGCCGAAGTCTTCAATCAGCAGCAGTCCGCCGGATAACTCTTCCGCGAATATACGCGGCACGGAAAGACCAGCGGCCTCAAGCGTTCGATCGATGGCGACGAAGGCTCTGACATTTTCCGCAAGGTGCGCGATGGCGCTGTAGGATTTGCCATCGCGGATCGGCGGACCGTCAGGCTTTTGCGGGGCGTCCATCAGGATGGCGCGCGAGCCGTTAGCCTTCACGAGGCGAGCGTAGCGGCGCGGCGAGGCGTCACCCTGGAGATAGCTGAATGCCGTTGCTGCATCGCCCCAGCCGCTGCGATCGAGGAATTTTCGGATTGCAGCAAAGCGTTCGAGCCGGGCGGCGAGATCGACGGTGGCTTCGAGGCGAACGTCTCGGCGGTCGAAAGCCGTCGTCTCATCGAAGCGAAGCGTTAGCCGGTCGGTCGGGATACGGCCGTCACCGCGCGAGGGCCATTCGACGATGGCAATCCCGCGAGAGAGTGCAGCGTCGAGCCCAAGCTCGTCGATTTCGCTCGGATCGGACAGGCGATAGAGGTCGAAATGCGCGATCTCGAAGCGCGGCGTCTCGTAGGACTGCACGAGCGTAAATGTCGGGCTCGGGATTTCGAGTTCGGCGTCACTTGCTACAGCGCGGATGAAGGCGCGCGCGAATGTCGATTTTCCGGCCCCCAAATCGCCTTCAAGGGCCAGCGTGTCGCCGGGCTGGACGAGAAATGCGATTTCCTGCGCTAAGCGCGAAACGTCGCCCTCGGTGAGATCGGGAAATGAAAAGACCGTATGTGTCATGGCGCCCGCTTTTTACGCTGCGCGCGAGCCGCCCGCCAGTCTCTCAGTGCTGCCGCCGGAGCCGCCCGCGGCGCCGTCCGTCGTCTGAGCGATCGGTTCTTCCGGGATGCGAACCATGACGCGCGTACCACGGCCCTCTTCCGATGTGATTTCGATGGTGCCGCCGTGAAGTTCTACGAGGCTTTTGGCGATTGAAAGGCCGAGACCGGCGCCCCGGTGCTCGGACCCGCGGCTGCGGCTTTCGAAGCGCTGGAAGACCCGGCCGATCTGGTCCTTCGGGATGCCGATGCCGTCATCCTCGACGCGGAAATTGATCATGCCGTTTTCACGCCAGCAGGCGAGGCGAACCGTGCCGTTGACTTTTGAGAAGCCGACGGCGTTTGACAGAAGATTGTAGAGGACCTGACGCATGCGCGCTTCGTCCACCATAATTTCGGTGACGTCGTCGGCGACCGCAATGTCAATGGTTAGGCGAGAGCGGACGGCGCGTTCGCGAATGCCGAGGATCGCCGCGTCGATGATGGCGCGGACGCCGGCAGGCGCGAGCTTCAGTTCCAAGCCGCCCGCTTCGATCGTGGTCAGGTCGAGAATGTCGTCGATGATCGCGAGCAACGTTTTCGACGATGACATGATGTCGGCGAGGTATTCGCGCTGCTTGGCGTTGAGGGCGCCGAAGATCGGGCTCGCAAGCATATCTGAGAAGCCGATGATCGTGTTGAGCGGAGTTCTTAGCTCATACGAGATGTGGCCGATGAAATTCGTCTTGAGGCGGTCGGCTGCAATGAGCGCTTCGTTGCGTTCGACGAGAGCCCGTTCGGCGCGCTTGGCATCGGTGACATCGGCGAATGTCAGAAGCGTGGCGCCATCCGGCAGAGGCATGAGCGCGTAGTCAATAACGAAGTTATCGGTGCGATCCATCTGGCCTGAGAACGTCTCGCGCTCGTCCTGGAAGGCGGTGACGGCACGCCCGATACGCAGCCACGTGCCGGCATCGGGGAACAGCGATTGGACGGCGGCGATGATCTCGCCGATGTGCGGCAATTCATTCAGTTTGCGCGGCGGGATCTGCCAGATGTCGCAGAACGCGCGATTGAAGAGCTTCAGGCGTCCGTCGGTGCCGAACACAGCGACGCCTTCTTTTAACGCATCAAGCGTTTCGCGCTGGACGTCGATGAAGGCGTTATATCGGCTTTCGAGTGCGATGCGGTCGGTTTCGTCGGAGAACAGGTAGGTCACGCCGCCGTCTGCGCGCTGTTCGGCGATGACCTTCACGATTCGGCTGTCGGTCAGGTGCCAGACATCTTCGAGCGGCGTGCCGGTGCGCGAGGTAGCAAGCACCTGCACTTTCCAATCGCGGTGGCTGACGACGGGCGGCAGAGCGCCGATTTCGCGCAGGCGATCGAGAATGTCGCTATCGGTCGGGCGGGTGGCCAGCCAGTCCGGGTCGAGCGACCAAAGATTTGCGAAAGCCGTATTGTGGAAGACGAGCTTCTGATCGCGGTCGAAGATTGCGACCGCCGTTTCGACGCGGTCGAGGGTGCGATCGTAGGCGGCAACTTGGCGGTCGAGTTCACCTTGCGCGGTTTCGATGTCGGTTACGTCGACGGCGGCGCCAGCGGTCATGCCATCGACCGGCAGGATGACGATGTCGTGCGGCTTGCGCTGTCCGCCCGCGATCAAGTGCACGCGGGACTTATAGCTGTCACCGGATGCAACAGTCTTTGCGATCTGGCGGCGTTGGCGCGTTTCGAGCAACTCGATCTGACGTTCGAGAACTTCAAGCTCGCTATCGGCTTCGACGGCCTTGACGTAGGCAGAGTTGACCCACACCAGACGGCCTGCCGTATCGCGAAGCCAAACCGGCATCGGCAGCGTTTCGAGCAGAGCGCGGCTTGAGCGGATGTCGCGCGCCAGCGCATCGTGCTGTTCGTCGATGCGAGCGATCTGGGCTTTGTAGGTCGATACGTCTTTGAAGCGGAGCACTGCGCGGCCGCCGGCGGCGCGGCCTTCGGCTTCGAGCGTGCCGCCCGCGATCGTCTTTAAGATGATGTTGAACGACCGGCCGTGGGTGAACAGCTTGTCGAGCGCGGCCTTGAGCGTGTCGGCGGATGGTGCTTCCAGCCATTGGCCAAAACGGAGGATCTCGGCGTGCTGATCGGGAAGGCCGGGGATGCCGGTGAGCGTGTGCGAGACGATGCGGACTGCCTGACCCTGCTCCCAGAAGATCAAGACCTGGGGCTCGGCGCGGATGATGGCGTCGGCGGCAGCAAGGTTGCGGCGGAGGTGCTGGCTTTCGGTTTTGGCCTTTCGTGCCTCTTTCCGCGCGACGCTCGCCATGTGCCAGACGATGAGGGCGGCGATAAACACCGCGCCAGCGACAAGGCCGCCAACAGCGAGCTGGCGAAAATCAAACGACGCTACAGCGGCGCTGCGAGTGCCCACGAGCACGGTCAACAGGGTCGCAACCAAACCCATCGCCGCCGCCAGCAGCAGCGCGAGCTGGAGCTTGGTTCTCAATCGTCGGCCGGATGGCGGAGTCGTCGGCATCATATTCCATTGCGCATAAAAGCTGGCGATCCGTCAGGTGCAGACGCGCCTATGCAATCCGAGTCTCGCGACGCGAATCACTTTCAGTATGGGGCTCTAGGGGAACGGCCGCCACCGCGGGAGCGTGCTCAAATTGAAACGGCGCCAGAGTGTTTCCCTGGCGCCGCGTTTCTCGTCTTTTTGTCGGTCTGAAACGATCTCAGTACCGATAATGGTCGGGCTTGAACGGGCCTTCCGGCTTGACCCCGATATAGGCTGCCTGATCCGGGCGAAGCTTCGTCAGGTTGGCGCCAATCTTGGCGAGATGCAGCATCGCAACCTTCTCGTCGAGGTGCTTCGGCAACGTATAGACTTCCTTCTCGTACTTGCCTTCGTTCGTGAACAGTTCGATCTGCGCCAGAGTCTGGTTCGTGAACGACGCCGACATGACGAACGAGGGGTGACCCATGGCGTTGCCGAGGTTCACAAGGCGGCCTTCCGACAACAGGATGATGCGACGGCCGGTCGGAAACTCGATTTCGTCGACCTGCGGCTTGATGTTGGTCCACTTGAGGTTCTTGAGACCGGCGACCTGAATTTCGTTATCGAAGTGGCCGATGTTGCAGACGATCGCCCGGTCCTTCATGGCACGCATGTGCTCGACCGTGATGATGTCCTTGTTGCCGGTGGCGGTGACGAAGATGTCCGCGCGCGGGGCGGCGTCTTCCATCGTCACGACTTCGTAGCCTTCCATCGAGGCCTGAAGCGCGCAGATCGGATCGACTTCCGAAACCATCACGCGACAACCGGCGTTGCGCAGCGAAGCCGCCGAACCTTTGCCGACGTCGCCGAAGCCAGCAACCATCGCGACCTTGCCGGCCATCATGACGTCCGTGCCACGGCGGATACCGTCGACGAGGCTTTCACGGCAGCCGTAGAGGTTGTCGAACTTCGACTTGGTGACCGAGTCGTTGACGTTGATCGCGGGCCACAGCAACTTGCCGGCCTTTTGCATGTCGTAGAGACGATGCACGCCGGTGGTCGTTTCTTCCGACACACCTTTGATGCTCTTCGCGATCTCGGCGAAGTAACCCTTGGGCTTTTCCTTCAACTGCTTCTTGAGCAGTGCGAAGAAGACTTCCTCTTCCTCAGAGCCGGGCTTGTCGAGGAACGCAGTGTCGCCGTTCTCGGCGCGCAGACCGAGGTGGACGTACATCGTGGCATCGCCGCCGTCATCGAGGATCATGTTCGGATGGCCGCCACCGTGCCAATCGAACAGTTTTGCGGTGTAGTCCCAATAATCCTTCAACGTCTCGCCCTTGATGGCAAAGACGGGAATACCGGCTGCTGCAATGGCTGCGGCGGCGTGGTCCTGGGTCGAATAGATGTTGCAGGACACCCAGCGGATGTCGGCGCCGAGGGCGGCCAGGGTCTCGATCAGCACGGCTGTCTGGATCGTCATATGCAACGATCCGGCAATGCGGGCGCCCTTCAGCGGCTTTGCAGCGCCATATTCCTCGCGGGTCGCCATGAGGCCCGGCATCTCGGTCTCGGCGATGGCGATTTCCTTGCGCCCCCACTCGGCGAGGCCGAGATCCTTGACGATGTAATCGGAAAATTTCGTGCTCATGCGGCTCAGTTCCTCATAGATGCACCGTGACCTGCACCGCGTCGGCACAGACAGCGCGCGTTCCATGCTCCCGTTCCGGGGTTGCATGCCGTCTTGGACTTTCCGGGGTTGCTATAGCGAACTCACCCTCGCCACGCAATAACATATAAACAAGTCTTTATGTCTTTTCCGCGCGGCACGCCGCCGGGGTGGCGCGCTCAAGATCTTCTGGTAAAGGAAGTCCTGTATTTCTAAATACAATTGGTTTTTTATTTAAATTTCTTAAGTAATTTCGTGTTAATCTCATAAACAATTAAAAATTAGTGCATTAATTTCCTATAAATCTATCCGCCGGCAATGTGACGCCCAAGTATATTTCCGTGGAGGCGGATAATGAAGTGCGCGTTGGTATGGCGTAGTGCACTGAACTCGGGGCGCAGCGTCTGGGCTGTCTTGGCAAGCAAGAAGCGGTGGGCCGCACTCGGTTCCGATGAGCGCGGAAGCGTCGCGATCATCTTCGGGCTTACGATTTTCGTTTTGTTTGCGATGGTCGGCTTGGCAGTCGATTACGCGCGTTTCGTCAACGCACGCTCGCAGACGATTGCCGCGACCGACGCGGCCGTGCTGGCCGGTGCGCGTGCCCTGCAGTCCAATGGGGGCGATCAGGAGGACGCAGAAAGAGTGGCCATGACTTATTACCAGCAGGCCACGTTGAACCGTATTCATCTCTTGTCCGACAGTATCCACTTTGACGCCGTGGACAACGGCACGGCTATGGAGGCGGACGGCAACGCCGTGATCTCGACACCGTTCATGCATCTGGCATTTGGGTTAGCTGGAACACAGTCGTCGACTTTGCCGCTGCTTCGTGCCGATGGATCGGACTATTCTAAGGCTGTGTTGGCTGTGGGCGGCAATGGCGAGCAGAGCCTCGAAGTCAGCTTGATGCTGGACATCACCGGCTCGATGGCCGGTCAAAAGCTGACGGATATGAAGGCAGCCGCAAGCGATCTTGTGAACATCGTCGTTTGGCAGGATCAGAGTAAATACACATCGAAGATCGCGATCGTGCCGTTCGCGTACGACGTTCGTCCGCCGAGTTCGATATTGACGAATATCAGAGGAATTGGCAGCAGCACCAACACCAAACAGAAGATTAGTGGGACAACTTACTATTTGTCAGACTGCGTCGTCGAGCGCGCAGGAAGCGAAGCCTATACGGACGCGGCTCCCGGGGCAGGCAAATACCTCATGGGACATTACGTTAAAAAGGTGAACAACAAGGTCAATTGTGACGTACCTGCAGCAGCCGAATTATTGCCGTTGACCAGTGATAAATCGGCGTTGTTGACAAAGATCAGCAATCTCTCGACAGCGGGCAGCACGGCTGGCCATCTTGGAACGGCGTGGGCGTGGTATTTGCTTTCTCCGAACTGGGGAAGCCTATGGTCGTCGGCAAGCCGGCCAGCCGCCTATGGAACCGAAAAACTCAAAAAAATCGCCGTGCTCATGACAGATGGTGAGTACAACACTCAATATACGTCGCAAGGAATTCCCGACGGTTCGCCATCTCTTACGAAGTGCCCTAATGCAGCGAACGGCGTTTGTTCGAGTGCTCAGGCAGTGTCGCTTTGCACAGGTATGAAAGCGAAGGGCATCGAAGTTTACACGGTCGGCTTTCAATTGGACAATCAAATTGCGGTCGACACACTTTCAAAGTGCGCCACCGACGCCAATCATTTTTACAACTCATCGACGGGCGATGCGCTCAAGGCTGCGTTCCGCGACATCGCGCTGAAAATTTCGACCCTTTACCTCTCGCAATAACGGGCGAGACATCGGGCACTGCTAAAAAAGGGAACGCATTGGCGTTTCCTTTTTTGTTTGTGCTTGGCGACTCCGCTTCGTGGAACCAGCCGCCATGTGGAGTGGATCAAGCGTCGCCGATGCATTCTTCGTCGAAACCGGCTTCGACGAGATGGACCAAAGCCTGAAGCGCTTCCGGTCCTTGCGCGCCTTCGGCGACGATGTGCAACTCAGATCCGGGTCCGGCCGCAAGCATCATCAGGCCCATGATGGACGTGCCGCCGACCGAATTGCCGTGATGAGTAACCGTGACGGCTGCGTCGAAGCTTTCCGCCAGCTTCACGAATTTTGCCGACGCGCGGGCGTGCAGGCCCTTGACGTTGCGGATGATGACTATGGCTTCCGGTTTCAGGCTATTGGCCAGTTCGGGCATCGCTCGCTCTTAACCGCCAGAGAGTTCTTGGCTCGCAACTTTGATGTATTTCTTGCCGGCGTCGCGGGCCATAATGACAGCTTGGTCGAGAGGTGTCTCGGCGCGAATGCTCGCAAGCTTCACGAGGATCGGCAGGCTTATGCCGGCGATCACTTCGGCCTTCGTCTCGTCCATCACCGAGATGGCAAGATTAGAAGGCGTTCCGCCAAACATATCCGTCAGGATGATGACGCCTTTGCCGTTATCGACGCTCTGCACGGCATTCAGAATTTCGAGACGACGCGCTTCCATGTCGTCGTCCGGTCCGATCGCGATCGTTTCGAGCGTTTCTTGTTTTCCAACGACGTGCTCAAGCGCATTGCGAAATTCTTGCGCAAGCCCGCCATGCGTGACGATGACAAGTCCGATCATGTGCGACGGGCCATTTCAGTACCATTCGGTGGAGCCGATTGTAGCTTCGCCGTTTGGCGCGGAAAGTGGCAAGTGTTTGCCGTCGGTGCAAGAGGTTTCTGGATTGACATCGAACCTTACGGCGCAAAACGTGACCGGGGCGCCATCGTGATTGCTGTCACAAGTTTAAGGGCGCTCGAACTCTCAAATGGATATAGGTGGAGCAGCGGAATTTCGAGCCCTAAAATGCAGGTTTCGGGCCAGGGGTCGGGATATCTTTCGATGCCGCCGCTGCTGACGAGGTCTACAACGAGGACGAGATTCGCTTCCGCGATGGCGTCAACCTCCAGGATGCCGAGGCCGCGCACTTCAAGTTTACCGCGTAGGGTCGCGGGCGCGCTCGCGACGATGTCAGGGCCTTGCTGCTTTAGTAGGACTTGGTCGTCGGCGACGAGCTTTACGGTGTCGCGAATGAGGCCGGAGATGCCAAGCCCGAGGCAGCGGAATGCGAGGTCGGATTTTCCGGCTCCGGATGCTCCGCGAATGAGCGCGGCGCGGCTGCCGAGGGCGATCGCCGTGGCGTGAACGCGCTCAACTTCGCCAGACAAGCCCGACTCCAACAATGGGAGACAGCGGGAGGCGAACGGTAAAGCGCGCGCCCTTACGTGACTGAGGGTCGTCCTTACTGCGGTTCTCGGCGAAGATTTCGCCGTTATGGCTGGCGATGATCTCGCGCGAAATCGAAAGCCCAAGTCCGGAATTTTTTCCGCGCTTGGCGTCGGTCAGGGGCCGGTCGCTGTAGAAGCGATCGAATATCTGTCCGAGCTTGTTGGAGGGAATGCCGGGTCCCTCGTCTTCGACGGTGATTTCGACATTGGCGCCGTTGGGTCGGGCCCGCACCGTCACCATCGTGCCTTCCGGCGAGAAGGACAACGCGTTGTCGATCAGGTTCGTGAAAACCTGGCCGAGGCGGCTGTCGTTGCCACGGACCGTGTAGGACGCCGGGCCGCCGGGTTCGATGAACAGCCGCAATTTCCGGCTGTCGTCGGCGAGCATGTCGGTGAAAAGCGCGTTGATGTTTTCGAGCACGACCCGAATGTCGATCGGCTGCATTTCCTGACGAGCCAACTCGGCATCGAGACGCGAGGTGCTGGAAATGTCGTTGATGAGGCGGTTCAGGCGTTTCAGCTCGGCCTGGATCTCTTGGACCAGCTCGGTGCGATCAGTATCGGACTTCGCGTAAGCCAAGGCTTCGGCCGTCGAGCGGGCGGCAGCCAGCGGGTTTTTCAGTTCATGCGCGACGTCGGCCGCGAACTTCTCGCTGGCTTCGATGCGCCGGTAGAGCGCGTTCGTCATGGAGACGAAGGCGCGACCGGTCTGCCCTACTTCGTCGCGGCGGCCCGTCATGTCAGGCAACTGCTCGCGGGCAGAGATGTTCTGCGTCACGCGGTTGGCGGCATCGGAAAGCCTGCGCATGGGACCAGCGACAGTTCGTTCGAGTACGAGCGAGCTTCCGACGGAAACCACGAGCGCCATCGCGGCGATCTGTAGGATCAGCCAGCGCTCATCCCAGAGGATGTCGTCAATATCGCCGGGGTTCGTCGAAATCAGCAAAACGCCGAGGATTTTGTTTCCGCGCTTGATCGGCTCGGCCATCGAGACGATTTGCTGTCCGTGGCGATTGAGCAGCAGAATAGGCGTTTCGATACCATTGATCGCAGCGTTGCGGACTTCCGGATAGAGGAAGCCGTTGGCGGTGCCGAGCTCGCGGTAGACCTTCAATTCCTTGTTGATCACCCAATAATGCAGACGCGTCCAGAAATTCTTCAGGCGCGGTGTTGGATCGTTAGCGTCAGGTGGCGGGTCCGGCTTGTCGTTGCTGTTGGAGAACAGCGCGTCGCCGTTGAGGATCAGTGTGCCCTTGGCCGAATAGATGCGTGCTTTGAGATCGGCAGGGCCGACAAGCTTTCTCAGAATGATTGCCGCCTGATGCGGGTCGATCGGCAGTTCGAGGGCTGCAAACGCATCATCGCGCTGGGCGCGCAAAGGCGCCTTGTCCGGAATGCGGTTGGGATCGAAAATCGCGCGCTCATTAACGGCGCGGTAGGCGATGGCTTCGGCGGTGATGCGCGAAACAGTTTTGACGACGTCAACCTTGGCGTCGAGCAGCCAGCCATGATGAAGGCTCAAGTAGAGCATCGCGAATAAAAGCCCGGCGAGGCCGAGCAGGTTCGCAAGAAGAATGCGGCGTCGCAGGTTTTTCCCGATGACGCGCGCAATCCAACCTTTCGCCAGCCAGCTACCCGTAGCCGTCGCAGCACGCGCCGCGAAGGCGCGTGCATCAAACTTAGGCCGCGATTTAGCCGTTTCAGGCGCAGCGATCTCGCCCGCGGGGCTTTCAAGCGCTGCCGCTGTCGAGATGTCGTTGCTGTCTAGTGCCATCCCGTCCCCGGTGGCTTATCGGGTCGCTTACTCCTTGAAGCGATAGCCGACGCCATAAAGTGTTTCGATCACGTCAAAGTCGTCATCGACCTGCTTGAACTTCTTGCGAAGCCGCTTGATGTGACTGTCGATCGTCCGGTCGTCCACATACACCTGATCGTCGTAGGCAGCATCCATCAATGCGTCGCGGGTCTTGACGACGCCGGGGCGTGTTGCCAGCGCCTGCAGGATCAGAAATTCCGTGACCGTCAGCGTGACGGCCTTGCTATCCCAGTGGCAAGTATGACGCTCGGGATCGAGTTTCAGCTTGCCGCGCTCCAGCACGCGCTTGGCTTCATCTTCGGTGGTCGTGCCGTCCTTGGGCGAAACACGACGGAGCACAGCCTTCACGCGCTCAACGATGAGACGCTGCGAAAATGGCTTCGCGATGTAATCGTCGGCGCCCATCTTGAGGCCAAACAGTTCGTCGATTTCCTCGTCCTTGGAGGTCAGGAAAATGACGGGCATCGCGGATTGCTGGCGCACCCGGCGCAGCAATTCCATGCCGTCCATGCGCGGCATCTTGATGTCGAAAATGCCAAGGTCGGCGGGCTCTTCCGTCAGGGCTTCGAGTGCTGAAACACCGTCACCGTAAGTGCGAACCTTATATCCCTCGGCCTCCAACGCCATCCGCAACGAGGTCAGGATGTTCCGCTCGTCGTCGACGAGTGCGATGGTGCTCTTTTCCTTCATCTTTTCCTCTTCTGCCCCCTCGGCCGCGACGGGAATGCTCGCCATGCCCCTTAGGCGCATATGGCGGCATGGTGTAGCAATTGTGGCGCTCCGATCAAATGGGCTCCGGAGGCTGAATAGTACCTGAATAGGCGACGGGGCCGCTGTCGGCAAGCAATGTGGCGAAATTCGCAGCTTACAAATGCAGAAAAGCGCTTGTTTACGGCCGTTATTCGCCGCATGGTCCGCGTAATGACGACTCTTAGGAATTCTGAGCGGTAACACAGTGTTACCGGTTTTTTCGCGTTCTTATCCCTTTTATCGTCCCAAGTAGGACCTAAGAACGGCTTGAGTTTACAGCTATCCTCCGCCAACAGCGGGACGATCCCGCCGGAGCGATTTTATTGTGCGGCACAAATGGGCGAGTGGTGCGTTTTTCGCCCATCGATGGTTCGCAGCGCTGGCGTGATTATATGTGCGCTGCGCCGATAGGCGCTTACCCCAAAGGGCTAAAATCTTATGACCGAGCTGTTTCCCACACTGCCCTCTCAGAAGGTTCGTCGCAATCTCCGCGAGGCCGAGTTGATGGAATTCATCATTCGGCGCGGCGAGGGCCGGCTTGCCGCGAGCGGCGCCGTCGGCGTCGAGACTGGGCAGCACACGGGCCGCTCGGCGGAAGATAAATATATCGTTCGCGACGACCAGACCGATGACGCGATCTGGTGGGACAACGCAAAGGAAATGTCGGAAGAGCAATTCGACCGCCTGCTTGCAGATTTCGTCGGCTTTGCGCGTCACAAGGAACTCTTCGTCCAGGATCTTTATGCCGGCGCCGACGCCGAGCACCGGCTCAACACGCGCGTCGTGACCGAGCACGCGTGGCAATCGCTGTTTATTCGCCATCTGCTGCGGCGGCCTGAAGCGAGCGAGCTTGAGAACTTCCTGCCTGAGTTCACGGTCGTCGATCTGCCGAGCTTTCGCGCCGCGCCGCTCTATCATGGTACGCGGAGCGAAACGGTCATCGCCTGTAACTTCACGAAGCGCATCGTTTTGATTGGCGGCACAAGCTACGCGGGCGAAATCAAGAAGAGCGTGTTCTCGTATCTGAATTATTTGCTGCCGCAGAAGAATGTCATGCCGATGCACTGCTCGGCGAATGTCGGCAAGGACGGCAATTCAGCGGCGTTCTTCGGGTTGTCGGGAACGGGTAAGACGACATTGTCCGCTGATCCGTCGCGGGAGCTTCTCGGTGACGACGAGCATGGTTGGTCGGAAAAGGGCATCTTCAATTTCGAGGGCGGATGCTACGCGAAGACGATCCGGTTGTCGCAGGCCGCGGAGCCGCAGATCTGGGCGGCGTCCAACCGCTTCGCCACGGTTCTTGAAAACGTCGTGATTGATCCGGAGACGCGCATTCCGGATTTTGACGACAATCGCTTGGCTGAGAATTCTCGCTCGGCCTATCCCCTGGATGCCATTGCCAACGCAAGCCCGACAGGGACCGCCGGACATCCAAAGAACATCGTGATGCTGACAGCCGATGCGTTCGGCGTGCTACCGCCGATTGCGAAGCTGACGCCGAGTCAGGCGATGTATCATTTCCTTTCAGGCTTCACGGCGAAGGTTGCGGGCACGGAGAAGGGCATGGGTTCGGAGCCGAAGCCGACCTTCTCAACGTGCTTTGGTGCGCCATTCATGCCGCGCCATCCGAGCGTCTACGGCAACCTCCTGCGTCAGCTCATTGCTGAGCATGGCGTCGATTGCTGGCTCGTCAACACGGGCTGGACCGGCGGCAAGTACGGCGAGGGTTCGCGCATGCCGATCAAGGTGACGCGCGGCCTGCTCAATGCGGCGCTTTCCGGCACGTTGAAAGAACAGCCGATGCGGGTCGATCCGGTGTTCGGTTTCGCTGTTCCGGTGGCGATGGACGGGATCGATCAGAAGCTCCTCAATCCGCGCCAGACGTGGGCCGATGCGAAAGCCTACGATGCCATGGCGTCTAAGCTCGCACAGATGTTCCACGATAACTTCGCGAAGTTTGCGGCTTACGTCGACGCTGAGGTCATGAAGGCAAGCCCCGTCGTGCAGCCGGGTATCGCGGCGGAATAACGCGCGTTACGCTCGAGGCGGGGCACGTGCGTCGCCTCGGGCGTTGATCATCCGCGTTACGATGCCTAAGAAAGGCGCGCCGGCAGAAACTGGAGCGTCAGAGCATGGGCACCCGTATTCCTTTCACACGTCCCGACGGCAAGACGGCCGAGGGTTACCTTTCGCTCGCAGGCACCGCGAATGCGCCGGGCGTTGTCGTCATCCAGGAATGGTGGGGACTGCAGGAACAGATCAAGGGTCTGTGCGATCGCTTTGCGCTTCTCGGTTACGATGCGTTAGCGCCGGACCTTTATGCCGGAACCGTTATTCCCTATCACGATAGCGAAGGCGCTTTGCGCGAGATGCAGTCGCTGAACTTCCTCGACGCATGCGATCAGGTTGTGCGCGGCGCAGCGCAGTTTCTGTTGAAGTCGAGCCCACAGGTTGCGGTGGCGGGGTTCTGCATGGGCGGTGCCGTTACGGTGCTGGCGGCGTGCCGCGTTCCGGAGTTTGCCGCGGCGGTTTCGTTCTATGGCCTGCCGCCGGATGCGGTCGCGAAGCCGGCGGATGTGAAAATTCCGCTGCAGGGGCATTTTGCAAACAGCGATGATTTCGTGACGCCTGAGAACGTCAATGCGTTCGAGGCGGGGTTGAAGGCAGCTGGCAAGGCGTTCGAGTTCTACCGCTATGATGCAAGCCACGCGTTCATGAACGAGCAGCGCTCTGTTCATGATCGTCACTGTGCCGAGCTTGCGTGGGAGCGCACGAGCGCATTTCTGAAGCAGAAGCTCGGGTAGGCTGCAGCTTCTGTGACTTTATTGGCTGAAGTTCTCTCATCCTCGGGTCGGCCCCGAGGATGACGATTACCTCTTGAAATCAGCCAGCGTCAGCAGCGGCTCGAAATTCAGGCCGGCGGTGGCGAAGGTTTCAGCCGCGCCGTCCAGGCGGTCGACGATGGTGATGACGCGCACGATGTCGGCGCCGGCCGCTTTCAAGGCGTCAGCCGCTTTCAAGGCCGAGCCGCCGGTCGTGGTCACGTCTTCGACGACGACGATTTTCTTGCCGGCCATGCTTTCGCCCTTCGCCAGTCCTTCGACGAGCGCTTGCGTGCCATGTTCCTTGACCTGCTTGCGCACGAAGAAGGCGGGCAGCTTTCGCCCTTCGGTAAAAGCAACGGCCGCCACGCTCGATGCAATCGGCACGGCGCCCATTTCCAGGCCGCCAATGAGGTCGACATCGGTACCTTCGAGCTGATCGAGGATCAGCGATGCGACGAGATAGGCCCCTTCGCTATCGAGCATCGTCGGTTTCATATTAAAGTAAAAAGTCGATGTTTTACCTGACGCGAGCTTGAATTCCGGCCCCTCCTGGAAGGACCGCGACTTAATGAGCTCGATAAGTCGCGCCCGGCGGGCGGCGCGGTCGGCCGATTTTCCTGGCATTCGGACAGAAGCCCTTGCGTTTTGTCGTTCGGATGCGCAAACACCCGAGTTCCGAAGGCATGTCAAGTTTCGAGGGGGCAGAGGCAGTGGATCGCCAGCGCACGATGTGGACCTGGTGGGCGACTTTGACGGAGCGACCGTGGTTGCCGTCACTGGCGCTTCTGGCGCTGTGTGCCGTCGTCTATTTGCCGGGTCTCGTGCGCCTGCCGCCCGTCGATCGCACGGAAATCATTTGGTCGGAGACGACCCGGGCAATGGTCGATCGGGGCGACTGGACGACCCCACGGTTTGGCGACGTCGTCCACCAATATCGCCCGATCGGCACGTTCTGGGCGCAGGGTGCGGCGCGATGGCTGGCGGGACCAGCGCATGATCGCGATATTAGCGTCTATCGCATTCCGTCGCTTCTGGCGGTGACGTTGGCAGTCCTCGCGCTGTTTTGGCTGGCGCGCGGATTGGTCGGAGCGGAGACCGCGCTGATTGCATCGGCGCTGTTTGCGGTCGCGCCGTTGACGGTGCTCGTCTCGCAACTTGCCATTGCCGAGGGGTTGTCGCTGTTACCCGCGACGGTGGCGATGCTGGCGCTCGCGCGCATTTATACCAATGAGGAAGAGCCGATCGGAACGGCGCTGCTGTTCTGGGTCGCGGTCGGTATCGGCATTCTCATTAATGCGCTTCTGGTTCCGATCCTTGTTCTGGCGACGCTGATCGCGCTTTACGTTTTTGATCGTGATCTATCTTGGCTGAAGCGGTTACGTCCGGTCCTTGGCGTGCCGATTGCGTTGGTGCTCGGCGCTCCGTGGCTGTTGGTGCGTGCGCATCAGGACGGCGTGGCGTTTTCGGGTCTGAGCTGGCGGGAATTTCTGGCGGCGCTCGGCGGTGCGCAGGACATGAAGCTTCGCGCTTTTCCCGGCACGTTTGTTCTGGCGCTGTTGCTTGGTTTCATCCCTGGAACGATGCTGCTCGGCACCGCCGTCAAACGGTTCTGGGCCGAACGCGAGCAACAGCGATTGCCGCGTTTCCTGCTCGCCTGGGTTATCGGATACCTGATTTATCTCGAAGGGCTGTCGTCGAAGCCCGGCACCTACATGGTGCAGACGATGTTTCCGGCACTGGCGCTCGCTGTGGCGATGGTCGTGACGAGTGAGCGGGGCGACGGCAAGCAGCCGGAATGGAGCGGCTTCTGGATCTGGCCGACTGCGCTCGCGGCGCTGCCGTTGGCGATTTTCGCGGCCGTTTATGCCTTCGTCGGCGAGTTGCCGGGTCTTCTCGCGCTGGTCCTTATCGCCGTCATCGCGTCGCTCTTCATCTGGACCGGCCAGCTTGGCCGCGAAGGGCACTTGCGGCGCTGGGCGGCGGTGGGCGTTTCCGCGCTCGGACTGTTCGGAGTGACGCTGCTCGGCGTCGTGCTGCCCAGCATCGACAGGATCTGGCCGGCGCAGATGATCACGACGGCCATTGCCGCCTGTCCGAAGCAGGATGCGGTCATGATCGGGTTTCGCGAACCGTCGGGCCGGTTTCTTCTCGACATTCCGCCCGAGCGGCAGACCCCGGATGCGTTGGCTGAGCGTTTCGCAGCCAAGACGCCGACGTTGTCAATTGTCGAAGATCGGTGGGCGAAACGGACGAATTGGGCGCTTCAGTCAAAATCGCAAGAGCGCCTGGCGCAGCCCACGGGTTGTGTTTCAGCCTACAACGTGATGCGCGGCTGCCCGCTCTATTTTCGCATTTATTCGCCTAACCCCGCGGAACCCTGCACCATGCCGGCGACGTTTTCCTGTTCCGAGAAGACGGCGCCCATCGGCTTCGAGAAATCAGGCGACTGCGACTGAAGTACCGAATATCCAGGCCGGAAGCCCCTGCGCAGAGGGCGGCTGCGGTGTTATATAACCGACAGATCAACCGAGGATTGTTTCAAAAATGTTCAACCCGGAACGCCCGCCCGAGATTGCCGCCCAGCGTTGGCTGAACTCGGATTCAAAGCGCACGCTGAAGGCCGAAAAGGGCAAAGTCATCGTCGTTGCCGTGTGGCAGCTCGTTTGTCCGGGCTCGCAGAAATTCGGTCTGCCGCAGGCGATGCGTCTGCGCGGTGCGTTCGAAGAGAACGAAGTTGCAGTCTTTGGACTTCACATGCCGTTCGAGCGACTCGAGGAGCAGACGCCGGAAAAAGTCGAAACCTATTTGAACGAGAACGGCATCACCATTCCGGTTGCGCTCGACAAGCCGAACGGCGACGGTTTGCCGGAGACGATGAAGGCCTATGAGCTGCAAGGCACGCCTGCGCTGCTGCTGTTCGATCGGCAGGGGCGCCTGCGCCGGCACTATCTCGGTGCGGTCGATGATTTCCGCCTCGGCGCCGAGGTGATGGCGCTGTTGATCGAAGATAAGGACAGCCCGCGCGAGATGTCGATTGCGCTCGAGCGCAAGCTTGCGGCGGCGCTCGTCGATCCGGAAGCGCATCACCATCATGAGCATGGCGACGAATGCGGCTGCGGACACGATCACAGCCACGACCATGGACATGACCATGATCATCACCATCATCACGGGCATGATCACGACCACGATCATGGCGTCGCGCACGGGCTTCCCGGCCATGTGCATGGTCCGGATTGCAAGCACTGATGGCGGCTAAACCTCCGAAAGACGAGGTGGAGACCGCGCAGGAGGAAAAACCCTCCAAATCGAACGATCCGTCGCCGGGCTCCGGACTCAGCCGCAAGGAGAAGCAGCAGGTCCGAGAAGGCGTGCGCCATCGCCCGGCGGTCGTTTATGAGATCATCCGCGTGCAGGGCGAGATCGAGCTTCGGCGGCCGGTTTCGGCGCTGTGGTGGTCGGGCGTGGCGGCGGGCATCTCGATCGGCTTTTCGTTTTTGACCGAAGCGGCGATTGCAGCGCATCTTCCTGCAGGTGGATCGAGCGAGGTTATTGCCAAGCTCGGATATGCCGTCGGCTTCCTGATTGTCATTCTCGGGCATCAGCAGCTTTTTACCGAAAACGTGCTGACGGCCGTTCTGCCGATCATGGCGCGCAAGCAGCTGCACTGGGTTTTGCGGATGGTGCGCCTGTGGGGCATCGTGCTCGCAGCGAACATCGTCGGCTGTTTGATCTTCGCGATGGCGATGGCCTTCCTGCCGATCGTGCCGGCGGACGTCGCGACGGCGATGAGCGACATCGTCGGCAGGGTCATGGCCAATACACCGGGCGAGATGTTCGCCAAGGGCATCGGCGCGGGCTGGATCATCGCGGCGCTCGTCTGGATCTTGTCATCGACGGAGCACGTCGAGTTTCTGATCATCACGCTGCTGACGTATCTGATCGCGCTGTTCGGCTTTACGCACATTGTTGCCGGAAGCGCGGAAGCGATCTACGGCGTGCTGACGGGCACCACGACGCTTGAGAATGCGGTGTTCCGTTTCTTCATGCCGACGCTGGCGGGCAATGTTTTTGGCGGTACCGTTCTGTTTTCGGTGCTGAGCTACGCGCAGGTTCGCGAGGAAATCTACGCCGATCCGGACGGGAAATAGCCGTCCGACTTTCTTGCGCCACCCGAATCACGTTTCTTTCCGCTCTACAAGTCGAGAGCGGAGAGAAGCTCATGGTCGAGCGGGTTGGTGGAAGGCAGGGGAACGGCGTAGCCAGGCGGCTTGCGGAACGCGAGACGGATGCGTCCGGGAAAAGCCCTCCACGCGCGCGAGCCAAGGCCGCCGCGACCGCCAAGCTCAGCGCAGCGGAAACCGTTGCGGCGAACAAGAAAGTCATCGCGCTGGTCTATGACTTCGACGGCACGCTGTCGCCGAAGCCGATGCAGGAATATGCGTTCCTACCGAAGCTCGGAATCGAGCCGAAAGAGTTCTGGGCCGAGTGCACGCGCATCGCTAAGGCCGAGCGCGCCGACGCGCTCATCACCTACATGCACCTGATGTACAAGAAGGCGAAGGAGAAGAACGTTCGCATCGATCGCGCCGATCTCGTCGCGCAGGGCAAGACGGTCGAACTGTATCCCGGCGTCGAGGCATGGTTCGACGCGATGCACGCTTATGTGAAGAAGCGCGCGGGCGACGCGGAAATCTCAGTGAAGCACTATCTCGTGTCGTCGGGGCTGACGGAGATCATCGAGGGCACGAAGATTTATCAGCACTTCGCCAACGTGTTCGCCAGCGAGTATTGGTTCGACGCTTACGACCTGCCGTTTCCGAAGCGCGTGATCTCAGATACCGGCAAGACGCAGTTTCTGTTCCGCATCAATAAGGGCATTGAGGATCTCGGGCGCAGTATCAACGTGCACATGCCCGAGGACGAGCGGCCCATTCCGTTTTCGAACTTCATCTACTTCGGCGACGGAGACACGGACGTGCCGTCGATGGCGCTTCTGAAAAAGAACGGCGGCCACGCGATTGCGGTGCACGGGGCGGACGAGAGCGAGACGAAGTGCATCGAGCTTTTCAACGCCGGGCGCTGCGATTTCTACGCCAGCGCCGACTACCGCAAAGGCTCGGACTTATGGAAGCGGACGTGCCTGCTGCTCGATCGTATCATTGCGGATGTGAAAGTGCAGGAAGAGGCGCGGGGGTTGGGTTAGTGGGGAGCCGGCGCTTCGGCCAATTCAGCTGTGTCAGTGGCATCCGGTTTCGCCCCTTTCTTTTTCAGTTCCTGGATGGCAGTTTTTACAAGCTGAACAAATGCATCGTGCTCCGAGAGGGACACGCTTCGAAGTGCAAGGTATCGTTTATACTGGCTGTGCAAAGCAGTAATCAGCTCTGCAGTTTCCAAAGCTAGCGGATATCGGCGCCGCTTATCGGTCAGCATATACGTCATCTTTCCGATACGATTCAGTTGAGGCTGGATACCCGCTTCTTCAAGGCGATTTCGAAATGAATCAAGAAACTTAGTCCACTCATTCTTCATGTTCTCAAAAAGCTGTTCTGGTGTCTTTGGTTGTACGGAAAAAATCTGTGATCTTTTGAAATAGGTCCCTGGTTCCAGGTCCTCTTGTCCCTGTGCTTGTTCCAAGCGTGCTTGTATGATTTGTGTCGCGTTTGTTTCAGAATTTCGTTCTTGAACTTCAACCAAATATTCTCTGAGATTGTCGAGATATTGCCTGACGTCTTCTGCGGCTAATCTCATTGCTACGCAGGCTGCTGTCGCCTCGCCGAAGGAGCGAGTCATTTCTTTTTGAGTCTCGCCAAGGTGATAGAGTTGGGAAAGGACCTCTAATTTGTTCAAACGTTGGATTGCTGGACCATATCTCCAAAGTTGAACGCTGAAAGATGCGGCAGCTAGAAGTAAACCGCCGATCCCAAGAGCCTGGATGATTGGATTTGAAATTAAATCGGAGGCAAAATCCTTCAGTTGTGTAGTATCCATGAAAAACCCCCATACTAGAATATGAGGGATGTAATCATGCAGCTACTCGACACGCCAATCACAAAATCGCTCTTTTGCGAAAGAGGCTGTTCACCGCCCCTCGATCTTGATGCCCGGCAGGTCGACTTTCACTTTCGTCTGGTTCGCGTCCCAGAGGAGGTAGCCGAGGACGACGACGGCGACGGCAAGAATTCCGATCATGACTGATTTGGTGTCCACAGCCTGCGTCTCCTGAAGCTTTCTGATTTCAACCGTTGACGCATCAATCGCCTTGGTGGCGGTGTGGTGTCAAGTGCGCGGCGTGACGATCGTTTTTCTCGACGGCTTCTGTTGCGCGCAAACAAAAACGGCCCCGTGCAAGGCGGGGCCGTCGAAACTTTCGTGTGTGCTTCGCACGTTCAGATTACGTCAGTAGCAGACCCACACGAAGCGGCCATAGTACGGCGACCAACGCCAGCAGGTGCCAACACCGTAGGCCCACCAGCGGCCACCCCAATAACGGCCACGACCACCGTACCAGCGACCACCGCGCCAGTATCGTCCGCCGCGCCAGGCACGGCCACCACGCCAGTATCGTCCGCCACGCCAGGCACGCCCGCCGTTCCAGTGGCGCCCGCCGCCGCGGAAATGCCGTCCGCCGCGGAACCCGCCACCACGGAATCCACCGCCGCCTCGTCTCACTTGGTCGATGCCGTTGTGCTCAGCCGCTTGCGTGCGGAGAGCCGGGTTTGCGAAATTTGGTTGAGCTTCGGCAATGAGCGGCATCGACAACGCCGTCATCATCGCCATCACATATACAATTATGCGTCTCATTGTGGCTCCTTGGTTTTATTTGGGGCGCAATCGAAGTGACCAAGGCTGATAAGACCGGTGATCGCTCAACGGCGTTTATCCGCCGTAGTTCCTCGAATTTAATAGCACGGGCTGAATGCGTGAGTATGTAAATTGAGTGGCCGATTTCGACGTGAATTCCGTTAAGAAAATATCGTCATTGCAGCGCGAGATGATGTTGTGATGCATCAAATTCCGAATAAGCGGCGAAGGAAGCCGCGACTGGCGCGCGCTGCCGCTTCTTTCCGGCGCCGCTCAACAAAGTCACGGCGATGATCTCGCAGTCTTTACCCGTCGAGAAAGACCTTGATCTCGATATGTGGTGAATGGCCGGTGCAGGTCGCTCATCATAGCGAAGTGAAAAAAACGGCCCCGCGCGAGCAGGGCCGTTGGAACGTTTATGCGTGCTTCGCTCGTTCAGGTGACGTCAGTAGCAGACCCAGACGAAGCGGTCATAGTACGGCGACCAGCGCCAGCACGAACCGACGCCATAGGCCCACCAGCGCCCACGCCACCAGCGACGGTGACCATGCCAGTGGCCGCGACGCCAATGACGTCCTGCCCAGTGACGACCGCCACGCCAATGGTGACCGCGCCAATGACCGCGATGGCCCCAGTGGCGTCCGCCGCGGAAGTGATGGCCGCGAAAACCGCGGTGGCCACGGAAGTGATGACCGCCGCCGTGATGTCTGCCGAAGTGGTGACCGCCGCCGTGATGGCCTCCGTGTCTCGCTTCGGCGATGACCGGCACTGCCATGGCCGTCATCAACGCCATCACGAATATGATTATGCGTTTCATTGTGGCTCCTTGGGTATTTTTCAGGGGTGCGACTGAAGCGTCGTATACCGACACAATCGGTATCCGCTCAACGGCGTTCATTCGCTGCAGTTCCCACAAAACGGATGCACGATTAACTGAGGATGAACCGCAGTGGGAAAATGCGCGTCCTGCGCCGGATTCCGGCTGCGGGCCCGTTATGCAAAATCCGGAATTTTATGTGCATCGCGAAGCTGCGTGCGGACGGAAGCAACCGCGATTTGGGCGCTGCGCTAAGGGTGCTTTCAGAGCCTGTCGTCGGATAGAAATTTCGTCGTGGCTCGTCGGTCTGCGTTCGTGTGGGGCGCCCGGCAAAGGCATGCAACGACTGGGCAGCTGCGTCTTATGGTGCGCATGTCGACCGAGTTCGACCGAAGCGGGGGAAGATCGCAATCATGGCCGTCCGAAAGTGCAATTGAAACGATAGGGCTCGCGCCGTCGAAACATACTTGCGAACCGACGTCATCGGCATCTGCGTTTAAAAACAAATTCAAATGCAGGAAATTGATTTAGCGCAGTGTAGCAAGGGTTTGTGCAGGATATTAGCGCACAATAGTCGACTAAACGGTCAGGAAATCGCGACGGGGATAGCCTTCGAGGGAAGGATAGGGACGTATCGCCATGATCTCTTCGCTGCCCATAGATACCATCACAAGGTCCATTGTTTTTCGCTTTGCCATGACGGCTTTCGTCGCGGCCGCGCTTCTTATTCCGCGCACGGTTCACGCCGACGAATTGGGCTGCACCACGCCGACGCCGCAGGTGATTTCGCAATTGTTCGATAGCTGGAATTCGGCTGTCGCGTCCGGATCAGCGGACAAGCTTGCAAATTTCTATGCGGATGATGCGACGTTGATCCCCGCGAAAGAGTCAGCTCCGCTGGTCGGCAAAGATGCCATTCGGAATTTTTACGCCGGACTGCTCGCCCGGCATCCGCAGCCGGTCGTCGTCAAGATGACTGTGACGTCGGGATGCAATTCGGCTGTCGCGAGTGGCTTCATTCTCTATCGCGTGACCGGCGCTCGTAAGGGCACACGCGATTTGCTGGGCGGGCGGTTTGCCGCCGAGTTCGCGCTGCAGAACGGGAACTGGCGGATCGTGAAGCATACGCTCGGCGGCGACGAGAGGAAGCTCGATCAGCCGCTTGAAAGCTCAATGCTTTGACGGCCGAATCGCCCCGCTTGCTTTGCGTGTAACGCACTCGTTGCTCCATGCGAATGCCTTTCGAGGCTTTGCAGGGAGCGGACATGATCGTCACGACGCGCTTTCTTTCGCGATCCGCTGCCCTCCTTTATGCGGCGTGGGGCGCATTTCACATTTATGTCTCGTGGCAGATCACGATGCTGGCGCTCGATGAGCATGGCATTGCGCAAGGGCGGTTGTTGCAGCTCGCGGCCTATATGCTGTCAATCTCGCTGTTTGCAATCGTCGTTGCGTTGTGGCGCGTGGCGAAGAACGATCGATTAGGATTTTGGCTCAATCTTGCTGTCGTCGGTTGGGCAGACGCGGTCTGGGTGCTGGTCGTGGTGCTGCCCGGTTACGTGCCGCTTGTTCGCGGGTTGTTGCCGCCGGCGGTGTTCGTGCTTGCCGCTATTCTATCGACGATTGCGTATCGGCGCCGCGAAGGCTGAGTCTACTTCTTCGGGAGTAGACGATTGACGTGGCCCATCTTGCGGCCGGGGCGGGCTTCCTTCTTGCCGTAGTGATGAAAGAACGCGCCGGGTTCGGCTGCGATCTTTTCCCAGGCAAGAATATCGTCGCCGATGAGGTTGATCATTTCGGCGGCGGGCGCTTTCAGGGTCGTTGAGCCGAGCGGCCAGCCGGCGACGGCGCGGATGTGCTGCTCGAATTGCGAAGTCAGTGCGCCATCCATCGTCCAGTGGCCGGAATTGTGCACGCGCGGCGCCATCTCATTGACGTAGAGCCGGTCACGGCCACCATCCTCAGCGACGAGGAAAAACTCGATCGCGAACACGCCGACGTAATCGAGCCTTTCAGCGATCTTCTGCGCGATGGCGACGGCCTCCGCCGCGACGTCGGGTGAAAGCACGGCCGGCGCGACGGAGCGATGCAGAATGTGGTTTCGGTGCTCGTTTTCGGTCACGTCGAAGGCCTTGAAGCTGCCATCGGTGGCGCGAGCTGCAACGACCGAGACTTCGGCGCGGAAATTGACCAAGCTCTCCAGTATCGAAGGCTGATCGCGCATCGCTGCCCAGGCGCTTTCAGCGTCCGCACGCGTCAAGATTTTCGCTTGGCCTTTGCCATCATAGCCGAAACGGCGCGTCTTCAGAACGGACGGAATGGCAAAGCCGCCGTCGAGCGTTTGGGTGAGATCGGCGAAGCTGTCGATCGCAGCGAAGTCGGCCGTCATGGCGCCGAGTTCGCGCGCGAGCGATTTTTCGTTCATACGATCCTGGGCGCAGGCGAGAGCCTTGGCACCGGGACGAACAGGAATGCGCGCCGACAGAAATTCGACGGTGCGAACGGGGATGTTCTCGAATTCATAGGTCGCGACATGGACCCACTTGGCGAAGGCCGCGAGGTGCGCTTCATCTTCGTAATCAGCGATCGTATGTGCGGAAGCGACATCAAATGCCGGACTGTCGGCGTCCGGCGCATAGATATGCGTTTTGAAGCCGAGGCGCGCGGCAGCCATTGCAAGCATGCGGCCCAGCTGTCCGCCGCCTAGAATTCCGATGGTCGAGCCGGGAGGGAATGCAGTCATCGCGCGGTCTTCAACCCTGAACGGGTGTCTCGGCGACATCGGCCGAATGCTGTTTGCGCCAGTCTTCGAGGCGTTCTGCCAGGCCGGGATCGGAGAGTGCCAGAATTTCCGCGGCAAACAGCCCCGCGTTCTTGGCGCCCGCTTCGCCGATGGCGAGCGTGCCGACCGGAACGCCCGCCGGCATCTGCACGATCGAATACAGGCTGTCCTGACCTTTGAGGGCTTTCGATTCCACCGGCACGCCCAATACCGGCAGCACCGTCATGGCGGCGGCCATGCCAGGCAAATGCGCGGCGCCGCCGGCCCCGGCGATGATGACCTTCAAGCCTGCAGCTTTGGCACCCTTGGCGTAGCTATAGAGACGGTCCGGCGTACGGTGGGCGGAGACGATCTTGGTCTCGAAGGAAACGCCCAGAGCCGTTAAAATATCGGCGGCATGCTTCATCGTCGGCCAGTCTGACTGGCTTCCCATGATAATGCCGACGTGTGGCCTGATCCGGCTCATGATGGCGTCCAAAGCCCCCGAAAACGGAAACCGCGTCGGTACAGGAGCGAGCCCGAGTTTACAAGGGTTTTGGGCACCGATACGTGGGGAATTCGAAATGAAAAGGCCAATTGCATGGGCTTTTGGCTGCTTGGGCGACGTTTGGGCGCTTTTAGGGGGCTGAAGCCAGCAGATAGCTGATCGAGTGGAAGAAGTTCTCCGGGCCGATGTAGCCGGAAATCCGGCCGACTTCGGTATGTGATTTGACGACCACAAATGTCGGCACGATGTCGACACCGGATTTGAAATTCAGATGGTCGGCCGCGATATCGTTAATATCGACGAAGCGCACCGGCAGATCCTTGGCCTGAGACGATGCCTCGTAGGCCGGCAGCACGTCGCGGCGGAAAAGCTGGCAGTAGATGCATCCCTCGGCTTCGACGACAACGAGTTCGAATGCGCCGTTCGGAATGGCAGCTTCGGTATCGATGTCGGCGTGCGAAATCGTAACGGGTGCGAGCATCAGCACGAGGAAAAGCAACGTGCGAAGGGCCGTACGCATTTGATGTCACCTCGCGGTCCGCAAGAAGACATCCTTTCTAAGTCATTAATGGCCTGGCGGCTGAGGAATCTCGCCGGTTCCTTAACCGCTGTGCCAAAGCGGAACGGTCAGGATTTCTTGCAGGTGATCGCCACGGTTTTGTAGGAGCCGAAACCGACGACGCCGGCGCCGAACTGCTGCGCCATCGCGGCGCCGAGCTTCCGGGCCTGCGCGTCGGTCTTTTCCGCATCGGGATCGAGCAGCGTCGCCGCGCAGCCTGCGGGCGCTGATGCAAGTTTGATGGCGTCCGTTTTCTCTGGCTCGAAGTCGATGAAATAGGAGGGATCGAAGACGGCGAATGTCAGGCCCTCGGCATCGGCAAGGACAGGCTTCGCCAGCGACAGATGGAAGTAAAGGCGGAGGACGCCATTGGTGTATTCGAGGTGCGCTTGCGTCGGCGGTGAGAACGCCAATTGCTCTTCGCCGAGCTTGGCCACCGTGAAGTAGTTGAACTCTTTGAGGCCATCCATGTTGACCTTCAGGAGCGGCTCAAGCTCGTGCTGGTCGTATTTGCCGTCGTTGTTGGTGTCGAGACCTTCGAGCGCCATGGCGGCGTATGAGTCGTCGAAGCTCCAGACATGGTCGACGCCCGTAACGGTGCCGTTGTCGTAGTCGACCGTCATCTCATACGTGATCCACATATGAGGATGCGCAGAGGCCGGTATAGAGAAAGCGAGGAGCATTATCGCGGCGGCCGCGAGGCTGAGACATTTATTGAACGACTTATGCAAGATCGGCCCCAATTTCTTTGCTCCGCTTTGCGCGCGATTCTTCGGAGTGCGTTTCATACGAAACGCACATTGAACGTGGCGAGATTGCGACGCGCTGCGCTATTTGGCGGGCATAGGCCAATTCGCCGGTGCGGTTGCGCGCCGACAGCGACGGTTATATTATATCCTTTTACTCAGCAGGATGGCGGGAATGAAGCGTTCAGCGGCACGATGTTTCGGTTTTCTGGCGGCCGCGATGACAAGCGCGACGACCGCCGTCAGCGCTGCCGAAGCGCCGAAAGTCGTCGTGACGATCAAGCCCATACATTCGCTTGTGACGCGTCTAATGGACGGCATCGGGACGCCGAAGCTGATCGTTGAAGGGTCGGCGTCGCCGCACACGTTCACGCTCAAGCCGTCGACAGCGCGGGCCATCAACGAAGCGGATGTTTTCGTTCGTGTGTCGGATACGCTGGAGCCGTTTACGCGCAAGATCGTGACGACATTGCCGTCGAACGTGAAAGTGGTGACGCTTGCAGGCGCAGATGGCGTGACGCTGCTCGATCAACGCGAAGGTGGCACGTTCGAGAAGCATGAGCACGAGCATGAGGCGGACGCGCACGATCACGACGAAGCGGGCGCTGCCGATCACGACGATCATGATGAGGATGGCAAGGATGGACATCTCTGGCTCGATCCGTCGAACGCCAAGGCGATTGCGGCCGACGTCGCGAAAGCACTCATTGCCCGCTATCCTGAGTATGCGAGCAAAGTGAAAAGCAACGAGGCGGCGCTCGATGCCGATCTCGATACGCTCGACCATGACCTTTCGAGTGAACTCAAAGGGGCGCAAGGCAAGCCCTTCATTGTCTTCCATGACGCGACACAGTATTTCGAACATCACTTCGGGCTTCACGCCGTGGGATCGATTACGGTCAGCCCGGAGGTGCCGCCAAGCGCAAAAAGGCTAACGGAGGTTCGCAGCAAGATTTCGTCGCTCGATGCGGTCTGTGTTTTTACCGAACCGGAGTTCCAGCCAAACCTTGTTGCTGCGGTTACCGAAGGGACGCATGCCCGTTCGGGGACGATCGACGTCGAAGGGCAATTGCTGACGCCGGGGCCGAAGCTCTACTTCGATCTGATGCGGGGCGTCGCGCGCAACCTGTCGAGCTGCCTAACCGCGCCGAGCTGAGAGCCAGTCTTTAGCTGTATTATCTCGTCATCCTCGGCGTTAGACCGGGGATCTATTATGCCGCGGTGATGTTGATTGTTGGATTCTCGGGACAAGCCCGAGGACATGGCTCGCTATCAAGCCTGCGTTTCGGCTTCGCGGCCGTCGAAGACATAGCCGGCACCGCGGACCGTGCGGATCGGATCGGCCTCGTTGCCGCGGATCAGCGATTTTCTGAGACGGCCGATGTGAACGTCGACGGTGCGCTCGTCGACCTCCGAGGACTGGCCCCATACGCGGTCGAGGAGCTGGCTGCGCGAGAGAACGCGGCGCGGGCTTTCCATGAAGACTTCGAGCATTCGGTATTCGGTCGGGCCGAGGCGGACCTCGCGGACGCCACGCGTCACTTTGTGGGCGCCACGGTCCATCGTGATCTCGCCGGAGACGAGAATATCGCTCATGCGCTCCGGCGCCGCGCGCCGGAGCAGGGCCTTCACACGTGCCATCAATTCCTGCACGGAGAACGGCTTCGTGACGTAGTCGTCGGCGCCGGTCGTCAGGCCCCGCACGCGGTCAGATTCCTCACCGCGGGCGGTCAGCAGGATGATGGGCAGGCTCTGCGTGTCGCCGCGGTTGCGCAGACGGCGGCAAAGCTCGATCCCGGAAATCTTCGGGATCATCCAATCCAATATCGCCAGATCGAAGGTTTGTTCGGCGAGCAATAGTTCTGCTTCCTCGCCGTCGGCGGCTTGCACGACGTCGTAGCCTTCCGACTGAAGATTGTACTTCAGAAGCTCGGCTAGCGGCGCTTCGTCTTCAACAACGATGATCTTAGCTGGCATGATATTGGATCGGGGTTGCTCTCAGGGTCGCACGGTCATTGGCGCGGCGTAATCAGTGTCGAAGAGGTCTTGTCGCCCTTCGGCCGATCGTCGGCGATCGGTACGCCGTGCACGAGGTAGTAGACGTTCTCGGCGATGTTTGTCGTGTGGTCGCCAATGCGCTCGATATTCTTGGCGCCAAAGAGGAAGTGCGTGCAGATGCCGATGTTGCGCGGATCTTCCATCATGTACGTCAGCAGTTCGCGGAACAGCGAGTTATACATGGCGTCGACCTGCTGGTCGTTGCGCCAGACTTCCATCGCCTTCTCAGCATCGAGCGTCGTCAACGCATCAAGAACGTCCTTGAGCTGCTGCTGCACCATCTCGGTCATGTGGCGCATGCCGGTCATCAGCGGCTTGGGATAGGCTTCCCCTGCAATGGTGAGAGCGCGCTTGGCGATGTTCTTGGCAAGGTCGCCGATACGCTCAAGGTCGCCCGCAATCTTGATGACCGTCATGATGTGACGCAGGTCGTTGGCGACCGGCTGGCGGCGGGCGATCATCAGAATAACCTGGTCCTGCAGCTCGCGTTCGAGCTGGTCGACCATGACATCATCGGAAACAGCTTTCTCGGCGAGCTTAGGGTCGCGGCGTTCGAGCGAGTCCATCGCCTGAACGAGAAGCTTTTCGGCATAGCCGCCCATCTGCGCGATGCGGCGGTCGAGGAGCTTCAACTCTTCCTCGTATGACTTCACGGTATGTTCGTTCATCGTCGTAATCCTGAAATCCGGTTTGGCCTCAACGTCATCACTAGCCGAAGCGGCCGGTGATGTAGTCTTGCGTGCGACTATCCGTTGGGTTTGTGAAAAGCTTTTTGGTGTCGCCGAATTCGACGAGATCGCCGAGGTACATGAAAGCAGTATTCTGCGAAACGCGGACTGCCTGCTGCATGTTGTGGGTCACGATGGCGATCGTGAATTCGTTCTTCAACTCGTCGATCAGCTCTTCGACCTTAGCGGTCGAAATCGGATCGAGAGCGGAGCAGGGCTCGTCGAACAGGATGACTTCTGGGCGGATCGCAACTGTGCGGGCGATGCACAGACGTTGCTGCTGACCACCGGAGAGCGACAGGCCGCTGGCGTGCAGCTTGTCTTTTACTTCCTTCCAGAGAGCCGCCTTTTCGAGGGCGCTTTCGACGCGGGCGTCGACTTCGGATTTCGGCAGGCGCTCATAAAGGCGAAGACCGAACGCGATATTTTCGTAGATCGTCATCGGGAACGGCGTCGGCTTCTGGAACACCATGCCGATGCGCGAGCGCAGCAGGTTCAGGTCCTTCATGTCGAGGATGTTTTCACCGTCGAACATGATCTTACCTTCGGCGTGCTGGCCGGGATAAAGATCGTACATGCGGTTCAAAACACGCAGGAGCGTGGACTTGCCGCAACCCGAAGGTCCGATGAAGGCTGTCACCTGCCGCTCGTAAAGCGGCAACGAGATGCCTTTGAGGGCCAGAGTCGATCCGTAGTAGAACTTCAGGTCCTGGACCGAAATTTTCTCGGTCAGGCCGGTGTCGACGTCTTTTGACATTACGTTCATTTGGATGTCCTCGAAGTACCCAGGTAACGAGCGGCGATACTGAGCGTGAGCACCGCTGCGGTGATTAACAGTGCGCCGGTCCAGGCGAGGCGCTGCCAGTCCTCGTAAGGGCTCAAGGCATACTGGAAGATAACGACCGGCAAGCTTGCCATCGGAGCATTAAGATCGGTGCTCCAGAACTGGTTGTTAAGAGCGGTGAACAGAAGCGGAGCGGTTTCGCCGCTGACGCGGGCGATGGCCAGCAGCACGCCCGTGATCATGCCGGCGCGGGCCGCCTTGTAAGCCACCTTACGAATGACGAGCGACTGGGGCATGCCGAGCGCTGAAGAGGCTTCGCGAAGCTGGTTCGGAACCAACAGCAGCATGTTTTCAGTCGTGCGAACGACCGTTGGGATGACAAGTACCGCCAGGGCCGCGGCACCAGCGATGGCCGAGAAGTGGCCCATCGTGCGGACGAGGATCTCGTAGACGAAGAGGCCCGTCACGATCGAAGGGGCGCTGAGCAGAATGTCGTTGATGAAGCGGATCACCGACGAGACTTTGCTGTAACGGCCATACTCCGCCAGATACGTGCCGGCAAGGATGCCGATCGGCGTGCCGACCGCGACGCCGATGAAAGACATCACGAAGCTGCCCGCGATGGCGTTCAGAAGGCCGCCGTCGCTGCCGGGCGGCGGCGTCATTTCCGTAAATACCTTGAAGTTCAAGCCCGCGAAGCCTTTGAACAGCAGCGTCGCGAGGATGACGGCCAGGATCGTTAAGCCGAGCGCGGATGCCGCCCAGCACAGGCCGACGGTGATCGTGCTTCGCACGCGCCGACGGCGGTATTTTGCCATATCCAAGGCCATGTTTATGCTCCCGCCTTTTTCTCAATACGCATCAGCATGAGGCGAGCGAGAGCCAGGACGACAAAGGTGATGAAGAAGAGGATGAGGCCCAGAGCGATGAGCGACGATGTGTAGATGTCGCCGACCGCTTCGGTGAACTCGTTGGCGATCGTGGCAGAGATCGTGGTGCCCGGTGCCAGGATTGATTCCGAAATCCGGTGTGCGTTGCCGATCACGAAGGTAACCGCCATCGTCTCCCCGAGAGCGCGGCCGAGGCCGAGCATGACGCCGCCGATGATGCCGACGCGGGTATAGGGAATGACGACGTTTTTTACGACTTCGCGGGTGGTCCATCCCAAGCCGTAGGCCGCTTCTTTCAGCACCGGTGGGACAGTCTCGAAAACGTCACGGCAGACCGCAGTAATGAAGGGCAGAACCATCATCGCCAGGATGAGGGCCGAGGTCAGAATGCCGATGCCATATGGCGGACCGGCGAACAGGCCGTTGAGGACCGGGATCGGTTTGAAGAAGGCGATCAGCTCGGGCTGGACATAGCGCTGCAGAGTAGGGGCGAAATAGAACAAGCCCCAGATGCCGTAGATGATGCTTGGAATGCCGGCGAGCAATTCGATTGCAATGCCGATCGGACGGCGAAGGGACATCGGGCAAAGCTCGGTCAGAAATACTGCAATGCCAATGGCTATGGGAACAGCGACGAGCATGGCGATCGCCGACGTCACGATCGTGCCGTAGATCGGTGCCAGCGCGCCAAATTGCTCGGTAACAGGGTTCCAGACCTCGGTCGTGAGAAAGTTTAGGCCGAAGGTCTTGAATGCGAGTGAGCCGCCGATGACCAGCGAAATGAAAATCGCGCTTAGGAGGATCAGAACGAAATAAGCGGAGGACTTCGTTAGTAGACGGAACATTGTGTCCGTCGTTTTTAGACCTTCAAGTACTTTGCGTCTGGCTGCCGCCGCAGCCATCGCTTGCGTGTTGGCGTCTGTCATGAAGGTCAAGTTTCCGCTCCGCACCAGGATAAGGACATCATTTTTTTAGCGCAACCGGGAGACACCTGCGAGCAGGCGTCTCCCAGCTTAGCGAAAGTTGCTTAGTTCGAAAGAACCGGCTTGTTATCGTCGCCGACGATATCAGCCCAGCTCTTCTTGATCATCGCAACGACGTTGTCAGGAAGCGGAACGTAGTCGAGTTCTTCCGCAGCTTTGTCGCCGTTGGCATAGGCCCATTCGAAGAACTTGAGAGCTTCCTTCGCAGCAGCAGCATCCTTCGACTTCTTGTGCATCAGGATGAAGGTCGGGTTCGTGATCGGCCACGATTCCGCGCCCGGCTCGTCCGTCAGGACAACGCCCATGCCCGGAGCCGAAGCCCAATCGGCGCTGGCAGCAGCGGCCTGGAATGCCGTCACAACCGGCTCGACAGCCTTGCCGTCCTTGTTGATCAGCTTCGTGTTCGTGAGCTTGTTCTGCTTGGCATAAGCGTATTCGACGTAGCCGATAGCGCCCTTCGTCTGCATCACGTTGTTAGCAACGCCTTCGTTGCCCTTCGCGCCGATGCCGACGGGGAACTGAACCGACGTGTTCGAGCCGACCTTCGACTTGAAGTCAGGGCTGACTTTCGAGAGATAGTTCGTCCAGACGAACGTCGTGCCCGATCCGTCCGAGCGCGAAACAACTGCGATCGCATCCGAGGGAAGCTTCACACCCGGGTTGAGCTTCGCGATGGCCGGGTCGTTCCAGGCGGTGATTTCGCCGAGGTAGATTTTGGCGAGCGTCGGGCCGTCAAAAACGAGTTCGTTCGGCTTAATGCCGTCGAGGTTCACGACAGGAACGATGCCGCCCATAACGGTCGGGAACTGAACCAAGCCGTCCTTCTCGAGCTTGTCGCCCTTCAGCGGCATGTCGGAAGCGCCGAACGTGACGGTGTTGGCTTCGATCTGCTTGATGCCGCCGCCGGAGCCAATCGACTGATAGTTCAAGCCGACGCCGGTCTCTTTCTTGTAGGCGTCAGCCCACTTTGCGTAGATCGGATACGGGAACGTGGCACCCGCGCCGGAAATGTTGTCGGCTTTGACGGGGGCGGTCGCAGCGGCTGTCGCCGCAAACGCCGCAATAAGCGCCATAAAAGACTGTTTCACTCGTGGTCTCCTTGTTGAACGGGGGCTTGAGGCCTCGCCACTCCATCTGCCGGGCGAGCCGGCAAGCACTCTCTAGTCCAGTTAGTTCACGCCTTTGTGAAACGTTAACGGATTGTTTTCTAAGCCGTAGAAATCGTCCGTAGTCGTCTCTTTCAGATGCGGTGATCGGGTTTCTTCCGACGGTTCCTGCAAAGATGCTCCCTGAGAGAACAATTTCAGGAAGCGTCTGCGGCCCTCCCCCAAGGCGCGCGCCGCGAAAGATTAGGTTGTTCGGACTAGGCCAACTGGCTTTCAGCGGCAGTCATAACACTGTCATCCAACGCGGGACTCGTTCTAGCGAGTTCAAGCTATGGAATTGTGACAGTCTAGTTGTATGATTTTATTATATTTATTTGTAGGCGGGCAGAGAGACGTTGAAAGTGGTGCCCTGGCCGACCACCGATTGGACGGAAAGCTCGGCTTCGTGCCGGTTCAGCACGTGCTTGACGATCGCGAGGCCGAGACCTGTGCCGCCGATGCGGCGGCTATGTTCGGCGCTAACGCGGTAGAAGCGCTCGGTGAGGCGGGGCAAATGCTCAGGCGCGATGCCTGGGCCGTTATCCGTGATCGAAACGTGAGCGCGTGCGGGAAATTTTTCATCTCGCGCACTGTTTTTCTTCAGTAGGGAAACTTTTACGGAGCCGCCTTCTTTGCCGTATTTGACGGCATTTTCAACGAGGTTGTGAAAGACCTGGAACAACTCATCGCGATCGCCCATCGCGATCAGCGGGCTGGCTGATGGTTCGACCTCGATTGTGATGTGCCGTTCTTCGGCAAAAGGCATCAAAGAGCGGGTGACGTCTTCGATGAGATCGTTGACGTCAACGCGGCCTTCCGGCTTCAGGTTGGCCTTTTCCTCGACGCGGCTGAGTAGCAGCAGATCGTCGATCAGGCGCGTCATGCGTTCGGCCTGATCGGCCATGATGGCGAGGAAGCGTTCTCGGGCTTTTTCGTCATTTCGCGCCGGGCCTTGCAGGGTTTCGATGAAGCCGCGCACGGATGCCAGCGGCGTTCTAAGTTCGTGGCTGGCGTTGGCGATAAAGTCCGTGCGCATCTCAAGCAGGCGATGCTGCTCGGATTCATCATGGATTGTAATTAGCGCGGCAATCGGAGGGCGTTCCACCGCGGCGCCGAGAGGGGCAACAGTGGCGATGAGACGCTGACCGGCACCGCCGCGCGGAACGAGATGTGCGGTGCCTTTCTCGCCGTTCTGAAGTGCGTTGGAAACGGCTGAGATCAACTCGGGATCGCGGTTGACATGCTCAAGCGGGACGCCTTGGCGAAGGCGGTCGAATAGGCTGCGGGCGGCAGCGTTATAATTAAGGATGACGGAGGCTTCATCGAGCACGATCGCCGGATCGGGCATCGCGGCGGCGAGATCGATCCAAGTCAAATTCTTATCTGAGCTTGAGCCAATGCCTGTCATGTCACTCGCTTTTTGATCGAGCGTAACGCGTGGCCATGCAAATAACGCGGCAATGGCAGCAAACAATCCACAGCCGAAAAAAATTAAATCGCGAAGTGGCCCGCTCGCCCAGATCGACAATAGAGCGAACAAAAGAAGGGCGACAGCGCAAAGGGCTGCAAAACTTAGGCGAGCGTTCTCACGGGTCATGCCCTTTGGAGTAATCTTGAAGGGCGCCATAAGCTAGTCAGCAATTCAGGTTCGCCGCGTGCCGCGTGCTGCCGGCTTCTTGCTACGGAGTTTGTGGTCCGAATGGCTCGATCCGTTCGGTTCGGTTTCGGTGAAACCGATCGGCGATTTGACCGCGAGTTCCGCAAGCGTGTGCTGATCGAGGACAGAGATGAATGCTGTCAGCGCGTCGTCGAACATGGCGTTGATGTTGCCGGGGTCGGCTTCGCTGGGCTGGTCGGAATTGCCGCCTTCGACTTGAACGCGCGTCACTTCGATGGCACGAACCACGTCGCCGACACGGATTTGGGTGGCCGGGCGGGCGAGGCGGACGCCGCCGTTGGGACCTCTTACGGCGGTCAGAAATCCGGCATGCGACAAAATGTGGACGATCTTGAAGACGTTCTGCTTCGTGACGCCCAGACGGTCTGAGACGTCGGCAACTTTCACAAGCTGGTCTTTTGCCTGCGCACAATCGATCAGAATGCGGATCGCGTGGCCGGTTTGCTTCGTCAAGCGCATATTCGAATTACCTGGACCGCGCGATCGCGACGGAAGAATTCCTATCCCTGCTTGTTTCAAATTCTTGTCAGGGTGGCAAGTGGCCGAACTGACCTGAGTTCACTTGACACTTAATTGCGCCGGCTTTCTATACCATCGAGGTCAATAATGGGGCTGGGCGAATCCGTCCGAGTGTTGCGGATCGCAGAGGACAGCAAGCTGCGGGAGATCTGTGATGTCGAAGAATGCAAATTTGTGGACCTGCGCAACTCGATTTGCGGCCGTATCGGCCGTTGCTCTGGCCGTCACCTGTGGACCGGCGCTCGCGGGCCCGCCTGCCACCAAAGACATCATGAAAAACTACGGCGACATGGCCGAGGCAATGTATGGCGATGCGCTGGCGAAAGCCAAGGATCTCGACAAGTCGATTGACGCGTTTTTAGCGGCCCCGAACGCCGAGACGCTGGCGGCCGCGCGCACGGCCTGGAAAGCTTCGCGCGTCCCCTACATGCAGACGGAGGGCTTCCGCTTCGGCAACAGCATCGTCGACGATTGGGAGGGCGAGGTGAACTCGTGGCCGCTCGATGAAGGCCTGATTGATTACGTTGACGAGGCAAGCTACGGCGACACGAAGGAAGAAAATCCGCTCTACACGGCCAACGTCATCGCCAATAAGAAAATCCGGCTCGGGCCGAAGATGCTCGATGCCAGCGCGATCGACAAGAACGTCATCAAAAAGCTCAACAGTGCGCTCGATGTCGAGTCGAATGTCGGCACCGGATATCACGCGATCGAGTTCCTGCTCTGGGGACAGGATCTGCACGGCACAGGACCGGGTGCAGGCGAGCGTCCGGCAAGCGATTACGACCTCAAGAACTGCACGCATGGCAATTGCGACCGCCGCCGCGATTACCTGAAAGCCGCTTCGGGTCTGTTGGTCGATGATCTTGCCGAGATGGTCGATGACTGGAAGACGGACGGCAAAGCCCGCAAGGCGCTTGCGGAGCAGAACGACAATGCTCAGCTCTCCACGATCCTCACGGGTCTCGGTTCGCTGTCGTACGGAGAGCTTGCAGGCGAGCGCATGAAGCTTGGCGTTCTGCTGCATGATCCGGAGGAAGAGCACGACTGCTTCTCCGACAATACGCATAACAGCCATTACTATGACCAGGTTGGCATGATGGAGATCTGGAGCGGCAAGTACGACGGCGTGACGCCGGTCAGTGGGCCGAGCATCGCCGAGCTTGCTCGCGATAAGGCGCCCGACGCCGCGAAGCGTGTCGATGATGCGATGGCGGTGACGCTGGAGAAGATCAAGGCGATCAAGATCAAGGCCGACTCCGGCGAAATGGCTTATGATCAAATGCTGGCAGCCGGGAACGAGGCTGGAAACAAGATGATCCTGGATGCGGTCGATGCGCTCGTTGCGCAGGCGCGTGCCATCGAGGCGGTCGTTGCAGCGCTGAACCTCAAGGTCAAGATCGAGGGCTCCGACAGTCTTGACGATCCCGATAAGGTCGCCAAGGCGAAGTAAGGTGATTTCGGTCAAAGCGCAGCGGCTGCGAGCTGAAAGGGTGCACGCATGGTAACGCGTCGCGACCTCATGCTCGGAGCCGCAGCCTTCACCGCGAGCGCGGGGGTGGGGTTTGTCGCCCCCGGGCGGAAGGTTCAGGCAAAAGAGGTCATCGCCAAGCCGATCGCGCACGGCGTCAAGTCGCTTGCGCTCGATCTCGCAGAGCGGCCGACGGCATTACCATGTTTCGGCGGCAAGACGCTGCCGCTCTGGACGTTTGAAGCCGGCCCGACGTTTCCGATCGTGCGGGTCAAGCTCGGCGAACGGCTCGATACGGTTTTCCGAAACCATCTGCCGCGCAACGGCGAGGTCGCCTCGATCCATTGGCATGGGCTTCGAATTCCGAACGCGGAAGATGGCGTTCCGTATCTGACACAGCAGCCGATACCGCCGGGCGGCGAGGGACGGTATTCATTCGTGCCGCCGGACACGGGCTCGTTCTTCTTTCACACGCACTGCAATTCGGTGGAGCACTTCGGGCGCGGATTGGTTGGCGCACTGATCGTCGAAGGTGACGAGATCGAGCCGGCGGATGCGGAATACGTGCTGCTTGCCAAAGACTGGCGCATCGGACCCGACGGCAAATTTCTTCCGTTCTCGACGGACGAGGGCGCAGCCAAAGGCGGAACGCCGGGAACGATCCGGTCCGTCAATGGTGCGACCTCGCCGGTGATCACGGTGCCATCGTCGGCGAATGTTCGTATCCGGTTCTACAACCTCGATCCGATGCGCATTTCCGAAATCGGTTTTGAAGATGCGCAAGCTGCGATCATCGCCATCGATGGCAACGGCCTGCCGCCGATGACGTTCGAATCCTGGCGTCTCGGCACCGCGATGCGTGTCGATATTCTGTTGCGCACGGCAGCGCCCGGCGGGTCGATCAAACTCTATGATTACTTCGCGAAAGAACCGTTCGTGCTTGCCCAGTTCAAATCGGAAGGCCCGCCGAAACGCTCGGACGCGTTCGAGCCGACGCCGCTCAAGGTGATGCCGTTTCCGAAACTCGACGAAGCGAACGCGCAAATCGTTCCGTTCGAGTTTTCAGCGACGCCAACAGGACAGGCCATCACGGATATCGGCGCCGGTCCCGGCATCGAGCTTGGGCCGCTCTGTCTGACGAAGCGGACGTTCTGGGCGATCAACAAGCGCGCGTGGCCAGGGCAGGATCATCGCGATCTCGGGCCGCCGCTCGCGGTGCTGAAATCCGGGCAAAGCTATATCTTCGAACTCGATAATACGACGCCGCGGTCGCATCCGATCCATATTCATGGACACACATTTGAAGTTTTGAATTCAAGTAAACGGAAGCTTCCGCGCTTCCGTTGCGATACGGTGCTGCTGATCCCGAACGAGCGCATCCAGGTCGGACTGGTCGCGGGCCTTCCGGGAAAATGGATGTTCCATTGCCATATCCTCGAACATCAGGAGACGGGCATGATGGGGTACATCGAGGTCGTATGACGCGGCGGTTGCAGGCCCTATCGGTGCTGGCATTGTTCGCTGGAATGTTGCTGCCCGATGCCGGTTGCGCCGATCCGCTCGATGCTGCCGTCGGCAAAGCGCTGTTCGACCGGCAGTGGATTCCGGCGCCGTCTTCGACGAACGGAACCGATGGTCTTGGGCCGCTGTTTGCGTCGCGGTCATGCACGGGCTGTCATGCCCGCGCGGACGGCGCGCATGTGGTCGTGCGCGATGATGGCAAACCGGACATCGCTGGCGCCGTCGTTCGCTTCGGCACCGCCGACGGCACCACAGATTCTTATTACGGTCTTGAACTGCAAACCAACGCGATCCCAGGATTGAAACCCGAGGGCAGCGCACGATTTCTTCCGCACCTTAGCTACAACCTGAATGGGCCGCCGCTCGGGGAGGGCGTGCATGCGGGCGTTCGTCTTGCTCCGCAGTTGTTCGGCAAGGCCAAGTTCGATGACGTGCCGGACGAAGAGATCGTAAAGCGCGCCGCCGCCAACGCGAAGAGCGGTGGCCCTGTTAAAGGCCGCGCCAACGTCACGCCGCACGGCATCGGCCGTTATGGCTGGAAAGCGGCGCACGTTTCGATCGACGAGCAGATCGCGCATGCGTTCGCGTTCGATATCGGGCTCTCGAGCCCGCTGTTCCCGTTGCCGTATGGAGACTGCACGACGGCTGAGACGGCCTGTCTGTCCGCGCCGAACGGCGAAAGTCCGGCGTTCGAGGGGCGCGAGCTTTCGTCGCCGATGATCGGTGTCGTCGCAAGTTATCTGAAATCTCTTCGCGCCCGGCCCGTGACTGAGGCTTTGGCGCTATTTACTTCGACGGGGTGTGCGGCATGCCATATCCCGGCGTTAACGGCGCGCGACGGGCGGCAAATTCCGGCCTTCACCGATCTTTTGCTTCACGATATGGGTCCAGGGCTCGATGACCATGTCGGAGAGCCGGGCGTGAAATCGTTCGAATGGCGGACGGCGCCGTTAATCAATGGCCGTTTGCGGCCCGAAGACCGGCGCTATCTTCACGACGGTTCGGCTGCAACGGTTGAAGACGCGATCGAGCGGCACGGTGGAGAAGCGGAACACAGCCGTAATCTTTTTGAGGCCTTGAAGGTCGACGACAAGAAGCGGCTTGTCGATTATGTGAATGGGCTATGATGGTACGAAAAGTCATGATCGCGGTGCTGGCGTTTTTGGCATTTGCGACGGAGGCAGTCAGCGCCGATCTGCCTCCTGAACCGCTGAGCCATGCGGGCATGGTGAAGGCTGCAATCGAACAATACATCATCCCGCACATCGATGCGCTGAGGGCTGCAACCGCGCCGTTGCCGGAAGCCGTCGAAGATGCTTGCAAGACGGGCTCGCCGGAAGCCGAAAAAGCGCTCCAAGAGCGCTTCGACAAGGCCGTTATCGCCTATGCGGGTGTCGATTTCCTGCGCTTCGGCCCAATGCTCGAAAAGGGGCGGCGCGAGCAGATTTCATTCTGGCCCGATCCGCGCGGGTTCGTTGCCCGGCAGATGCGGCTGTTGCTTTTGAACAAGGATGAAACGATTGCGCAGCCGGGCGCCATTCGCAAACAGAGTGCGGCTGTGCAGGGGCTTCCGGCGCTCGAAACGCTGATGCACGATAAGAATGTGCCACTGGGGCCAGCCGATGCCGCGCGTTACCGGTGCCTTGTGGCGCATGCGATTGCTGTCAATGTCACAAGCCTCGCGACGGAAGTGGCCGAGGGCTGGAAGAAGCCGGACGGCTGGGCCGATAAGATGCTGCATCCAGGCCCCGCGAACGACACGTACAAAAGCGATAGTGAGGCGGCTGTTGAAGTCGTCAAGGCATTGATCGTCGGCTTAGGGTTGACGGCCGATCTGCAGGTGAAGCCGCAGATCGATGCCAAGGTCCGGCTGACGCCGCCCTACGATAAATCGGGATTGCAGAAGGCTTACTATGCGGCAAGCGTCGCGTCGCTGCATCAGCTTTACAATGTTCTCAATCTTGAAAGCTGGTTGCCGCCTGATCGTCTTTGGATGAAGGATTGGGTGCTGGGAACATGGCGCACGCTCGAAGCGAGCGATGGCGTCGGCGGGCATATGCCCCACGCCAAGCGCGAGGATGCGCCGACGCTTCGGGAAGTGTTCGATCGCACGAATGGATTGCGCAACATGGTCGCAAACAGGCTGTCGGTCGCGGCCAAACTGACGGTAGGATTCAATGAGCTCGATGGTGATTGATCGCAGGCAGGTGCTCCTCGGCACGCTGGCGTTCGTCGGCGCGACGGCACTTCGACCGGAATTCGCGGCGGCGGGAACAAGCGCGGCTTACGTTACGGCAGCGCGCCTTGCCGACGGTTCGTTTGGAATTCTGCTGCTCAGCGCTGATGGGGCGATCTTGCGCGAGTTGCCGTTGTCGGCGCGTGGACACGACATTGCAATCGATCAAGCGTCCGGACGCGTCGTGGTGTTTGCGCGACGGCCGGGCGCGTTTGCGGTGTCCTTTGAACTCAACCAGGCGACACCGCCGCATGTGTTTACGCCGGGCGAGGGTCGTCACTATTTCGGCCACGGCTCGTTCTCGCAGGATGGGCGATTGCTTTACGCGTCCGAGAACGACATTGCGACGGGCATGGGCGTGATCGGCATTTATGACGTGGCCCGCAGCTTCAGGAAGATTGGCGAGCATTCGACGTTCGGCATGGGTCCGCACGAAATCATGCTGCTGGCCGACGGCAAGACCATTGCATGCGGAAATGGCGGTCTTGATACGACGCCCGTGGCGGGCCGAGAAAATCTGAACGTCGATTCAATGCAGCCGTCGTTGACGTTCGTCGACGCGGAGAGCGGCAAACTTCTCGCCAAGCACGAAATGACGGGCGACGTGCAATCACTGTCGATCCGGCACGTGACGCAGGACGCGAAGGGCGTCGTCTGGTTCGGCGGCCAATGGGAGGGCAGCCCAAGCGAGACGCCGCCGCAGATCGTGGGCAGCGTCGGGCTCGATCGGCCGTTCAAGCTTCTCGAACCGCAAGGCAAGGGCGGCGACGACCTCAAGGGCTATATCGGCGCCATGGCGGTGAGCAATGACGGCCGCTTCATTGCGGCTAGTGCGCCGAAGGCTGGGCACGTGCTCTACGTCGATACCGAGACGGCGACCGTCATCGGGCGCAGCAATCTCAAGGATGTGTGCGGGCTTGCGGCGGAAGGCACGCGGGATTTCGCTGCGTCGTCGGGCTTCGGCATCATTCGCTACGAGACGGCGCAGGCGAGCACGATTTCAGAGCGCGCGCTGCAGGACATCGCGTTCGACAATCACTTGCGGCGCATCGCCTGATCGCGGGCTTTGAAAGCCTCAAGGTCGGCTCGGGTGTCGATGTCGGCAAAGGCGCCTTCGTCGTCGCACGGTACGGGTCGCCAAAGTGCTTGATGCGAGGTGAGGATCGCCCTGCCGCCGCTGTCGCCCGTGACGGTCATGAGTTCCGGAAAAAGCGATTTTGGCCAGAGGATCGGGTGCCCCCTGCGGCCGTCGCTCGCGACGGGAAAGACAATCGTGGCCGAGTTGGATAGGAACGCCGAAACAAGCGCATTCACCAGCTCCGTCGAAATGGCGGGCATGTCGGCCAATGCAACGAGCAGGCCGTCGGCGTCTTGCGAGATGCTTTTCAGGCCGAGGCGTAGCGACGTCGAGAGGCCATCGCGAGCGTCGGGATTTTCGGCAACGCTCCAGCGCCCTGGTCCGGCGGCCTTTGCAACAGCTCCATTTGCTTCCGAAGTCACCAGCACGATGTCGGCAGCGTCGGATGCTGCCAGCGCCTGGCAAACGCGGCGGACAACGGGAATGCCGTCGATTTCGACCAACAGCTTGTGGCCATCTTCGAAGCGGGATGAGCGTCCGGCGGCCAGGATGACAGCCGAGACGGTCACGCGTCAGGTGCTTTGCGGAACGCCGAGATGATCTGCGCCAGGATCGAGGTTGCGATTTCGCCCGGCGTTTCGGCTTCGATATTGAGCCCGACGGGCGCGTGTATGCGCGCAATATCGTCGTCGGTGAAGCCCGCGGCCTTCAGGCGGTCGACGCGTTTAGCGTGTGTTCTGCGCGAGCCGAGTGCGCCGATGTAGCGGCACGGCGACTTGAGCGCGATGGACAGGGCTTCGTCGTCGATGTGGTCGACGTGAGTGAGCGTGACGACGGCGGAAAACGGATCGGCGGTGAGCTTTCTAAAACAATCCTCCGGCCAGCCCGCGATGAGCTGCGACGGGTCGAAACGCGTGGCATTCGCGAAGGCCGTGCGCGGGTCGATCACCTTCACATCGTAGCCGGAAGCGGTCGCCATCGTCGCCAGGTGCTGGCCGATGTGGGTCGCGCCGACGATGACGATGCGCGGCGGCGGCGTCAGGGCATGGAGAAACGTTTCACCGCTTTTGTCGACGCCGCTATGGGCGCGGCGGATGGCTTCGGAGATGGCTGGATCGGTTGTGCTTGTGCCGTCATAGATTTGCCTCGCGCCGTCGGCGAGGCGCGTCATCACGACGACGGGCTCGCGGGCGGCGGCAGCACTGTCGAGTTTTTTCAGAAAGTCGAGATCGGTTTTCGGATCGAGCTTGCTGACGTGGACGCGGATCTTGCCGCCACATGCCAAGCCTGCGCGCCAGGCTGTTTCGTCGGCGATCCCGAAGCTCAGCGTGTCGGGTTTGCCGGTCTCGATGACGTCCATCCCGGCGGCAATGACATCGGCTTCGACGCACCCGCCCGATACGGAGCCCTGGAACTCATCCTCGCCGGCGATAACCATTTGTCCGCCGGTGCGGACGGGGGCCGACCCCCAGGTGTCGATGACAGTCGCAATGGCGACGGGGCGTCCGGCTTCGAGCCAAGCCCTTGCAGCAGCCCGAGGATTGGTCTTCGGGGCGTCGGATTTTTGAGGCGTTTCAGCGGTCTTGAGATCGGTCACGGGGATATCTTCAACTGGTTGCCACAGTGTCGCGATTGCGCTTCGGAAGTCCCGAGGCTAGAAGCCCGAAGATGGCGAGACCCTCTCTAAAGATCAAGGCGAAGGCAAGTGCGAAGGTGCGGCGGCTGGCGCATGGCGCGACGGCTGAGCAAGCGCGCACCCCCAAGGTCGGCTTTGTGTCGCTCGGATGCCCGAAGGCGCTGGTCGATAGCGAGCGCATTATTACCAAGCTTCGCTCGGAAGGCTACGCGATCGCGCGCGAGTATTCGGGCGCAGACGTTGTCGTGGTCAATACCTGCGGCTTCCTCGATTCCGCCAAGCAGGAGAGCCTCGACGCTATCGGCGAAGCGATGAACGGCAACGGCCGGGTGATCGTGACGGGGTGCTTCGGCGTCGACGAAGGGCGCATTCGGGAGGCGCATCCGGGCGTGCTGGCGGTAACGGGGCCGCATCAATACGAGCAGGTCGTCGAAGCCGTTCACGACGCGGTGCCTCCGCTGCACGATCCTTATGTCGATCTCGTGCCGCCGGAAGGTTTGCGGCTGACGCCACGCCACTACGCGTATCTGAAGATTTCGGAAGGCTGCAACAACCGCTGTACGTTCTGCATCATTCCATCGTTGCGCGGCGATCTTGCGAGCCGCCCCGCGAACCACGTGATGACGGAAGCGGAGCGGCTGGTGAATGCGGGCGTGAAAGAGCTGCTCGTCATCAGCCAGGACACCAGCGCGTACGGCCTCGATCTCAAATATCAGGAGAGTGCGTGGAAGGGCGGTCAGCTCAAGGCGCGCTTCCTCGACCTGTCGCGTGCGCTGGGCGATCTCGGTGCGTGGGTTCGGATGCACTACGTCTATCCTTATCCGCACGTCGATGACGTCATTCCGCTGATGGCCGAGGGCAGGATTTTGCCGTACCTCGACATTCCGTTTCAGCATGCGTCTCCGGCTGTGTTGAAGAAGATGCGGCGTCCGGCCTCGCAGGAGAAGACGGCAGAGAGGATTCGGCGCTGGCGGGATGTCTGCCCTGATCTTGCGATCCGCTCGACGTTCATCGTCGGCTTTCCCGGTGAGACCGAAGACGATTTCGCGTTTCTGCTCGATTGGCTGAAAGAAGCGAAGATCAACCGCGCTGGATGTTTCAAGTATGAAGCGGTTGAAGGCGCTCAGGCGAACGAGATCGAAGGCGCAGTTCCGGAAGAACTGAAAGACGAGCGCTGGCATCGCTTCATGGAAGCGCAGAAAGAGGTCAGCGGCGAATTGCTTCGCGGCAAAGTCGGCACGACGATCGACGTCATCATCGACGAGGTTGACGAGGACGGCGCTATCGGCCGCTCGAAGTGGGACGCGCCCGAGATCGACGGCAACGTGTTTCTCAACGGTGATGGCGATGTGAAGCCCGGCGATATCGTCAAGGCGAACATCATTGAGGCCGACGAATACGACCTCTGGGGCGAGCGGGCGGTTTAACGGCTGGATTCGCGATCTTCGCTGACGCTCGATCGAGAATGACGAAAAAGATCTAAAGCGGCACGGCGCCGGAGTCTTCCGGCTTCGCTTTGTATTCCGGCTCGACGTGGATCACGACTTCGGAGCCTTCGATGCTTTTCTCGATGGAGTTTTCGAGGCGGTCGCAGATTGCATGCGCGTCATCGACGGTCATCGAGCCCGGCACAACAAGATGAAACTCAATGAACAGGGCGCGGCCCGCTTGGCGGGTGCGAATGTCGTGCGCCTGAAGCGCGCCGATACCGTTCGCTTCGATGGCGCCGCGAATGCGCGCCTCGATTTCGGGACTCGCGGCTTGGTCCATCAGGCGCGACATCGATTCGGTCGCGATGCGATAGCCCATCATCAGAATGTTGACCGCGACCACGGCCGCAATCAGCGGATCGAGAATGTACCAGCCCGTCATCAGCGCCAGGATGAGCGCAATGACCACACCGACCGATGTGATGACGTCGGTGAAGAGATGATGGCCATCGGCAACAAGCGCGGGAGAGCGCCATTGCGTACCCCATTTGATCATCACCCCGGCCCAGATCGCGTTGATGATGGTCGCGAAGCTGTTGATCGAGAGACCGAGCACCGAATGTTCGAGCGTCACGCCTTCAACGAGACCGTTGTAAGCCTTGATCATGATCAGCACAGCCGCGACGGCAATCATCGCGCCTTCGAACATCGCGGCAAGAAATTCAGCCTTGGAATGGCCGAACGGATGGTCCGAGTCCGGCGGCTTCGCGCTCATCCAGATGGCGACGTAGGCGGCCACCGCCGTTATGACGTTTACGATGCTTTCGAGTGCGTCTGAGTACAACGCGACGGAGCCGGAGACGACGTAAGCGGCGTACTTCAGACAGATGACCACCAGAGCCACGGCTATGTTTGCGGCTGCAACCTTTGTAATTTTGTTGCTGGTCGGGGTGCTGTTCGTAGACATGTGAGCATTGGTTTCGCTGATGTCGTGACCTAGTCGCACATTCCATCGGTGGGCGCTACCGCAGAGCCGGACTCGTCGCCCGAGCGGTATAAGAATGGAGGCTGCGGCGGCTTATCCACATGCGGGCCGGCCGGGCATCTCGTCGGGAAGACGAGAATCTGATGCTCCAATAGTCGCATCATCGACTGCCGAATCTCTCAGCCCGGTATTTCGGCTGCGAGCAGGCTGGAGCACCCCAATGGCGAATTTCACGACACACATCGCGATCGGCACCGTCGTTTCCGGCGCGCTGGCGACGCTGACGCTCGCGGCCGACGTCGTGGCGCCGCAAAACCTCGTGGCGGTGACTCTGGCCGGTGCGCTCGGATCGGTGTTGCCGGATATCGACCTCAAGGACTCGCGGCCGAGCCGCGCGATGTTCGCCGGACTCGCTATTTTTGCGTCCTTCGCGGTCTTGTTTAACGCCGCGACACATTATTCGATTGCAGAGCTTTGGCTGCTTTGGCTCGGCACATTGCTTCTTGTGCGCTACGGGCTGCATACGATCTTCCATCGCATGGCCGTTCATCGCGGTATCTGGCACTCGATCCTGGCTGCTGTATTCTGTGCGGTGGCGACGGCGATCGTGTTTCGCCATCTTCTGGGAAAGCCGGAGGGCGTGTCGTGGCTGGCGGCGGCGTTCATGTTCGTGGGCTACATCACGCATCTGACGCTCGATGAGATATACTCGGTCGACGTCATGGATACCCGCATCAAGTCTTCGTTCGGGACGGCGCTGAAGCTGTTCGATCGCCGACATCTCTATGCGTCGGCGGGGATGGCGGCAGCGACGGCGCTCGCGATCATGCTATCGCCGCAGACGAGCACGTTCGTTCACGGGCTCAGCTCGCACGACATGTGGTCGGGCCTTGAGCAGCGGTTGCTGCCGACAGGCAAATGGTTCGGCGTTATCGAGGGGCCGCATTTCGCGTCTCGCAAGCCGGTGGCGGGCGAAGGGATGACGACGGGATCGATCGCCGCCCAGCCAGCCACCTCTCAACCAGCGAGCGGCACGGGCGCGGCGGCAGATCATTCAGTCGCACCGCAGGCCCACGGCGGCGCAGGGGAGGCGACTACGCCTCTTCCCGCGTCGCAGACGCCTGCAGCGGTTTCAGCTCCGGCCGTAGCCCCGGCCGCCGTTACTGGTGGGCCGAGCGGCAGCGCAAGCCCTTGAGGAACGTCGAGGTGAGATCCTTGGCGTAAGTCTGGGCCGTTGCCGGAGTGATGTAGACGCCTTTCTCGGTGGCGGCGAAGGCCGTAATGCCATTCAGGCCGGCCAAGAAAGAGCGCGCCGTCGTATCGAGATCCTCGGTCGACAGGTTTGGTGCGACCTGGGCAAGCGCGCCTTTGACGACTTCGACAAGGCTGTTTGTATAGTCATGGAAGGGCGCCGGGACTGTTTTTCCGGCCGGGAGATTGTGGGCCAGGAATAGGTTCCACATCCGCCGATTGACCAGCGCGAAGTCGACGTAGGCGTACGACAAGTCTTCGATGTTCTTTTCACCGTCTTGTCCGAGGGGCACACGTTTCAGGTGCTCGACCGTGCGGCCCATCAGTTGAACCTGGAGAGTCAGCAAAACATCGTCGAGGTTCTCGAAGATGTTATAGAGCGTGCCTGGCGAATAACCAATCATTCGCGCAATTTCGCGAGCCGAAAGGCCAGTAATGCCATTGCGTTCTACAATGGTTTGAGACGCATCAAGAATAAGCTGTCTCAGCTCTTCCGGCGAGTGAACGGATCTCCGTCCCATAGGTTTCCTACGATCCCCAAACAGTGTTTACATTTTCGTAAGGTGGACTTTAACTTACGTTTATAACAGCACAAGGAAATATAGAACTCGGAGTTTGAAATCCTAGAGGTGAATTTCTTTCGGGGAAATTATGTTTATTTCCCAAGGGAATAGAATGATTTATCGATCCCCAAAGACATGCTGTGTCAGGGTTTTATAACATCAGCATGCTGATTATATCGCAAATGTGAACATTGACCAGCGCTGAACAAAATTTTGTTATTTGCCGCAAAAAGGGCTGGGAGACGTCACTGGCAAGCGGCTTTCGAGGGATTATCCCACGTATTGTTGTTGTTCAGACCTGGCAGAAACATGACAGAGGGAACATCGCGGGGCGTCATGACCATCGTATCTGACCATGTTGACTGCCGAATGACGCTCGGCAGCAGGTTAGAGAGGATGGGCGTGTACGTGTATGTGGCCTCGATGAAAACGGCGCGTCCATTGCCGACCAGCACGTTCTCAGCGATCGTCTTAGAATCTCCGCATCCGACCGTAGCGCCGGTGGGATACTGGTAAGACCATTCGATTTTCGTTTGCTTCGGCGCATCGAGTTTGGCCCAAACTTGGTAGACACGAAGCGACAGCGGCGTGACGCTGTATGGTTCCATCGCGTGCGCGACGGACTGCATGATGCCCGCAAGAGTATTCTTGGCATCCGTTGTCGTTACGTTTGCCTCGGCTTCATCTTCCGGCCAAAGCTGCTTTTCGCGCGTGACGAGGTCGCCAACCATCGCCGTTGCACGCTGGAAGCGCTTATGGATCATCAGGGCGCGCGACAGCTCGATCGTGCCGAAGGTCATCATTAAGAGTAGGGGCACGAGCAATGCGAATTCGATCGCGGCGACGCCCGCGACATCGGTGCGGAAGACGCGAAATTTTGCCGACAGCGAGGATGTCCAAAGCTTGCGCATGTCAGCTGCCCGTTCCCGGAAACGGCTCAGTCCGGAATGCCGTAGACGACTGGATCATCATCGTTCCGTCCTGCATGTTGCCCAAATGGAGGAACGGAATTTTTGATGCGTATTCCCATTGGTAGCAGGTCGTCACGACCACGACGTTGCTGGCGCCACCGGTATAGGTAGCGATGAGATCTCCCGGATTACGATTGTTCACGCTGGCCGTGTTGTTTGCATCGACGCAGCGGTGTATTCCGTTGGAGTTGAAACCAGTGTCGTCCGTCGGATTGTTCGTTCCAATGGCACCCCAGTCGGTCCAGCTTTGGGCCCAGACCTGAAGCTTGTCGCATTTGATCCAACCGCCGGCGCTATCGCAGATTGTCTTCTTGAATTGAGCAACGGTCATCTTGTTGTTGACGGCTTCGCCAGTGCGGATCAGCCGGCTCGTCTGATCCATGCCGCGTTCGAGGGTATTGGAAACAAAGAAGTAAAGCGCGCAGCCGATCAGTGCGAAGACGAACATCAGGAACGGTGTAAGGAGGATGGCGAATTCGACTGCGGTTGCGCCCCGGTCGTCGCGACTAAAGCGGCGTAGGCTCGCAAATCTCAAAGACGGCCGTCGTCTGGCCGTTGCCAGGCCTGCCATGGGTTGGAGCTCCGCATCGCGATCATATTTTGCGAAGAGCTAAACTGCGGAAGATTAAGACGGCATTTATCGAAAGGTGGTCTTTCTTTATCGGTTAAGAAGGCGTTGCCGAGGTTCCGCTTCCGTTCGCTATTGCGCGTTGTTGGCGTTGTTGCCTTGGTCCGATGTGCCGGACGAGAATTTGATCTTCGATGAGTTTGCGGACTCCACGTCTTTGAAGAAGTCCTTCTCATCGCCAATCGTCAGTGTCGGTTCGCAGTTCGGCGTGCACGCATATGTAAAGCGCTCGCTTCCTTTATGGAGATTGACGATACGGCTGTCGTCGCGCTCGACCATCACTCGCTGGTCCTGAATAATGTTGTGGTCGGTGTCGAGCGCAATGATGTTGGTGATGCCGAAGGTCTTACCCGTCACGACGAGCAGGTTGCCGTCCTGCAAAGCGACGTCCGCGATCGACGGATTGCCGACGATGATTTCGGAAGCGGGGCGCGGCAGCCGAAGCAACTGCGATTGATCATAGCGGACGATCAGATCGGCGGCCGTTGCCGGCATCGCGAAGAGAAATGAGACGCCGATGCCGAGCACAATGCTCCTCATTTGGGAGGAGACGGTGGTTGTTCTGGCGTTTGTCAGCATCTGACGGAATCCGGGTTCGTGAGGAATTGCGCCATTACCCCAGAAATTGGTGAAGGATGTGCAAACGTCCGTCTCAGAGCGGCCTAAGCCTGGAGGAGCTACGGTCGGCGGCGCCAAAGCGAAGCTCTGCCAATCGATAAATTTGTTCGTATCGACTCTCGTGGCCCGGCAGTGCTTGTTCGAGTTAATATACTGGCTTGCCAGATGCGCAGGCGCGGCGGTCCGGACACGGTGCGGAACCGGCACAATTTCTCCTTCTTGTTCTTTTAGTATATCATTCGATAAATCAAGTATTAACCCATAAATACTTGTGCGCTATGCGCTTTGCGACGCCCATTTTCGAAATGGTAACGGTTTATTTTAGTGTATTTCGTCGCTTTATTTCTTTAATGCTACTGATGTTAACTTGGATAATCGTGTATTAATGGAGATTTATGGCGAAATTCGCCTATTTTACTCGGCTTTAATTTTTCAGGACTATGTTTCCGAAAGTTCCCAGTTTGGGCGGAGACCCAATGGGACATGGATCGGACAACTACTTGAAGATTGGTTTGGGAGAGTACGAATGAACATGTTTTCGCGTTTCGTGAAGGACGAGTCGGGCGCAACGGCTATCGAATATGGCCTTATCGCCGCCATCGTCGCTGTCGGCATCATTGCCGCTCTGAGCCAGGTTCGTGGCTCTCTGCAGACGACGTTCGAGGGTGTCGCCACGCAGCTCAATACCGCGAACGGCAACTAATTCCGCGATGCTTGTCGGCGTTTATCGCGCCCGGAGAGTATTTCTCCGGGCGCATTTTTTTGAGACGTGGTGATGCGTTTTTAGGGCGGGCGCGCTGCAAATGGAAAGCGAGCGAAGCGATGCTTAAAGCCAAACTGTTGAGGCTCTGTGCCGACGATGAAGGCGCGACCGCAATCGAATATGCACTGATTGCGGTGATCATCAGTGTCTGCATGGTGGCAGGTCTGACGCAGATTTCCGGAACCCTTCAGGGCACTTTCAATAACGTTGGTACGCAGCTTAATTCGGCGCGCCAATAAAGCTGTGCCAGGCTTCTGGATATTAGGTCGACTTTTACCCTGTTCGGGCAGGCTTCCCGCCATTGCGGTCTGTAATCGGGTCTTTGGCGTATGAATTCGTTGGCTTCTGTCGTTCTGATGGTTTTCCCCGTGGCGATGGCGTTTGCAGCGGCGAACGACCTTCTCACGATGAAAATCCCCAATCGCATTCCGATGGCGCTGGTTTCCGGATTTGTCGTCATTGCGCTTTTGACCCGCATGCCGCTAGACGTGTTCGGCATGAATTTGGCGGTCGGATTTGCCGTCCTTGCGGTGACGTTCAGCCTTTTTGCGTTCAATCTGCTCGGCGGCGGTGATGCCAAATTGATCGCGGCCGGTGCGCTTTGGATCGGCGCGGCGCACATCATCGACTATTTGCTGTTGACGACGATCTTCGGCGGTGTGCTGTGCCTCGCCATCCTGGCTTATCGCCGATGGGTCCCGGCCACGGCCCTCGCGCTTCCCGGCTGGGCGCATCGGCTGCACACCGAAAAGGGTCCAGTCCCTTATGGCATCGCGATCGCGGCAGGTGCGCTTGCCGTGTTCCCAAGCACGGATCTTTTCCTGTCGCTGATGTCGTAAGCGCATAGGCGTCAGAGCAACGCCCGGCGCAATGCCGTTTACGCTTCGATAACTGTCTCTACAACAAATTGCCTCCGCGCCCCAGTTCGAGACGGCGGTTAACTTCAAATTGACGATTGTCGGGCCATCGTCGGGCGAAGGAATCACGTTCGTTCGCGAAGGGACTTGCGGGGCGTATGAAGCGGGCTCAGCTTATCGGTTTTTCAGTGGCACTCGTTGCCGCGGGGCTCGCTTATTATGTCGCGGGCGCTCTTCTGCAGCCGCCCGCTCCCATTACCGTCGAGAAGCATGTCGACAGCACAAAGGTGCTCGTTGCGGGCAGGAATATTCCTGTTGGTGACATCGTCAACGAAGGCAGCTTCCGCTGGATGACGTGGCCGAAAAGCGCTGTGTCGCCCGACTATCTGAACCAAAAAACGGCCGGAGCTGACATCTTGAAGCGACTTGCCGGATCGGTCGCGCGAGCGCCAATCCTCGCGGGTGAGCCGATAACGAAGCAAAAGCTGATCAAGCCCGGCGACGGTGGTGTGCTCGCTGCCATTCTTCCTCAAGGCATGCGCGCCATATCGACGAAGATTCGCGCGGAAACGGCGGCGGGCAGCTTGATCCTGCCGAACGATCACGTCGACGTCATCCTGATCCGGCGCGTACGAGGTCGCAACAACGATGACCAGAGCGTCGCCGATACGCTCTTTCGCAACGTTCGGGTGCTCGCGATCGGACAGCAGATCCAGACCAAAGAAGGCAAGATGGTCGCCGAAAGCTCGGCGAGCACGGCAACGCTCGAGCTGACACCACGTCAGTCCGAAATGATGGCGCTTGCAAATACGATGGGGGACATCACCCTCTCGCTGCGCAGCGTCGCCGATCTGAATTCGGATCCGACGGGATCGGGTGCGGGCCTCAGCCGGCCGAAAGAGAATTCCGTGCGTATCGTACGTTACGGCGCGAAATCGCGTGTGTATGGCGTGAACTGAGTCATCAAAAGTCAGTGGTCGTCATAAGGTAAGACCTCATGCGCATTACTCTAGAATTTTCGTGGCGCGCCGCGGTGCGCGCCGTCGCGCTGCTTGTCGGCGTCGGGATGTTGTGCGCGAATTTATCGCCGGCATCTGCGCAGGCTCAACGGGGCGGCGACCAGTCTTACGACGACGATGTTTCGGGGGCGGATCACCAGTCGTTTATCCGCATCCAGGATACCGGAGGTCCGATCCGTAAGAGCATAAAGATCGGGATGGGCAAGTCGGTTCTCTTGGAGTTCCCGCGGCCGGTTCGCGACGTGATGGTTTCCAACCCGGCTGTCGTCGATGCCGTGGTGCTGAGCTCGAACCGCGTTTTTCTGCTGGCGAAAGACATGGGCGAAGCCAATGCCTTCTTCTTCGACACGTCCGGCAATCAATTCGCGACTATGGAACTTTATGTTGCGCGCGAGACGGCAGGACTGGAATCGCTTCTGAACCGCATCATTACCGGGGGCCGCATCAAGGTCGAAATGCTGAACCAGACCGTGATCCTGACCGGGACCGTCAAGAGCCCGATTGACTCGACGCGTGCGGGCGACATCGCCGGACAATTCATCTCGCAGCAGCTGCGGAGTTTTTCGGCGAATACCAAGGAAGGCGTTTCGCTGGCTGAAGGGCAGACGAACCAGATCAAGGAATCTGTCATCAACATGCTGACGGTCGAGGCCGAAGAGCAGGTGATGCTCAAGGTCACGGTTGCAGAAGTTCAGCGCACGCTGCTCAAGCAGATGGGTGTCAACGTCGGCGCCATGATCCAGTCCGGCAGTTTCGCGACGGCACTCTTAACTGAGAACTCGCTGCCAATTACAGTGGCGCAGGGGTTGGGCGCGATGCCTCAGATCGGTATCGGAACGGGAGCGTCGACCGGCTGTGCGGTGGGTAGCCTTTGCAATATCAATACCGGCGCTGGCGGTACATATCAAAATAGCGGTGCTACGTCGTCGTGGGGGAGCGGAAACAACCGAGTCCAGGCTGCGATCCGTGCGCTCGAACGCGACGGTCTGATCCGTACGCTGGCCGAGCCCAACCTGACAGCGATTTCGGGCGAACCGGCTGAGTTTCTGGCGGGCGGCGAGGTTCCTTACGTCACGGGTATCGACACGCAGTCGGGCGTCAGCTCGGTGGCTTTCAAGAAGTTCGGCGTGCAGCTGAGCTTCACACCGGTCGTTCTTTCCGAAGGTCGCATCAGTCTCAAGATCGATACCAGCGTCAGCGATATCTCGCAGTTCATCGCCAACAACCCAGTGTTCGATACGCGCCAGGCCAAGACGGTCGTCGAGTTGCCGTCGGGCGGTTCCTTGGCGCTTGCCGGTCTCATCAGCACCAAGACGCAGCAGAACATCGACGGGCTGCCAGGCGCAAAAGACATTCCGATCCTTGGCACGCTGTTTCGCAGCCGCGACTTCCAGAACCAGGAATCGGAGCTGGTCGTGATCGTGACGCCCTATGTCGTGCAGCCGGTCTCGCGTCAGCAGCTTGCGACGCCTGCGGATGGTTTGGCGCCGGCGACCGATCTCAAGGCAGACTTTCTGGGTCACCTGAACCGGATCTACGGCAAGAGCGAAGCCATGCCGTCCGGCGGGCTCAAAGGTGACTACGGCTTTATCGTCGAATAATTGGGGCAAGACGCGTCATGCAGATGAAAAGCACGAGTGCCGGCGGCCCGAAGAGATTGCGGACCGATATGGGCAGGATCGTCACGATCGCACTGCTGTCCATCGTTGCGGGCGGCTGTCAGCATGATGGCGTCACGGGACCGCAAGTTGCGGGCTGGACGCTCGTCGATCCCGAGCAGCGCCACCCGATTCTGGTTTCGCAACAGCCCGCGACCCTCAGCCTGCATATCTCGCGGAACGCCGATGGCTTGACGCCAGCGCAGCGGGCGCGCGTGCTCGAATTCTCCAGCCGCAGCCGGGCGTCCGATGCCGGTAACAGCCGTATCGTTATCTCGGCACCAAGTGGCGCGTCGAACGAAAGCGCTTCGATGCAGGCCGCGGATGAAGCGCGCAAGCTTCTTATTGATACAGGTTATTCGGAGACGACGATCGCGGTCGAGGCGTACCCGGCTTATGGCCGCGATGCGCCGGTGCGGCTGTCGTATATGCGCTATATCGCGGAAGCGCCGAATTGCGGGCAGGACTGGTCTGAGAACCTGGCGCGGGCTTATCAGAACACGCCTTATCCGAACATGGGCTGCGCGGCGCAGCGCAACTTGGCGGTGATGGTCGCCAATCCGGCCGATCTGCTCGGACCGCGTACGATGACGAGCCGCGATTCCAACCGCCGCGACGACATGTACGAAAAATACGTGAAGGGTGAAGCCGTCGGGGCAGCCGCCGAGGCTCAGACCGTCCAGAGTGTCACCAGCGGCCAGTGATCGATCGGAGACGTCATGTCCAAGCTTGCTCATCTTACCGACGACGAGCCCTACTTCGATAGCGATGAGGCGTTGGCCGCCCATCCTAGCGATCGTGCCCGGCCGATCCCGCGCATTTCAATTCAAGCGTTTTGCGACGATCTGAACGTTGCCGATGCGGTTCAGCATGCGGCGGAAGATCGGCGGCTGGCGAAGGCGCATGTCAGCGTCCACATGGGCGGGATCGCGGCGGCGATTGCGCACTATGCCGATAGTCCGACGCCCAATCTCATCATCGCTGATAGTTCTCACAGCGGCAGTCAGCTGCTGTCGGAGCTCGATCAACTCGCAGAAAGCTGCGATCCGGGAACGAAGGTGATCGTTATCGGTCGCCATAACGACGTGATGCTCTATCGCGAGCTGTTGAAGCGCGGCGTCGCCGAATATCTGGTCGCGCCGACGGATCCCATCGAGTTGATGGAGAGCATCTCCAATCTCTACAACAACCCCGAGACGGACCCGGTCGGGCACGTCTTTGCGTTCATCGGCGCCAAGGGCGGCGTCGGATCATCGACTATCTGCCATAACGTAGCGTGGACGATGTCGGAGGCGCTGGAAACCGACGTCACGATTGCCGACATGGACCTCGCGTTCGGCACGACGGGTCTCGATTTTAATCAGGATCCCGTTCAAGGCATCGTTGAAGCGCTGTCGGCACCGGAGCGTCTGGACGATCAGCTGCTCGACCGGTTACTGACGAAGTGCTCCGAACGGCTGTCGATTTTTGCGGCGCCAGTCGTTCTCGATCGCGACTTCGACTTCTCGGCTGACGCTTGCGAGACCGTTATCGATGTCGCGCGGCAGAACGTGCCGTTCGTCGCGATCGACCTGCCGCACGGCTGGTCTCCGTGGACGAAGCGGCTGTTGCTGCAGGCCGACGAGATCGTCATTACCGCAGCCCCCGATCTCGCCAATCTGAGAAACGCGAAGAATATCGTCGATCTCATGAAGACCTCGCGGCGGAACGACCAGCATCCGCACCTGATCCTCAATATGGCAAATCAGCCGAAGCGGCAGGAAATCAGCGTCAAGGAGTTCGAGCAGGCGCTCGATTTGAAGGTTCTCGCCGTCGTCGACTACGACAGCGAGACGTTCAGCCATGCCGCCAACAACGGCCAGATGGTCGAAGAGCTTAACGCCAAGGCAAAAGCCGTCGAAAAGTTTCACGATGTGGCGATGAAGCTAACGAGACGTAAAGACACGAAGGCCGAAAAACAGAGTTCGGCACTTTCGGCCCTGGCGCCGATCTTGGAGAAGCTAAAGCTCAAGCGTTGAGGATTGCAGTTTCATGTTCGGAAGGCGCTCAAACGAGCCACAGGCAGATCGACGCGTAACGCCGCGTCCTCCCGAACCGCAGGCCGCCCCTGCCGCCAGCGAGGCTAGACCGGCTGCGGCCGCTCCGGCGCGCAGTGCGGCGCCACCACCGAGCGCGCCGCCTAAAAGGCCGGAACCCGCACCGGAACAGCAGCGGCGGCATTCCGAAGAGTATTACGACGTCAAGACGACAGTCTTTAACGCGCTGATCGACACCATCGATCTCACGCAGCTATCGAAGCTCGACAGCGTGACGGCGCGCGAAGAAATTCGCGACATCGTCAGCGAGATCATTCAGATCAAGAACGTCGTGATGTCGATTTCTGAGCAGGAAGAGCTGCTCGAAGACATCTGCAACGACGTTCTCGGTTATGGTCCGCTTGAGCCACTTCTGGCGCGAGATGATATCGCCGATATCATGGTGAATGGTGCGGCGACGACCTTCATCGAAGTCGGCGGCAAGGTGCAAAAGACCGGCGTCCGCTTCGCCGACAATCAGCAGTTGATGAATATCTGTCAGCGCATCGTCAGCCAGGTCGGCCGGCGTGTCGATGAATCCAGCCCGATCTGCGACGCGCGTCTACCGGATGGATCACGCGTCAACGTCATCGCGCCGCCGCTTGCGATCGATGGGCCGGCGCTCACGATCCGAAAATTCAAAAAGGATCGGCTGAAGCTCGAACAGCTCGTCAAGTTCGGCTCGATTACGCCGGAAGGCAAAACCATTCTGGAGATCATTGGACGCGTTCGCTGCAACGTCGTCATCTCAGGCGGTACGGGCTCGGGCAAGACGACGCTGCTCAACTGTTTGACCGGCTCGATCGACCACGACGAGCGCATTATCACGTGCGAAGACTCGGCCGAACTTCAGCTGCAACAGCCTCATGTCGTGCGGCTTGAAACGCGCCCTCCGAACCTCGAAGGCGAGGGCGAGATCAAGATGCGCGATCTCATTAAGAACTGTCTGCGTATGCGGCCTGAGCGGATCATCGTCGGCGAAGTCCGCGGACCTGAAGCGTTTGACTTGCTTCAGGCCATGAATACCGGCCACGACGGCTCGATGGGCACCCTTCACGCCAATAGTCCGCGCGAAGCCTTGAGCCGTCTTGAATCGATGATCATGCAGGGTGGCTACGCGCTGCCGATCAAGACGATCCGCGAAATGATCTGCGGTTCGGTCGATGTCATCATTCAGGCTTCGCGATTGCGGGACGGCTCGCGCAAGATCACGCACATCACTGAAGTTCTCGGCATGGAAGAAGAAACGATCACGCTGCAGAACATTCTCGTCTACGAAATCACGGGCGAAGACGCACACGGCAAGCTGACGGGACGGCACCGTTCGACCGGCATCGTTCGTCCGCGGTTCTGGGAGCGCGCAGAATACTACAACGAGACTGAAAAGCTCGCAGCGGCGCTCGTGCGGTCGGAAGTCATGGACGATCTCGGCAATCCGCTCGGAGATCAAAATGGCTGATCTTGGGCTGCCGACGTTTCTCGCGCCGCTGCTCGCCGCGCTGGCTTTCGCCGGTATCGTGTTCGCGGTGGCGTACCCGTATTTCGCCGACGACCGCAAGGGCAAGCGTGTCGAGGTCGTTGCGGGAGGACGGTCGTCGCGCAAAGGTAGCTCGGCCATTGCCGACATCCAGAGCAGCAGAAAAAAGTCCGTTGCTGAAACGCTGAAGGAAATCGAAGTCCGCGAGAAGGCCAAGAAGAAGATCACGATGAGCCTGCGCTTGATGCGGGCCGGTACGAAGCGAAAGCCCCGCGATTTCTATGTTGCGAGTGCGTTGCTCGGCGTGCTTTTGGCGTCTATCGCGCTTCTCATTCTCGAATTGCCGTTTTCGGCGGCGATTGTGGCGGCATTCGTCGGCGGTTTTGGTCTGCCGCGGTGGATTCTGAACAAGATGACCGCGCGTCGGCAGGCCAAATTTCTGGGGCAGCTTGCAAACGCTATCGACGTCATCGTGCGTGGCATCAAATCCGGCCTGCCGCTCAACGAATGTCTTCAGGTCATCGCACGTGAGAGCCCGGAACCGCTCGGCAGCGAGTTTCTCGAAGTCGTCGATCAACAAAAGATGGGCGTTGGGTTGGCGGACGGGCTTGAGCGCATGTGCGACCGGCTTCCGCTTCCGGAAGTGCGTTTTCTGACGATCGTCATTGCGATCCAGCAGCAGGCGGGCGGCAACTTGTCAGAAGCGCTTTCCAATCTGGCGAGCGTGTTGCGCGAGAGGCAGTCGCTGGCGATGAAAGTCAAGGCGCTGTCGGCGGAAGCCAAGGCATCGGCCATCGTGCTTGCATCTTTGCCGCCTGGTGTCATGACGATGGTCTATCTGTCGTCGCCCGACTACATCATGCCGCTGTTCACGACGACGATGGGGCATTTCATGGTCGCGTTCGGCGCGGTGTGGATGCTCACCGGCGTTCTGATCATGAGGAAGATGATCAACTTCAAATTCTAGATCTTTTCACGCGAGTAGGCACGGTCGTGCGCAGATGACGACATTCATCGATACAATCATGAACCCGCAGTTCATCGCGACGGCGCTGGCGGCGATCTGCGTCTTCGCGACGGTTTTGACGGTGGCGTTGCCGATGCTGCAGCGGGACCAGATGAACCGGCGCATGCGTGAAATGGCGATTGAGCGCAGCAAAATGCGCTCGGCGCGGCTTGCGGAAATGACGTCGAAAGACCGCCAGCAGGGCGGTACGAGCCGGCTTCGCTCGACGCCGAAAGGCTTTATGCAGCGGGTTGTCGACAAGTTCAATTTGCGGGAACGGTTCGACAACGAAGAACTGCGCGAAAACCTCAAGCGGGCTGGTCTGCGCGGTCAGGCCAATATTGTCGCGTTCCTATTCTTCCGCGTTGCTGCGCCGATTGCGATTTTCTTTTTCGCGCTCTTTTATCTTTTCGTGCTGTACGACAGCGGCTACCCGCCGATGATCAATCTGTTGATCGCGCTGGCAGCGGGTTTCCTCGGCTTCTATGTGCCGAACATGTTCATCACCAACCGCGTGCAGAAGCGGCAGATGGCCATCAAGCAGGCGTGGCCGGATGCGCTCGATATGCTGTTGATTTGTGTGCAGTCGGGCATGTCGGTCGAAGCCGGGTTTGCGAAAGTCGGCAAGGAGATCGTCAGCCAGTCGGTCGAGCTTGCGGAAGAAATGTCGCTGACGACTGCGGAACTCTCGTATCTTCAGGACCGGCGGCAGGCCTACGACAATCTTGCGAAGCGGACGGGGTTGCCCGGTGTGAAAGCGGTGACGACAGCGCTCGCTCAGGCCGAGCGTTACGGTACGCCCGTCGGGACGGCGCTGCGTACGATGGCCAAGGAAAACCGCGAAATCCGGCAGTCGGAAGCCGAGCGTAAGGCCGCTGCACTGCCGCCGAAGCTCACCGTGCCGATGATCGTGTTCTTCCTGCCGGTACTTTTCGTCGTCATTCTGGGACCGGCCGTCATCAGCTATATGGCGCTGAAGCAGCATTAGGACGCGCTTTTCGCCGCTTTACGTTTAAGAGGAGCAGCGAGAAGAGACGTCCGGATCGCGATTGGTTTTTGCCTATTTGATGAGAGGCGCGAGCTTGGCATGGGGGCGCGTCATGACGTCGAGCGGTCGCCGGCAGCGGCTTCAGCGCACCAGTGGCGGGCTTTGGTCGGTCGTCGTCTGCCAGACGCTCTGGCTGACGGGGAGCGACGACGTCGTCGTGGCGGCGGCGCGCTGCACTTCGATCCGCGGTTGGGAGGGGCTCACGTAGGTATTGCTGGCGAAGCTTTTGGCGTCGGGCATGGCCGTCGTCGGTTGGAGCTGGACCATCTGCTTCAGGTAGTTGGCGTTGGCGCTGGCGGTATCGGTCGAGAGCACGCCGGATGCGATGGCCTTCGATTCATCGTAGCGGCCCTGCAGGCCGAGCACCAGGGCGAGGTTTTCACGAACCTTCGGCGTCGCGCCGGGAGCGACAAGCGCCTGACGCAGGATGCCCTCTGCCTTTTTCGGATCGCCCGTCATGGCGTAGGCCATGGCGAGATTGTTCATGACGGTGGGGTTGTCCGGCGAAAGGGTCAGCGCGCGCTCATAGAACGGCACGGCGTCGGCATATTTGCCCTGCTTCGCCATCACGGTGCCGCGCGCCGAGACGACCCGCCAATCCGGTTTCGCCGGATCGTCGGCAACCGTCAGCATCTGGTTGGCGACGCCGACCTGATCCATTTCGAGCGCCAGCCGGCCGTATTCGCCGGCAAGCTCCTGATCGCTGCCGTGAATGAGCGCGGCTTGCTGCAGCACAGACAAGGCTTTCGACTTTTCGCCGAGCGCCTTCAGGTCTTTCGCATAATTGAGTGCAGGCTTCAGTTCGGCCGGGTTTTTGGCGTATTGCTGGCCCCAGTAGATCGTTGCCTTCTGCAACTCGGTCTGCGGCGTGCCCGGCGTGGTATCGCCGGTCGTCGTATCGCTGGGTTTCATGGCGATGCTTGGCAGCAGGTCAGTGGAGGCGGAACAGGCACCCAGGAGTAGCGATGCCGTGAGCGACGCGAAGGTTCCGAGGCGCGGAAGGCGCGGCAAAGTCTGCGAGCGGGGGCGCTCAAAACGCGTCATGACGGTCTCCTGGGGTGATTCGCTCATCAGCGACGAATCAAGGTGAGGCCGTCAGTTTCTGGGGCATCGGTCAACAAACGCTTAAGACTTGCCAGTGACCTGTGATAGCTGGAGAAAATGCGAATGAACTGCAGCCCGGGGGCGCCCGTCGAGGGCGCCAGTTTGCGACCGGGTCGCGACCTTGGTCAGCTTGGTGCAACGGTAAAAGAGAGAACGAAGACGAATGGTTGAGACGACAGCCTGGGCGGCAGCGGAGACCTTTGCACTTGGCGCGCCGGATGCGAGCGACATACCGGTGCACTTCATCGGGTCGAACAGTCTTCAGCCGTCAGCGCCGCTCGATGCCGCGCAGCAGGCGTGGCTCGCAGCTCAGAATTTTTCCGGGAGCGCCAAGCGCTCCGTTCTTCTGCCCAATGCCGAGGGGAAAGTTTCAGCCGTCGCGTTCGGCACGGGCAACGGCCAGCAGGGCGAGCCGAGCGGTCCATCGGAGCTACTGGCTGGGCTGCTCGGTGCGGGATTGCCCGCCGGGACCTATCGGATCGCATCAGAGCTGTCACAGCCCGACCTTGCAGCGCTGGCGTGGGCGCTCGGCAGCTATTCGTTCTCGCGCTACCGCAGCAAAGGACCGAACGGAGCGCGCGCGAAGCTGCGTTTGGCGGCGGAGGGTGCTGAGCGCATCATCAATACGGCAGAAGCCGTCTGGCTCGGCCGCGATCTGATCAACACGCCGGCATCCGACATGGCGCCCGCCGATCTCGAGGCCATCGCGCGGGATCTGGCCGACCGTCATGGGGCCGACATCTCCGTCGTCGTCGGCGACGATTTGCTGGCGAAGAACTTCCCGCTCATTCATGCGGTCGGACGTGCGAGCCCGCGGCCGCCGCGTCTCATCGACATGAGCTGGGGGCCGGTCGGGGCGTCGAAAATCACGCTCGTCGGCAAGGGGATCAGCTTCGATACCGGCGGCCTCGACATCAAGCCTGCGAGCGCCATGCTGCTGATGAAGAAGGACATGGGCGGCGCGGCGACAGCGTTGACGCTCGCGCATATGATCATGGGGCAGCGGCTCAACTGCAGGCTGCGCGTCATCATCCCGACGGCGGAAAATTCCGTTGGCGGCGATGCGTTCCGTCCAGGCGACATTCTGGCGAGCCGTCTGGGGCTTAGTGTTGAAATCGGCAATACCGACGCGGAGGGGCGACTGGTGCTCGCCGATGCCCTGGCGCTTGCCGACGCCGACGAGCCCGACAGCATCTTCGTTTTCGCAACGCTGACCGGCGCAGCGCGGTCGGCTCTGGGGCCGGACCTGCCGGCATTCTTCACGAACGACAACGAGCTGGCGCAGAGCTTGCCGCCGCTTGCAGCGTCAATCGGCGATCCGCTGTGGGCTATGCCTCTTTGGGAGGGTTACCTACGCAATCTCGACAGCGACATTGCCGACATCAACAATGTCTGGGAATCGCCATTTGCTGGTGCCATTACTGCGGCGCTGTTTCTGAAACGGTTCGTCAGCAAGGCGCGCCGTTTCGCGCATTTCGATCTCTATGGCTGGCGTCCCGCCGCGCGTCCTCTCGGGCCGAAGGGCGGTGAGCCACAAACGGCGAGGGCCGTGATGGAACACTTGCGGCGAGAGTTGATGACGTGACGGCCGACGTTTCTCAGCGACCGGCGGGCGCGCTCGATCCGAGACGGAACGTATTCCGCTCGGATCTCGCGGCGAAGTCGCTCGAAGGCGTCGTGCGCGCAGAACGCTATGTCGCTGGAGAGCCGGGTTTCGTGATCCGCGCAACGGTGCCGTTGCGTAAATTTCCTGATCCCGCCCGCGGCTTCGAGACGGAAGCGCTGTTCGGAGAGAGCCTGACGATCTACGAAGACGGCGGTGGATGGAGCTGGGTGCAGCTCGCGCGTGACGGCTATGTCGGCTATGTGCCGAGCGACGCCATCCGCCGCGGCACCTTTCACACGACGCATCACATTCAGGCATTAGGGACGTTTCTTTACGCCCAACCTGACATCAAGACGCCGCCGATCATGCATCTGCCGCTCAACGCCGCGATTGCCGTGCGCGGCGGCGACGAGGGCTTTCTGGAGCTTGAAAGCGGCGGCTTCGTCTATGCGCGCCACGCCGCACCGCACGATCGCTTTGCGCGCGACTTCGTGGAAATTGCTGAGCGCTTTATCGGCACGCCGTATCTCTGGGGCGGGCGCACGCGGATCGGCATCGATTGTTCGGGCCTTGTGCAGACGTCGCTCGCCGCCGCCGGGTTTCCCGCACCGCGCGACAGTGACATGCAGCAGGCCGAGCTCGGCGACAACGTGCTCGTGGCCGACGATCTCGAAGGCTTGATGCGCGGTGACCTGGTGTTCTGGAAGGGACACGTCGGCATCATGATCGACGGCATCATGATGGTGCACGCCAACGCCTGGCATATGCAGACGTCGGTCGAGACGCTGCCCGAGGCGGTGCTGCGCATTGCCAAGACGGGCAATCAGATTACTGCGATCAAACGCATTCCAGGCTATGCCGCGATGGATGGGTTCTAGCGCCGGTAGGCGAGATAGCGATGCGTTCGCCAGACCTCTTCTGGCGGCGCTTTGGCAATCCGGCGTTCGCCGCGCCAATCCCATCCGGGGCTGAGCGCCACACGCATCTCGATCGCGACCAGCTCGTCGGTCATGGCATCGAACTTGGAGATTTTCTCGACGTGGCCCGCTTCAATGGAGCGGACGAGGTGCGGGAACAGCTCGAAATGCTCGACCGGCAGGTCTTCGAATGCTTCTTCAGCAAGCTTAAGGCTAAAGGTCTGCTTGGATGTTATGAGCAGTTCAAACGGACAAGCTTCCGGCACGATCGGCAGAACGACGACACGCCAATAAGCCGTCGTCGCGATTACTTCGACGGCGGCGTAGTCGCGCATGCGAGCGACGGACGTTTCAATTTCCACGAGCGTTTTTTCGAGTCGGTCGCGGAATACATCATCGGGGAGCATCTGGCAGTCTCGCGTCAGCGATTCGGAGGATCACCAGAATAACCGATCTTCCGGGTACGGAAAGGCGATGCGCTTCAGGATGCCATCGCCTGGGCCAGCGCTTCGTCTTTCTCCAGGGCCCGCTTGAAGGCCGGGCGCGCCGTTATGCGCTCCACGTAGCTGGCGAATTCCGGCCGGTCGGGCAGGAGTTTGAACAGCCGCAGCCATCGGATCGCGCCACCGAGCACGATATCGGCGGCGGAGAAGCGTTCGCCCAAAATGTATGGACCGGTGCGCACGGCGCTGACGAGCGCGTTCACGGTGTCATCGTAGCTGCCGTAGCAAAGGGCCGACGGCGGAAGGCTGCCCGGTTGGATGTTGCGCGCCTTGTCCATCACGGCGGGCTCGACGTCACCGTGATTGAAGATAATCCAGCGAAGATAGGTTCCGCGCGCGGGATCATCGAGGGTCGGTGCAAGATTGGCTTCCGGAAAAAGATCAGCGAGAAATATCGCTATGGCGCCGACTTCACTGACGGGCACGCCATCGGCGGCGAGAGTCGGGACCTTGCCCATCGGGTTGATGGCGAGAAACGCGGGAGATTTGTGCTCGCCCTTCTTCATGTCGAGGATTTTAAGCTCGTGCGGAGGCGAGCCCAATTCTTCAAAGAGCCAACGGGTTCCAAACGAGCGGGTGTTCGGCGCGTGATAGTGGACGAGCTTTGGCGCGGCCATCGGCGACCTCCCTGTCAGCTCGCAAGCGCCCCCTTGTATGCCACTTTGATGTCGAAGGCTGCCGCGAGCAGCGCCTTGGTATATTCGTCTTGCGGCTTTTCGAAGATATCGCGCGCGGGGCCTTCTTCGACGACTTTGCCGTTCTTCATGACAATGACGTAGTTGCAAAGCGCGCGGACGACTTTGAGGTCGTGACTGATGAAGAGATAGGCGAGACCGTAGTTTGCTTGCAGCCTGCGCAGAAGATCGACGATCTGGGCCTGCACGCTCATGTCGAGAGCGCTTGTCGGCTCGTCGAGCATGACGAACTTTGGCTGAAGCACCATGGCACGGGCAATCGCGATGCGCTGACGCTGGCCGCCGGAGAACTCGTGCGGATAGCGATCCTGCGACGCTGGATCGAGGCCGACTTCCTTCAGTTCAGCGCCGACGCGTTCGCGCCGCTGCTCTTCGTCGAGTTCGGGGTTTTGGATCAGAAGCCCTTCCTCGATGATCTGGCCGACCGTCAAGCGTGGCGAGAGCGAGCCATAAGGGTCCTGGAAGACGATCTGCATTTCCTTGCGCAGCGGGCGCATCTGCTTGTTGGTCAAGGCGTCGATGCGTTTGCCGACGTAGGCGATGGGACCTTGCGATGAAATGAGCCGCAGGATGGCGAGGCCGAGGGTGGTTTTGCCGGAGCCGGATTCACCGACGACGCCGAGCGTCTCGCCGGCGCGAAGTTTCATCGACAGACCGTCGACCGCTTTCACGTAATCGACGGTTCGCTGCAACAGGCCCTTCTTGATAGGGAACCAGACTTTCAGATCGTCCGTCTCGACGACGACGGGGCGCGTCGGATCGGCGGCGGGCGGCATGCCTTTCGGCTCGGCATCAAGAAGATGGCGCGTGTAGGCGTGCTTGGGTGCGGTGAAGATCTGTTCGGCTTCGCCGGTCTCGACGATGTCGCCGTTGCGCATGACGTAGACGCGTTCGGCCATGCGGCGCACGATGCCGAGATCGTGGGTGATGAGCAGCATGGCCATGCCCATCTCTTTCTGAAGCGACTTCAGAAGCTCCAGAATTTGCGCCTGAATAGTGACGTCGAGCGCGGTGGTCGGCTCGTCGGCGATTAATAGGTCAGGTTTGTTCGCGAGCGCAATTGCGATCATCACGCGCTGGCGCTGGCCACCAGACAGCTCATGCGGATAGGCGCCGAGGCGCTTCTCCGGATCGCGGATGCCGACCTTCGTCAGAAGCTCGATGACGCGCTCGCGCGTTTTGGCTTCGGGCAGCATTTGGTGCAACTTGATGATTTCGCCGACCTGCTTCTCGATGGTGTGAAGCGGGTTGAGCGATGTCATCGGCTCCTGGAAAATAATCGAGATGCGGCGGCCGCGGATTTCGCGAAGGTCGTTGCCAGACATTTTCAAAATGTCGGTGCCGCCGAATAAAATCTCGCCGGTCGGGTGGGAGGCGGAGTTCGGCAACAGGCGCAGGATCGACATTGCGGAGACGGTCTTGCCCGAACCGGACTCGCCGACGAGCGCAACGGTTTCGCCCTTGTTGATGTGGAACGAGACGCCGTTGACGACTTGCACGAGGTCTTTGCCTTCGCCAAAGGCGACGGAGAGATTGCGCACGTCTACGAGGGGAACGGGATTTGCCATCAGCTTTTGGCCCTGAACGATTTGCGCGGATCGAGGGCGTCACGAACGGCTTCGCCGATAAAGATCGCGAGCGAGAGAATGATCGACACGGCAATGAAGCCCGAGATGCCGAGCCATGGCGCTTCGAGGTGCTTCTTGCCCTGCAACAACAATTCCCCGAGCGACGGCGAACCCGGGGGCATGCCGAGGCCGAGGAAGTCGAGCGCGGTCAACGCTGCGATGCCGCCCGACAGCTTGAAGGGCAGGAACGTCAGCGTCGCGACCATGGCGTTCGGCAGCAGATGCTTGAACATGATCTGCCAGTCGGACAGGCCGAGCGCGCGGGCGGCGCGGACGTATTCGAGGTTGCGGCCGCGGAGGAATTCGGCTCGGACGAGGCCGACGAGGGACGTCCAGGAGAAGATCATCAGAATGCCGAGCAGCGTCCAGAAGCCCGGCACGAACAGCGACGACAGGATCAGCAGCACGAACAGCTCAGGGATCGAGTTCCAGATTTCAAGCAGCCGCTGGAAAATGAGATCGACGCGGCCGCCGAAATAGCCTTGCACCGCACCGGCCACGATGCCGACGGCGGACGAGACGATCGTCAGGATCAGGCCGAAGAGAACGGATATTCGGAACCCGTAGATGATGCGGGCGACGACGTCGCGGCCCTGATCGTCGAGGCCGAGCCAGTTGGTGTTGCCCCACTCGTTATAGCGGGCGAGCTGGTCGGCCGGCGCCGGGCACAGCTTCAGCGACGAGGACCACGGCGGCGGCGCTGGATAACCGAGGCAGACGCCGTTGTCGCCGATGCGGCCGGGATAGTCCTTGTTGATGGTCGAATACGAATAGCGGATCGGCGGCCAAAGCATCCAGCCGTTGGCGTTGATCTCGTTCTGGATATCGGGCGTGCGATAATCGGTGATGGCGAGGAAGCCGCCAAATTTGTCTTCCGGATAGTCAACGAGCACGGGGAACAGGATTTCGCCTTTGTAGCTGACGATCAGCGGGCGGTCGTTGGCGACGAACTCGGCGAACAGCGAGACGACGAACAGGATCGAGAAGACGACGAACGAGCGATAGCCAATTTTGTGCGCCTTGAAGCGTTCCCAGCGGCGTCGGTTGACGGGCGACAGCCGGAAGAGGCGTCGCCACCAGGACTTCTTGGCCTTCGCGGCTGGCGCTGCGACCGTCTCGGGTGTGTTGTCGGCGCGCTGGTCCATCGTCATACCTCGCGCGATTCAAAGTCGATGCGCGGATCGACGAGGGTGTAGACGAAGTCCGACAGGATTCCGACCAGCAGGCCGACGAGCGAGAAGATGTAGAGCGAGGCGAATACGACCGGATAGTCGCGCTTTTCGATGCTCTCGAACGACAAGAGGCCGAGGCCGTCGAGCGAGAAGATCGTTTCGATCAGCAGCGCGCCGGAGAAGAAGGCGCTGATGAAGGCCGACGGAAAACCCGAGATGACGAGCAGCATGGCGTTGCGGAAGACGTGGCCGTAGAGCACCTGGTTTTCGGTGAGGCCCTTGGCGCGCGCGGCGACGACGTATTGCTTGCGGATTTCATCCAGGAACGAGTTTTTGGTCAGGAACGTCATAGCGGTGAACGAGCCGACGGCCATCGCGATCATCGGCAGCACGAGGTGCCAGAGATAGTCGGTGATCTTGCCGAACAACGAGAGCTGATCCCAGTTGTCGGAGAAGAGACCGCGCGACGGGAACCACTGGAAGAACGACGAGCCTGCGAACAGGATCAGCAACAGAACGGCGAACAGGAAGCCCGGGATCGCGTAGCCGACGACGAGAACGGCGCTCGACCAGGTATCGAAAGGTTCGCCGTCTTTCACGGCCTTGCGGATACCGAGCGGAATTGAGATCAGGTACGTCAGCAGCGTCATCCATATGCCGAGCGAAACGGAGACGGGCAGCTTCTCCTTGATGAGATCGAGCACCGAGACGTCGCGGAAATAGCTCTTGCCGAAATTGAAGGTGAGGAAGTTCTTCATCATCAAATAGAAGCGCTCGGGCGCCGGCTTGTCGAAGCCGAACTGCTTTTCGAGGCTCTTGATGAAGGCCGGGTCGAGACCCTGCGCGCCGCGATATTTCGAGGTGATGGAATCGCCACCGCCGACGCCGAGCTGGCTGTTCATACCGCCGCCGCCGAGCGTATCGCCGCCGCCGCCGCCCATGCGACTGACGATGGAGGAAGATTGGCCCATCAGCTGCGCAATCATGCGTTCAACCGGTCCGCCAGGCGCGAACTGGATGATGACGAACGAAAACAGCATGATCCCGAACAGCGTCGGGATCACCAGGAGCAAGCGCTTTAAAAGATAAACGGCCATCACTGCTTCACTGGTTGTTGCGTGGAGTTCGGCGTCGTTTGCGACGCTTTCTGAGGCTCAGGCTTGCCGGAATTGAGGTCGGCGGCCTTCTTGGCATCGAACCACCAGGTATCCAGAACGCCACTATCATACTTCGGCTGGACGGCTGGATGCGAGAACTTGTTCCAATAGGCGACCGAATAGAACGGCTTGTACCAGTGCGGCACCCAATAATGGCCGGCGCGCAGAACGCGGTCGAGGGCGTGTGTGGCCGTGGTCAGCTCAGCGCGGGATTTGGCGGCTATGACCTTATCGGTCAGGGCATCGACGACGGGATCGCAGATTCCTGCGAGGTTGAACGAGCCTTGGGCCTTGGCCGCCTCACAGGAGAGGAAGGCGCGCATATCGACGCCCGGCGTCAGGCCGAGCGAGAAGCGCTGTGTCGTGACGTCGAAATCGAACGACTTCAGTCGCTGCTGATATTGCGCCGGATCGACGAGACGCCAATTGGCATCCACGCCGATGCGCTTGAGATTCTCGACATAGGGAAGCGTGATGCGCTCGAACTGCGCTTCGAAATCGAGGAACTCGATGCTCAACTGCTCGCCCTTGGCGTTGCGCAGCTTGCCTTCGGCGTCGGGCTTCCAACCGGCGCTGATGAGCAGATCGCGCGCTTTCTTGAGATTGGCGCGGTTGTTGCCGCTGCCGTCGGTGACGGGCGGCGTATAGGGCTCGCCGAAGACTTCCGGCGGCAGCTTGTCCTTATAAGGATCGAGCAGGGCGAGTTCTTGGGGCGAGGGGAGGCCCTCGGCCTTCATGTCGGAATTTTCGAAGTAGCTCGTCGTGCGGCTGTACAGGCCGTAAAACAGCTTCTTGTTCGACCATTCGAAATCGAAGACGAGATCGAGCGCGGCGCGCACGCGCGGGTCTTTGAATTTATCGCGACGGGTATTGATGAAGTAGCCCTGCGCGCCGGATGGGCGGCGGTCGGGTAAAAGCGCTTTGATGAGACGACCGTCGCGAACGGCTGGAATGTCGTACTGCGTCGCCCAGCCGAGGCTTGAGAATTCCTCGCGAAAGTCGAAGTTGCCGGATTTGAGCGTCTCGAGTTCGATGGTGCGGTCGCGATAATAGTCAAGGCGGACCTCGTCGAAGTTGAAGCGGCCCTTGTTTACCGGCAAATCTTTCGCCCAGTAGTCGTCGCGGCGTTCGTATGTGATCGAGCTGCCGGAGTTGAACGTCTTGATGCGATAAGGGCCTGAGCCGAGGGGCGGCTTCAACGACGTTTCATCATAGGGGTTCGCCGTGTAGTAGGCTTTCGACAGAACCGGGAGCTGAGCGATAAGGATCGGCAGATCGCGGACAAGTTTGCCCTGGAACGTGTAGCGCACTGTCTCAGGATCGAGCGCCTCGGCTTTCACGACGTCGTGCAGGGGCTGCGAATATTGCGGGCGCGTCGCCATGCTTTTCAGAAGGCTAAGCGTGTAGACGAGATCGTCGGCGGTGATCTGGGTGCCGTCCGAAAACTTCGCCTCGGGACGAAGCTTGAACGTCACCGACATGCGGTCGGGCGCGACGTCGGCCGTTTGGGCAACGAGGCCATAGACTGCGTCAGGTTCATCCTGCGCGCGGACCATCAAGCTGTCGAACAGCAGGTCGAGATCTTGAGCGGCGTCGCCTTTGACGATGAACTGGTTGAAGCTGTCGAACGTATTTACGTCGCCCGTTCCCATCGTCACCATGCGGCCGCCCTTCGGCGCATCGGGATTGACGTAGTCGAAGTGCTTAAAGTCGGGCGGGTATTTCAGTTCGCCAAAGATCGAGAGACCATGGCGGGGCTCAGCCTGCGCCAGGCTGCCGCCGGGCATGGAAAACAGCAATGCCAGCGCGGCGAGAAATGAGAGCTTCGCTCCGGCCGCCGCGCGTGATCGAGTAGGTCGTTCCAACAGGGTCACTTTCCCTTCGCTGCCTGGACGGCTTTCGCCTTGTCCGCGTCGTACCACCAGACCTGAGTGAGAGCGGCGCCTTGTGACGGCAGTTTGTCCGGACGGCCGAAAACATCCCAGTAGGCAAGCCGGTCGTAGGGGTAATACCAGTGCGGAACGACGTAGTAGTTCCACAAGAGAACGCGATCGAGCGCATGGGTTGCGGCAACGAGGTCGGCTCGATCTTTCGAGAATACGATCTTGTCGATCAGGTGGTCGATCGCGGGGTTCTTGATGCCGATGGTGTTGCGGCTACCGGGCTTGTCGGCGGCGGCAGAGCCCCAGAAATCGCGCTGCTCGTTGCCCGGCGAATTCGACTGAGCGAAGCTGTCGACGATGATATCGAAGTCGCGGTTGTCCTCGCGCTGTTTGTACTGAGCGTCGTCGACGTTGCGCACCGTCGCCTTGATGCCCATGGCTTCGAGGTTTTGCACGTAAGGCAGAATGATGCGTTCGAACGTGTCGCCGTTGATCAGGAATTCGACCGTCATCTGGTCGCCCCTGTCATTGCGCAGGACGCGCGCGGTCGAGCCCGCTGATAGGCCGATCGTCTGCATCGCCTTGCACCAGAAGCCGCAATGCGGATCGTTGACGGTTTCGCTGCGGATCTTCCAGCCGGCGTCCTCGAACAGTTTCAGCGCTTCCTGCTGGTGCTTACGGAAGTCGCCTTCCTGGGCGTTGACAGGGTTTTCGTAGGTCGCCGTAAAAACTTCCGGCGGCACTTCGGATTTGATCTCGTTCAGGATCTCAAGCTCGCGGCCTTGCGGCAGGCCCGTCGCCTGGAGATCTGAATTCTCAAAGTAGCTGCCGACGCGCTTATACAGATTGTAGAACAGCTTTTTGTTCGTCTCTTCGAAATTGAAGAGCAGGTTGAAAGCGTGGCGGACGCGCGGGTCCTGAAACTGCGGGCGGCGAATGTTGAATACGAACGCCTGCATCGGCGCCACGCGCTTCACCGGAATGGCTTCTTTCTTCACCAGGCCTTTTTTCAGCGAGTCGAAATTGTACTGCGTCGCCCAGGCGTCGGCGCGGTTCTCGGACCAGACGTCGATGTTACCTATCTTGAAGTCTTCAAAAGCCGGCGTGCGGTCGCGGTAGTAGGTGAATTCGAGCGTGTCGAAGTTCATCTGGCCTTTCATCACAGGCAGATCTTTCGCCCAGTAGTCGGGCGCGCGCTCGAACGTAATCTTGCGGCCGGTATCGACCGACTTGATCTTGTAGGCGCCGTTGCCGAGAGGCGCTTCAACCGTCGTGGCCGCGAGGCTGCGCTGGGATCCATCGGCGTTCTTGCCGGTCCAGTAGGCCTTGGAGACGACATTCAGTTCACCGACGATCATCGGCAACTCGCGGTTACCGGTCTTGTCGAAGGTGAATTTCACCTCGTGGTCGCCGGTCTTCTCGGCCTTGACGACGTTCTTGTAGTAGAAGGCGTAGAATGGATTGACGTTCTTGAACTGCTCAAACGAGAAGATGACGTCTTCCGGCGTAATCGGCGAGCCGTCGTGAAATTTCGCTTCGGGCCGAAGCTTGAACGTAACGGACGAATAGTCGGCCGGGTAGGAGGCGCATTCGGCGATCAGGCCGTATTGAGTCGAGGGCTCGTCAGGGCTCGGCGTAAACAGACTGTCGAAAATCAGACCCAGGCCTGCAGCCTTGACGCCCTTGTCGGAAAACGGGTTCAGCGTATCGAAGGTACCGTCCGCCCACTGACGGACCGTGCCGCCCTTCGGCGCGTTCGGGTTCACCCAATCGAAATTCTTGAAGTCGGGTCCGTATTTCGGTTCGCCGACGAGGGACAGTGCGTGATGGCATTGCACGTCAGCGGCTTTGGCCGTTGAGGCAGCACCGGCGGGAGCGGCGTCTGACGGGTTCGGCGTTGCCGGAGTGGTTGCGGCTTCCGCGGGTTTCGGCGCTTCAGCGGGGGCAGCGGCTTCCGAAGGCTTGGTGGGTTCATCGGCTTTCGGCGCATCGACCGGCTTCGGCGCGTCGTCGGTCTTGGGAGCTTCGGCGGGCTTTGGAGCGTCTGCGGATTGCGCCGCTGCGGCGGGCGGCGTCGCGGCGTCTTGCGCCTTTGCAGGGTTCGGGAGCGAAAAACTCGTGAACGCCAGCGCGGCAAGGATAAACGGCGTCAGGCGCATCTGCATATTCGACTTCGTCCCTTTCAAACTGTCACATTCCGGGGCCAGCTTAACACAGCCCCGGGCAGCGGGGACAAGTCGTGGGCCGGATACAAAAACGACCCCGCCAAAGAGCCGGCAAGGTCGCAAACTTTTGTACCCATAGCGAGTTAAAACGCCGTCATTTTGGCAGCGGAACGGGCGTATCTGCAAGGGTGGCGAGATAGGCGATGACGTCGGCTTCATCCTGCGGCGTCGGCAAGCCGTTGAACGTCATTTTTGTGCCGGGGATGAACGTCTTGGGGCTGTGAAGAAAATGCGCCAAGTCGTCGAATGACCAGTCGCCGCCTTTTTTCTCCATCGCTGCCGAATATTTAAATCCGGGATATGAGCCTTTTTTGCGATTTACCACGTCCCACAGGTTCGGGCCGACGGTCGGCGTCTGGCCTTTTTCGGATACGTGACAAGCTTGGCATCTTTTGAAAATCGTCTTGCCTTTTTCGGCGTTCGCCTTGGGCAGAAGCGCGATGACCTCTTTGCCGCTGTCTTCGGCCGGAGCGGCAGCCGCCGCTGCACCGCCTGCGGGCGGCGTCGCCGTATCAGCGGGCGCGGCAGCAGGAAGCGTGAAACCCGGTTTCTCGGGCGTATGACCAACGGTCATCTCGATGATCGTGCGGGTTCCAAAAATCAAAAGCAGTGCAGACAGCACGGCCCCGGCAAGTTTCGTGAATTCGAAACTGTCCATCGTCATGTCTCAGCTCCTTGGACGGTCACTCCCCATGACGCGCAATTCAAGGTGACGAGATCGATTTGCGGTATATAAGCTCGGCCGCCCTGCAAGCACGTCGTCGTTTTTTGTAGGAACGTCGATAGCGGTATTGGGGCGATTTGTCACCGAACAAAAGAATTCGATCGCAGTGTCTCAAAAAACGCTCATCCTCATTCCCGCCCGCATGCACGCCACCCGTCTTCCCGGAAAGCCGCTTGCGGATATTCATGGCGCGCCCATGATCGTGCACGTCTGGCGACGGGCGATGGAGGCCGGTCTGGGGCGGGTCGTCGTCGCGACCGACAGTTCGGAGATTTTAGCGGCGGTTGAGCGGGCAGGCGGCGAAGCCGTTATGACGCGAGACGACCACGCCTCGGGTTCGGACCGGATTCACGAAGCGATCATGGCGCTCGATCCGGAGAAAAAAGCCCAGATCATCGTCAATTTGCAGGGCGATCTACCGACGCTCGATCCGGTGCTCGTCACCGGTTGTGTCGCGCCGCTTGCTAATGAGGCGACCGACATCGCAACGCTTGCGGCGGTGATTTCGGAAGACGAAGAGCGCACCAATCCGAACGTGGTCAAAGTGGTCGGAACGCCGATCGGCGAGAACCGGCTGCGCGCGCTTTACTTTACCCGAGCCACCGCACCCCACGGCGACGGGCCGCTCTACCACCACATCGGCATCTATGCTTATAGGCGGGCAAGCCTCGAACGGTTCGTCTCGTTACCGCAAGCGACATTGGAAAAACGGGAAAAGCTAGAGCAATTACGGGCACTTGAGGCGCAAATGCGGATCGACGTCAGCGTCGTTGACACGGTTCCACTCGGTGTCGATACTCCCGCCGACCTTGAGCGCGCCCGACGCCTCATCGCGCCCTGACGTTTCTTTCCCGGACAACCGATCCACCATGACCAAAACAGCAGGTTCCGAAGCCGGAGCCCTCAAAATCTCGTATCAAGGCGAGCCGGGTGCGAATTCGCATCTCGCGGCCCGCGAAGTTTATCCGGATGCCGAAAGCGTCGCTTATCCGACGTTCGAGGATGCGCTCGCGGCGGTGAAGAACGGCGACGCGGACTATGCGATGATCCCGATCGAGAATTCGGTCGCTGGGCGGGTCGCGGACATTCACCATCTGCTGCCCGAGGCCGGGCTCTACATCATCGGCGAGCACTTCCTGCGCGTGCGCCATCAGCTCATGGCGAAGCCGGGCGCGAGCCTTTCGACGATCAAGCGCGTCATGAGCCATACGCAGGCGCTGGGGCAATGCCGGACGACACTTCGCAAGCTCGGTTTGAAGCCGGTGCCGGAAGCCGATACGGCAGGTTCGGCGCGGCTCGTCTCCGAGAGCGACGATCTTTCGACGGGCGCCATCGCGTCGCGCCTTGCGGCGGAAATCTACGGTCTCGAAATCATCAGGAGCGATATCGAAGACCAGTCCCACAATACGACGCGCTTCATAATCCTGGCGAAGGAGCCGGATGACGCCGAGCCCGGCAACGGCCCGGTGATGACGACGTTCCTGTTCCGGGTGCGAAACGTGCCGGCGGCGCTCTACAAAGCGCTCGGCGGGTTCGCAACCAACGGCGTCAACATGACGAAGCTGGAGAGCTATCAGGAGGAGGGGACGTTCAACGCCTCCCGCTTCTTCGCCGATATCGAAGGTCATCCGGTCGACCGGCCTGTGCAACTTGCGCTTGAGGAATTGTCGTTCTTCTCGACGCAGACGCAGATCCTCGGCACCTATCCGGCGAGCCCCTACCGCAAGGAGGCGGCGGAGCTTGCGGCCAACGGCCTCGTCCCGATCAAGCGCGCCGAATAGCGCCGCTGCGCCGGAAGCGAAATTCGGCCGGTAAATCTGCGGCTTGCCTTGTTGTGGAGGCTGTTAGCTTCCGGTGCGGGGAGGGTTGTACTTTTCTGCCGCCCGGCCCATTATAGAAATGGGCTGGCGGCGGACGAGTTCGTCGCCAACCGGGTCAGGTCCGGAAGGAAGCAGCCCTAACGATCAGAAATCGGGTCGTTCGCCAGCCTCTTTACTCGCTCACGAGCGCAATTCGGATCGCAAGGGCGATCCGGCGCTCTCCGCGGGGGCGCGGCTTACCGCGGGTCGCCTTGCTCCCTCGCCCCTTCGGGCGAAAGGTTGTTTCAGGGATCATGGCGAAAAAGAAATCGGAAACGTCTGACGGCGTCGAAGGTTCGGGAAGCACCGAGCCGGCGAAGCCCTATGTTGTGCTGGCGCGGAAGTATCGGCCCGCGACATTCGACGACCTGATCGGCCAGTCGGCGATGGTGACGACGCTGCGCAACGCGTTCGCATCCGGGCGCATCGCACAGGGCTACATGCTGACGGGCGTGCGCGGTGTCGGCAAGACGACGACGGCGCGTATTCTCGCGCGGGCGCTCAACTACGAAGCGCCAGGCTACGACAAGCCGACCATCGACATGCCGGGTCTCGGCGTTCACTGCAAGGACATCATGGAGGGCCGTCATCCGGACGTGCTCGAAATGGACGCTGCCTCGAACACCGGCGTCGATAACATCCGCGAGATCATCGAAAGCGCGCAGTACACGCCACTCGTTGCGCGCACGAAAGTGTTCCTGATCGACGAGGTTCACATGCTGTCGAAGGGCGCGTTCAACGCGCTCTTGAAGACGCTTGAAGAACCGCCATCGCATGTCCGTTTTATTTTCGCGACGACGGAAATTCGCAAAGTTCCCGTGACCGTGCTGTCGCGCTGTCAGCGCTTCGACTTGCGCCGCGTCGAGCAACCGGTGCTGGCTGAACATTTTCAGAAGATCGTCGGCCTGGAAAGTGCTGAAGCTGACGCTGATGCTTTGCAGCTTATCGCACGCGCGGCCGAAGGTTCGGTGCGCGACGGCCTTTCCATTCTCGATCAGGCGATCGCGATGGGCGAGGGGCACGTCACGGCGGCGAAGGTTCGCGACATGCTCGGCCTTGCCGATCGCGCGCGGATTTTTGATCTCGCCGAAGCGCTCTTCAAAGGCGATGTCGCGACGGCCATTCGCGGATTGGAATCGCTGCATCGTGACGGCGCGGAAGCGGCCGAGGTCGTGTCCGATCTGGCTGAAGCCGTGCATGCTATAGCGCGCGTTAAAGCTGTCGGCGAAGAGCCTGCGGGCGAAGCTCTGACGGCGGAAGAAAAGGCGCGCATCGCCGGTCTCGCATCGCGTTTGTCGATGCCGTACCTGTCGCGAGCGTGGCAGATGCTGGTCAAAGGTTTCGATGAGGTTTCGCGCGCGCCCAATCCGCGTGTCGCGGCCGAGATGGTTCTGATTCGGCTTGCGTACACGTCGGATCTGCCGACGCCCGATGAGTTGATCAAAGCGCTCGGCGGCGGGGCTGTTCCCGCGCGGCGTCCGGCATTGCCGGCCGGGGATGCTCCGGCCGGTCAGCGCGGTCCGCTCAATGCGCGCGTTGACGTTCCGGTCGCTGAAAACGATCAGGATGATCTCGGCGACCTCGGTGATCTGGGCGACGGCTTCGAATTCGACGACGGCGAGCCGATTGGCGATGCCGAGGGTGACGAAGTGGCTGCTCCGGCTGTCGCTGCCGGATCGATGAAGTCCGATCCGAGATCATTTGCAGACGTCGTAGCGCTCGCTGGCGAGAAGCGGGATGCGAAGCTCAAGTGGCACCTCGAAGACCATGTCAGCCTCGTCAAGTTCGATGCGGTGGCGGGTTCGATCGATCTTTTCCTGATGCCCGAGGCGCCGCCGGAACTCGCCAACGACCTTCGGGAAAAACTCAACCTCTGGACAACGCGGCGCTGGGTTGTTGTTCTTTCGAAGGATGCCGGTGCGCCGCCTATTGGCGTCGTGCGCCGAGAGCGTGAAGCTCAGGAGCTTGAATCGCTGAAAGCGCATCCGGCGGTGCGTGCGGTTCTGGAAGCTTTCCCGGATGCGAAGATCGCTGAGGTGCGGCGAATTGCTGGGCGCGAGACAGATACGGACAGCGAGAGCGAAGCCGTTTAAAACTTCAGGACGAATTCGGCTCTCTGCCGCGAGGACAATATGAAAGACATTATGGGTATGATGAAGCAGGTGGGCCAGATGCAGGCGCGCCTGAAAGAAATGCAGGACGAGCTGCAGAAGGCTGAGATCGAAGGCCAGGCGGGCGGCGGTCTTGTGCATGTGACGGTCGACGGCCGCGGCGAATTGAAACGCGTGCGGATCGATCCGAGCCTGATGAAGCCGGACGAGGCCGAGATCCTCGAGGATCTCATCGTGGCGGCGGCGACCGATGCCAAGGCGAAAGTCGATAATGTGATGCAGGCGAAGATGGCCGAGATCACGGGCGGTCTGCCGATTCCGCCGGGCATGAAGCTTTTCTGAGTTTTTTCTCGCCCGTCACCCTCGAACGGCGAATTTATGAGCCGTTCGGAGATCCAGCGTAAAACTGCCGAAGGCTCGATACACTTTTGCGTCTTCGACGAGTCTTACGCTGGATCCCCGACCATCATTCGCTTCGCTCACTCGGTCGAGGATGACGGGTAAGAATTTTGAATTAAACCATGTCTCGCAAAACGGCAGGCCCTGAAATCGAACGGCTGGTGCAGCTTCTGGCGCGAATGCCAGGGCTTGGCCCGCGTTCGGCGCGCAAGGCGGTGCTGGCGCTCTTGAAGCGACGCAATGATCTCATGCTGCCGCTCGCCGACGCGCTTCAACAGGCCATCGCCAAAATCACCGAGTGCCCTGTGTGCGGCAATCTCGATACCGTGTCGCCTTGCAGCGTCTGCGCCGATCCGCGGCGCGATGCGAGTTTGATCGTCGTCGTCGAAGAGGTCGGCGATCTTTGGGCGCTCGAACGCGCTAGCATCGTCTCGGCGCGCTATCATGTGCTCGGCGGACACTTATCGCCCCTCGACGGCGTCGGGCCGGAGCGGCTCAATATCGCGAACCTCGTCGCGCGGGCGCAATCGCCAGATGTGAAGGAAATTCTGCTGGCCCTGAACGCCACCGTCGAAGGCCAATCGACGGCGCATTACATCTCGGATCAGCTTCAGAGTACCGACGTTACTGTTTCGCGGCTGGCGCAAGGTGTTCCCATCGGCGGTGAACTCGATTATCTCGACGACGGCACGCTGGCCGCCGCCTTCAAGGCCCGGCGGAAATTATAAGAACTCCGGGAGCGCGGACATCTCACCGCGGAAACGTCAGGCATATGGCGGAAGTCGAAATCGTCAGGCGCGGCGGTAGCGGGCCGAAGTTCGTCACGGGCTCGCTGTTGCGGCACATTCTGGCGATGACCGCTGCCGGTGCGCTCGGCCTGATGGCGGTGTTCGTCGGCGATCTTGCGAATATCTATTTTCTGTCGCGTATCGGTGATGACGCGATCGTCGCCGCCGTCGGCTACGCGAGTTCCATCCTCTTCTTCTCGACGTCGATCGGCATCGGGCTTTCCATCGCAGCTACGTCTCTGATCGCGCCGGCCCTTGGCGCGCAGCGGCGCGTCAGGGCACGGCGGTTGACGGCTAACGCGCACGTGATGGCGTTTGTTTTCTCAGCGATTGCGAGCTTGGCGCTGTGGTTCGCGATCGAGCCGTTGCTGCGGCTGCTCGGCGCCAGCGGGCGGACGCTCGATCTGGCAAGCTTCTATCTCGAAATTCTGCTGCCGACGCTGCCGTTTCTGTCGCTCGGCATGACATCGTCAGCGGTGCTGCGCTCTGTCGGCGATGCGCGTCGCGCGATGAACGTCACGCTGTCGGGCGCGATCGTCAATACGATCCTCGATCTGATTTTCATTGTGCATTTCGGGCTGGGCATCGAAGGCGCGGTGTTGTCGAGTTTGCTGGCGCGGCTGGTGATGATGGTCGTCGGGCTGTGCGGCGTCATCCGCGTCCACGATCTGATGGGACGGCCGAAGATCGCAACGTTGAAGCAGGACGTTGGACCCTATTCGCGGATTGCAGCACCTGCCGTGCTGACGAATATCGCACCGGCCGTCGGTAACGCCTACATTACGCACGCCATTGCGCCCTATGGCGATGCAGCGGTTGCGGCGTGGGCGATCATTGGACGGATCATTCCGGTGGCGTTCGGCGCGATCTTTGCGCTTTCCGGCGTGGTCGGACCGATCATTGGACAGAATTTCGGTGCGGGCTTGCGGACGCGGATGCGCGACGCCTACACGCTCTCGCTGCTGACGATGGCGGCCTTCACGGCAGTTGCGTGGCTCGGTCTTGCGGTCGCGGCCGACCCTCTGGCAAGGCTATTTCATGCAACGGGCGAGGTGCGTGATCTGATCGTTTTCTTCTGCCGCTGGCTGTCGCCGCTGTTCGTTTTCATGGGTGCGATCTTCGTCACGAATGCCGTCTTTAATACGCTGGGTCGGCCGCATGTCTCGACGATTCTCAACTGGGGCCGCGCCACGGTTGGCACTATTCCTTTCGTCATTTGGGGCGGGAAGTTTTACGGCGCAGAGGGCGTGCTCGCGGGTAATTTGGTCGGGGGCGTCGCCTTTGGCTTAATTTCCATATTTGTAGGCTACCGTCTGGTTGCGCGCGTTGGGGAAACGCTGAGACTTTAGCGCGCGCGGCGTTGCACTTTCGGACGAGACGGTCCTAGATCGTGTTGGAAGAGTCGATTGCAGCGCCACGTTGAGCTAACGGAGAGCGGGTGTGGCTATTGCCCAACGCATTCTCGTGACTGGAGCGTCGGGTTTCATCGGACAGCATGTCGTCCGCGTACTGGCGGAGCGTGGCTATAACGTCCGGGCGGCGTCGCGGCACCCCATCGTATTTGACAGTCCTCGCGTCGAGGGCGTCGCCGTCGGCGACATGTCGCGATCGTTCGCCGCGGAATTCCTCGTGCGCGGCGTCGATGCCGTCGTGCACGCGGCCGGGCTTTCGGCGGCGCGGACCGATCTGCCGTCTGCGGCCTATACGGCTATCAATGTTGATGCAACGCGGCAGCTGGCCAGAGCCGCCCGTTCGGCGCGGGTGAAGCGCTTCGTCTTGATGTCGTCGATTCGAGCGCAGGTGGGCGTGACCTATCCTGGGCTCGTGACGGAGGCGACGCCGGCCGCGCCGACGGACGCCTACGGCCGGTCGAAGCAGGCGGCGGAGGCCGTCACGGCGCAGATGCTTGATGGCTCGGCGACGCGTTGGACCGTGCTCCGGCCAGTGCTGGTTTACGGACCGGGCGTCAAAGGCAATATGGCGGCGCTGCTGAAAATCGCCGCTTTGCCGGTGCCGCTGCCGTTCGGGGCGCTCAAAGCGCGGCGGTCGCTGGTCAGCATCGGCAACCTCATCAGCGCGTTGCAATATGTTCTGCAAACCCAAACTGCTGAAAATGCTGCATTTATCGTGGCAGACCCGGGGGCTTTGACGATGGCCGAGATCATTCGTGCGCTGCGGCGGGGGCTCGGGCGGCCGGAAATGCTGCTTCCCGTGCCGGATACATCGCTCGCCCGCCTGCTGCGGCTTGCCGGGAAGGGTGATTTCGCCGACCGGCTAACGGGTGATCTGGTCGTTGACGCGGCCCGGTTGCGCCGGATTGGCTGGGCGCCGCAAGAGACAACCGCCGCGGCGCTCGCGGCCTCTGTAGCGGCGCGGCAACCTGCCGGGGATCAGGTCTCGGAACGGTATAGAGACGCACGCCATTGACCGCGGCTGCGGCCTTTCATATGTCAGGCGCCATGGCCGTACTTCCCATTCTCACCATTCCCGATCCCGTCCTGCGCAAGATCTCAGATCCGGTCGAGCGCGTGGACGATGCCGTCGTCAAGCTGATGGACGACATGCTGGAGACGATGTACGCGGCGCCGGGTGTCGGCCTTGCCGCGCCGCAGGTCGGCGTGCTGAGGCGCGTCGTCGTGCTCGATACCTCGGACGAGGGCGAGCCGCCCAATCCGCTCGCCATGGCCAATCCGGAACTCGTCGCGCTGGGTTCGACGACGCGATTGCACGAGGAAGGCTGTCTGTCCATTCCCGACGTGCGCGTCGAAATCGAGCGACCGGCGGAAGTGACCGTGCGCTACATCGACCGGAACGGCAAAGAGCAGGAGCTTAAGGCCGACGGTTTGCTCGCGACCGCCATCCAGCATGAGATCGACCATCTCGACGGCCAGCTCATCATCGATTTCCTGTCGCGGCTGAAGCGCGATATGGTCATCCGCAAGTTCAAGAAGCAGTCGCGAAGCTAAGGTTTTGGTTGGCGCGTACGACTGACCTCCGGTCAGCCGGCCGCACGCGCGAAATTTGGGTCGTTGATCGCGCCTACAAAAGAGTCCATATGCCATTGAAGATCGTATTTATGGGGACGCCGGATTTTTCCGTGCCTGTGCTCGATGCGGTCGTGGCGGCGGGGCATGAGGTTGTCGCGGTTTATAGCCAGCCGCCGCGTCCGGCGGGACGGGGCATGGCGGAAGCGAAATCGCCGGTGGATCGGCGCGCGGAAGCGCTCGGTATTCCAGTTCGTACGCCGGTGAATTTCAAAAGCGACGACGATCGCCAGGCATTTGCGGCGTTGCAGGCCGATGCGGCGGTGGTCGTTGCCTACGGCCTACTGCTACCGAAAGCGATCCTGGACGCGACGCGGCTTGGTTGTTTCAACGTGCACGCCTCGAAGCTGCCGCGCTGGCGCGGGGCGGCGCCGATTCAGCGGGCGATCATGGCGGGCGATGCGGTCACGGCCGTCAACATCATGCGCATGGAGCAGGGACTCGACACCGGGCCGGTGTGCCTCGGCCGCGATGTTCCCATTTCGCCGGAAATGACGGCAGGCGAGCTGCACGACATCCTGTCGAAGCTTGGCGCGGAACTTATGGTCGAGGCGCTGGGCAAACTCGAAGCGGGGACGCTCGCATGTGTGCCGCAGCCGGACGACGGCGCGACCTATGCCGCCAAGATCGACAAGAGCGAGGCGCGGATTGATTTCTCGCGGTCTGCAAAAGAGGTCGCGGATCACATTCGCGGTTTGTCGCCGTTTCCCGGCGCGTGGTTTGAAATTTCGCTCGGCGGGAAGCCCGAGCGGATCAAGGTTTTGCTCGCGGCTGTTGTCGTCGGTTCGGGTGCGCCAGGTACGCTGATCGACGACCGGTTGACCATTGCCTGCGGCAGCGGTGCGATACGGATCGTGAAGCTGCAGCGGGCCGGCAAGCAACCGATGGCGGCCTCGGATTTTCTGCGTGGTACGCCGGTTGCGGCCGGGACGCCATTTTCCCGTTAATGATATCCGACGTCCGGGCTGCAAAGACCAGCGCTTGAGGCTACAACCCAGTGGTTGGTAGCGGCGAGTGCGAGAATGTTTCGGCAGGTCTGCGTTGTTCTGGTTTTGACGGCTGCTCTTCCAGTCGCGGCCATGGCTGCGGACTTCGGAGCGCCGAGTGGGGCGGCTGGCAGACATCTCGTGCCGGGCGCTGACGTGACGATCGAGGCGGGCGTCAGGGTCATTCGTCCGGTGCCGTTCGATCCCGCGTGGGTGGCCGACGAGGAGACCGAGATTCCCGGCGGGGTCGTGTATCGTGGCGCTGCCTTCTACCGGGTTCCAGGTGTGCGAGCGCCGAAGGCCGTCCATAGAGCGAAGCCTCAAACGCCCGACAAGCAGAACGAAGAATAACTGCCGAACGTTGAGCCCGCGCTCCGGAACGGCTAGGGATGGCGCGACCATCCCTGAGCACCGAGTTTGAATGCCCCGCTATCGCATCACCATCGAATACGACGGAACGCCATTTGTCGGCTGGCAACGGCAGGCGCAGGGCCTTTCGATCCAAGGCCTGCTTGAAGACGCAATCCGCAAGTTCTCGCAAGAGACGGTCGGCGTGCGCGGCGCCGGGCGCACGGACGCGGGCGTGCATGCGCTGGGTCAGGTCGCGCATTTCGACTTGAGCAAAGAGTGGTCGCCGGGCCGCGTTCGCGACGCGATGAACTTTCATTTGCGTCCGCATCCGATCGGTATCGTTGCGTGCGCGGCTGTCGACGCCGAGTTCGACGCCCGTTTCAGCGCGATTAAGCGGCACTACAAGTATCGTCTGCTGACGCGCCGCGCGCCGCCGATCCTCGATCGTAACCGGGTGTGGTGGACGATGCAGGAGCTCGATGCGGGCGCAATGCATGAAGCCGCGCAAGTGCTCGTTGGCAAGCACGATTTTACGACTTTCCGCGCCGCGCAGTGCCAGGCGGCGTCGCCCGTCAAGACGCTCGACAGGTTCGAGATTTCCCGAGACGGCGATGAGATCGTCTGCACCGTGTCAGCGCGTTCGTTCCTGCACCATCAGGTGCGGTCGATGGTCGGGAGCTTAAAGCTCGTCGGCGAAGGAAAGTGGGCTCGGGCGGACCTCGCCAAGGCGCTCGCGGCGACGAACCGGGAGGCGTGTGGGCCCGTCGCGCCGGCGTCGGGCCTTTACCTCGTCGCGGTCAATTATCCGCCCGCAAATGTCACGACGTCTTCGTATCCTCCGTCACCAGCGCCAGAAATTCCTGACGTGTGATCGCGTTGTCGCGGAAGACGCCGAGCATGCGGCTTGTCACCATGTCGGTTCCCGGCTTGAGTACGCCGCGCGTCGTCATGCAATGATGCTCGGCCTTGATTATGACTGCCACACCCTGAGGATGCAGCGCCTCTTCGATCGCATTTGCGATTTGGGCCGTCATTTTCTCTTGGATCTGAAGCCGCTTGGCATAGGCATTCACCACCCGCGCGAGTTTCGAAATGCCGACAACGCGGCCATTCGGAATATATCCGACCCAGGCGCGGCCGATGATCGGCGCCATGTGGTGCTCGCAGTGGCTTTCGAAGCGGATGCCGCGCAGCACGATCATCTCATCGTAGCCTTCGATTTCCTCGAAGGTCTTGTTGAGGATCGCTTCGGGATCTTCGCCGTACCCGCGGAACCATTCCTCGAAGGCCTTGGTGACGCGGGCAGGCGTCTCCTTCAGGCCGTCGCGGTCGGGGTCTTCGCCCGTCCAGCGGAGGATGGTCTTGATGGCGGATTCGACGTCGGCGCGCGTCGGCTTCTTATCTGAATTCATGAGAACACTGAGTTGTTGTGAGAAGACAGTCATACCAACGGGGGCAAACGAAGCGCCCTTATAGACCCATTGGATTTGAGACGGCAAACACCTGTTGCCGCCTCTCTAGATGGGGACCGATGGCCGGTTTGTCGACCCCGCAAGGCCGGACAAGTTAATTTGGCGCTCGCCGTGCCTTTTTAAGCTGATGGCGTGCCCGCCGCCGGGGTGTGCGGCGTTTGGTGCGGATCGGCATGCGGGTCTCTCCGCGGCGACAGTTTCCGCACGACGACGTAGAAGATCGGCGTGAAGATCAGGCCGAAGAGCGTCACGCCGAGCATACCCGCGAACACGGCTGTGCCGAGCGATTGCCGCATCTCGGCGCCTGCTCCTTCAGCAAAGACCAGCGGCACGACGCCCAGGATGAAGGCCAGCGACGTCATCAAGATCGGCCGCAGACGGGTGCGGGCAGCTTCGACGGCGGCGTCGACGCGCGACAGGCCGTTGTCCTCGCCCTGTTTGGCGAACTCCACGATCAAAATGGCGTTCTTAGCCGCGAGGCCGACGAGCACGATCAAGCCGATCTCAACCAGGATATTGCGATCGAGGCCACGGATGTTCACGCCGATCATTGCCGCCAGGATACACATCGGCACGATCAGGATGACGGCAAGCGGCAGCGCCCAGCTTTCGTAGAGCGCCGCGAGCAGCAGGAACACGAAGACGACGGACAGGCCGAAGGCGTAGATTGCGGTATTGCCCGCAAGCTTTTCCTGCAGCGCGATTTCGGTCCATTCGAAACCAAAGCCTTGAGGTAGAACCTTGTCGGCGATCGCTTCCATCGTCGCGATGGCCGTGCCGCTCGAATAGCCGCGCGCAAGCTGAACCTGCACTTCGGCAGACGGATAGAGATTGTAGCGCGGCACGCGATAGGCGCCGGTCGTATCCTGGAAGGTCGCGACCGAACCTATCGGCACCATGTCGCCGTCATTGTTGCGCGTCTTCAGGTTGGAGACGTCGCGCAGCGACAGGCGATATGGGTTGTCGCCTTGCGCTGTGACGCGATAGGTGCGGCCCAGAATGTTGAAGTCATTGATGAAGGCCGAGCCCATATAAACCGAGAGCGTTTCGAACACACGGCTGATCGGAACGCCAAGCTGTTCGGCTTTGGTGCGGTCGATGTCGGCATAGACCTCAGGCGTCCGCACGTTGAAGAGCGTAAAGGCCTGTGTGAAGCCCGGCGTCTGGCCGGTGGCGCCGGCCATTGCCCAGGCTGCGCCTTCGAGCGCGGGCAGGCCGCGTCCCGCTTTATCCTGAACATAGCCTTTGAGGCCGCCGCCGGTTCCGATGCCGGGCACAGAGGGCGGTTCCAGCACGAAAATGAAAGCGTCCTTGAGGGTCGCCATTTGCTGGCGCAGGTCGGCAAGGATCATATCCTTGGTCAGGCCGCTGGCGATGCGCTGTTCGAACGGTTCCAGGCCGACGAAGACGACGCCGGTGTTGGGCGCGTTCGTGAATGTCGCGCCGTCGAAGCCGACGAATTCGACGGCGTTGGCGACGCCTGGCCGATGCATGATGATTTCTGAGGCGCGGCGCACGACTTCATCGGTACGCTTCAAGGTCGAGCCCGGCGGAAGCTGGAAGACCGTGATGAAGTAGGCGCGGTCGAGCTGCGGGATGAGACCCGTCGGCGTCGCCGTTAACCGCTCATAGGTGACGTAGAGCAGGCCGGCGTAGACGACGAGCAGAACAGCGGCGACGCGGATCAAGTTGCGGGTCAGCCAAGCGTAGCCATGCGACAGCGTGCTGAAGGCCCAGTTGAAGCCGGCGAAGAACCAGCGCAGCGGCGCACCGAGGATTGTCGCAATGGGATTGCGCTTTTCATGCTCTCCGGCGTGCGGTTTCAAAAGCAGCGCAGCCATGGCGGGCGAAAGCGAGAGCGAGACCATCAGCGAAATTGCGGTCGAAGCGGCGATAGTAATGGCGAATTGTTTGAAGAAGGACCCCTGCAGGCCGGTGATGAAGGCCGTCGGCAAGAAGACGCCGATCAGCACCAGCGAGATGGCGAGCAGCGCGCCGCCGACTTCATCCATCGTCTTATGAGCGGCTTCCTTCGGCGTCATGCCTTGGGCGATATAGCGCTCGACGTTTTCGACGACGACGATGGCGTCGTCAACGACGATGCCGATGGCCAACACCAAGCCGAACAGCGACAGCGTGTTAAACGTGATGCCGACGAGGCTCATGATGAAGAAGGTGCCGACCAGCGATACGGGGATCGCCAGGATCGGGATGATCGCCGCGCGCCATGTCTGCAAAAACAGGATGACGACGAGGACGACGAGCACCAGTGCTTCGATGAGCGTGTGGATGACGGCGTCGATCGAGAACTGGATGAATTCTGTCGGGTTATAGACGACCGCATAGCCGACGCCCGGCGGGAAGCTCTTCTTCAGGTGCTCCATCTCGGCCTTGACGTTGGCCGCCGTCGCGAGCGCGTTCGAACCCGGCTTCTGGAAGATGACAAGGGCGGTCGCGACCTTGTTATTGAGATAGGCGTTGACGGTATAGTCTTGCGATCCCAGCTCGACGCGGGCGATGTCGCGGATGCGAACGACCGAGCCGTCTGGTTCGGCGTGCACGACGATATTTTCGAACTGATCCGGCGATGACAGACGTCCGAGCGTCTTGACGTTGATCGTGAAGGCGCCGTCGGATGACGCTGGCGGCTGATTGATCGAGCCTGCCGCAACCTGCAAATTGGCGGCCTGGAGTGCCGAGACGACTTCACCTGCGGTCAGACCGCGAGCGGCAACTTTGTCGGGGTCGAGCCAGATACGCATCGAGTAGTCGCGGGCGCCGAAGACCTGGACGTCGCCGACGCCGTCGATGCGGGTCAGCACGTCTTTGACGTAGAGCGTCGCGTAGTTCGAGATGTACTGCTGATCGCGCGTGCCGTCAGGTGAGATCATGTGCACGACCATCATCAGGTCGGGCGAGGCCTTGCGTACAGAGATGCCGAGCCGGCGCACGTCTTCCGGCAGGCGGGGCTCAGCAACCGCGACGCGGTTCTGGACGAGAACCTGCGCCTGATCGACATTGGTGCCCGGCTTGAAGACGACGTTGATCGTCAACTGGCCGTCGCCGGTCGATTGCGAGTTGATGTAGAGCATGTCGTCGACGCCGTTGACTTCCTGCTCGATCGGCGTGGCGACGGTTTCGGCGATGACTTGGGCGGACGCGCCGGGATACGTAGCGTGCACGGCAACCGTCGGCGGCGCGATGTCGGGATATTCTGCGATGGGCAGAAACCGCATCGAGATCAAACCGAGGATCGTAATGATAATCGAGACGACTGCAGCGAAGATCGGCCGGTCGATAAAAAAGTGAGACAGACGCATCGGGCCCTATCGGCGTTGGAAGCTTCAGACGGAATGCTCGTTCAGGCGCGGCGGCGCAGATCAGTTCTGCGCCGTCTTCTCGGGCGGTTTGATCGCACCGGTCGTCGGCGCAACTTTCGTTCCCGGCCGAATGGCGGGGTTTGCGACGCCTTCGATCACGATACGGTCGTCCGGCTTCAGTCCAGAGGTGATGACGCGCAAGCCTTCGTACATCTGGCCGAGCGTCACCGGCGTGGCGGTGACGACGTTATCGGCATTGACGGTATAAAGAATTTTGCTCGCCTGATCGGAGATGATGGCATCGTCGGGAACGAGAAGCGCATCCGCGTCGCCGCCATAAACGGCGATGCGGGCGAAAAGTCCCGGCGTCAGCAGATCGTCTTTGTTAGACAGAACGGCGCGGCCGCGGATGGTGCCTGATCGTTGATTGAAGGCATTGTCGATGAAGTCCATCGTGCCCTCGTGTGCCCAGTCCTTTTCGTCGGCGAGTTTCACGCGGACGGGAACGGGCGCGAGGCGGGATGCGGGAAGCACGCCCGACTTCCGCTTGCGGGCATCGCGCATGTAGTCGGCTTCGGAGGTGTCGAAGACAAAGTGGATAGGGTCGGTCGTGACGATGGTCGCCATCAACGTCGAGTTGACCTGACCACCGATCACGAGGTTGCCGACGTCGATTTTCTTGTCCGAGACGCGGCCGGAGATCGGAGCGCGCACTTCCGCCCATTCCAGATTGAGCTCGGCCGATTTGAGATTGGCCTTTGCCGACATCACCTGGGCTTCGGCGACGCCGAGGCTCGATTTGCGCTGCTCGTAAACCTGTTCGCTCAAAACTTTCGTTTCGACGAGCGGGCCGGCGCGTTCGAGATCGGCCTTGGCAAATTCGACCTGGGCCTGCGTGCGCGCGACATCCGCTTTCGCGGCTTCGACGGCGATCTGGAACGGCCGTTTATCGAGCGTGAAGAGGAGATCGCCCTGTTTTACGATCGTGCCTTCCTTGAAATTGACCTGATCGACGTAGCCGCTGACGCGCGGGCGCAGCTCGACGCGGGCGACGGCTTCGAAGCGGCCGGGAAATTCGTCCCAAGTCTTGATGTGCTTCGCGATCGGGGGCGCCACGGTGACCGGGAACGCCGGTGGCGCGCTCTGCGCGCTTGCAGATTGGACGTTGCTTGCAATGAAGGCCATCGCGGCCAGCACGGACAAGGCCGAGCATCGAGGCTTAAGCCTCACAAGGGCGGTGGTCGTCGTCATTTTTTCAGAATCCACAGGCGAGAATTTTCCACGGCGCGCCGACGCCAGTGGACAATAGTACACCACATGCATTCCGACGATCCGAAATTCAATGATGTTGACCATCATTATGGCCCATCTCATTGCGGGCAAAGGGCATTTCGCCCCGAGATAGTGGCCATAAAGCCTCGATCGAATGAGAGGCTTTCAAAACTTGGATTTCAGTAAGCCGCTCAATCCCAGTAGAAATGCCGCGATCGTTTGCAGGCTGTATGAAACTACGACACGAAAATAACGAAGGCGTATGCAGGTTTTTTGCCTGCATACGCTTTCTCGTTCCAAGTATGATTTTCGCGCTAAAGCAGCGTGCCTCTGAGCACGAGCATGGCGACGCTGAAGTAGATCATCAGGCCGGTGACATCGACGAGCGTTGCGACAAACGGGGCTGACGCGCTCGCGGGGTCGAAGCCAATGCGTTTCAGCAGAAACGGCAGCATTGCGCCGGCAAGCGAGCCGAAGGTGACGATGCCGATGAGGCCGAGCCCAACGGTCAAGGCGACGAGCTGCCAGTGCGGGCCGTAGTCGAAGATACCGATCGTCTGCCACAGCGAAATGCGCGCGATGCCGATGATGCCGAGGATGGTGCCAAGCGTAATGCCCGTCGGAATCTCGCGGATGGCGACGCGCCACCAGTCACGCAGCCGGATCTGTCCGAGCGCGAGCGCACGAATGAGAAGCGACGTCGACTGCGAGCCGGAGTTGCCGCCCGAGCTCATGATCAGCGGAATGAAAAGCGTCAAGACCACCGCTTTTTCAAGCTCGTCGGAATAATGCTGCATCGCGCTCGCTGTCAGCATTTCGCCGAGGAACAAAGCGCAAAGCCAACCAGCACGCTTCTTGATCATCTCCAGGAAGCTGATTTCCAGATACGGCTCGGCGATGCCTTCGACGCCGCCGAACTTCTGCACGTCTTCGGTACTCTCATCGAGGATGGCGTCGATCACGTCATCGACGGTGACAATGCCGAGCACGCGGTGCCGGGCGTTGAGAACCGGAACAGCGAGAAGGTCGTGGATCGAGATCAGCCGTGCGACTTCTTCGCGATCGGTGTCGGGATCGACCCAGATCGGATCGCGATCGGGCGCGACATCCAGAATGGGCTGATCGGGTTCGCCGGTAATCAACTGGCGCAGCGTGACGGTGCGCACGAGGACGCGCGACGCAGGATCAATAACATAGATCGCATAGACGGTTTCGCGTGTGTGCTCGACCTCGCGGATCAGCCGCAAGGTGTCGGCGACCGTGAAGGTCGAGGGGACGCTGACGAACTCAGTCGTCATGATGCTGCCGGCGGTGCCCTCATGGTAGGCGAGCAGCAGTTTCAGGGATTGGGCGGTCTCGAAATCGAGAAGCGACAGCAGCTTCGTGCGGTCGGTACCGTCGAGCTGACGCAGGAGGTCGGCCGCGCGGTCGGCGGACATGCCGGTCAGGACCTGGCCTGCAAACTCCTCTGGGAGTTCGAGGATCAGGTCGCTGGCGCGAGACAGCTCGGGGCGGTCGAAGATTTCGACGACGCGGTCGAGCGGAAGCTGCGACAGAATTGACGCAGCCGTTTCGAGGTCTTCCTCATTGAGCTGAGCGACAATGTCGGCGTCGTGCTCTTCGAGCAACTCGACCAGAACGATCGGGTCGACATCGTCGCCCGATGCTTTGCGGATATTTTCCATGGCTCACCTTCCGATCCGCCGTCGCACGGATCGCGGGAGCCGACCAACGGTCAGTCCACGAGCCTCGACGGCCGGGGCAATCGACTACTGTCGCTAGACAAGGGTTGGGTTCCTTCGGATTCACGGCGCCTTAAACGGGGGCGACCGCGCGGTTCACATGAGCCGTTCGGGAGTAATAGTCAAGATCAACACGTTCGATCTTTTGGATTTTTACCTCGGCCGGACGGCCAGGGTGATGGCTCACAGCAGAATTATGGAGATGGTGTCCGCGACGGCCTTGCGCACGCCGAGATTTCGTCGGCAAACTCGGATGGCTTTGGGATTTGCGGCGTGTGGCACATGGGTGGCACCAGAACAAGCACTCCCGATCTGCTGGAACCGGGGACACACGTGTTCTCCGGCACCGTCCGGGTGTGGGGCAACGATTATGCTGAGCTCCATACCGACAGTGGCGTTACCATTCAGCTTGTCACCCAGGGGCTTCATGCCTTGCGAGATGGCGAGCGGATCACGGTTGTGACGCGGCGGTATCGGCCGCTCTATCAGATCGAAGAGGTGTTGGACGCCTGACGAGCACGTTTTGGCCCAGCTATCCTTAGCGGGCTGCCAGGATTTGCCAGCCCGTCCAAGTAAGCGCAAAACATATCGGCCAGAGCACCGGCAAAGGCCTTAATTTCCGCCGGGGTGCGCGGCGTTTCCGAGAACTGCTTTCCGACGGTGCTGAGCGTCGTCTTGATGAGTTTGGCTGCTAACGATTGCTGCGACTTCGAGGCATGGGGCAATGCTTCACGCATGAAATTGTCCATCGCTCGTGCGCTCGATGCTCTCGCCTCCTTTGCTTCCGGGGCATTGCGGTAGAGAGGGGCGGCGTCGTCCAACGCGACACGGACTGCGGCTTCGTCGCATTCCGATCGGATAAAGGTATGCACGAGCGTCCGGAGTCGTTGAAGCGCCGGTTTGCGTGAGTCGCCGAGAATGCTGCTCAACAACTCTGTCGTCTGCCGCCACTCGTCGCACTGGAGACGGAAGAGGATCGCCGCCTTGTTCGGAAAATACTGATAGAGCGAGCCCACGCTGACTCCAGCTCTTTCGGCGACCCTCGCAGTTGTGAAACGCTGCGCGCCTTCTTTCGCTAAAACCTGAATAGCAGCGTCCAGAATGGCCGTCACAAGCTCGGTGGAACGGATCTGCCTGGGTTCTTTTCGCGAGGAAATTTGGGTTCTTTTTTTTCGAGACATGGGCGGCGTGGGAAATGCGAATAGTGAATGCGATGGATTAATCGTATTCTTGATCGGGCGGAAGACTGATCAAAAGTCGTAGGAGAGATTACGATGAATACGCTGACTACTCCCCCTGTTGGACCGCTTCTTGATAGCCTCTTTGAAGTAGCCAGCGCCGTCTCGCCGACGGACAGTCCTGATTTTGCGGACCTTTCGTCCGAAGAACATGCGCGACTGATGAGCAGCAAGGTTGGTTATCGGGATTTCTATCGGAGACTAAAGGATTTCCCGCTTGCTGTCTCGCGGGAGACGGGAACGTTGCTCTACATGCTTGCGCGCGGATGCCGGGCGCGATCGATCGTCGAATTCGGAATGTCATTCGGCATTTCGACACTGCACCTCGCCGCGGCGCTTCGAGACAATGGCGGAGGCCGTCTGATTACGAGCGAGTTCGAGCCATCGAAAGTGGTAAAGGCACGCGAAAATCTGACGGCGGGCGGTGTGATTGATCTGGTCGAAATTCGGCAAGGCGATGCGCTTCAGACGCTGAACGCCGATCTTCCCGAGGTGATCGACCTCGTGCTGCTGGATGGTGCCAAAGCACTTTACCCGGAAATTCTAAGCTTGCTGGAAAGCCGCCTCAGGCCGGGCGCCTTCGTGATCGCCGATAACGCCGATTACAGTCCCGACTATCTCGCTCGCGTGCGATCGACGTCGAATGGTTATCTTTCGACGCCGTTCGGGGACGATGTGGAAGTGTCGATGAGGCTCGGCTGATAAAAATTCGCACCGTGCCAGTTCTCCTGCACGGTGCGAATGGTCTTGTTTTGCTGCCGGCCGCTTAGAACGCCGCGTCGATGTCGACGATGTCGATCAGCTTGTGGTTCACAAACTCCTTGATGCCGAGGCCGAGCAACTCGCGGCCGTATCCTGAGCGCCGGACGCCGCCGAACGGCAGGTCGGCCTTGACCATCGTCGGATGGTTGACGAACACCATGCCGGTTGAGATGCGTTTGGCGACTTCGGCGCCATGAGCGGGGTTCGACGTGAAGACCGAACCGCCAAGGCCGAACGGCGAGTCGTTGGCGATGCGGACGGCATCGTCTTCGTCCTTAGCCTTGAAGATCATCGAGACCGGACCGAAGAACTCCCAGTAACGGGCCGGGTTGTCTTCGGCGATGTCGGTGAGGATCGTCGGCTGCAGGAATGCGCCCTGGTTGGGGACGCTCGGGCCGACTTCGATCGCCTTGGCGCCGTGCGCGACGGCTTGGCGGATCTTGTCCTTGAGGTCATCGACGGCTTTCTGCGACGAGAGCGGCGCAAGCGTCGTGTTGGGATCCATCGGATCACCGGCGCGCAGCTCGGAAACGCCCTTAACGTAACGTTCCATGAAGCCGTCGTACGCCGGCTCTTCGATAATCATGCGCTTGGAGGACACGCAGACCTGGCCGGCATTCCAGTGGCGGCCGAACACGGCCCACTTCGCGGTCTTGTCGAGGTCGGCGTCTTTCAGGACGACGAAGGCGTCGGCGCCGCCGAGTTCCATCGTTGACTTCTTGAGTGCCTTGCCGGCTTCAGCCGCAACGATCGAACCGGCGTATTCGGAGCCGGTGAGAGCGACGCCGTGAACGCGCGGATCGTTGAGGACCACGCCGACGTGGGGATGGTCCAAGAAGAGATTGATGAAGGCGCCGTCCGGCAGACCAGCTTCCAGCATGAGGCTTTCGAAGGCCATAGCAGATTGCGGAACGTTGGCTGCGTGCTTCAGCAGGATGACGTTACCTGCCGAGAGCTGGGGCGCGATGATGCGAGCGATCTGGTAGTAAGGGAAATTCCACGGCTCGATCGCGAGGATGATGCCGAGCGGATCGCAAACCAGAACGGCCTCGCCTTCTTCCGGATCTGCAACCGGAAGCTTTTCCGGAGCCAGCAGTTTCTCGGCGTTCTTGGCGTAATATTCAAAGATGCGGGCGGAAAGCTCAACTTCGGCTTTCGCTTCGGAAAGCAGCTTGCCCATTTCGATCGTCAGGATCGGCGCGTACTTATCGACATCGCGGCGCAGGAGGTCCGCAGCCTTCTGCATGATGCGCGCGCGTTCGCGAAACGACGTCTCGCGCCAACTGAGAAATGCATCATGGGCTTTATCGATGGCCTGTTTGATTTCGGATTCGCTGGCCGTCGGAAAGGTCTTCAGGACTTCTCCCGTATAGGGGTTGGTCGTCACGAACTTCATCGTTTGTCCTTCCTAGGATTATCGTCTTGTTTTCCCGATCAGCGCGGGCCGAAGCTCTCAGGACTGATTTTTGGAAAGTGCGGGATGAACTAAGGGTTGCCCGGCGGTCGGGGAAAATATTGAGGTTCAGTGTTTGGAGAATACGACTATGGTTCAAGACAACGTTGATGCAGAGCAATTCTAGGCTCGGTCCTAACCGGACGAGCGTTGTCACCGCGTATCGCGATAAGTGACAATTGCTGTGAAAAACGCCGGTATTTTTTTGGACGCTGTGGGCAAGTGAGAGGAGCGCGCTGTTGCTGACGCTTAGCGCGCTCTCTGATATGGTACGGTCTGCTATGCATTCAGCGCGCCGCGCAACAATCCTCCAAAAGGCGCGAAATTTCAGACTGGCTATCTTGCTTCAACCCAGGGTGGTTGGCCGTGGGTCGTCAGATCATGCCGCCGTTCGCGCGCAGCACTTGACCGTTGATCCAGGCGCCTTCCGGGCCTGCGAGGAACGAGACGACATTGGCGATGTCTTCCGAAGTTCCGAGGCGTTCCATCGGGTTCATCTTCGCCATTTTGTCGATCAGCTCATCAGACTTGCCATGAAGGAAGAGTTCGGTCGCGACCGGACCGGGCGCAATGGCGTTGACGGTGATCGACCGGCCGCGCATTTCCTTCGCCATGATGCCTGTCATAGCTTCGACGGCAGCCTTGGTGGCGGCGTAGATGCCGTAGTTCTCAAGCTTGAGCCCGATGACGCTGGTCGAGAAATTGATAATGCGACCGCCGTGGCGCAGGTGCTTGCCGGCCTCTCGCATGGCATTGAATGAGCCTTTAAGGTTGATCGCCACTTGGCGATCGAATGTGGCGTCGTCGGCATCGGCAATCGATGAGAGCGCCATGACGCCCGCATTGTTGACGAGCACGTCGATACCGCCGAAGGCTGTTTCTGCCGATTGAAACATGCGGCACACGTCTTCTGGCTTTGATACGTCGGCCTGGGCTGTCACGGCCTTGCCGCCCGCCTTTTCGATCTTTCGCACGACGTCATCGGCTTGGGCGGCGCTGCCGGCATAATTGACGACGACCGTGAAGCCATCCTTGGCGAGACGCTCCGCGACGGTCGCCCCGATGCCGCGTGACGCGCCCGTGACGATGGCGACCTTGTTCTGGTTGACGGTCATTTTCCCTTCTCCTTTGAAAAAGTGCGCCGAGGCGCCTCTGCTGGAAGATGTATCTTTCAGCTTGGCGTATAATCTGGCATTATCCGGCATTACTGTTCGAAATATGCGAACAAATGGGCGATGGACCGAATTGATGCCATGCGGGTTTTCTCGCGCGTCGTGGAGCGGCGGAGCTTTACGCTTGCGGCTGAAGACTTGGGGCTGCCGCGCTCGACGGTGACAGATGCGGTCAAGCAGCTTGAAGCGCGCCTTGGGGTGCAATTGCTGCAGCGGACCACCCGGCACGTCAGTCCGACGCTCGATGGCGAGGCTTACTACCAGCGCTGCCTCTCCATTTTAGCTGATATCGAAGACGCGGAGGGCGCGTTTGCGGGCGCCAAGCCTAAAGGCCTGCTGCGGGTCGATGTGCACGGTACGCTCGGGCGTCACTTTCTCTTGCCGAGCCTGCCGGCGTTTCTTGAAACTTATCCGGACATCGAAATCTACATCAGCGAAGGCGATCGTTACGTCGATCTCGTCCGCGAAGGGATTGACTGCGTATTGCGCGCCGGGTCACTGCTGGACAGCGATATGGTTGCGCGCCGCGTCGGAACGCTCGAGGAGATGACGCTCGCATCGCCCGGTTATATCGCAGCGCACGGATTGCCTCGGCATCCTGACGATTTGCCTGGAAGGCATCGGATGGTCGCGTTCCATTCGACCGCCACGGGCGGGCATCTGCCGCTGGAATTCATCGTCGATGGCAAGGTGCGCAATATCATGCTGCCATCGACTGTCTTGGTGAATGGTGCGGAGACCTATCACGCAGCGGCGAAGCTCGGTCTCGGGCTCATTCAAATTCCGCGCTATCGCGGTGACATTGCGGTGCAGGCGGGCGAGCTTGTCGAAGTGCTGCCGGATTATCCGCCGACGTCGACGCCGGTTTCGCTGCTTTACCCGCGCAATCGCCAGCTGTCGCCGCGGGTCCGAGTTTTCATCGACTGGGTGGCCAAAGAATTTGCGGTGCGTAACGCCGAGGTGCAGCGTGCCTAGCGCACTATGAATTTAAAGGGCTGCGTGAACGTCATCGGCTTCAGGCTCACTTCCGGCGGAATGGGCGGAAAAGGCGTGGCGCGGTCGAGGGCGGCGAGTGCTGCTTCGTCCAGAACGCGATATTTCGATGACGACATCACTTCTCTCGAAAGAAGAGCGCCGTCGGTGCCAATCGTGTATTTCAAAACGACCACACCCGTTTGCCGCGAGCGTGGATTGACTTTCGAGTGCTGCACCCGGTCGTTGATTTGTCCCAGATAAATTCCGACGACACGTGCCTCGCCGCCGGTCTTCACCGTTGCCGAACTTTCTTCGGTGACAATCGCGACCTGCTCGGGCTGGGCCTCAACTTCCTTTGTATCGGGCTGCTGCTCTGCCATCGGGGTGGGGGGCGATGGCTTGTCGACCTGCGTAACCTTCGATTCCTTGAGTTGGTCTAGGGGCGGCAAGTCTCCGGACTTGCCGGAGCTTGGCGCTTTGAGAGGGGTCGGCAGCGGTGTCTCGGTGGGTTGCGCCGCGATCTGTTCGACGGCGCTTTTCTGCGGTGCGGCGATGGCGTCGAGCTGTTCGCTCGGCTTTGTTGTGGGGTGCGCCGGCGCGGGCCGTTGCTCTTCTACAGTTGCGGCAGCGTCGGGTTTCCGACTTTCAACTTTGCTGGCGTCGTCGCGAAGCTGCTCCGCTGTCGCTACGAGGGGGCGTTGGGCAGCCGAAGCTTGCTCGCGAACCGGCGCGACGTCCGGTGTGATTTGTCGTCCGGCGTCGTCTGGGAGGTCAATCAGCGGGTCCGACGAGGTCACGGTCGGCGGTTGCGTCGACGGCTTTCGCGGTTCGATCGCCGGAATGTCCTCGGTGTTTTGTGCTTGCTGAGCGTCCGGGGCGTCATGAAGTGGCGTCGGCGCCGCAACGGGCGATGATTGCGGCGCCGGTTTTTGCTGCGGAAGCATAGCGACGTCCTGCGCGCTTTTTTCCGGCGCACCGCCGCTCACGTCGCGTAACGGCATCGGCGTAACGGAGCTTGACGCTTCCGGCGGCGGCTTGCGCTCGTCCATCGGCACGACGTCCGGCGTCGCAAGGCTTTCGACGCTGTCGCCGCGATTGGTCACGGTATCGAGGACCATGCCTTGCGGCATCAACTCAATGTCCTGTCCCGTGCCGAAATCAAGGATTTCCAGCTCCTCGTTGTGAAGCCTGGGCCATATCGCGTAGCCGATCAAGCCGTGCACGGACAGCGAAAGCACAATGGCAATCGTTCGCAGCAACATGGCAAGATCCAAGTTCTTCCCTGCTGGGTGCGAGGCGCAACTTGGCTGACGCAAAAATGCAGGCGGACAAAATTAGATTTTCCCGCCGGCCCGATCAACTTTTACTGCTTGTTGCGGTTATGGCGACGCCGAAATGCGGCCTGCGCGCTTAAGTGGGCATGGCCAAGTTGCGGTGCGCTTAGGTCGGCATTGTCGACATGTCCGGCACCCAGCCCTCCGGCGTCTTGCGGAAGAGGGGACATTTGATCGGTGCACGAACGTGAGAAGGGGAAGTTGAGCGAGGTTGCCGGAGCATGCGTTCCCAGGCGCTCATTTCCTTCATGCGGTCACCACGCCGACAATATTCGCCAATCTTTTCATCAATTCGAGCTCAGCATAAACCGTGCCTCCAGAAGCTAAGCTCTTGAGCTAGTTCGATGGCAGCTTCCTGAATGAAGCTAAAAATCGAAGAGAAAATCTACAAGCAATCTGCGAAAGCTTAAGCAACACGATCGATGTGGGAGGATTGCCGCGTGTCTAGGCGCCCGGACTTGGTTCGAGAGAACGACCGTACCGCTTCCGGTACAGGCCCACCGGCGGATGCCACAAGACTTTTTGTTATCGTCGCATAATGATGGTGCATCGCCGTTTTGATTGCATACGTAAATAATAACTGCGGCTCGAACATCCGCTTTTTGACGATTTGCAGCAACTGCGCCCGATAACGACGTGCGATGGCCCGATCATCAATTTGGTGAACCACGCGCAGCGCTAGAACTGCAAACATAACATAATTTTCGATGCAGCTTTTTATCCAGGCCCAGCGATGATTTCGCCAATAGGGCAATTGATGAACCGCAAACTTGAACTTACCATCCACGAACAACCTATCAAGACGCTCAAAATAGGCGCTCGCCGAATAGGACTTTTCGGTCGCTCGCACCAGTCCTTCACGCAGCATGGCAGGCGACATTCCAAGAGGAATAACGTTCGTGCCAAAGGCATCGCTGCCGGCATCATCGTTCAGCCGGCCTTCTGATTTCAATCTCTCAAAAAGAGGTGTTGTTGGAATGGCGTGCAATAGTCCAATAAGAGCGTGCGCGATGCGGGTTTCTGCGAGGAAACCCGGCAAGACATCGAAAGCTTGCGGTTTGTCGCTGTCGAATCCAACGATCATTCCGCACCAAACATCCAGGCCGTGATCCTGGATGCGTCGAACGCGCTCAACAAGCGTCCCGGCACGCTCTCGAACATTCTGAAGTTTTTTTGTTTCCTTGAGGGAGGCCTCATCTGGGCTTTCGATACCGATGAAGACGCTTTGAAACCCAGCCTGTCCCATCAGGCCCATCAACTCTTCATCTTCCGCTAAGTCGAGTGAAGCTTCAGTGAAAAGCGTGAGCGCATAGGCATGCGCCTCTTGCCATTTGGCGATCTCACGCAACAGCGATTTGATTGCTTTCTTGTTTCCGATGAGGTTGTCATCAACGACGAAGACGATCCTAACGCCGGCACGAAAATAGGCATCAAGTTCGGCGATCACCTGATCGGCTGACTTGAGACGGGGCTTGCGCCCGAATGTAACGATTATATCGCAGAACTCGCACGTGAAAGGACAGCCGCGCGAAATCTGCATACTCCCAAACATATAGTGCTGTGATTTCAACAGGTCGAGGCGCGGCAGCGGCAGTGTGGTCATGTCGGTTTTTTCAGTCTGTTCGTAGCGATGTGCGTGCCGCCCTGCCTCCCACTCTTTGATAAATTGCGGCCAAGTAACGTCTGCTTCGCCGACAAAAATAACGTCGGCAAGATCTTGGAATGCTTCAGGCTCGACGGTTGCCATGGGGCCGCCTACGACCGTGAATACATTGCGCAGACGAAGCTGGTCGAGGATCTCCAGCAGTCGCGCGCCCTGCACTGACATTCCCGTCAAGCACACCATGTCCGCACGACCGAGACGCTCGAAGTCCAAGTCTTCGACGTTCTCATCGACGATCGTAACCTTATGGTCGTCCGGGACGAGCGCCGCGAGGAGGGGCAGGCATGCAACCGGCAAGTTCGCACGCTTGCCCAGCATCCCCATGCAGTGCTCCATGCCCCAGAAGGACGTATTGAAGCGTGGATTGATGATGACGATGTCAGCCATTAGTCACCTCGCTGGGGCGAAACCTACCTCTTGCCGATTCCAAACGCGGTGACACCTAGACTGGTTGCCATGTTTCCCATCTGGAACGGCGTCATGTCGGCCAATCGAAAGACAAGGGATCATCGGAGCAGGCGTCGGTCAACTAATGTCATTTCAAATGTTGCGGTGCCTGCAGAAGCGGGGGGGCCGACGCAACCTGCCTCGCTTAGTTAGCGAAGGTCTGAAGAGCGAAAGCGGTCATAATTGCTGTTAGCTCGTTCAGATACCGTCCTAGGGCAGCAAGAGTCGAGGAATGGGATTAAATCACCTGCGGCTGGAGCGATCGAAATAGCGATGCAACTCATCGCTTATTTGACCGTCAACGGCGCCGAGAGATACGTACTTTACGGGACGCTTGGGAGCAGCTCGAAATATCGAAGTCACGCTCTGTATTGCCTGGCTTTTTGGAGCAAAAATGCTGGTGCTGCCGGAGGGGACTGGACCATCCTTGAGGGGGCTTGAATTCCTTGAAGAAACCGCTCGTGCCGACAGGCGATGTGGCAGGCGTTGTGTTCGGTCCCGTTGAAGGCCCTTTTATGGCTCGCGCTCATGGTCCTTCAGCCACTGCAGGACCGCTTCGAGCCGATACACAACGCGGGCGACGTTGCCTTTCCCGAGCTTGGTGGCGGGAGGCCCCTTGCCGTCCAGGCGCCAGTCCTCGAGCGTGCGGGGCTTTATCCTGATCATGGCCGCCACCTCGGCTGTGGTAAGATAGACCGGCAGGTTGCGCCCGTCGGAGGTCATGCGTCGCGGTCCTTGAAAATCCCGCCGAGAACCTAAACATCCACGACGACTTCTGCTAGGGTCCCGCCCGCAACTTTTCTTATAGGCTCGTCTTGTCCACGCCGCGCGACATCAAGGCCATCGAACGCGACCTCACCGGCGCGGTGATGGGCTACAACACGTCCCGCATCAACCTCAGGAACACGCTGCGCAGCCTGCACTTGCGCGCGAGGTCCGAGGACCGCTTGCTGAACCTCGCCGAGGAGTTCGGCGTCGACCACGCGCTCAAGGTGCTTGCCGAGACGCCGGAGGTGCTTGATTTCGAGCGCGCCCCCACCATCGCCGAGCTTGCCCAGGTGAAGCCGCAGCTCGCCGCCGCGCATGATGCCCAGGGCCGCGCCGACCTGCTGATGGCCGAGAAGGAAAACCTGCTCCGGGAGAAAGACCCCTCGCGCCCCAAGGCGATCCTGGTCGCCGGCCGCGAAACGGTCGTCGACACAACAAGGGGCGTGGCGATCGACGTGGAGACCGGCCGTGAGCAGGCACTGACGGTGGAGCACGTCCACACCAGCGATCTCACCCCCGACGGGGAGCAGGACGACGAGCAAGAGCAAGGGATCTAGCCGTCAAGGCAATCAAAAAGACCAACACCTTTGGCAACTATTCGCTCGGTGTTTTGGCTATCCCGACGGCGCATCGGCAACTGTCACGGGGAAAAAGATTTATCCTGGCTGATCAGCCCGTCGAGCGACTCGTCTAGCGACGAAGTGAGGACAGTTTGCGGTTGACGTCTCAACCAGCGGCAAACCGTGGGCATGAAACTCGGCCGCCCGACGACTCTTGAGTCGCCGGGCGCGTTTCTGAAGCGACACCGACGCTTGATCTCAATCCGGAGCGCCTTGCGAGGCAGCGACCGGCCGATGCCGTGCGACCTTCAGAACTTCTGACCGAGTTGCACGACCGTGATGATCACAATTTTATCTGCCATCGCCGACTGCACCCCATGACACCTAACCCTGAAGCAAAGAACCGCCCATGTTTGCAATCGTGCAAAAAAATCGTTGACTTTGCAGTTGCCGCTTCCATACTGGCGACATCGCTAAGGAAAGACGATTCGATGCTGCCACCGACCGAAGCCGAGATCCGCGGGATTCTCGGTCCCCACGAGAAAGACATTCTGGCGGTGGTGCACGGCGCCTGGCAGGACTTCCAAGATTTGGGGCTCAGCGGCCGGCTCCGGTACAAGCGGAACCGGGCAGGCTTGGTGCACGATTTCATGGTCCAGCGCGGAATGGGTCTGTGGGGCGAAGGTTCCGGCGTCACTTGGCAGGAGAAGGACGAAACCGCGAAGTTCATCTTCGCCGAAAAGGTGGTAGTGAGGTTCAAGAAGGCCGATGAGAACGGGCTGGGCTCCAATATCATGACCCAAGCCGTCATGGCGTTCGTCGACCCCCAAATGGAATTGCCGGGCATTCCCTCCGTCTCGAAGGTCGAGGTAGTGTATGCCCTGAATGCATTTGAAACTCAGATCGAGACGGTGGCCGTGGTGTCCCGTGACGGCGACCAGGAACTCTGGTCCTATGTTATCGACGACCTGGGCGGTGCAGCTGTGATTCCGCTGCCTTTGGCACCGACGCCCACCGAACCGGATGTCGTCATCACCCCCAAAGCGCTGCCGGAAAAACCAAAAAAGACCGGGTGAGATATGTCTACAGTTCCGAACGGCTCGATGCTGCGCATGGCGCGGCAGCTACGTGGATTCCAACAGGGTGAGGCAGCTGAAAAGCTGCACGTCACGGCGGCAACTCTATCGCGGGCTGAGAACAACGTCGTCCTGCCCAGTGAAGAACTTCTGGCTGCAGCGGAGAATGTCTACGACGTACCTAGAACCTTTTTTTATCAAACCGATACGGTGTACGGCGCACCCGTCAGCGTCCATGCCATGTTCCGCAAAAAGGCCGATGTCACGGCCCGTGAGCTCGACCAGATCATCGCGGAGCTGAACATCCGCACTTTTCACCTGCGGCGCCTCTTGGACGGCGCAGACCTCAGGGCATCCAAGAAAATTCCACGGCTCGACGTCGAGTCCTTTAATGGTGATGTGGAGGGGATCGCTGAAATGGTCCGTGCCCACTGGCAAATTGCGCCTGGTCCTATCCCCAATTTGACGGCATTAGCGGAGTCAGCGGGCATCATGGTGGTGCATTCCGACATGGGTGGCGCCGACGTCGATGGCGTGAAGTATGATGTCCCCGGTTTGCCACCAATCATAATGCTGAATAGCCAGAGACCGGCGGACAGGCTGCGATTTTCGCTGGCCCACGAGATTGGCCACCTCGTGATGCATCAAGTTCCCAATGTGGATATGGAAGATCAGGCCAACCTTTTTGCCGGGGCTTTCTTGTTGCCGCGGCGGGAAATGAAAGCTGCCTTTTCTCGAAAATTGGATCTTCGGCGGCTGGCTGAGCTGAAACCCGAATGGAAGGTTTCAATGCAGGCGTTGCTCTATCGCGCGAAAACCATTGGAGCCGTAAACCCCAATCAACTTCGCTATATGTGGCAACAATTTAATATTCATCGAATTCGCCAAAAAGAACCTCCTGAATTGGATTTCCCAGTGGAGGCTCCGACGGTGGTCAAGAAGTTGGTGGATTTCCACCTGCAGGTACTGGGTTATTCCATAAGTACCTTGGGTGAGGCTCTACGCTGGAAGCCACAACAGGTTGAAGCCATGTATGGCTTGGAGGCGCCGCGTGCGCGGCCAATTTTTCGCGTCATTAGCAAAAACTGATCTATCTAAGCTATTACGTGCGCCACTCCTAAGGGTACGGGCTGCCACAGACGCGTGGTGCCCACCCGCTGAGCAGTGGGCGCAAATCGATACGGGCGGAGAAATCCCCAAGATGATAAACTTCGCTAAACGTGGGGGAACACATGTCTGCCGTTGTCGAGCGCATCAAAGAATTTGTTCAGTACGCAAAAACTCTCAAAGGCGACGAGAAGGGTGAGGCTCAGGTTTTCTGTGACCGTCTATTCCAGGCGTTCGGCCACAAAGGTTACAAGGAAGCAGGCGCTGAACTGGAATTTCGGATTAAGAAGACCAATTCCAAAAGCACGAGTTTCGCCGACTTAGTCTGGAAACCGCGCGTGCTAATCGAAATGAAGAAGGCAGGGGAACGTCTGCACCTTCATCAACGCCAGGCTTTCGATTACTGGCTGCATCTCGTACCTAATCGCCCACGTTACGTTGTTCTTTGTAACTTCAATGAATTTTGGATTTACGACTTCGACAAACAATTCGACCAACCAGTCGATGTCGTTACTTTGAATGAACTGCCGGGCCGCTACGATCCTCTCAGTTTCCTTTTTCCAGAAAATAAGGAACCGGTTTTCGGAAACGATCGCGAGATGGTTTCCCGTGATGCTGCCGCGAAAGTAGCAGAACTTTTTCATGCCTTAGTCGGGCGAAAAATACCGCGCCTGGATGCGCAGAGATTTGTACTGCAACTGGTCGTCACCATGTTCGCGGAAGATATCGATCTTCTGCCTGCTAACACGGTGACGCATATCGTCCGTGACTGTCTAAAGCACGGGCAAAATGCTTATGACCTTTTTGGCGGTCTGTTCAGTCAAATGAACACCAAAAAGCCTGCAACGGCAGGTCGTTATAAACAAGTTCCATACTTTAATGGTGGTCTCTTTGAACAAATCACACCAATCGAACTGCGACCTGAAGAACTTCTTCTAATTTCAAACGAGGAAAACGAGGGCGCAGCAGATAAAAACTGGAAGATGGTCAATCCAGTAATCTTCGGAACTATCTTCCAACAGAGCATGGATAAGGGCCAACGCCACGCCTATGGTGCTCACTTTACATCAGAAGCGGACATCATCCGGATCGTCACACCCACGATCGTCCGCCCTTTTGAATCAAAAATTGCTGCCGCGAAAACTCTCAAGGAGTTGATTCAACTGCGATCGGAAATCGGCTCTTTCCGAGTTCTAGATCCGGCATGCGGCAGCGGAAACTTCTTGTTCGTCGCCTTCCGCGAACTCTCTAGACTCGAAACAATACTGCTCAGTAAAATCGAGCATGAGTTCAGTGCCAAGGCGTTTGAGCAAACTTCGAAAATCGCATGCACTATCAGTGCGAAGCAATTCTATGGCATTGAACAAGATGCCTTTGGTGTGGAACTCGCCAAAGTGACTCTAATGCTTGCTCGCAAACTGGCCTGTGACGAAGCTCAGGAAACATTGCGACGCGATCAAAACGTACTAGACTTGGCAGCGGCGGAAACCTTGCCTTTGGATAATCTCGACGGGAATTTTACGTGCGGTGATGCGTTGTTCGCAGATTGGCCTCCGGTCGACACCATCATTGGAAATCCGCCATTCCAAAGCAAAAACAAAATGCAGGAGGAATTTGGCGCTGAGTATCTGCATAGGTTACGAGAAAAGCATCCCGATGTGCCGGGCCGCGCGGATTATTGTGTATACTGGTTCAGGCTTACACACGACCATTTAAAACCGGGACAACGCGCTGGTCTTGTTGGCACAAATACAATTCGGCAAAACTATTCACGAGAGGGAGGGCTCGACTATATTGTCTCCTCCGGTGGCACCATTACCGAAGCGGTATCAAGTATGCCCTGGTCCGGTGAAGCCAATGTCCACGTTTCCATCGTGAACTGGATTAAAGGCGAAGATAGCGGCGAGAAGCGCCTCTATCTCCAGGTCGGGAATGATCCCACAGCGGGCTGGACATTTGAGGATCGGCCCAGCATTTCTTCGGCATTATCATTCGGGTTCGACGTCACCAAAGCGATCGCGTTGCGCGCTAATGCTTTAAGCAAAGCATGCCACCAGGGACAAACGCACGGCCATGAAGGGTTTCTACTGACCCCTGACGAGGCGAAAATGATGATCGCGGCCGACGCCAAAAACAAAGAAGTAATTTTTCCATTCCTAATCGCCAACGACCTTATCGGCGGGCGCCGCAGTCTCCCCAGTCGGTTTGTCATCGACTTCGGCGAAAAGGATTTGCTCGAAGCGAAGGCCTATAAAACACCCTTTGCTCGCGTCGAGAAACTTGTTCTACCTGATCGAAAAGAAGCCGCTCGTGAGGAAGCGGAACGAAATAAACCCGTACTCAAACGAAATCCGGAGGCGAACGTAAACCAGCACCATGCAAACTTCCTTGCACAGTGGTGGCGACTATCTTACCGCCGCAAAAAGCTAATGGCTCTTCTGGCAACCGTCCCAAGATACATCGCATGTGGTCGGGTCACTAAACGTCCGATTTTCGATTTTGTAAGCCGTGACATACACCCGAATGATGCGGTGATGGTATTTCCCTTGGCGGATGACTACTCTTTTGGTGTTTTGCAGTCCACGATGCACTGGAACTGGTTTACTGAGCGCTGCTCGACGCTCACAGAACGATACAGGTATACATCCAATACGGTTTTCGATTCCTTCCCTTGGCCCCAATCTCCGACAAAGGCGGAAGTGATTGCAATTGCCAAGGCTGCTCGACAATTGCGGAGCGAGCGAACACGATTAAGGGATATGCACGACTACTCCCTTCGCGATTTATATCGCGACATCGACGGCCCGGGCGATCACCCGTTGGATGCGGCTCAAGATGCACTCGATCAGGCTGTCAGGAAAGCGTACGGGATGCGCGTAAATGCCGACCCCCTCCGGTTCCTCTTTGAGCTGAACCTCTCACTCGGTCAGCTCGAGGCGGCCAAATCACCAATTACTGGACCCGGGCTGCCCAAGGCCTTCCAAGGCCTGCAGGACGTATTTTCCAAGGACGCGGTTTGTTTGCCGAAATGATTGGTGGGTGATCACGGGCTCGAACCGTGGACCCGCTGATTAAGAGTCAGCTGCTCTACCAACTGAGCTAATCACCCGCTGGAATTCTGAGGACAATCAAGCGCCCCAGAAGACGCGGACAGCGCATAGCATTCTCCCGAGCAGCCTGTCCACCCCAGAATAAGTCCAGCGTTCCGCTCAATCAGATCTTAGGAGCTTTTTCGGTGAAGCCAGATCTTCTGCATCATTCTCGTTGTCTGCTAGTCGCGGCTGCGGGGCGGGAAAGGCGGTTTGGTCCAGGGCCGCTCCTTGATCCGCCTGTTGTGGTGAAGATACCGATAGGTGGTCTTCACATCGGCGTGCCCCAGGTAGTCGTCCTCCATGTTGCCGCAAAGCGTGCAGCGGGCACCGTTGAAGTAGGGATTGCCGCAAACACCGCAGCGCATGTGCCACGAGATGCCCGGATGCTCCGGAGGCCGAAAAGGCGGGTCTGAATGCGAGGAGAGACTTGCCAGCAATTTGCGCGTCTTGGGGCGCAACGCCTGGCGGGGTTCTCTCCCGCCAGGGGCAGCGGGTTAGGTGGCCGCTTTGCTCTGCTCGACTGACCACTGCCAGTTGGCGCGGTCTATGGTCCTCAATGAATGACCCGTCGCCACCTTGAGCTTCCAGAGCTCGTCGAGGTAGTCGAGATAGTAACCGACCGATGGGCTGTCCATTTTAGTGCCGAGGGCCTGCAGAGCGCGGAAGTCGATGATCGTGAACCGCTCATCGTCCGGCTCCTGCAAGGCAGTAAGGATGGCGGAGGCCATAGGCGCAGCCACACCGTCCAAGCCGCAGAGGATGCCCATCGCCGTGCGCTCCTGCTCAGTGTTCATGGCGAAATCCAGTGCCTCGAAGATTTCCTCGGGGGTATTGGACGTGAAGTGATGGAGGCCGAGGTGAGACTTCCACCGCATGATCACATCGAGATCCTTGAGCGTGTCCTCAGTGTGTTGACCCTTGCGTGCCCGGATACGCGCACCGGCCTCAAAGGCCGCGGCATCCTTGTTGCCCTGGGTCTGCATGTATCGCTCTGCTAATGCGGGTATTTCCGCGCAGGGGAATTGTAATTCGAAGCCATTTGCCATTTTGATAATTCCTTATTTCTATATTATTTCAATATAATAGGCATCGCGCCATTTCCGGTTTCCGTCAATTATGATTCGGCGTCGCGTGGCAAAAAGCAACGTAATTACAATATAATAGATGTATTGTAATTGTATTTCCTCAATACGACAATTGAGGGCAGGCACCGACGGAAAGCAGCATTCGCGCGAAAGCGCAAAACGATTCAGGCGGATATAATAATCCTGTTCCCCCGCCGTCACCCGCCCGCCTTCCCTGTCGGCACTTCCGCAACAGGGGGACGCGGCACGTATGCGGCCCGCACACACATTGAATCCAAAACAGGCAACCGCTGTTGGCGAAACCCCATCGATGGGTAGCATGGGAGGCAAGGTACAGCGGAGGCGCCATGGCCGGGGCGGTGAGAACCGTAACAACCAAAGGGTGGGCTTCGCGTAGGCGCCCCGCCAGCGGAAGCTGCTTCAGCGACGACCAAGCCTGAGACATATCCGGACCCGGCCCGCAGCATCATCACGTTGCTCTGGGGCCGGGTTTTCCCGTCCGGACCTATCCGCGTGGAGGGTCTCAACCACGCCGCTTCGCCGCACAATCCCCTCATGACCTTGCTCAAGACGGGAGGGAAGGTCCGGGCGGTCAGAGCTTGCCGCAGACGAACGCGAAGAGGAGGCTGGCCCGTAGATGCCCCACGATTTCACGTACGACCGCGATGAGCTGGGCCGCGTGCGGATCGTCGCGGTCAAACCCGACTATCCCCTGAACAACCCCTTCGAAAAGCTCAGCGGCAGCGTGAGGAACGAAATCCTCTTCTGGCCCCTCACCCGCGCCGAACGGCAGATGGTCCGGGGTTCAAGGCACCTCCCGCTCGAGGAACGCCGCGTCGTCGCCCACCATATCCTGAGCCTCAGGGCGGAAAAGTATCGCGACCACCAGGCCTATCTCGCCCGCGAGGCCAAGCGGCTCCGCGACCAGGACGTCATCGACGACGAGAACCGCCGCGCCGCGAACTGGAACAACCACCTTGCCCGCGAGGCGGAGATCAGGGCCGAGGCCGAACGCAACAGGCCACCGCCGCCACCCCTCGCATCGGGCGCGAAACCGGAAACCTACGCCACCAAGGACGCGACCTGGGAAAGGGACGAGGAAGACGAGATCGAAATGTGATCTGTCAAGATTGACGTTAAAAAAGGTTCAGCTCAAATTTACGCGCTAAGAAAGAATCCATGCATGTCCCTTACCCATCCGGCCGATACGTCGTCACCCCAAGACCAGACCCTGTTGGATGGCATTCCGTTTCCCAAGGTGGATCAGGCAGCGGTGCTGAAATGGAGGGAGCGGTTGATTAAGGCCCAGCAGGCGGTGTTCGCATTTGACGAAGCCCATGCGGGGGACATCGAGGCCCGTGTTTCGAAAGAACGGTTCTTTCTCGACCTGGAGCGGCGCTGCGCCGAGGCGCGTTATGAAGGTGAGCTTCTGCCTTTGCCTTTGGTGTGATGCCGATGAGGAAAAGCAGGTTCCCTTTGCAAACTCTTTCCAGTCGTTACAAGTTCATGATTGAAGCCACGTGCAACAAGTACCGGGGCATCGCGAGGGATTTGGATGTGGCGGTGGCTGAGCCTTGGAGTGCAAGGAACCCCCATTGGCATGACGACCGGTTGTTCTTTGTCGATTGGGTCGCAAGGGCGGAACGGGTACTTCCGTATTTGGTGAAACGGATGGAGCGGGAGGAGAAGTTGTTGTTTGATCAGGATCTGGACAACGACGATTCCGAAAACGAGGACGAAAACTCCCTCTGACCTCACCGCTTCGACCGCATCTTCGCGATCGCCGCCTCCACCGCCTCGGCGTCCGGATGCCATGACCTGGGCGCGGTCTTCCTGAGCGCCTCCTCCAACGCATCCTGCATCGCTTTTGCAAGCTCCTGCTCAATCACCCCCGTCGCCACCTCGGAAAACGACGCCACGGGTCCCACAAGGGCCCAATAGCGGTGGAAGGGTGTCGGATGCTTCTGCGCGTACGCGAAAACGCGGAGGATCTTCTCCGCCGCCCGCTTCAACGTGAGCTCGGCACCATGCATGGGGGCCTATGCGCGCGCCCGCGAGCCTTCCTGACGCCAAACCAAATCCTGTCGCCTGTTTTGTAGCTGTAAAGGTTCGGGAGGAAATGTTCGGGAATGTTCTGGGGTATGTTCTGTTCTATATATACAAAGCCCCCGATTATGCGCGCAGTCCGCCCCCGTTTATGCGCGGAAGCGCCCCCGGATATGCGCGGGCCCTATCCAAAACGCCCCCGGATATGCGTGGCCCCGCCCCCGAATATGCGAAGCCCGCCCGCAATCCCAAGCTGACGGCGGGCCCGTATCCGGCCGGGCGCACCCGATTATGCGTGGTGGGCAATGGGATGCAATCCCGCGAGCGAAGAACGCCAAGGCGCCCCCGATTATGCGTGCCCCAAAGGTGAACGCACGCCCCCGAATCTGCGTGGGGACAGTCATGGCGACCGCCCCCGAATATGCGCGTCCAAGTGCAGGCAACGCCCCCGATCATGCGTGGAGCGCACCAACCAAACCCCTGAAAGGATGAACCTTGCCTCTTAGGGACGCGTCGCCGTCCCGCCCCTGAATCTGCGTGGATGGTTGGAAGCGCCCGCCCCCGAATATGCGCAGGCCCATGGGAACTGCGCCCCCGAATATGCGTGGGGATGAAAGACAGCGTGGCCGACAAGATATTTGGAAGGACATGCTGAGGACTGCGTGGAACACGGAACACGCCGAAATGGGCAGCGCCCCCAGATATGCGTAACAATGATGCTCTATTTCCGGGGTTTGGCGGGTAGGGCCATCACCTCGGCGACACCGGGTTGGATTGTGAAACCGTGTTCGTTGAGCTGGACCTGCAGCTTCGGGAACACTTCCTTGATCTGCTTGATCTCCTCGGCGAAATCCGCGCGGAACTTGCGCTCGCGCAGGTAGCCCTTGCCGAACTGCTCCTTGAGGGCTTCCCAGCTGATCGACTTCTGCTCCTTGAGCGCGCGGAAGCGGTAGGTGAGCCAGAAGTAGATGTCGAGCTTGCGGGGAGAACCCTGGAAGGCCTTCACCGCATTCATGTTCAGGGGGATGGAATGGCGCGTGATGCTCTCGAAGAACTCGCGGCTGAAGGTGATGCGTTCGGGCCAGAGGATCTTCTCCTTGGCGGACGTGGGCAGCCACAGGTCCAGTTGCGAGAACGGCTGGGTGTTGATGTTGCGGGTCTTCTCCCCCTTCTCGCCCGCGAACAGGCCGATGCGCATGTTGCAGGCCGCCAGCGCGTTGATCTGCTGCTTGAAGGCATGGATGGAGCCTTGCTTGCCGCCGGTGACCGCGATGCCCATCGATCTGATGAAGGCGGACAGGGAACTCTCGATCTCGATGTCGGGCCGCCCCTGGATGATGGCCTGGCTGGTGAGGTGCATCAGGAGCAGGCGCGCGCGGGAGCCCGACGGCAGCGGCTGCTCTTCCCATTGCCCGGTGTGGGGGTTCAGGAGTTCCCCCGCCGAGATCTTCAGCTTCATCTGGCCCTGGGTGGCTTCCCAGGTGCGGTCGGCGGTGGGCTTGTAGGGTAGCCCGCACATCGCGAGCACCGAGTGGATGTGGCGCAGGTTGTCACGCTCGACCCCCTTCCCTTCGGCGAAGAGGTGCTGGGTCTCGGCGCGGCGCCGCTGGTCGCGCGGCAAGGTGGCGAGGCGGTCCCGGCGGGCCTGCTCGTCCCTCAGCCGTTGCAGTTCATGGTCGCGGATGAAGGGCGGGGTGTCGGAAAGCCGTTTGAGGAGATCGGCGTCGCGGATGCCGCCCACAGGCTCCAGCCCCACGTGCGGCAACGCCTCGGCCTGTTCGGCCGGAGCGACGACCAGGGCTTGCGGTCGGCTCATGCAAGGGGCGCCTCCACCGAAGGTGTGAAGGTATGAACCTGTGAAGGTGTGAAGGTGCACATGTGTCGGACCAGGTCAGCTTCCACGGCGGCCATCCTTGAACAGGTCGATGTCGTGGACCGTATACCCCGCATCCTTGAAGGCCTTGATGACCAGATACCTCACGGTGGCGGACTCGGTGATCGTCTTCTGCTTGAGCTCCTTCACCACGTAGGCTGGCAACTCGACGGTGAAGCGCTCGGTCGGCGCCGGATTGACCTTGCGGGCGCGCTTCGGGAGTTGCGTGACGTTGGCGGCGTCCTGGGCGTCCCGTTTGGCTTTTTCGTCTTTGGGGTAGACAAGCGACGGGATGTTGCTGCGTTGGACTTCCTTGTCGACGGCATCCATGAGCTCGTCCAAATGCGGGACCTCGGTAGGCCTGCCGTCCTTTTCCGTGGGATCGTCGAAGACGGAGCGGAACCGTTTGGTTGGCTTGTTCATGCTGCGACTTTCTCTTCTAGCATTTCGGCAAGGGTGCCCAGTTTGTCGGCGTTGGAGATGATGCCCTCGATTTCCGTGACGAGGGCGTCGATCTCGTCGACGGCCTTCTGGACCGGTCCCCGCTTGCGGTCGGCGAAATGGGGCGGGAGGCCGGTGACGAATGACTCGCCGTAGGCCGCGCGCCTGCTGATGATGGTGTCGAAGCGCGGCAGCGTGGCATTGCGGAGCTGCTCAAGGAGGTCGCGTTCGAAGGCCGCGAAGATGTTCCCGGCGTCGTTGACGAGCAGGCGGTGGATGATCTTCTTGCGGACGGTCTTCTGGATATGGCGGAAGCGGCCCAGAAGCTTGTTCGCCTCGGCGATGTCCGGTTCGCTCAACTTGATGGGCGTGATGGTGAGCGCGGCGAAGACGGCCAGACGGATGAGCGTGTCGTTGAGTTGGCCGGCGAGGTCGATGAGCACGTAGTCGACGGGCGCGTGCCAGATGGCATAGAAGACGTCCTTCGTGATTTCGGTGGGCCCCTTCTCCACCGTGATGTTGTGGATGTCCTGGGTGTCCTTGTTGGCGCTGTACCAACGCCAGAGGGTTTGCGAGCCATCGTAGTCGATGATGTGGACGCTGTGGCCCTTGGCGGCGAGCGCGCCCGCGATGTTCAGGCAATTGGTCGACTTGCCCGCGCCTCCTTTCGGTGAGGCGAAGGTGATGATGGTCGGTGGCGTCGAGGTGTTCATGACGAGATAGTGCGTACGCGGATGAATAAGGTCAACGTATACCGCTTCCATACTGTGCAGTCATCATGAGGGGGTGTGGCATAACCCCAACATGTGAAGGTATGAACCTTCATACATGCACACCATCACACCTGCACAGGTTCACACGTTCACATGTGCAGGTTCACACCTTCACATGTATGGAATTGGGGCCCACGGCGGGCTGCGTAACTTGTGTAGGTATGAAGGTGTGAAGGTGTGAGGGTGTGAAGGTCCACACCTTCACATGTGCAGGTGTGAAGGTGCACAGGTTCACATGTGAAGGTGCATACCTGTGATGGTGTGAAGGTGCACATGTGCAGGTGTGATGGTTCACAGGTTCACATGTGAACCTTCACAACATTGGAACACCCGGCGACGATGTAGCGAAAGATATGAAGGTCCACACCTTCACATGTGCAGGTTCACATCTCCAAACAGCGCGAAATCGAATCCAGCAGCGCCTGTAAACGGCGAAGCGTGCGAAGAGAACGCGGTCGGTAAGCATCCACCGACGTCAATATCGAAAGGCTCCCGTAGACCCCCGTAGACCACGTCATGAGGGTTAGGGGTGAGGGCGTTGGCGCCTACAAATGCCCGCAACCTGGCGAGGCAAGATGGCGGACAAGAAGGAAACACTCAAGGGACTGGCGACGCTGTTCGGAGGCGGCGGGCGTGTGCGCCGCGTCGACTACAAGGGTCCGAGGAGAAGGCTGAACCTGAGGCTGCCAGGCCAGGTTCTGAGGGATCTCCGGATCATCAAGCACATCACCGGCGAAGACCAGAACACCTTCTGTGTGAGGAAGCTCGAGGAAGCCATCGCGAAGGTCAAGGAGGACCTGAAGGCTCAGCATGATCCAGCAACGTGGGATACGATCGTCGGCTTCATCGACCGGAACCGCCGGTAGAACATGGATGGTCGACACGCTCGTGGCGCTCGGCATCTTGGCGAGCGTGGCGCTGATGGCGGTCTCGGCCACGCTCAATTTCCGGATGGGGGTGCGGAGCGCCGACGGCATTGATGGATGGGTTTATGGCATCGGCGCGGCTTGCGGGGATGTCCTCAAGGCCATGGCCCCCTTCATGGGGCATTACGGCCTCAAGCACAAAGACCGCGTGGCGGCCGGCGTGGCGCTGGCGGTCTTTCTTGTCCTGACCGCGTATTCCTTCACCGCCGCATACGGATTCTCGGCGTTCCACCGCGCCGACCGGACGGCGTGGGCCGACAAGAGGATCGAGGACCACGGCACCGCCGCGGCCGCTTACCGCCGGATCACCGAAAGGCTCGACAAGCTGGGGCCGCAACGCACGCCCGGCGAAGTGCAGGCGGCGATCGACACCCTCTACGCAAGGCCGGTGGGGAAGGTGACGCTCGAAAAGGCGTCCGAGCATTGCAACGTCCTTCGTCAATGGACGAGGGGCCCATGCGGCAAGGTGGCGGCCCTGGAGGAGGAATTGCAGAGGGCGAAAGCTTACCAGCAAGCGGAGTCGCAAGAGCAGAAGATGCGCCTGGACATGAAAGGGGAGGGGGCAACGCCGACGACGGATGATGCGCAACTTGCGGGCATTCGAAGCCTGCTGGCCGTGGTCCACGTGACTGTGCCGAAGGAGGTCGTCGGATACGGCTTGGCCCTGTTGCTCGCGCTGCTGATCGAACTCGGGAGTGGCCTTGGGCTCTATCTCGTCACCACGCCGCTTAGGGTGGGCGTGAAAGCGAAGGGCGGGGGACATGAATATAATCCCGACGGGCAAAACAGCCTGCCGGTGGAACAGCAGCGGGGAGAGGTCGTCGAGTACGTCACCAACAATGTCTTCATGAGCGAGGAAGGAGAGCTTGGCCTCGATGAGCTGTTCACGGATTACCTGTCGTGGTGCCGGAAGCTGAACCGGTATCCGGTGGCGCGCGCGTCCTTCGAGAAGGCCATGGCCCGCTTTGCCCAACTCGCCGGCTTGGAAGCGACGGCGGCGGGCGGCGACATTTGGATCGGCGGCATCGCGATTGTGGGGGATTGATATGTCCGGGCGCGCAAGGAAGATGTTCAGCTGGGCCGATCCATCTGACCGGGAAAAGCTAGGCCTGGGGCTGATGGACGAGGGGCGGGTGCTGGCACTCGACTGGCTGATCGCAGGAAGCCAAGAAGAAAGGCGACGCGTCGAAGCGAAGGCCCTCCGGCTGTTTGTCCGGCTTGCTGCCATCGAGGTGGTGGATGCGCGGGAGGAACTCGCCCGGAGGCGGCAACGGGCAAGGCGCAATGACCAGCTGGTCATCGGCACGCTTGGCCGGATGGCGGACGCGCTCGACGCGGCCCATGCCGATTTCCTCGCGGGTGGGGATGGCAGGGCGCACGTGGCTCAGGCGTTGACGGCCGCGAACGTGTTGCGGGCCGAAGGGTTGCTAGGCTGGTTCAGCTACGGGCCCTATGCGGGCCTGCAGCTGGTGGCGGGCCTCCTCGCGGAGCAGAGGGCCTTCGACTTCGGTGTGGTCGACGACCTGCAAACGCTCGCGTGGTGCACCCGGGAGATCCCTGCGCACGAGATGCCGCTCGGCGGCGACGCCGAATGTTCCACATTCCACGGCAAATATGATGGGTTCCTCTCGACGCGGGTGAGGGGAGGGTGACGGACACGGCGCCATCACCTCCCGAACAGGTCGGCTTGCTTCCATTTGAAAAGCGCTTGGGCGTATCGCGGGTGGAGGGCTTCGCGGTCAAGCAGGGCGGTGAAGTAGGCGACGGGCCCGCCCGCCGCCACCACCTTGTCTTCTTCGGTCTCGACGACATGGTGGCCGTTTTCAGAGACCGGCAAGGGAGCCCCGCGCGGGCTGACCAGCCGCAGCACCAGGCGGGACCAGCCGTCGATCTTGTGGTCGCGCACATGGTCGATGCGACACGCAAGATCGCGCCAGGTGAAAGGGAAGGTTTCAGGCGGCCTCGGCATGGCGGCCTCCGGATTCCGTGAAGGCGGTGATGAAGCGCACCGCTTCGGAAGCACGCGCGGCCGCCCTGAAGATCGCCTTTTTGTCTTCCTTGATATGCTTCAACCAATGGCCGACATATTCCGCGTGCTCTTTGCGGACGACAGGGGAGATGCCAAGCTCGGCACAGGCCATCGCGGAGCCGATGTCGGCAATCAGTTCCTCGAACGCGTAAACCGCATCGCCGAAGGTCTTTCCCTTCTCGCGGTTGAGCCGGTGTGGCGCACCGGTCCAATGCATCAGCTCATGCGCCAGGGTCGCGTAGAAGGCTTCGCGCCGTTGTTCCACATCGCCGTGGAACAGGCCGGCGTCGGGCATCCTGATAAGGTCGGCATCACGCACGTAGCAGGCGCGGTCACCACCCACCACCACCGTCGCCCCTGTTGCCGCAAACACCCGCTCGACGTGATCGAGCCGCTCAAAGGGCGGTGCCGGCGGTGGCGCCTCCTTCGGCACCCAGCCTTCGCATTGCTCGACGTTGAAGACGGAGTAATGCTTCAGCACCCGCCGCGTGCCGTCGTCGTCCTCACGCGCGTCGTCAGGCTCCACGGTGATGGATTTGTAGAAGACAACGATGGATGCTTTCTCGCCCTTGCGGACCTGGAGACCGGCATCCTGAAGCTGGCGGAAGGATCCCCAGGTGTTGGTGCCGTAGCTTTTGTTGAGGGCGCTGCAGAACAGGGAAATGCAGTTCACCCCGTGGTAGCTGTGGCCTTCGATGTTGGTCGGGATGAACGACAGCCCGTTGCCCCGGTGCCAGGGCATCTTCCATTCGCCGACGCCGCGCTCGATGGCGGCGACGATGGTGTCGGTGACCGCTTGGTGGACGTCGAGGTGCTTGCTCATCGTACCACCTCCCGCCACACGCGGACGGGCAGGACGACGTCGACCCCGCGCCCGCCGCCGGACCTGCCGTGGTGGAAGATCCATGCCCTCGCCGCGCGCGTGAAGCCGGCGTCCTCGAGGTCGGCTGTCGGCACCGACTCCGGGAACGCCCCGGAACAGCTCATCGTGCCGACGTCGTGCAGATGAAAACTGCACGCAAACCGTGGCGTGGTGATCTGGAACCGGTTGCTGTAGGCGAAGGCCAGTCGCCGCACCTCGCCGCTGGCCAGGATGACGTAATCGCCGACCAACGGTTTGAAGACGAGGGACCGGAACCTCATCGCGGTGCCGAGGAGTGCCGCATCCTTCTCGTCGAAGACGATGTCCTCGGTGACGGGAACGATCTCGGGGGCCACCACGTCCTCGAACTCCGGGGCGACCGCAACGTCGATTTCACGGTAGACGCGGCACGGGATCATCGCGGCGACGCCGTTATGGGCCCGGTGTTCGTTGTGGTGGAAGAACCAGACGGCGCCCTCGCGCAAGCCCTCGCATTCCTCGAGGTTTGTTTTCCTGATGGCGGGGTCGAGGCTCCCCGAGTAATCAAGGTTTCCGGTGCTCGCGAAGTAGAATGACCCCGCCTGGTCCCGAACCGTGACCTGCAGGGCGTCGCCCCAGTCATGGGTGAAGCGGCGCGTCTCACCGGTCTTCATGATGCAGAAGTCGCCGACACGCGGTCCCTTGATGTGGGCACGCCGTGTTACCCGTTCGAACAGGATGTCCTCGTCCCGGTCGTCGAGGTCGGTGCGGTCCTGCCGCAGCGGTTGTGTTGTGGTCATCTCTCTCGCCTTCATTTTTTCCACAGGGCGGGCGCATCAGGCGCGCCGCCAGCGCCGTGAAAAGCCGGGGCCCTCGGGGCCCGTCACCCGCAGGGCGAGCGCGCACGCGCGAGAGGCGGAAGCCTTGACGGGAAGGGGAACCGGCTTAGGCGCTGGTCAAGGCGGCGCGACCCGCCGTGGTCTGGCCCCCTTCCCCCGCGAAGCTCGGGCGAAACGGGGAACAGCAGATGCAAAGACCAGTGCGAGCCCAATTGAAGCGCGGGAAGGGCTGGCGGATGCCGGCGGGCGCGGTCAAGGTCGACCGCTCAACCTCCTTCGGCAATCCGTTCACTGCGTATGGCCCGGAGAAATCCGTGCTGTATTTCAAACTGTGGGTGACGGGCGAGCTCACCAACGACGCGATCCGGGAGACCTTCCCGCAGAACATCGCCCATCACCTCATCAGCCGCCTCACCATCATCCGGAAAGGCTTGCCCTAGCTCGCGGGCAAAAGCCTGGCTTGCAGGTGCGCCCACGGAGAACCGTGCCACGCCGATGTGCTGGTGGAGCTTGCCGCGAAGGCCGTTCCGGAAAAGCTCTCCGCCTGAAAAGAACACTCGGAGGCAATATGAAACTCACACGATTTCAGCTGTGCTGGTCGGCGGTGCTCTTGGGCACGTCCCTGGAATGGGTCGCATGCCGCTATGAAGTTCCTGAGCTCCAGCCGCTCTGGGCATTCGCGGCCTTGGCATCGCTCTTGCCGCTGCTCCTGCACCGGCGGGCAGGCGGGCTGCGTTGAGCGAAGGATCTGTCGGTCCTCGACAGCCGAGGGTCCCTAATGGGATTCATTTATAAGGAGTTTAGGCAATCTTATCGATATTAGCAACTCAATCGATAAGTTTTATAAGGTCTTCTAATATTCCATAGAATGGTCGTTCTGAGGCCATTGGAATATTTGGCCTATTCTCGTGCAATTCAATTAGATAGCCATATATAACATGGACTTACGTCAATATTGGCTCCTGCTCAATAGCGTGTCCCATAATTGAGGCGATGTATTACTCAATATATGCCGCTATATCCTGCTGATATGCGTAAGACCTCCCAGATGTTGCGATTGAAAAATCCATTGCCCATTCCTTCTGCGCATCGTGGCTGTTCGCCTCCTTTGTATGCAGACAACTTGCCATTTGCATGTCCCCGGTATACTCATCAGCCGACAGACGAAAGCTAAATCCCTGAAAACAAGTTACGCTCAAGACGCCTCCACCGCTCTTAACTGGGCGGATGAGCGCCATCGCGTCCTCATCGCCGAAAACCTCCGCACCAACGCGGATGTCCTGGCGGCGGAAATCCTCGCGACCCCTTCGGCGGATGACCGGGCCGCCATGTACCGCGACCTTGCCCGCGTCTACACGCGGCTCGCGGCCTGCGATATGGATAGGGCGCGGGTGGCGGAGAGGAACATCGGGCACGACATGCAGCGGGAAAGCATTTGCCGGATCACTCTCGAGAAAATGGCGGACATGACCGAAGAGCCCGCCGTCGACGATCGCGGCGCCCGGCCATACCTCGAGATGGCGCAAGCCTTCGCCCGCCTCATCCAAGAAGAGAGGCTCGCCGATTTTTTCTCGACCGGCCCATATTCCGGTCTGGGTCGCCTGGCGTTGACCGTCGCGGAGCTGGACATCGACAAGGCGCTGAAGGGACGTGCCGCGCTGCCCGAGCTGGTGCGCATGGCGCGCATGATCCCGCTGGACCAAGGCGTGGATGAAGAGAAAATTGAATCCCAGATCTTCCGTGACGGGCTTCGCCTTTTCCGCCGCCACCAAGGCCTTGAGAAATACCCCCACGAGAAGTGAGCACCGGCACCGCCCTGTCGCCTGCCGCCGCCGCGTCCAACGTGGTGCATCACCGACTGGCAAAATCGCTGAACGACCTGCAACGGCCGTTGGCAGCAAGTGAAAGCCACATGCGCTGAGCGACACGAAACAACCCGACTTGTTTGCAGACCTCATCGGCACGGATGCGTACCGCCGTTGGCAACGCCGTGAGGAGGCCAACGACAACCGCGAGGTGGCCGCGCACAACCGCCTCATCGTTGAGAATGGCGACCCCGAATGCGAGAAGGTCATCGCCGCCCTCGAGCAAGGCTGGCGCGAGGGACGTTAGTTCATCCCTCTTGGCCGAAAGCCGTAACGGCCGCCGAAGTGTGGCTGAGGGCCAGGTTCGTGCGCGGCGGCTAGTTGCCCGTGGCAACGTCCGGTCGGATCGGCGTGATGCCGACAATGGCGGCCCCGCATCGCCAGCAGCGGAGCAAGGCGCGCAAGCTGGATGCGCGCGCCTCCTGGGGCAGCCGGTATCGTTCCATGAGCTTCTGCACGGTCGAACGCTTGCGGGCATGACAGCCGCAGCAGTGGAGCATCACCGGGGCGGCAGGGTCATAGAGGTCGGTGAGCTGCCTGCTCCGCGTGGCGGGCGTCGGTTTCCCCAGTTTGCGCGACACGTTCCCCCCCGAGGTCGGTTCGGCCTTCATATACGCACCGCTCGCGGCGCCGGTCCATTCGGTCACTTCCGGGTCGCGGCTTATCCCCGGGATTATGACAGAAAGGGTCCTTGTTTCACGGCGCCAGCCTGGTCGGCGCCGGGGGGTTCAATCGGGCAGTCTCCGTGCCGTCCGGGCGGCCACGAGGCAGCTCTCGCCGTTGGGCAACCGGAACACCCACTGCACGTCGGCAAGGAAGCGGTAGCGGAGGAACGCCGCTCCGCTCTCGAAGGCATAGGTCTCGTCGAGCACGAAATGGTACTTGAGCATGTACGCATCCAGCTCACGCCACGGCGCGCAGTAGATGGCGTCGGTGGGCGGCACGGAGGGGGGAAGGCGGTCCAGCGGCAGGCCGCCGGTAAGCAGCAAGGCGAGGAGGGCGCCGTTGGTCAAAGCCTCACCCCGGGACTCGCGCCGCGAACATCCGGATGGGGCGTGTCATCGTCGCCGCTTCCCGCCGATGAGCCCGCCGCGTTGGTATTGCCGCAGCGCATAGAGCGCGAGGCGCCTCTTGCCGCCCTCAAGCGGGTAGAGGAACTGGCCGGCCACTTGGTTTTTCCAGTAACGGTGTCCCGTGCCCACTTTCACGGGACGCCCCTTCAGCAGGCGCCAGATGTTGCTCCAGTAGCGCGTGGCCAGGGGCGAGAGGATGGGTTCGAACTTGGAGGCGCCGAAGCCCAGCTGATGGTGGATTTCGCCGAAGGCGCGAATGACCTCGCGGTCGGCGCTGCGGACGATGTGGTTGATCAGCGTGGCGGTGGTGGCCCTGTCGATCACCAGGTGAGGGGCGGTCTCCGCGGCCCTCAGGAAACGGGGGAGCGTCTCGTGGAAACCTTGGGCGATCTTCTCCTGCCGTGGCGCCCAGCCGTCCCATTGGGCGCCGACGCCGGCGAACGAGGGCGCGACGCCGTCCGGGGTGTCCATGAGGCCCACGGCCGATGGCTCGGGCGCCGAAAACAGGAACTCGACGATTTCCACGCAGTCGAAGACCATCTCCATGTGCGCGTGCGGCACGCCGTAGTCGAAGAACATGGCCTTGTGCTTGGTGTCCTTGGCCGCGAACTCCTTGCGCGTGCCGAAATAGAGCCAGGTCCATTCCTTCGCTTCCGGGAACAGCTCGCTGAGGACCGACGCCGCGGTGCCGCCCCAGCCGACGTCGATGATGGCCACCTTCGCGGGATTGCGCAGGAGGTCGTTCTGTTCGAGGTACCTTCGGAGCAGCCGCCGCGCATCCCGCGCGATGCGGGAAAGGTCCTCCTGCGCCTCGAGGAAGAAGCCCTCCAGGTCCCGTGTGCTTATCTCGCGGCCGACGACGGGATCGCCGCGGAAGTGGGCGCGGGCCCGCGCGAGGAGCGTGTCGGTGCCCTCGCCGATCCGCGCGACATAGTCGGAAACCGGCGCCACGATGCCGGAGGTGAGCTGGTAGAGGACGGTCTCGCTGCGGAGGTCGAGGCCCGCGCGCAGCAGCACCGAACGCGAGAGGTGAACGTAAGGGGGGGCCGGCGGGCAGGGGGTCAGCCGTGTGAACGCCTCGCGGGGCAACTTGCCGTCCCGGGCCACGAACGCCACGCGGTCATGGCCGCCTTTGGCCGCTTCCCTGGTAACCCACTGGGCGTAACCAAGCACCAGCGGCGCCACGACATAGCGGCCGATGTCCCCCCAGAACTCGCGGGGGCCGCCTGGGACGAAGCTGTCGCGGATCACGCTTCCGGCGGTCGACCCCTGATGGGACCCGTTCGAACCCAGGGCCGCGATCAGCGTCGTGACGTGGTGGGCGTCCGCGCCGCGTGGCGATGCGTTCGCGACCAGGACAGACTTGACGCCAAGGCTTCGCGGCACATGGAAGTCAGATGTGGCGTTGTCCCCGAAGTGCAGCATGCGGTCGAAGGCGACACCCGTCCTATTGGACAGCAGGCGGAAGGCGGACCCGTCGTATTTCGCGACGCCGTCCTCCGAGGAGATGATGAGGTCGTCCACGTTGATCTTGTGGCGGGAGAGCAAGGACATCACGAAGCCCTTGCCGAGGTACATGTCGGAAACGGCGATCACGCGCTTGCCTTTGGCCCTGGCGATCGAGGCCCAGGTGACGAGCTCAGCGCGGGGGTAGAGGCAGGAGGATTCAAAGGCGCTTTCGCGGGCGGGGTCGCCGTCGATATGCGCATAGATCTGTTCGAGGGTCACGTCCCGCGCGCTCGGATGGCGGTTACGCGCCGAGGCTTCGGCGTGGCGGCGTTCTTCCCCGAATGCCCGTGAGCCGGTTTCGGAGCCGAGGGCGTCGAACAGGTGGGATGGCTCGAGGAACGGTCTCCTGAGCAAGGTGTCGAAAACGTCGAAGCTCACCAGCTCGGCGCGGTCCAACGCCTCGGCCACCGTGCAGCGGAACGACTTGTCGAGGAAGTAGGGCGGAAAGTCCGCCACGGGTTTCGGGGCTGACATCAGGAGTCCTCCGTGGGCCGAGGCGGCGCGGGGGGCTCGCCGGTGAACATCCACGCGGGGCTCGGCACCATCGCGGCCATGACGGGGGTGAGGGCATGGCGGGTACGGGAGACGATGCCGAGCCCATGGCATACCGGCAGGGCGGAGGCGGCAGTCATGCGGGACCTCCCGCCGGTTCGAACGTCTTGCGGAAGAATTTGCTGTCGATGGTGCGGCAATGCGCGAGGGCGTAATAGGCCTCGAGCGCGTGTCCCAGGTTGCCGCGCCACAAGGCCGTGGCACCTGCCTTCTTGATGAGGTCATAGCGGAGCCTGCGGGTTTCCCCGAGATACGACGCCCGGGCGAGGTCGGGGATGGCGCGGACCGCCTCGGCCGTCAGCACCTGGCGTCCGCCGTTCCAGACGCCGTCGATCGCCTCGTAGGCCACGGCAAGCTTGCGGATGACCGGATGAAACTCCGGTGCCTGCAGCTCGGCGTAGGATTTGGGCGTGAGCCAGTCCTGGGTGGGATCGGCGCGTCCTTGGGCGCGTTCGCGCGCGGAAAAGAGGGCGAGGTCGCGGGCGAACGATTGGCGGACCTTCCGCTGGTGGGAGACCTGGCCCGGATGGACCCGGTAGTGGATGAAGGTGTGGTGGGAATTCGCGACCGCGCCCTTTTCGGAAAGGCGAAGCCACAGGTCATAGTCCTCCGCGTTCTCGAAGGATGTTCGGTAACCGCCGGCCGCGAGCACGGCCTCGCGGCGGAGCATCACCGCCGGATGGCAGAGCGCGCACCGTCCCCGCGCGAACAGCGCGTGCCTCACCTCCTCGGGCCGGCAGGGGTAGTTGCTTTCCCGTCCGGCCGTATCATCGGCGGTGATGACCAGCATCTGCGCGCCGAAGGCCGCGATCTCGGGATGATGGTCGAGCCATTTGATCTGCGAAGCGAGGCGTCCCGGAAGGGACACGTCATCCGCATCCATCCGCGCCACATACCTGGTCGTCGCTTCCGTGAGCCCACGGTTGAGCGCGGCGGCGATGCCGGCGGGCGGTTGGCGGATGATCCTGACGCTGTCCCGCTTGAGGAGGCCCGCCGCGCGCGCTTCCCAATCGTCATTGGACCCGTCATCGACGATAATGAGCGTGCCGAGGGCTTCATCCTCAAGAATGCTTTTCACCGCCGGAACGACGAAGCGGGCTCCGTTCCGTATCGGCATGACGACATCTGCGCGAAGGGTCAAATCGTACTCCACTCAATCATGCAATGGCGCAAGGTTCACGTATCGTCCGCTGCCTTCGAGAGGCGCGCGATGAAGGACTTCCGGTAATCGGAAGGGGTGGTGTTGAACTCGGCGCGGAAGGCGTCGGCGAAGTGCTTGTCGTTGTCGTAACCCGCGCGCCTTGCCACCTGCTTCACGAGCAGGCGGGTTTCGCGCAGGAGCTTCGCCGCATAGCGCATCCGCGCCTTGCGGATCAGTTCCCCGGGGGTCGGCGCGTCGACCTTTTCGAGCTCGCGCCGGAACTTGGTTTCCGACATGCCGTCCACGCGGACCGCGAGGGCGTGGGAGGACAGGATGGCGTCCTTGTATCGTGCGGTCCGCGACGGGGTCCAACCGAGCGCCGCCGCCTCGTGGCGGATCGCCTCCTTGGCTTCCCACTCGCCCTCCACCCATCCGTCGATGATGAACATCACGCGCTGAAGGAACGGGTCAACCTGTTGTGGGCGCCGGTTGCTTGCCATTTCGTATGAAAGCGGTTCTGGTTTCATGATGTGGGCAACATCCACCCGTTCCCGAAAGTCGAATGACTCGCGGGATGCGCAGAAATCTGAAAAAGAAAATGTTATTCCCCCCGCTTTCTCTCAGCGGTGAAAGGCGTTTATCACCAGGGCGGCTTAAGGTCATCTGATGAGTGGGAAATCACCCCGTAAACGTGGGAAATCCGCCGTTCAGCAGGGCTTGCGATTAACGGCATGGTTACTTCCCCTTCGCCGGGAGACGGTTTGTCTTTTTGCCGTCAACCGTCGGCAAGCAGTCCCACGATGATTGCGGATGCTCGAAGGGATTGGCGTCATATCCGAGGACGATGCGCCAGATGTGCACGTAGTCGCGCGCGGCAGCCGGGGCGGCGACGATGGCCACGGGGGCGACCAAGCCTGCCGTCGCGAGAATGAGCAACGCGATACGTACTTTCCGCAGCGGTTCGGGCGCGGCTTTGCGAGCGCATGGGTCTGTCATGACGGGCTCCTGATGTCCGGGAGCAGCGTGAGTTGGTTGGGATCAGCCCGGATGGTTTCCGTTGCAGTCCCGCCAAGCAATGAGCGCCCTCCTGCCGTCGCAAGTGGCCCGTGAAGGTTGACCAGCGCCTTTTCAAAGACGGCCATCACGGCACCGAGCGCGGGTGGTGGCGCGAGGTGCTGCATCTGCCGGACCGTGGCGAGTGTGATGTCGATCAGCAGGCATGGGTTGTCGAGATGGCGAACGACGTAAAGGTGCGTGGTGCGGTGCTTCACCAGGGACCAGTAGATGGGATTGGGCAGATAGCCGTTGTGGCCCCGCACCTTGAGGCAATTGTCGAAGCGCATCCCGGTTTCGACGAGGTGCCGGGCGTGCACCAGCTTCTCCATCACGAACGCGTCATGCGAACCGATGACCGGCTTTGGGACCAGCGGACGCGCGAGGTCGGCGAGGATCTCCGTTTCGGGAAGCGGCGCGAGCAGGTTGATGCGGCGCTGGCAGTCCTGGCGGTGGAGACGCACGGCGCCGCCGAAGCTCAACGTCGATTCCAGCAGCACCGGAGTGGCCGCGAACCAGTCCGTGCCGAGAAGGTAGGTGTGGCGGGGATTGTCGCGCAAACCCATGCGGATGAGGTAGAGCGCGAACTTACGCACAAAGAGCGCGCGTTGCTTTCCGGTGTGAGCACCGGCGCGGTCGCGGAAGCGGGTCGTCCAGTAGGCAAGGCGATCGAGTCCGTCGCCGTCCGCGGTGAAGTCCATCGCGGGCAGGCCCTCGTCGCCGCGTAGGACACCTTTCGCGAAATCCCGCATGTCTTTGGCGTCCGACGTCATGGAGCATCACCCCTGTGTGCGGGGATGGGGACCTCGAGGTTCGCGGGCGGAAAAAGGCACGACGACCGGGCGGCATACGGGTCCGACGCGGGGCAGGCGGGCTCCAGTCCGAACGCCGCCCGCCACACGTGCGCGTAGGAGCGGGCGAAGTCGGGCGCGACGACGATCAATGCCGGAATGACGTAGGAGAGGGCGAAGACGCAGATCAGGCCGCCGATCCACTGGTCCGTCGAGCCGGGGATCATGAAAGGCCGCGTGTTGGATTTTTCCTCAACCTTCTGCTTCAGCGCGGGCCAGAGGTGCGCCGCCTCTTGCAAGCGCTGGTCCCAGGCGGCGCGGTAGGCACGGATGGTGGCGTCCCCTGAATCCGCATCGGTGCGGAACTCCGTCCCGTACAGATACGCGAGCGTGGTGCACGCCCTGGTGAGCGTGAAAAGCGTGGCGGGCGTCGCGGCGGGTTGGAGCTTGATGTTGATGAGCCGCCCACCGGCGTTCTCGAACGTGGCGACACACGCGGTTTCCACGAACAGCGCGAAGGCCAGGCGCTTGCCGTGGATGAGGTCGAGCCAATACCCGTGGTCGACTGGCTCACCCCGCTTCATCGCACGCAAGGTATCCTCCCACACGTGACGGCTGTGAGGATGGCGGATGCAGTCGTCGGGTCGTCGGTACTGCACGACGCGGTAGTCGCGCTCGGTGAGCGCCTGGAAGGGGGCATCGTCGCGCGGGCGGTAATGTTGATCGACGCGGTGAAGGATTTTGAGCATGTCCCTCCGCCGCTCCCGGCGCGATGCCGTGGGTGGTTCCGGCAGGCGGCCGGGAAGGAGGGTCCGGATAAACGGGACGCACGCCGCGAACTCGGTGCGGGACGAATACAGATTGCACATCCAGGAAATCTGGCGCGCCGCCCGCTCCATGATGTTTCCGGATTTGAGGAGCCGCCGGAGGTGGGCCGAAACCATCCAGAGGACGCAGGTGCGGACGTCTTCGTCATCACGGGTCCCCTCGTCCTCGAACTCGCAGATGGCCGTGAAGGCGATGCGGCAGGCGGTGTCCTTCTCAAGGGGTAGAATGCCCGGGAGCGGCCAGAGCCCGTGCGTGCGCTCACCATCGGCGGTGAGGCCGGCAAGCACGTTCTCCAGCTGTTGCCAGAATGGCGTATCGAATGCCTTCATTGCAGCGCGGGCTCCATTCGTGTCTGGGGTGCCGGTCATCACGGCGCATCTCCCGGGCGGCACGTCTCACCGGTGCGGTTCGCGTCCCCGCCCAGTTCGCGACGGAACTTTTCGGGGATGAAAGGGGGATTGACGCCGTGGGGGCCGACGCGCTGGTCGAGGGCCGCCACGGAGCGGGAGACGAAGTCCCGCAGCCCTTCCGGTGTGTTGAGATAGCTCCATTCCAGATACTCGGAACCGCCCAGCATGAAGAGGGCGCAGAGGAGTTCTCCCTGGGTGATCGCGAAAAGCCTGCCGCGCCCCTCCGAGATGCGCAGCCAGTATCCGGCGGCAAGGTGCGGTCTGCCGAGGCAGTTCCCGGCCTGCGTCCCCACGGTGAGCAGATGCTCGGGGTGCACAAGCTCGGAGAGGGTGAAGGTGTTGTGCTGGAGCCAGACCACCGGTGCCGGGTCCGGCTCCCGCATCGACGCCCGGAACAGCACCCGTGGCCGCCGGACGCATTCCCGGAGGATGCGGATGCGTTCGTCGCGCTTCAGCCGCACGGCGCCGCCAAAGCCGAGTTTGGACGTGATGGCGCCGGGGCGGCCCGCAAACCATCGCAGGCCGCCGATGATTTCCTCGGGCAAGAATTCGTCGCGGCCGTGCCGGATCATGAAGACCGCAAGCTTGCGGATGATGGCCGTGAGCTCAGCGTCCGTGGCATTGGGGTGCATGCTCAGGAATTGATCCGTCCAGCGCAGGAGCAGGAGACGGGAGCGGGGCGTTCGCGGGTAGGTGATCGGGGCAAGCCCGGGGTGCCCAGAGACGGTCTTGCCGCCAAGGACATTGGCAACCTTTGTCCGGAGGCGCAGCAGGCGGCGTGAGATGCTGGTCATAGATCCCCCCGGAGAAGCTTTTGCGGGCCGATGAGATCGGAGGTCTCCGGGTCTGGGTCATCGAACCAGGGGCAGAAGGCCTGGTCACCTTCCAGAATGATTTCGGTGATGCCGTCGAAGAGGGGTCCGCATTCCGAATTCAATTTCTCCACGCAGGCATCGACGAAGGTCGGGAGCCCTGCGGGAAAGCTATGGAACTGCCATTCCCGGTAAGCATGGTCCTGCACGGTGAAGAGCGCGCACGGTTTCAGGCGGTGCCGGATTTCGAACACCCTCATGTCCTCGGCGGCGACCGCGTTCCAGTAACGGGCAAGGGGCAGGCCCTTGCGGGAGAGGCAATTCCCCAGCTCCTTTCCCGCGCGCAGGAGCTGGCGGGGATGGCGAAGCTCTTGGAGCGTGAAGCATTTGGAAAGCAGCCAGGTGACCGGCGGCGCTTCATCGGCCTGCAGCGCCGCGTGGAGCTCTCGCAGCTCATGGAGATGCACCGGCGTGAGGGGGGTATCATCATGCGGCATGGCGTGCCTCCGCGGTCCCGTCGCGTTCGATCTCCTTGAGGCAGAAGAACAGCAGCCACGGCATGGTCCCGCGTTCGCCGTTGCAGGCGTTGCAGGCCGCGACCTCATTGAAGAAACCGCGGCGGCCTCCCTCGCAATGGGGGATCAGGTGCTCGAGCGTCACCTCGCGCCGGCGCCTAGGGCGGGTGAAGGGCGGCGGCAGCATCGGCACGGTGCAATAGAAACAGCGGCCGTCCTGCTCGAGGAACAGTTTCGCGCGCCGTACCGGGTCCTCCTGCCTGAGCTTGCCCATCAGACGGTTCCCCCGAACGCGGTGTCGCGCCGGAGGCGGCGGCTGCTGCGGTTCGGCTTGTCGGGCGGCAAGCTCCGCGAGCGCTTGCCCCTCGTCAGGCGCTTGGCCTTGATGATGGCCACCACCACGCTTTCGACCGCGAGCTGGCGCGCGAGGTTGAAGCTGAAGACGCCGAACCGCGCCTCGAGGTATTCGGTGACATCGGTGAGGATGTCGCCCAGCATCGGCTCGTTCGGAAACTGCACCTGCAGCTCCTTGAGCGCGCCGCGCCTGACGCTGAGCAGGGCGATGCGGGCCGTGCCGGAACGCAGCGAGAAGAGCCGCAGATGGTCGTTCTCGACGTGGCGCCAGTATTCGAGCTCCCAGAGCAGCGACGGCGAGGCGCAGGGCGACACGCGCGTCCGCGCGTCGTGGGGGAATATGCGGCAAAGGCAATTGTCGAGGCGCATGCCCTCTTCCCAGAGGTGGAAAGGATGCGCGAGTTCGTGGAGGGCGTAATGGCCGGTGTCGTTCCGCCAGACCACGGGTGGCGCGTCGGGGTCTCCGGCTTTCGCCGCCATGTCGCTGATTTGCGACTCGATGCACGCGTTCCCGCCCGCGCGGCTGGCGCGGGCCTCCTCCTGCATGCCCCGCATCACCAGGCCCCCGAACCCGATGCCGCAGCCAAGCAGGCCGATCTCCAGCACCGCCATGCGCGTGGCATAACCCACCCGCGTGAGGAAATCGGGATTGGCGGCGATGGTCCCGCCCTTGCGCGCGAACAGGATCAGCTTGCGGGCGAAGTGCGTAAACGAGACGTCCCGGGGCCCCCGTGTGGGTTTGAAGATCTCGGCCGCGAGGTTGAGCCCGAGGATGGTGTGGCCGATGATCTCCGGGTTCTTCGTAAAGTCGAGGCTCCGGTCTTCCCTCTCGTTGATGTAGACCTCGCCGAAGGCGGTCCTGCCCGCGAGCAGATTATCAAGCATCACGCGCCCCTCAAGCATCGCGGCCCTCCCTCTGCGGGAAGGCGAGGACGACGCCGTCGGCGGATTCCTCCAACGCGTATCCGGGTTCCTCCCACGGAAGCTTTGGCTGCCTGGCCTCGTAGAACGGGTTGGGCTCGTAGAGGCCCTGGTACATCGGATCGGTGAGGTAGCTCGGCATGCGCACGATCGCGCCCCTTTCCCTCGGCCGGAACAGCGCGAGTTCGTTGGCCTTCATGCGGTGCACGGAGCGCAGCAGCGCGTCGCCGAGATAGGCCTGCAGGGCGTTGGCCGCCATCGGCGTCGCGGCGCCGAAGTATTGGTGGTAGGCGCAGTTGTTGAGGATCGCTTCCCAGTGGTCCGGGTAGGTCGCCTTGAGCTGTGAGAGGTCCTGCCAGAACGTCCACACCCGGATGCCGTAGCCCCTCATCAGCGTGACGGCGGTTACCAGCTCGCGCATCTCACCGAGTTGCGCCGCTTCGTCGACCAGCAGCAGGGTCGGCTCCGCCGGCGGCGTCCGCCGGCGCGTCAGGACCGTCATCAGGCAGGTCATCCACAGCCGCAGCAGCTTGCCGTGCGTGGCGAGCTTGTCCGGCGGGAGCACCAGGTAAAGGGTCATGGGGTCTCCGCGCTCGACCTTCCTGAGGTCGACCGTGGACCTCTTCAGGCTCGTGAGCACCGATCCGCCCATCAGGTAGGAGATGAGATCGACCGCGGTGGACGTGATGGCGATGCGGGTCTTGTCCCAGGCCATGCCGGCCGGGGCGAAGGGGGCCGCGATTTCGGGATGGCACTGGTTCTCGAAGGGCTGGTGGCGGAAGTCCATCGCGAACTGATCGTAGCTCAGCACCAGCGTGAGGACGTCCTCGAGCGTCGGCGAGGGAAGGTGGGCCGAGGCGTGGGCCATCGCGCAGGCGATGAGGCTGGCTGCGCGGTTGTCCCAGTAAGGGTCTTGGTTCTTGCCGAAAGTCTTGTCCTGGACCACGGCGCGCGCGAGCGTGACGAAGTCTTCCCACCGCGCCGTCCGGGGTTTGCCCACGATGTCGAAGGGATTGAGCGAGGCGGGCTGGACGCAGCCCGTGATGCCGAAGGGGTCCAGCACGTGGACTTTCTGGCCCATCGCGCGCCGCCTTGCCGCCGTCACCGCGTAGTTCTCGCCCTTGGGGTCGATGACGATGGCCGGGCCCTGCCACGTCAGCAGCGCGGGGATGATGCAGGAGACGCCTTTGCCCGCGCCGGTGGGGGCGACGGTGACCAGGTGCCCGTCCGGCCCCTCGTCCCAGATCGGGGCCGGGAAGCCCTTCGCCTTTTCCTTCTCGGCAATACCAAGCACCAGGCCGTGCCGTGGGCCATTTCTACGTTGTGACATGACGCTTCACTCATCAAAACATGACAAAATCAAACAGACCGCCCCTAGTGCGTCGAAGGCAGGCAGACCCGCTTCAGCATCTGCCGCAGACGGAAGTGTGAGGTGATGCGGGTCAGCTTCAGCCAGCGCAGGAAGACGAGGATGATCGCGGTTCTGACCTGGTCCCGTTCCATCTCATCGGGGATGTGCTGGTTGAAGTCGCGGAAGAGCGCCGCAAGCATCAAGCCGATCTGGCCGACGGCATTGTTGCCGCCCTCCAGCGTTACCGGCGCGCCGCGCGGCTCGCCGTCTGCGGTGTAGCCCTCCATCACGTTCAGCAGCTGCTCGTAGGGATCGGGGCGGTGCTTGCTCATGCGGCGCCCCCTTTGAAAAAGACGGCCGAGTCCGCAGCGAACTTCTGGAGAAATTGGTTGTACCGTGCCTCGCATTCCTCGAAGGACAGCGATGACGTGAGTGCCTCTGGATGCATCCGGCAGTACATCACCGAACGTCCCGCATCGAAGTACCATTGCTTCTTCCGAGGGTGCACCTCGAGCACGTAGGGAATGGCCTTGAGGATGGCGATGTTGGCGAGCGCGGGCTCGGGGTCCCATTCGTAGCGGAGCGCTGACCACGCCATGGTCAGGATGTTGTCGAACTGGGGCGTGGTGAGAAGGACTGCCGGGAGCGGTGACCATCCGCCGTCCGCGCGGTGGCCCCGCATCACGTTCGTCACGTAGACGCTGATTCCGCGCGCCGGTAAAATCGGCGGCTTCTTTGCAGGGCTGACTCCCGGCAATGAGCAAGACGCCGACAGCGGCACCGCACCCAGGCCGAAAACCGTCCGCCGTGAAATTGTTCCCGTGCCTTCTCCACGCATCGCGCACTCCCTCCAAAACGCAAAGGTGGTGCCGCGTCGCCCGATCAAGGACGCGATGGCTCCCCGCTCCCGTGGGTGACGGGAAGGACGGGAGTGGATCTTGCGGGACCCCGCTGCCATTCGCGAACGCTCAAGAGCGCCGCGGCACCGGGTGCGGAAAAGTAGCATGCAAATGGACGGGATTGCGGCGGTGGTTTGAATTATCGGAGGCGCGTGAACTGAGTGATACCCCACGGCTGTGCGCACGCTGTGGAACATTTTCCAGGATGCGCGCGGCACGCCAGCAAATGCGGGTCGCTCAGCGCGCGGATCATGCGCAACGCCATTTTTGGAAGCTTGGAAGCATGGTCCCAACACCGTTGCAATTGCGGAACATGCGCGTTTTAGTTTTCGTCGTGCGAGGGGGTGATTTCCCGCCGACGCTATTCGTCTCGCGGCGAACGATGGGGATCGGCCATCGCAATGCCGTCCAAGAACACCTCGGCGTCGCCGACACCGATCGCTTCGGCGAGCGTCTGGCCTGGCGGCCGGTAAAGGATGTGCCGCGGCCGCCCCGAGAACGCGCGCACGATGTTGGGGCGCTTGAAGCCGAGAAGCTGCGCGGCCGCCGCGTTCGACATGCCCGCCGCGCGCACGTGCTTCCGGACGTTGGCCCAGACGGCGGCGGGGTGCCTTCCCGAAACGCGGTAGAAGTCCCAATCGAGCCGTTCGCCATCGTCGAGAAGGCGCGTCAGCGCCTCAAGGGGAACGCGGAGCGCGTCGGCAAGGAAACCAAGGTCCTTCACCGAGAGCTCGCTGCGCCCGTTGCGGATGTGCAGGGCTTCCACGCGGTGAAGTCCGGCGGCGGCGGTGAGCGCCGTGGTCGAGATGCCCAGCCTGTGCAGGTGATAGGCCACGCGCGCCGCGAGACCATCCGGGTCCTGGCCATCCGCGAGTAAAGGTAATGGCCGTCGCGCCAGCTCCGTTGCTTCCGTTGCCCATGATTATGGGGCGGCGCACAAGCGGCGGAACGGTCATTGCTGAAAACATGACCAGGAATGATCGCGGGTGCATCGGATGCCCACCAAAGAGGCACGCCGCAAGACACCCCGGCGCAATTCCGTCAGTGTCCGGCCATGGGAGAAGCGAAGGCGGTCGGAATGTCCGCGGCGAAAGCCGCGCACGTCGTCGCGATCAAGGCGACACCCCACAGCGTCGCCGCCGAACAGGCGCTCATCGCCGCCCTCATGGTCAACAACAGGCTCTACGACGACGTCGCCGGAACGCTCCGTCCGGAACACTTCTACATTCCCCTGCATGCCGCGGTTTTCGAAGCGCTCGAGCGCATCATCAACACGCGTGGCGTCGAAGCCAACCCGATCAACCTCGCGCAGGAACTCAACTCTACAAGCTTCAACGCCCAGAACGACCTCTTCCCGCACCTCTCCAGCATGTTCGAGCACGCGGGCCAGGCCGGCGACGTCAAAAGCCTCGCCGAGGTCATCTGCAACACCTTCACGCAGCGGATGCTCATCGGCCTTGCCGAAACGATGAAGGTGGAAGCGGAGAAGGCGGACTCACCGGAAGCCACCGCGGTCATCGTCAAGGAGGCGGGCGACGAGCTTTACCGGCTAGCTAACACCGGCACCACCTGCTCGCTCCGGAACGTGCGCGAAAGCCTGAAAGCGATGTTGCACAGCGCCGAGAAGGCCAAAAGGGCAGGGGGCGGCGTCACCGGCATCGGTTCGGGCCTCGTCGACCTGGATAATCTTCTGGGCGGTTTCCAGCGCAGCGACCTCATCATCCTCGGCGCGCGGCCGTCGATGGGGAAGACCAGCCTGCTCCTCAACATCGCCCACAACGCCGCCCAGGCGCTCGCGTCCGGCAACGACCACGGCGCGGCCGTCGGGGTCTTCAGCCTCGAGATGTCGGCCGAGCAGCTCATGCAGCGCATGGCGGCGGGACACGCCGGAATCGACGCGCAGCGCATCGCCAACGGCAACCTCACCGACGGCGAGATGGAACGGCTCACCCGCGCGGCGGGGGCGCTGGCCGAGCTTCCGCTCTACATCGACGATGCGCCGGGGATGTCCATCCAGGCGATGCGCGCCCGCGCCCGCCAGATGAAGCGGCAATACGGCATCGGCCTGATCGTGGTCGATTACCTGCAACTCGCCACCGCGCCCGGCCGGAGGAACGAAGCCAACCGTGTGCAGGAAGTGTCTGACATCAGCATGGGCCTCAAGCAGATAGCCCGCGAACTTCATGTTCCCGTCATCGCCGCCTCGCAGCTCTCCCGCAACGTCGAATCCCGCGACAACAAGCGGCCGATGCTCGCCGACCTTCGTGAGAGCGGCAGCATCGAACAGGACGCCGATGTGGTGGCTTTCCTCTTCCGGCCCGAATACTATCTCAAACAGCAGCTTGGCGGCGCTTCCGAAAGCGCCGCGTCAACGGACGCCGACCGCAAGAAGACCATCGAGCTCACGGACAAGCTGGAAAGGACCAAGGGCATTACCGAGCTCATCATCGCGAAGAACCGCAAGGGACCGACCGACACCGTGAACCTGCTGTTCCAGGCCGAAACCACCACCTTCCACAGTCTCGCCCGCCACGCGCACTGACGAACCGTCTCCGCAAGAGATCTGAGACTTACAGAACAACGTGATCTGACCGCTAAACCTCGTGCTCCCGCCGGTAGGCGGGCCTCGGCCGAGTTGCGGAAAAGGGCGCATGCGGAGCAGTTGGCCCGGCGGGAATCGGAATTGCGGTCATCGCCTCTCCGCGCGATGATCGAGGCCGAACTTCTTCAGGAACAGCGTATTGCCCGTGGGTGATCCCGGCTGGGTTCCCCACCGGTATCCTTTCCGGTGGCCGCTTGGCGTTCGCCATGGAGGTGCGCAGGCGCCTCATCGATAGGGTTGGATGAGCGCGGCGCTTTCGGAGCCCTACGCGTTTAGCAGGCCTACTGGATGTCGTAGCAGGTCGCCTGGCACCAGTACGCGCTGTCGTCCGACGACGTGATGGTCAGGCTCCATGCGCCACCCGGCGAGCTGATCTGGCAGCCGCCGCGCGGCTGGGAGGTCATGCCCTACTGGTAGCTGATCACGCACAGGTCGCGCGTGCCGAGGCCGTAGTCTGCGGGTTCCTGTTTTTGGCGATGTTATAGATCGGGCTCGCGTAGGTCTGGCGGATGGTGCCGGAGCCAGCCGCGCACGTGCCGGTCGCGGAACTGCAAAACTGCTTGGCGGTGTTGCACGCCACGACCTTGTTCAGGAGGGCGGTGACGGTGCCGAGGTTGGTGGTGTTGAGGTTCGCGGTCAGGTCCGGCGCCGAGGCTATGCACGCGCCTGTGGCTTGGTTATAGACTGCTTGTTGGTGGTGCAGGCGGCGATCTTCTTCGCGAGCGGTTCGTCCACGGAAATGCAGACGTTGTGGACGGAATCGTAAAGCTGCCCGTTCTTACCACAGTTAAAGATGTTGTTGATGCTCGACGTGGTGATTTGGTTGGCCGATCTTGGCGTTGATGCCCACCTGGCTGCTGTTGACCGTGTCGGCGCCGGCGGACGCCTCGAGTGCGGCGGCATTGCCGCAGAGCGCGGCGCCCAAAACGAGAAGTCCCAGAACACGCATTGAAGGTGCTTTCCTTGTCGTAGGCTTATCGGACAACGCGAAAACCGAACTGACAAGGGTGGCGCCGGAACGAGGGGAAGGGGCTGTTGCGAAAAGGAAACCCTTCCGTAGGCGGAGCAAATTGCGGATGAAGCCTCAACAGAAGCCCACCAACCAGACGCCCGTGTTAGGATGCCATTAGGGACATCGCGCGGAGTTGCTTTCCTCTGCGAGGATTCTAACCAACAAAGGAAGGTAATTGAGTTGTGGCGGGGGAACACGATGGCACTGAGGCGTCGGCCGTTGGCGGAACGGGTCTGCCGGTCGTTGTGCGCGTATCATGGCAATGCGCCGGACACGCGGTTCGAAGGCAAGGCGATGTGGGAATCCTACGCCGAGGAAGCGGGGCAGATCATCGACGGCGCGGGCATCATCGCGTTTCTGGCCGTGGTGCGCGAGGTTGCGCAGAACCCTTCCCTCACGGAAAAGCTGCGCGCGGATTTGATGGGCGCGTTGGAGGCCTTCGAAGGCTGATCGACAAATCTGGCCGCTTGCGGAGCATGTGCGAGGCACGCCAAGCCGTGGGCGATGGGATCTGCCTCGGCACTTCTGGCGTTTGACCCGCACGATGCAAAGGAGAGACCCATGGCCGATGATAAAACCAAGAAGGGCAAACAAGACCGCACGCGGATCAATATGAGCGAGCGGTATGAGGTCGACTACTGGAAGGACAAGTTCGGCGTCAGCAGCCAGGCGCTTGCCGGCGCCAGTCGCGCCACCGGGTCCGACAACGCGAAGGCGGTGGAGAAGTACCTGAAGGAAAAAGTGTCGAAGTAGGGGACGCGGGAAGGCGCTGTCAGGCGATCCATGTGGTGGCCACCATAAGCGGCCGTCGCCGGGTGAAGGCGATTTTAAAAACGAATGAAAGCCACCACCACATGGACCACCTCGACCTGCTGTCGGATCTTGTTGGGCAGCTGCGCCTCGAACGCGTGCCCGACGCCCTCGGAATGGCGCTCGATGAATACAAGCTATGCCTCCGCCATGACGAAGAGACGCTTGTCCCGCCGAACCTTCCGCAGGAGATCAGCGAACGCCTGGACCACGGCCGCGACCTTGCCGTGGCCCGCCGCAAGGTCATCAGCGACGCGATGGGGCAGGCGGTGAGCCATCTGCCGATCCGCGACTTGCCGAGGGAGTTCCAGAAGTTCCATCCGGACTACATGACCACCATCGCGCCCGAGGAGACGGAACGGGCCTTGAAGGCATGGGGGCTTGGCGCGGACCAATCCCGTTGAAGCCGGGGGCCGAAAGGCCCCCTCATTCGAGCTGGGCCCGCCCACGAGGTCCTCACGCGACATCACAAAGACCGATGAGGCCCATTTTCGCGCTGTTCCCCTGGTGTTCGGCTTGTGCCCGGCGTGAAAGGGCACATACGGTATCCACAACCTGTCAGCACCCCACATCCAGCGTTTTGTACCGAGTACGCGTATGCCCAGATGCGCACCATCGACAAGCTCAACCTTGATCACGGCCGCGGCACCATCGGGTTCGCGATGTCGGGCACCCGGCAGCGCTGGGGCCTCAGGGCAGAGCGCAAGAGCAAGCACTACACGACCGATTGAGGTCAGCTGCTGGAAGTCAGGTGAGCATCGATAATGTTGCAACAGGGGACACACGAGATGCGCGCGAAAGAATCCCGATGTGTACGCGCTGTGCACCATGTATCGGCAGACCAAGCGGAAGCACGTAGCCTGGCGCCATGGAAAAACTCATCACCTACGGGGTGCCCTGTCTGCTTGGCGCCGGTATCGCGATCTACTGGACCGCGCGCCTCGCGCTCACGATTGGTGCAATCACGCTTTGGCTTCTGATGTTCCTCGCGTGGCTGTGTCTCGTGTGGTTCATCAAGGGCGCGCCGCCGCGATTGGTGATGCGATATTTCTAGGCGGTGGCGTGGAAGGGGCACGTTGGCGAAGTGGGGACCACGCGATAGATTCCACGTGCACCATCAGGTGCCGAGATTCAAGGCTCGACGAATGCGGCTGTCGCACAGCTGAAACGAATGCTCCTCCGGCCTGCGGTCGGGGAGGCAGCAAAATAGCGCAAGCAATATACTGCGCCGTTCATTCGACGGCTTTGAACTCCCCGGCCACCTTGTTGGTGCGCCGTCAAGGAAAGCTGCGCCGAGTGCCAAAGAAAAAGCCAGCGTCCCCGTGGGATGTCGCGTGCGGGAGACGTCTCCGCGTCGCGCGCCTCGGCGCCAAAAAGACCCAGATGCAGGCGGCGGCGGAGCTTGGATGCAGTTTTCAAATGTATCAAAAGCTGGAGAAGGGGTCTGCCCGGCTTCACGCCGAGGATGCCGTGAATCTCGCGAAGATGTTTCGTGTCTCGGTGCTGCTGCTGATTTCGATCTGACCAACGTGACGCGGTGTTTCTGCCAGCTCATCGGAACAAGAAACGCAGTGAGGGCATTGAAGTGGACGCGGAGGACTTCTTCGCCCTCGCCAAGGAGCTTACACGCTGCCCAGCATGGCGATAGAACGAGGAGCGCGCGTAGAGCGATGTTTCAGGATAGAGTAGACTATGCGCTCGTATCTGAAAGTGGCATTGACCGGCATCGAAGGCTTGGACAACGACGTAATGTCCGGTTCCTCCGAGCCCGCAGTGGGGCCGCCGGGTAGGCCGTAATGCTGGCTTCGGATATTCTCCCTCCGCGGTCCCACGCTTGGTTTAAATGGTGGCTTTGCGGCTCGCTCATCACAGTTGTTCATGTCGGATTAGTCCTTTGGGCAACCTCCAAGCCGCAGGTCGACGAGGTTGCCGACGAGGTGACCGGCGCGATTGCGATGGAGCTTTCTCCGATCGTAACGCAGCAGCGTGTCGAAGCACCCGAAGCCGCCCTTGGGCCGCAAGCTGACGACGCCGTACCTACCCCGCCGACGACTGAAAAGGTCGAGGAACTCAAGCCGCTCGACATACCGCAATTTGAGCAATCACCTCTAGCGCCGGAGCCGGAGGTGGCGCTGCCCATTGCTAAACCCGCCAAAGAACCGACGCCGAAGCAGGAAGAGCTCAAAGAGGTCCAGCCCGAAAATCTGGCGCCTCAACAAACAGCATCTTCATCAGCAGCTGCGCCGCCTCAAATTGCGGTTACAGAACAAAAAACTCAGTCTACGAACCAAATCGGCGAGGCGATCAAAGACACCCAAGCGGTACTCACCTTCCAGAAATCAATCCGCTTGCACGTAAGGAAGCACCAAAGCTATCCCCGTGAAGCAAGGGAGCGTGAGCAGCAAGGCGCCGCCGTTGTTGAATTTACGATAGACCGCAGCGGAAAGTTGGTAGAGGGGAGAATTCGCTCATCCTCAGGCTTCGCTATGCTCGACGAAGAAGCATTGGCGACGATCCAACGATCCGATCCGTTTCCTTTCCCTCCAGACGACGCGACCGGACAGTTGCTCAAGTTCTCGCTCAAGATCGAATTCAGAATCAAATAGCGGCTTTTTTCTTCGCGCTGGTCCACCTGCTTACCTGCAGCCGTTCGAGGACGTGAACAAGCGCGTGCTCGGCTCGCCGCCAACATCCCGTTCTCAACTGGAATCTGCCGCTGTCGTTCATCGACGCGCGGGAGCAGACCTATATCAACGGGATGCGGTTACGCGTTCAACAGGCTGGAATACGCCCTGCTCCGCCACACGCTGGGGAGCCGGACCAGTTCCGCGAGCGCTACCGCAACCTCATCCTCATCCTGGGCACCTTTGGCGACGTGGTGCGCGGGCCGCCCCGGCAAGCATCGGCGAAAGAACTCATCGACGGCCGCATAGCTGATGTGCGGGCTTCGGACAGGCCCCGCTTCATCGAGAGACGGTGGAGACCGAGCTGCTGGCGCCCCACGAAGGCAACATCGCGCCCTACAAGATCGTGTCGTCCGAGTTCAAGGCGCGGCAGAAGGAATGGTCAAAAGGCTGAGAACGGCAAAGGGCAACGAAGTCTCCCGAAAGTGTGCGGCTTGCATATATCCTATCCAGGGGGATATGATGGGCTTATGAAGCACACAAACCATACCGACATTATCAAGCGCCTCAAGCGGGCCGAGGGCCATTTGCGGTCGACCATCGCCATGATCGAAGAGGGGCGATCCTGCGTGGACCTCGCGCAGCAACTCCACGCCATCGAAAACGCCGTCGCCAATGCCAAGCGCGAACTGATCCACGACCATATCGACCATTGCCTGGACGACGCGGTGGCGGGCAACGGCAAGCCCGCGAAAGCCGCGCTCGCCGAGTTCAAGGCCCTCAGCAAGTACCTGTAAGATGATGAAGTTGAAATTCACGGACGTGTTGGATTGGTTCGGCTTCTTCCACGAGAAGTCGCTCGTTGGTCACGGGCATAGCCATAGCGACGGCGAAGGGCACGGCCACAGCCATGGCGTCATCGACGCTTCCATCGCCACGACGGACCGGGGCATTTGGGCCATCAAGTGGTCCTTCATACTGTTGGCGATCACGGCGTCGTTCCAGGTCGGGGTGGTGCTCATCTCCGGCAGCGTCGCGCTGCTGGCCGACACCATCCATAACTTCGCCGACGCCACAACCGCCATCCCGCTGTGGATCGCCTTCCGGCTCGCCCGCCGCAAGCCGACCGACACCTTCACTTACGGTCTCGGGCGCGTCGAGGACCTGGCCGGCATTACCATCGTCGCCATCATCCTGTTCAGCGCGCTGGTTGCCGGGTATCAAGCAATCGAGCGCATCCTGCACCCGCAAGCCATCGGCGCCTTGGGGTGGGTCGCGCTTGCCGGGCTCATCGGCTTCATCGGCAACGAGGCGGTGGCGGTGTTCCGCATCCGCGTGGGCCGCGAGATCAACAGCGCGGCGCTGATCGCCGACGGCTATCATGCCCGCACCGACGGGCTCACCAGCCTCGCGGTGGTCGTCGGCGCAATCGGCGTGTGGCTCGGGTTTCCGCTGGCCGACCCCATCATCGGCCTCCTCATCACGGCGGCCATCTTTCTCATCGTCTGGCAATCCGCCTGGTCCGTGCTGACCCGCATGCTGGATGGCGTCGAGCCCGGTCTTGTTGCCGAGGTGCGCCACGCATCGGAGCACGTCAAAGGCATCACCAAAGTCGCCGACGTCAAAGCGCGCTGGCTTGGCCACAAGCTCCACGTCGACACGGCGGTGTTGGCCAATGCTGCAGCGACCTTGGCCGATGCAGACAAGATCAGCATGGCCCTCAAGAACGAGCTGTTCGCGCACATCCCCGCGCTGGCCGTCGCCAATGTCCGCGTCCATGCTTCGGATGAGGCCGTTTCAGGCGCACCGCAAGAGCACGCCGGTCATCACGATCATCATGCCCCGGCGCCGTTTCCCTTTGAGGGCAAGCTGGCGGGGGGCTTGGTGGAAATCATCGATACGCCCGAGGGCGAGCGCATGCGGGTGACATTCACCCACTATCCTGCGGGCTTGAAAGTCGCAGTCAACATCCGGCGCCCGTCGAGTGACGAGCATCTTGATTGCGCGCCGATGCGCGACGAGCCCCATCGCTACGTCAGCAACGCAGCGCCGGCGGAGCCGCATTCATTTGATGCCACGCTCAACCTGCGTGCCGGCGACCAATTAGAAATCATAGAATTTCAAATGGAAGAGCCCCACGGGCATTAGACAAAGCGCTTGCTCCTCCAGTCACTGGAGGACGTAGCGTGGGCACGGGTCGCCCTGCGGCCCCCGATGACAACAACGAGAAGCAATGCCGATGGCGCACGACCACGATCATGATAACCACAACGGTCATAAGCACGACCACGGCCATGATCACGGTCCGGGCCATGCCCACGCGCATGCGCCCAAGGATTTCGGCTGGGCCTTCGCGGTCGGGACGTCGCTGAATGTCGGCATCGTCGTGCTGGAGGCGGTGTTCGGCGTGCTGTCCAACTCCATGGCCCTGTTGGCCGACGCGGGACACAACTTGAGCGACGTCTTCGGGCTCCTCTTGGCGTGGGGGGCGAGCGCGCTGGTGAAGAAGAAGCCCACCGCGCGCTTCACCTATGGGATGGGCGCCTCCTCCATCCTCGCGGCGTTGGCGAACGCCATCCTGCTGCTGGTCGCGACCGGCGCCATCGCCTGGGAGGCGATCCAGCGGCTGCATTCACCCGAGCCGGTTTCAGGAATGACGGTGATGATTGTCGCCGCCATCGGCATTTTGGGGAACGGCTTCACGGCGTGGCTTTTCACCTCCGGCCGCAACGACGACATCAACGTCAGGGCAGCCTTCCTGCATATGGCCGGAGACGCGGCGATCTCGTTCGGCGTCGTCCTGGCGGGCGCGGTGACGCTCTACACCGGCTGGCTCACGCTCGACCCCTTGGTGAGCCTCGTGATCGCCGGGCTGATTGTCTGGAGCACATGGAGCCTTCTCAGGGATTCGGTGGTGATGGCGATGCAGGCTGTCCCGCCCGGCATCGACACGGCCGCGGTCAGAAAATCGCTGGAGACCCTCCCCGGCGTGACCCGGCTCCACGACCTTCACATCTGGGCGATGAGCACGACGAAGACCGCGCTCACGTGTCACCTCGTCATGCCCAAAGGGCATCCGGGCGATGCCTTTCTATCCGGCACCTCGGAAATGCTGAAGGACAGGTTCAAGATCGCCCACGCCACCTTCCAGATCGAGGTCTCGGAGACACCCGACTGTGCATTGGAGCCCGACGACGTTGTGTGACGCCCCTTATGCCGGGTTGTCGAGCCTGAAGGTGTTGCTCTCGCTATCGAAGTCGAACATCTCCCCGCAGCGCGCGAGGGATACGATGTTGCGGAGCGTGGATTTGGCGGAATCCTCGTCGATGTAGTTCTCAGGCTCGTCCTGGAAGCGCGAGTCCGGCGCGCGGCGGGCGGGCCGTTCGTCGAGCACGCGGCGGATGTGCCCGATGTTCGGGACATGCGTGATGAGGTGCTGACGGGTCCCGGTGCCGGAAGTGCCAAACACTGAGGCAGCCACCCGACGGACCGCTCACCCCATGATGTAGAGTAAAAGTCGACGCATTGCAGAGCTCATTTTTCGCCTTTGGGGACGATCTTCACTTTTAGTAGAACCTCCACGTTCGGCTCGACGATACACAGCAAACGCACCAATCGCTCCAGCGAAAACCGGTCAAATTTTCCGTGACGAATGCGCGATATTTCCGTCGGGCAAATTCCAGTCGCGGCCTCGAGCGCTACCGCTGTTCCCCACTTCGCTTTGACCGAGTATACGATTTGGTCTGCCACCAATTTCCTTGCATCGTCGACGCGAGACACCCATCGCGCAAAGATCTCCGCCTCGATAGCGGAAAGCTCTTGCGCCTTTGAATGTGGCCGGCGCGTATTGGGGGATAAATTATGTGTTCTGCTCATCCTGGTGCACCGGTCGCGAGTCAGTTTTTTGTTGGCTTCAGAGGAAACGGAGGTAACTTGATTTTCGTGCTGGGTTGAGCGAATCCGCCAAACGGTGGGGAAACGTGAGCCGTTGTCTTCGGCCGCAACAAAGCACCGCCGTTTCTCAAGAATTCGCCTTGCGGCACGAGGTTCTTTAATTGGCGTGCACGAGCTGTCCGCATAGCCTGCCGGTATCTGTCGTACACACTGCGGTTCAGAAAGGGAGCGTTGGCCAGATGCGCTTCCGCGTAAAAGCCCTTGGCGATTAACAGGAGTGCGTAGACAGGGGCTCCGAAGAGAAAAGTGCTCTCGAGATCCATGTCCTCGGGCGTCCTCGAACGCCATATTTGCAGATTATCTCGCAGACGATCTGAAAGCTGCACGCCCTCGCGGGCTGCCCGCCAGTATGCAGAGTCCTGACGGTTGTTGAGATGATAGTGAAGCTGCACTAAGTCGCGAACTTCATCGTACAACCGATGCACGTGGCGATTGTAGGCACTAATGAGAGCTGGCTCGAAATCGGTCGTGGGAAAAAAGCGGCGGAGCCAACGAACCGCCAAGTCGGTCATGAAAATCGCGGTGGCTTCTAGAGGTTCGATAAACCCGCCAGCGAGACCGAGGCCCACGCAATTTTTCACCCAGGCATTCCGAACCCGGCCGGTGCGGATCGGTATAATACGCGGTTCTCCGTCTCGCACGTCATATGCCCTAAGCAGCTCTTGAATGGCGTCATCGTCCGAAATGAACTGGCTTGAGAAGACGTATCCGGTGCCCACGCGTGTGGTGAGCGGAATATTGAAGTTCCAGCCTGCGGAAAATGCGGTTGCGCGAGTCACCGGAGGAATGTTCAAGGGGTCTTTTAGAGGAATTTGGATGACCGCTGCGCGATCGTTCAAAAGGTAATCCGAGTAAGACTCGAACGGCTCGCCTAAAGTCCGCTGAAGGATGGATCCTCTAAAACCCGTACAATCGATGATGAAATCAACTTTGTGTTCGTCGTGCTCACGAAGTTGCAAGCTCGCAACGAAGCCGCGCTCGTCTAGGGTAACCGAATCTACGTTGTCGACGATGTGCTTTACGCCGCGACGGGTTGCGATGTTTCGCAAAAACGCGGCCAACTTAGTGGCGTCGAAGTGATAGGTGTAGCCGATTTCACCGCTAAATTCTGGATCTTCCGGATTTCGGGGGGATAGATTTCCCGTGACAATGGGCACCACTGGAGAAAACGATTTCACATAGGACATGCCTGCATGAGAGTCTCCTCGCGATGGATCGAAGCTGACAAAATAGTCGGCAAGCGCGTGGCCTTCTAAGATCGGCGGCGCATTTAAGATATTCAAATACTCGATTGCATTGCCGTTCTTGTCGTGGTTCCAGTTCACGAAATGCGCAGCAACTTTGAAGGTCGCATCCGTCGACTCGAAAAATTCCGACTCCGTGATGCCCAACTGGTGTAAGAGGACCACCATTCCTGGCAGGCTCGCCTCTCCGACGCCGACAATGGGAATGTCGGGCGACTCTACGAGCGTGATATTGATGCTCTTGCGCGGGTCTTCCGCTGTGCAATAACGATTTAAGAAAGCAGCCGCGAGCCAACCGGCTGTGCCGCCTCCTACGATGGTGATGTTCTTAATCGGCTTTCCCATATACCCCCCCTTTCGATTGCAGACGTTCGGTCGTTTCAAGCCGCTCTAGTCCCCGCCCCCTCGTTTCGATCAAGCTTGTGAGTGCGAGGATCGACGCCAGCGCCATCGATGCAGCGCCGATGAACGCAATGAACTGCGTAGACGGTGGTGTCAGACCACTACTGACGATAGCGATGACAATCACACCGCCAAGCTTTGCTGATCCGGCAGCCAGACCACCTCCCCTGGCGCGCATCTGAGTCGGAAAGACCTCTGATGCGTAGACGGACACGACGGCCGATAACGAGCTGATGCCGCAGACCGGGATAATCATCAGCACCGAGATGAAGGATCTGTTGTCCGCGAAGGAGCTGGCGGCTACGATCAATGCGAACAGCGCAGCCATGGTAATGATTGTTAGCAACGCGATCGTCTTGCGGCTGCTCCAGGATCCATAAAGCCAGGCAACGACAAAAGTCGAAGGAAGGCCCATAAGCGCCGCATCCCGAAGGATGGAATCGGCGTCTGAAAAACCCACCTGACGAAGGTTCGTTGGCATCCAAAGATTAAGCCCGAACAGGACCAGTCCTGTAGCGAAGCCAATCCAACTTATGACCAATGAATGTCTTAGGAAGGGACCACTGACCAACCTCAGCCAAGACCCTGCACCAGCTTGTGCGAGTTTAACGGGAGTTTCGGTTATCCTTGCGCCATAACGCGCCATTACTGCTTTCGCTTCCTCGTCCTTCCCTATGGCGATCAGAAAGCGGGGGGACTCAGGAATGCATCTGTTAAGCGCAATCAGCGCCAGCCCCGTCGGCAAGCCGATTAGCCATAGAACTCGCCAGCCGTAGGTTGGTACAAGCGCGGCTGACAGCCAGCTCGTAATCACGTAGGCACCGGCAACATCGGCGCCGATCAAGACCATGAGCATTCCACGATATCGCGCGGGCATCGTCTCTGCGAGAAGCGTATAACAAATCGGAAGCATTCCTCCGACGCTAATCCCCATCAGGAAGCACATAGCTAAGTTCCAGCTGAAACTCGGCATTGCTCCGCATATCGATGTCGCGATGAATCCAAGACCGGCAAACAGGATTGAAGCGCGCCGCCCGATCCGATCGCCCAGCCAACCCCAAAGAAACGAGCCGATCACTGTGCCAACGATCGCAAAAAGCGCGACCAATGATACCGGAATTGTTCCGCGAGGATTTAAGGGAGACCACAAGTCGTATTCCAACGCCATTCCCGGCATCACGAAAGCGAGGGTCGTCGGCTTCATCACGTCTATGGTGACCGAGAACGCCATCGTGACCATCAACCCGAGGTGCGCCGGGGTTAGCTTCGCGTCGTCGAGGGTCACGACCTCGAGTTGCGACACGCGCTTTGCGAGTGCATTTGCCGACCGGGGAACCAAGCCGTAGAGGCTTGCGAGAAGTCCGAAGACGATGGCACACATGCCAACGATCATTGTCGAATCCATGGGCATTCCAGCCAGGCGGTATCCCATTTCGCGGCCCATCAGATACATAGGGATATGGGCGATAACGCCCGCGGTTACAGCAACAACGCCGATCCAAAACGCGATCGGGTTTTCGAAACTTACTCCGCTGTCTTTCTCTGACATCCGGCGCACTCTTGTCTGAGCGAACAAATTCAATTTCCGCTGGGGCGAGGCGCCCCAGCGGAATTCGACGGGTCATCCTTTTCCGTAGCGGGTGTTACTGGGGCATCGCCGGGAGAGGGGCAGGCAATCCTTCCCAACACCGCTCTCGGATCCCGACCGATGAGGAGTATTGCTGTTCGGCGGCCAATTCTGAGGGAGACGATCCGCCTTGTGGCAGTACGTTCTCTTCGAAAGATTGTGGCAATGCCGGTATGAATGCGCGTCTGCGACCACAAGCGGACCGTAGGTTACTGGCGGGCTTGTTGTCTCCGTGTTGTCCGCTGCGAATGACTGGCTATCGGCGATTATACCGACAACAGAAGCAATCATCCCGAATATGAAACTCGAGAATTTGATTTGCCTTGAGGTGATCATTTTCAATGGTCCTTTTGTTGATTTTGGCAAACCTTCGGCGTCGCGCGCACGAGGTGCACCCGTTCAGTTCTCAGACTGTAAAAAACTGGAGGCGGCAGCTCCGAAGCCGGGGCGCAAGTGACTGAAGCGCTTCTTCCGCAATCGAAGCCTTGAGGCTTCTCTGTCTCCTAGTTCAGCAACACGACTGTTTTGAGCATCCGGAGACGCGGATCGGACTGACGCGCGGTAGGATACTCGACATGCAGTTTGACGTTCGTAAGTCGCTTCGCGCGAGACGCGAGGCGAAGTCCGTCGACCGATTCTACAGTGGGATCTTGGCCCGCGGCCGCGAGGAAGCGCGCATCGGATTTCGCAACGATAGGCAGGAGGATTTTGTCCACGCACTTGCGCATCGGATAGTGAACGGCGGCAGGCGACCTTTGGGGCGCGGGGACACGGATACTCGCATGCATCTTCGCTTGGTGAAGATCCTTCGCATGCCAAAGTTCGATCGCGCGATGCCCGTTTTGACCCACGCAGTAACGCAGAGGAGCTGCGATCGCGGCAGCCGGCAAAAAGATTGCCAGCACGAATATCGCGGTAAGCCGCATAACGATCGGGTTTCTTTCAAACGCGCGCTTCATGTTTACGTCGCTCCTATAGCGTCGCATCGGATGCCGTTAGCGCTGCTAACGCTCCTTTGCCTTCAGGCTTGACTGGCATCGGGATCGGAGTTTCCGCCTCGGGCTCGGACCCGGTTGCTGGTTTGCCTCCGAAGCTCGCGCAAAGAGCGGGAAGAACCAGAAGGGTCAGGATCGTCGCGCTTACGAGGCCGCCAATTACCACTGTCGCGAGCGGCTTTTGTACCTCGGCGCCGGTCCCGGTAGACAGCGCCATCGGAACAAACCCGAGCGATGCCACCAATGCCGTCATGACAACTGGACGAAGGCGCGTAACCGCTCCCGCATATATCGCATTCGCTCGCTCAATCCCTTCGTCCACGAGTTGGTTGATGCTCGTCATCATCACAAGGCCGTTTAAGACAGCAACGCCTGAGAGCGCGATGAAGCCAACCGCGGCTGACACAGAGAAAGGCATACCGCGAAGCCACAAGGCAATGATGCCGCCCGTAAGGGCGAGCGGAATGGCGGAAAAGACGAGCAGCGCGTCCCGCGGAGATCCGAGCGCCGAATAAAGCAGCAAGAAAATCAGGAAGAAGCATGCCGGAACGACCAGCATCATGCGCTGCTGTGCCGCCGCCAAGTTTTCAAACTGTCCGCCCCACGAAATATAATACCCGGACGGCAGTTTGATTTGACTGGCAACCTTGCTTTGAGCTTCCGCAACCACTGATGCGATATCGCGCCCGCGAATGTTGGCCGTGACGACAACACGCCTTTTGCCGTTCTCACGGCTGATCTGATTGGGCCCTTCGGTGAAGTCGAAACTTGCCACCTGCTCAAGCAGGACGGAGGCAGTTTTGCCATTGCCGTCGGCAGGTAATGACACGGGCAAGTGCTTAAGCTTTTCAAGATCCTCGCGCATGCTATCTGGCAAGCGCACGATGATGGGATAGCGGCGGTCGCCCTCAAATACCACGCCAGCCTCTTTGCCACCAATCGCCGCGCCGATTACGTCCTGGACGGCCATTACACTAAGTCCGAGCCGCGCGATTTCGTCCTGGTTGATAGTAATTGAAAGGAAAGGGAGCCCCGAAGCCTGCTCCACGCTAATATCGGTGGCGCCCTCCGTCCTTCGTAAGATTGAAGCAACTCGATTTGCGGTTTGAAGCATCGGCTCAAAATCATCGCCGAAGACTTTCACAGCGAGGTCGCCTCGAGCACCGGCGAGGAGCTCGTTGAACCGCATCTGGATTGGCTGCGAGAAAACGAGATTGTTGCCCGGCTGCTTTTCTATGGCAGCCTGAATTTTCGCTACGAGCCCGTCCTTCCCTAAATTTGGATCCGGCCACGCTTCCGTCGGTTTTAGAATGATGAAGGTATCAGATGCGTTGGGCGGCATCGGATCGGAGGCAACTTCTGCCGTGCCCGTCTTCGAATAGATGAACGCGACTTCGGAAAATTTGCTGACAACTTTCTCCAGCTCAATCTGCATCTGCTGAGATTGCGAGAGCGACGTGCTCGGAATACGGATTGCCTGCATAGAGAGGTTTTTCTCGTCGAGCGTCGGAATGAACTCTTCTCCAAGCCGAGAAAAAAGCGAGCCAGCAACCACCAGCAGCGCGACCGCTCCAAGAATGTAATACACCGGTTTAAGCAGGGCCCCACGGAGTAACGGTTCGTAAGCGCGGCGGAGAATTCGGACGAGAAAGTTTTCCTTCTCCTCAACGCTCTTGGAAAGAGCGATCGCAATGGCTGCCGGAACAAAGGTCATAGAGAGCACAAAAGCGGCGATGAGGGCGATGATGACGGTCAAAGCCATGGGCTCGAACATCTTGCCTTCTACGCCAGTGAACGTGAGAAGCGGCACGTAGACTAGAATGATGATGGCCTGCCCATAGACCGAAGGTTTGATCATTTCCTCGGCGGACCGAATGACTACTTCCAAACGCTCTTCAAGGGCCAGCTTGCGCCCTAGTTCGTGCTGATGCTCCGCTATTCTTCGAAGCGTGTTCTCCGCGATAATCACCGCACCGTCGACGATCAGACCAAAATCAAGAGCGCCCAGGCTCATAAGATTTGCACTGATCTTCGCTTGAACCATTCCCGTCATTGTCAGCAGCATCGCGAGCGGAATAACCAGCGCCGTAATCAAGGCGGCTCGGAAGTTTCCGAGCATTAGGAAGAGGACGACGATGACAAGAAGCGCACCCTCAGCGAGATTCTTGCTCACCGTTGCAACCGTGGCGTCGACCAATTGGGTGCGGTTGAGAACCGTTTGCACCTCTATTCCGGGCGGCAGGCTTCGACGTACCTCTTGCATTTTGGCGTCAATCGCGGCGGCCACCGTGCGGCTGTTTCCGCCGATTACCATAAGCGCTGTTCCGACGACCACTTCCCGGCCATTTTCGCTGGCGCTTCCCGTCCTGATCTCTTTCCCGATGCCCACCGCGGCGACATCCTTGACGCGGATGGCGACCCCGCCGCGTGTCGTGATCACCACGTTCGCGATTTGCTCGGACGTCGCAAGTCGGCCCGTACTGAGCACGGCAAAGCCTTCGCCATTGCGCTCAACGTATCCCGCGCCCCTGTTGACGTTGTTTTGACTGAGCGCAAGCGCGATATCAGAGAACGACAGCCTAAGAGCAGTAAGGCGAGCCGGATCGGGCTGCACCACGTACTGCTTTTCTAAGCCTCCGATGACATCAATTCCCGCGATACCAGGCACGGTGATCATCTGAGGTTTGATGATCCAATCCTGGATGGTTCTGAGATAGGCCGTCCGCTCGACTTCTGTTGTTAGCCGCTGGCCTTCGGGGGTGACATAGCTACCGTCACTCTGGGGACCCGCTTTGCCCTCTTGAATTTGCGAAGCCGCCGGGGGCGCAAACTGCACGGTCCACATGTAGATCTCGCCAAGGCCGGTTGAGATGGGACCGAGCTTCGGCTTGGTGTCGTCGGGAAGGTTTTTTTCTGCCTCCCTTAGACGCTCACCGACCTGTTGGCGGGCAAAGTAAATGTCCGTTTTCTCCGAGAATACGGCCGTTACTTGGGAGAAGCCGTTGCGGGAGAGGGACCGCGTATATTCAAGACCTGAGATTCCCGCGAGCGCAGTCTCTATCGGAAATGTGATCTGTTTCTCGATGTCGACGGGCGACAGAGAAGCGGCGATTGTGTTGATCTGGACTTGGTTATTGGTGATGTCGGGTACGGCGTCGATCGGAAGTTTATCGAGTGAATAAACTCCGTACGCCGCCGTCAACGCCGTCAGCAAGACTATGAGCCAGCGCTGATGAACAGAAAATGAGAGCAGTCGAGCGATCATCTGAGTGTCCTAATCAATGGCCGTGTTCTGCTTCTGATTTTCCAAGCTCGGCCTTGAGCAAGAAAGTGTTGGCGACGGCGATCGGCTCGCCCGCCGAGAGGCCTGAGAGAATCTCAACCGAGCTTCCATCATCCTTGCCGACCGAGACTTCGCGTGACTCAAATCCGGCAGACGTGCGGACAAACACGCGGGATTTGCCTTCAATCGTCTGAAGTGCGGCTTTCGGGATGACGAGATCCGCCATCGCTTCGGACACGGCAATATCGGCCGTAACGAAGGAGCCTGGGCGCCACGCGCCGTCGCGATTGTCGACCGAAGCGATTACTCGTGCCGAGCGGGTGTCCTGATTGAGAACCGGACTGGTGAAAATGATCGTGCCGCGCGCCTTATCAGCACCCTCCAAGGTCAGCTGCTGGCCTTCCTTGATCAAGGGAAGATCCTGCGGCGAAACGGTCAACTCGACCCAGACCTTGCTGAGATCCGCGATGGCGTAGAGTTCGTGCGCTTGCCCTTCTCCGCCCATCGGTGTGCCGACGTCGACAAGTTGCTCGACCACGCGGCCTCCGATTGGCGCTTTGATCTCGTAGCGCTCAAGGCCTTTAGGCTCGTCAGTCGCATCCGCAAGCTTCGTGATCGCGTCTTCACTGACTCCAAGCGCGGAGAGCTTTTGTTTCGCCACGTCCCGTCGGACTTGCGCCTCCCGATAGGTAGCGTCGGCGCGAAGGAGGCGCTGTTCAGAGGAGACCTGCTTCTCCCAAAGGGTTTTCTCACGCTGGAACAAGGTTTCCTGAAGCTTGAAATTCACAATCGCTGCGATGTATTCACTCTTCGCGTCCGCAACCTCGCGGCTATCGAGGAGGGCGATGACCTCGCCCGCTTGGACCGGATCGCCAAGTCCCTTTCTCAACTCCGCGACGGTACCGACGACTTTAGACGGTACGCGGCCCACGCGGTTGCGATCGGGGATGATCGTGCCGGGAACGCGTAGGCGTGAACGCAACACGCCGGCTTCAGCGGGTCGAACAGCAATGTTGGATTGCGCGATCTGGTCAGCTGCGATAGCCAGCTGCTCATTCTCATTGCCGCCTTCCGGACCGGAGTGGCCCGTTGGTTTCGGCGATTCGCCCTCATGCCCCTGATCCGAGTCTTTCGCGGCATGTGCAGATTCTGCTTGAGATTCGAGACCGATGAGATCTCGAAATGTCACCGCAAAACGCTCTGTATGAAAAAAGTACGCACCCGCAAACGTGCCCACGAGTAGGCAGCCGGCGACAAGACCAAGTCGCTTCATGACAATATAATCCATGCTGACCGCGGCGCTTGACGAAAGCGTGCGTTCAAAGCTTCAGGTTTTAAAGACGATGGAAGAGGTACGCCGCGCTGCAGTTATCACGCCCGCACGAGCGATTATGCGCCTGCGATGGACCGAGGTGGCTCGTGAATAGGATCTGGCTCCAAGGAATCCCCGAGAGTGTCCAAGTAAGCCGGATAATTCACGCGCGAACCCTCAAGGAACGCGGAAATGTAGTGGGATCTGGTTGGGACTGGTTGGACGCAAGGGCAGCTGCACACGTGATGCTCAAGACCATTGAACAGCGTGCCGCCTGCATCGGAGTCGTCCTGCGCATCGCTTTGGCTGACTAAGGCAATGTGCGCTTGTCCGCCCGTCGAAAAATGCGACTGCGCATGTGACGTCGCGACCGGCATGCCGGAAAACACAAGGAACGCGACGAGGAGCGCCTTTAAAAACCGATTTGTGCGAGAGACAAGCGAGGGCATGAGCCAAGACGCGATTGCGTCAGCTGCATCCCCACGATTGTTTTTCGCCGAACCGATCATGGTCGCGAAAATGGTTTGTGAAAGTGGCGAAGTCAAGTCGATAGGCGACTGCCAATTGCTGGAAATCGGCCGCCGCGGAATTTGCCGCAGGAATTGTTTATTTTCGGACACTATTGCGTCGCGACGAAATTGACGGCGAAAGTCAATTAATTGACTTCAATTGTCAATGATTTGGATTTGAGCAAATCTATTCGAACAGATGGGTTCAAATCACGTCGTCGGATTCTATCTCGCAGTCGGCACTCTACCCGACGTCTATCTCGAAGATCGTGTGGTCGATGTTGAAGCGCGTTGCAAGCATACGAGGGCATCGGCGACAAAAATCACCCGGATGTTCATTGGGCATCGCAAAGTGACACGTAATCGCGGTCTTGGTGTTACACATCGCTCAAAGGTCCGAATTTCAAGGCTGCGCAACGCCGGAGGGTCTTCCGAGGGTCCTCGAATCTCTGCCATATTTATTCCTTGCGGGATGTCCCGCATCGCCATAACCACGGAGTTCGAGAGCAGTCTCTACGTACCCCAGACAATAAGTTCGTCGATAACGGGCTTGACAATAGAAGCCAGCGTGAACCACCCCGAATACTTCGCAGATTTTGAATACGCATCAGCGCGTGGACCCGTTTGAGGCGCTCCGGCACCAAAAGCGTCAACGGTACGAATAGCGGCCCAGGCAACTGGGGCCGCCATATAAACGCCCGCTCGTGCCAAAGATAATTTTCGTTTTATGCAATGAGCGCATCGAGAATGAGCAACAGAAGAAAGCCCACGAAAAACATGGCGGCGACCCACGGCGCGTCACCGCTTTCATGGGCTTCCACGAGCAGCTCTTCCGTTACCAGATAAAGCAAAGACACCAGTGCGAAAGCGAAAAAGCCGCTCAGGATGATCGTGGGCAGTTGAGTGGCGAGGCCCGCGGAAAGCGTGCCAAGAGGCAGCAATATGCAGATCGCCGCAACCATCGCGACGATGGCAGTCGGCTTGAAGTTGTTCTCTCTGAGTTTGAGCGACAGAGACAAGCCGAGAAAAAGAACCTCGAGTGTCAGCGCGAAGGTGAGCAAAATGCCCGCTTTCGCGCTTCCTGCAAAGCCAAGGCCCAAAACCAAGCCGTCGATAAAGAGATCCAGAGCGACGAGTGCGACAACACCCGCCGTTCCGCTCACGCGCTTACCCACTTGTTCGAGGGTCAACATGGTTGCGATGCCGATTCCACCCCCAATCGCAATCGACCACACCGACGATCCATGCTTTAGCTCAGGCAAAACCTCTCCCGCCGCTGCCGCAAAGACGACGCCGGCTGCAAAATGTTGGATCGCACTCGAGATCAAGGGACCGGGCTGGTATCGGGCGGCAACGAGACATCCAATCACGGTCGCAGACACCGGGATAAGCGAAATAAGCAGCCAATGAGCAATGGACATTATGATTTGCCTTCAGTTTCGGATGATCTCCGAGCCGAGTCTTGACTGGGGTCCCATCGTTCGTACATTCTCTAGTGACTAGAGGAGCAATCAAAATGAATGAGGTGTCGATTGGGGAAGCCGCCAAGCTCAGTGGAGTCAAAGTACCCACCATCCGTTTTTATGAGGAAATAGGTCTTCTGCCGCGTCCGGCGCGAACCGAGGCCAATCGGCGCCTTTTTGTGGAGGATGACCTGCACCGGCTCGCGTTTATCAGACATTGCCGTGAACTGGGTTTTGAACTTGATGCCATCCGCACGTTGCTCAGGCTTCAGGACAATCCCAAGCAATCGTGCGATTCCGCCGACACGATAGCGCGCGCAAGATTAAGCGAAGTGGAACTTCGTCTGAAGAGCCTCAGGGCACTGCAGAGGGAGTTGAAACGGATGATTGACGGCTGTAGTCACGGCCACGTCAGCCAGTGTCGGGTCATCGAAGTGCTGGCGGATCACGCCAAATGTATGCACGAAACTCATGTCTGAATTGTCGCGCCTCTATCATCCAGGGTGAAGTTAGCCGGAATTTTGGCTTGCTCCTCTAGTCACTATAGGAATTAGGCTTTGGTCTCTTAACTTGAGGACCAGCCATGACTACCCACGAGATCCGCTATCGCGTCGAAGGAATGGATTGCGGTTCCTGCGCGTCGAAAATTGAAACCGCTGTGCGACGGCTCGGAGGCGTCGAAGACGTTAAAGTTAGCTTTCAAGCACAGAAAATGACCGTGCGCTCCGAGGACCGCATCGGCTTAACAAACACCATCGAAAAGACCGTAAAGGCGCTCGGATTTTCGCTCGCGCAAGAAGCAGCGTCGAATTCGTCCGAAGTTAGATCGCCAAAAGCCATCCACTCCTGCTGTTCCGACGGGCACCACTCCGAGGAGACCGAGCACGGACATGCGGACGATGTGAACTCTGAGCGACCGATGCGCAACGCGTGGTGGGCATCGAGCAAAGGCCGCCTGACAATTGCTTTAGGTCTTGCGCTAGCCGCAGCATGGGTCGGAGGCAATTTATTTCCGCAACTGGAACCATGGCTTTTTATCGCGGCCATGCTCGTCGGCCTCATCCCAATCGCCCGACGCGCCGTTATGGCGGCGCGCTCAGGCACGCCTTTTTCCATCGAGATGCTGATGTCGATCGCCGCGATCGGCGCGGTCATCATCGGAGCCAGCGAAGAGGCCTCGGTCGTTGTTTTTCTGTTTATGGTCGGAGAATTGCTGGAGGGCGTCGCGGCGGGAAAGGCGCGCGCCAGCATTCAATCGCTGACCGAGCTTGTGCCCAAAACGGCATGGGTCGAAGTGAACGGCCAAACGAAAGAAGTGCTGGCGGAAAGCCTCGTTGTTGGCTCCACGATCATGGTGCGACCAGGGGATCGCATTCCGGCCGACGGCGTCATTCTCTCGGGCGAAAGCGAAATCGACGAAGCGCCGGTCACGGGAGAGAGTACGCCAGTGCGAAAGGGCGCCGACGGAACCGTTTTCGCCGGTACAATCAACGGTGATGCGGTATTGCGGGTCCGCGTTACCTCTGCTGCTTCTGACAATACGATTGCGCGCATCGTCAAGCTTGTGGAAGAGGCGCAGGACGCCAAGGCACCCACCGAGCGCTTCATCGATCGCTTCTCGCGCTATTACACGCCCAGCGTGGTCGTCGCTTCGGCCGTCGTCGCAATCGTTCCACCGCTGATATTCGACGGTGATTTCAGTAGTTGGATCTATAAGGGCCTAGCAATCCTGCTGATCGGATGTCCCTGCGCCCTTGTAATCTCAACGCCCGCCGCCATCGCAGCCGCGCTTTCGACCGGCGCCCGTCGCGGCTTACTCATAAAAGGCGGTGGCGTTCTCGAGACGCTTCGAGATATCACCGCCGTCGCGCTCGACAAGACCGGCACCCTGACAGCAGGTAAACCGCGTGTGACAGACGTCGTTGCATTTGGACGCGATGAAGCGCAGGTCCTGCGGCTCGCGGCGGCTCTTGAAAAGGGATCAAGTCATCCGCTCGCAAATGCCATTCTAGAACATGCCGCGAATGGTGGGATAGATCCTCTCCCTGCCGTCTCCGATGCTAAAGCCATCGGCGGTAAAGGCGTGCGCGGCCAGGTCGATGAAATCGAGGTGTTCCTCGGGTCGCCGAAAGCAGCTAGCACCATGGCGGCGCTCAGCTCGGACCAGTCAGCAAAGGTCAGAGCACTTAATGAGGAGGGAAAGACCGTATCCATCCTCATCGCCGATAATAGTGTTGCTGGTGCGCTTGCAATGCGCGACGAGCCCCGCCCCGACGCGTCCGCCGGACTGAAGGCCCTCGCGGCTGCGGGGATTAAGACGATTATGCTCACTGGCGACAACCGACGCACCGCAGAAGCGATCGGGCGGCAGCTCGATATCGAAGTCTGCGCCGAATTATTGCCGGAAGATAAAAAGCGCATCATCGGCGAGCTGCGCCAAAAAGGGGATGTGGTCGCCAAGGTCGGGGATGGCATTAACGATGCACCAGCGCTTGCCGCTGCCGATGTCGGCATCGCGATGGGAGGAGGCACGGACGTAGCGCTGGAAACTGCGGACGCGGCGGTACTTCACGGAAGAGTTGAAGACGTGGCGCAAATGATCGCGCTCTCGAAAAGCACAATGGCGAATATCTATCAAAACATCGCTATCTCGCTTGGTCTCAAAGCCATTTTTTTGATTACGACGATCGTCGGCATCACCGGCCTCTGGCCAGCAATTCTTGCGGACACCGGCGCAACTGTGTTGGTTACGGCCAACGCCATGCGTCTGCTGCGCTGGAAACCGCCATACAGCCGATAATGAACCAATAGGCACGAGACCACCGTTGAACCCAACGACGGCTATTGGCCCAGGGCGGAGAACCTGACCATGTCCGCTTACGATGGAAAGCAGACAAGCATCGCTACCCTTAAGTGGTATGGCGCGCACAAGGCGCGATGTCCGCTTTCTCGGCGAAGCGGCTCTTCGGCTCGACGCTACCGACAAGACGGTCCGTGTGAAATTTGTACGAAACCTGCGAGTCAACTCCTAAGTCAGCTTTGCCGAGAAGGCGGACTTGGGTTGCAATGATTACAAAATAGCCAATGACCCTTCGCAACAGCGTCTGCTGCAGCCTCACGAGCAGACGTCGATCGAATGACGGCTGCGGGCCATTAGCAGACACCGATTGTCGGCCTAGAGGTGATTTCAAAACTGAACAAGCGCGCGCAGGATCGGGCGCGCTAGGTCGCGTCGTCCAGTAGGCCCTCATCGATGACTTCGCTGCCGATAATCCAGTCCGGCGGGACGGCCGCTTCAAAAACGAGACCGCAATCCACGTGCATCCGGGTTCCGGGTTTCTCCGGGTATGATTTCTTGTAAGCCCATGCGCACACCACTTCGCCAATGATGTTTGGCAGATCCCCGCGCGCCATCAACTCCGCCGGCGTGAAAAACGGGTGGGTCACCCTCAAAGCGGCCTCGCCCGACACCCGAAAGCGGAAAACCATGGCACGGCCGTCGCGCCTCAGCAGGTCAAGTCCATCGGCGCCGAGCAGCTCACGCGCCATGTGCCCGTCGATCTCGGCGCCAAGCTGAAGGTAGTGGTTGAACCCGTCGACCAATGCCTCTCGAGACAAGGTCAGGTGCGCCTGGCCTTCGCGCTTCCCGTGACGACTTCGTGGGCCGTACATGTCGATGACGTCATCGAGGCGTTGCGACGCCGAAGCCCAGCCCGCGTGGCCAGACAGGGCGCGCACGAGCCTCGCCTTGCGGTCGTTGGCGACCAACGGCAGCAAGCCGCTCCGGTTGATCGAGGCTTCATCGTCGGCATTCGCCCGCGTCCCGTGATAGGCGGCGACATCGACCAAGCCCAGCCAGCCCAGCAGCGCATTGCCAATACTCTCGCGACCACCCAGCTCAACGGCCACGTCGCGCGCGTCTTCGACGTACTCTGGTGCGGCGGCCTGGAGCGCAGTGACCGCATTCGGCGGCATAAGAGGCAGCAGCACCGCGTCGACGCGCGGTAGCCAGTCGGAGATTCGGTCGAAATCGAAAAGGAATCGTTTGCTCATGGACCCAGACTAGAACGTGGTGGACAGGAGCTTCCCGATCCAGCGCTGCGTCGCCGTCGTGTTATAGTAGGGCATGCTCAAGATCGATCCGCAATGGGAAGAGAACAGCCCTGGGGCAATTCCGCCCGAAGTGTTCACAGAGTTTCTCCAGCTCATCCGCCGCATGAGCGGACAGGCCTCGCGCCCGCAACGGGTGCTCGAGCTATTCAAGCGCGAGTTCGCCGCCTGTGTCGGGGAAACGGTCAACCCGAGCAGCAGCGAAAGCTGGGCAGCTTCCGACATGGAGAACCTGATGAGCGACGCCGCGAATAACGCGGCACTGTTTATTCAGGCGTTCTGTTCCGGCTGCGAGACCTTACGATCCTCCGACACGGAGCTTCCTGTTCCATCGACCGAGCGGATCAACCGCATCCTCGCAAAGCACAGTGCCGCCTTCCGGGTTGAGGACGGGGCGTTGGTCCCAGCCGCCAACCACCGTCCGGTCCAAGTGCCCGCCAAACCACCTTCGCTCGACGAGCAGGCGCACGAGGTTATCCAGGCGGCCATTTCCCAATCGGAATATCTTCTCGCCAAAGGGCAGGGCCGACAGGCCGTCGCCGAATTGCTGTGGGTGCTCGAGTCGGTGTCGACCGGATTCGACGGTGTCGAGGCTGGGGGCGGTACAATCAAGGGCAAATACTTCAACGCCATCGTCAAGGAAATGCAGGCCAAGACCTTGAGCACGCATCAACGCCAGGTTCTTGCGGCGATGGTGGCGCTGCACGGCTATCTTTCGTCGCCGACGGGCGGCGGGATCCGACATGGGCAAGACCTGCAGAACGGGACGCCCCTGACGGCCAACGATGCCCTGGTCTTCTGCAACATCATCCGGAGCTACATCACCTACATGCTGGGCGAGCACGAGCGCCTCAAACGGAACTAGGCATGAATTTCAAATCAAGAAACCTCAGGGCTATCGCAGAATGCGTGATCGGTGACACCGGATTTTTCGTCTATCGGTCTAGCTCGCGCATCACCGAGTTCTTCGAGGAGTGCGGCCTCGACTTCGTCCACGACGGCACGACGCGTTGGGCTTGGACGTCCGAGCGTCTCGCCGAACTGCTGGCGGATCCGGCGCCCCAACCCAACATGCTGCCATCCCGTTTTGCCCGCGTGCTGCGCGTGCTCCTCGACCGGGCCGACGCGGCGGAGGGTGACAACGACCGCGCCAAGGCGCTGGCCGCCTTGAACGCGCCCATGTGCAGGGAGGGGTTCGAAGCCTTCTATGACGAGCGTGGCGTTGCCCAGTTTCGGCACATCGCATCCGACAAGCTTTCGGAGTTCTCCAGTCCCCATCGTCCCTTGACGGCGGAGGAGAGGAAGAGGCGGGACTTGCTGAGCGCCTATCTCGATGCGTGTTCTGAGGACGAACTGATCGGCGACATCCTGTTGCCGATGTTCAGGCAGCTCGGTTTCCACCGCATCACCGCCGCCGGCCATGCGGACAAGGCCTTGGAGTACGGCAAGGACGTGTGGATGCGTTTCACGTTGCCGACCATGCATGTCCTCTATTTCGGCATCCAGGCGAAGAAGGCAAAGATCGATTCTGCCGGAGCGACCCGGCCCGGCAGCGCCAACGTCGCCGAGATCCTGAACCAGGTCTTGATGATGTTGGGACACGAGATCTTCGATCCCGAGGTCAATCGCCGAGTATTAGTCGACCACGCCTTCATCATCGCTGGAGGCGAGATCACTAAGCAGGCGCGCAATTGGTTAGGAGAGAAGCTCGACCAGGGCAAGCGCAGTCAAATTCTTTTCATGGATCGGAATGACATCCTGAACCTGTTCGTGGTGAGCAATATTCCGCTGCCGGCGAAGGCTCTGCCGGCAAAGGTCGCAGGAAATTTCAACGATGAGATCCCGTTTTGAGGCAAAGGTGGGTCAGGTCCGCTTAGGGTCACGAGCAGACGATCGCGCAGTCGGGATTACTTCTGCTTTTCATTCGAAAGCAGACTTGTTCGGGAACGCGCTCTCTTGCTTCGCGAACCAAACGGTGAATGTCTGCAATTGGGACCTTGCGGTCGTGCCGTCGCGATGCCGAGAAAGCCGACATCACCGGATCATTGAACGGCTAACTCAATTGTCAGATGATCATGACCGGTATCCGTCAATAAGCAGACAAAGCGTCTCCCCCTTTTGGGCTCGAAGTGGACGTTTTAGCCTGGTGGTATCGTCGCGCCTGTAGCAGATGATTACGCGACTAGCGTGACGATCGTGATGCCCGCCGCGCTCGTCGCGGCTGTTCTTCGCGATCCGCAGGTTCGGGATGTACGCCGCCGCCTTTCCATTCGCCGGAGGCAAGCCATTCCTCGAAGTAGAAGAGCCAGACCGATGCCCACGAGACGAAGGTCTGATCGATTCTCATGTGCGCGGCCCACTCGCCCGATCCAGGCAGATAGAGACAGAGCCGCAGCGGATTGCGGTAGACATGGGGCAGTTCGCGGTTGCCGGCGAGAGCGGCAATGTCGGGATTTAGTACGAAGACTTGCGGACTCATGCTGAGCCGATAGACAATGCGTAATGTGTACTCGCGGCTGAGCGGTGTGGGACGGTCCCGGTATTCCCACGTCAGGGCGGCGGCCTTCAATGAGCCAACACCATCTCCGACCCGGCTGGATTTCAGGAAGAGATATTGCTGGGCAAGGCTGAGATCCGGCCGATCACTCCTGTTTTTCATCAGTCACCGAAGTTCGTATTACGGGGAATCGGTGCCGCGCCGGCGGCACTGGAAAAACTCAAGCTGCCCGCCGATCCGATGTACAGCCTGCCGGAGCCGCGTGCGGCGCCAATGGAATCTGTTCGTCGGTCCATGACGCGGCGAACCACGGATTTGCCAAGAATGCCTTCAAGGCTGCTCGTCACCCGGTCGAGACCGTCGACTGCGGCGGCCTGTTCAAAGGCGGACAGTGCTTTTGCGTGCCAGGCGAAAAAAGCGTCGACGCGAGCCGGCTCGGCGTTCCACCGGTCCGCGAAGTTTTCACCCACCGTACTCTCGTTTGCCACCCAGTAATGGATGCGGCCGTCGATCAAGCGTTTTTCTATGAAGTGAGGCATCATCCGGATCGTCTCGACGACAACGTCCAATTCCGTGTCGAATTCGAATATTCCGACGCAGAATTCGTAAGCCATTGAGGCGAGGGTCGTGATGACGATCGAGATAGGCGCGACTTCCTTCGTCGTGTCCTCAAAATAGATATCGCGGTGGCGTTTGAGTAGCTGAACTGTGCGACGCAACACTCCTTTGCCCGTCATCTTGGTTGGGAAAGGCGCGACGTCGGCGCGGTCATTCGCATAGGCCGCTTTTTCCGCGCGCAGGCGCGCCCGCAGATTTGCCCGGCGTTCAAAAATGGCCTTAAAACCGCTTGGATTCGTGGGCTTCCAGTCGCGAAGCTTTTTGTCGGGGACCAGCTCTCCACCGTTGACGCATTCGACGTTCACGATCGTGGGCGAAATGTCCAGATGGAACTCGCGGGCATAGTTCAATCGCCAGCAACGCTTCTTTTCTTCCAGGATCGGGGCATATCGCGCGTTGTCCCGAAGCCTGTCGCCGATGAGCTTTTTCAGTTCGGCGGGTGAGCGACGAGAAGAAAAACCCAGCACCAGGCAGATGAGGTCGACGTCGAAATCTTCTCGGCCGAGAGGCTTCACGCTTGTGCCGAGACCGGCCGATCCATGAGCGTACACGCGAATGGCGCGGAGTAGGGGATCGTCGCTTTCCGAGAGCCACTCTGCCACCGCTTCGTAGCTGTTCTTTGCGGCAACGAGCTGCGCTTCGGTCAGCTCCAGCTCGCGGCAGACTTCATCGAGGATGGAATAGACCGCCGACTTCCGAACGACGTCGGGAAAGTTATTGGCGCGCGGCGCAATCAAGTTCATGTCAACGTTCCCTTGAGTTTATGGATAGGTTCGAACGATTCGGCGGGCGCCTGAAAGAAGATCGGCTCAAGCCGCGGACACTCTTTCCGGGCCGCCGCCGCGCCCATCCCGCGAAGCTCGGAAATCTTGCGGGTGTCATCCATCGCGTAGAGATCCTTCGGAACGTCCGGACAGACGCGAAAGATCGCCTCCCGCTCATGCTCATGTCCCGTCAGCAGTTTCGCTATACCGAGCGCGCCGCGCGATTGCCCGTCCATGAAAAGCCGCGAAAGATCGCGGATGATGCCGATCTTTCCGGGAGCGGCGCCAAGCGCATACACTTCGTTGACGCAGCCCAGGCTTAGAATGCGAAGGCTGCTCGAGGGCCAACCGAGAATGGAAATGGCTTCGACCACGGCAAGCGCGATCGGATTGTTCGCCCAGACGCCACCGTCAAAAAGCCCGACGTGATCCGCCGTGGTGTGCCGCCGGAAAATGGTCGGCGCGGCGGCTGTCGCCATTGCGGCGTCAACGGCAAGGCGCGAATAGTCGGTCTTTAACCGGTCGTGATGCGCCGTCTTGAAGATGTATACGCTGCGATGGAGAGGGTCCCAGGACGGGATCAACAATCGTGTTCGAGATTCCCCGAGCTGCCTCTGGCCGAGTATGGCATCGAGCTCGCGTCGGAGAGCAGTCGCGTCATGCTTCGTCGCTACCCAGTGTTTGATTTTGCGACCTAAGCGAGAGATGAAACCTTCAAGCCCTGACGTTCCTTCCCCAAAAATGAAAGGCCCTCGATCAACGTAGAGGTCCAGGAGCTGCTGGGCGCTCAATCCAAGGCCGAGGCCAATGGCGAGAATGCCGCCCGTCGACGTTCCGGCGATCAGATCGAAGTATTCGCCGATCGGGCGATCGAGATTTCTCTCAATAGCGGCGAGAAAGGATGCCGGCAGAGTTCCCATGATCCCGCCGCCGTCAAGGCAGAGAATGCGTCGGATAGGCAGCGGATCAAGGTTCTCGGCCGACATCGATGATCATCCCTTGGGCGGATACGGATCGTTGCCGTAGGAATTCTTGTCGCGGATCTCGCCATTCGGCCGGTGAATGACGACCTCGCTGCGCTGGTTGATCGCGATGCTCCTCGCAGCGCTTTCCGCCTGGGATTGCGTCGCGTGGGTGGACGTCACGCGGCTGTTGTTTTCGCCGCGGACGGCCAATCCGTCGCCGTGTGGAACCACATGTTGATTCTTGCCCATTTCTAGCAGCCCTCTATTGACCTCGGATTCGCGCCGTCATACGCTACTTGACGAACTGTCATAGGCGCGGGCCAAAAAAAGGAGGTCCGCGACATTGACGACCTCAGCAGTGGAATCTATACGCTTTCGTCATGACCAGGTCAATCATATCATCAAGTTTCGGTTCCCGTTTGAAATCCATTCGCGAAGATCGGGAACTCAGCCAGTCTGAATTGGGACGTCGCGCTGGCATGGATTCGTCGGCTATAGCGCATTTTGAAGCCGACCGACGAAAACCCTCCTTCGACAACATTCGTGCGCTCGCCAAAGCCCTTGTTATCTCGACGGACTATTTGCTCGGCACGGGAGAAGCGACGACAGCGTTTCGCGATGAAGACAAGCTGTCGGTCAGAGACCGAGATATCATCCAGGGTGTCATCGACAACATGGTCAGCAAGAAGAAGTAGCCATGGCGGCATTTCGCTTAAAACTTGCGACGCAACTCGGAGAAAAGGTAGCGAGGGAAGCCGGGTTCACGACGTTTCCCATTCGACCGCTGCAGATTGCGGCCGACAACGATATTATTGTCGAAGCGAAGCCGCCCGACGCGCCGGGAATATCGGGCGCCCTCATCTTCGTAAATAATCTTGTGACGCTAATCTATTCGACGGAGCACAACAACCGTGGCTTCGAGAACTTTTCAGTATCGCACGAATTGGGGCATTTTTTCCTTCCTGGGCATCCTGAAGAGATCATAGGGGCCGGCGGAGTGCACATGTCGCGCGCGAACTTTACACAGAGTTCCTCAATAGAGCTCGAGGCCGATCACTTTGCAGCCGGGCTTCTTCTTCCATCGTCCCTCACGAAGAAGTTTCTGCAACGGCATCAGACCGGGCTTGAGGGAATCCTGAAATTGGCATCCGAGGCGGAATCCTCTGCGACCGCAGCAGCAATAAGGTCTGCGGCATGCAGTCCTTACCCGATGGCGATCGTTGTGAGTGAAGGCGATGCCGTCGCTTACGCGTTCATGACCGACAATTTCAAAGCGCTCGGTAAGCTGAAATGGCTGAAGAAGGGCATGAAACTGCCGGCGAGCGCGACGGCGCGTTTCAATGCCGATCGAGAAAATATTGTTGGCGGCAACAAGACCTGCGGAGAGACGGATCTCGCCGCCTGGTTCGACGGCAGCTCGCGCATTTCCCTGGACGAAGAAGTGCTGGGCCTCGGTAAATATGGATTTACGCTGACGATCTTGACCGGTGAAGCACTACCGGACGATCCGGACCAGCAAGAAGATGAGGAAGCTGAACTGCTAGAATCCTGGACGCCGAGGTTCGCGCGCAAATGACCATGCCTTCGCCGCCCGTCTCTCCGTTTCAGCGGACATTCGCTATTGGACGGGCTAATTTCTTGCCCTTTGAACTTAACGTAGCGCGGAGCCAATGCGGCTGAGATCCGCACTTGTGCCAAGTTAGCGCGCCCTATTTCCGAGGACCTCTTGCACAACCCGATCGACAATTGCTTTTCGTAGCTCCGTGAATTCAAACTGCTCGAAGATCGGAACCAGAAGTGCTTGCACCCGCTCCTCAATGTTGATTCCGATCTCCTCGGTGGGAAAGGTCAGACTGCTCGAAATTGATTCTTCGGCACACCGCGCGCCCTCTAGCACGTTCCATCTTAGGCTATGACAGCACAATCGTCTTCCCACGGCGCTGTAGTACCGAAGAATCACACTGATCTGCGAGTTCGCGCCAGCAAAACGTAACGCCAGAGCCTCGACGAATTTTAGAAGTTCCGTCACACGGTAAATCGGCAAAATCCAGTCGAATAGAGGTGGTTGCGGTCGAGGCATGCGGTTCGCCATGAAGTCAGCACGATCCTCTTGCATCGGGCGCAACAGAAAGCCTTTCCCATCCCGCGAAATGCGCCAATAGTCACTGGTTTCGCCGTTGTTATCTGCAAGGTTGGCAAGCCACGCTTCGATCAGATCGCCACGAGCTACGGGACGACGTCCTTCCGCCTGCAAGTACGTAAATGGCGGCCAACCAGAATAAGCCGGCATGTCCTGACGCAGCATCTCGTTGAGTGCGTTCAGGGACTCTGCTTGGAAACCCTCTATCGAGAACGAAAATGTCCAATGTCCCTCGGCCAATCGGTGTGGGCTGTCGGCCGCCAGCTGCGCTATCTTCGCGGTCCATGCCGCGTAGCTTTCGCGATCCCACTCTTCAAGATTGGGTCTTGGAGTTTGATCAGTCTCAGCCAGAGGGTTTATGACCTTCCTCATCGCAGTGAGAAGGTCGTCTTGGCGCGCCTTCACCAGCCGATCAATGAGTTTCTCCCAATCGTCTTGCGTTCGTGATGGTTCACTTGCCCCCCCAGGTCGACGTACGTAGACGCGATCCGTTTGTAGTATGCGCTGCTCGGGATCTGCGCGCGACGCCCACAATGGCGTCCGGTGATCTCCAGGAACAATGATAACGGGATGCCTGATCTCTGAACCCAGTCTTTGGGCATACGCGACGCGACACTGACAGGGCGGAGTTACATATCGCGCCACCACCGCTGCAATCCGGTCTTGTGAGAAAGCCTCTAGGTGTCCCTGCTCCGGTGCAATTTCCGGGTGCCCCTGAGCCGTGTCGTCGAAACCAATAAATATTGCACCGCCTCCGCTGTTGGCCAGTGCTATAATCTCTTTCGCCAATCGCGCTCTCTCACGCTCCTCTGCCAGTCCTCCGAGCCAGTTTTTGACCTCAACGTAGAGGCCTTCTTGAAGGTTATTGATCAGCGCTTGAATTTGCTCGTCGGTCATAGACTACCATTGGCTTGCTGGCGCTCAGTGCCAGCACCGCGCTTGTGGACGTTTTTTCGCCGCGCAAGTTTGATGGGCCCGAGTGGGCGGGTTGGACGACTTTTTGCGGAGGCCGCCCACTCCGAATCGAGGATGCTCGGATATAGGTACAAATTCAAGGAAAGGGCGGTGTCCTCTCTTGCCTCTACAGCAGGCCTCACCTGCTGAAGGAACCTGAACATCGGACAACAGCCAGCCTGATTGGTTGGAGAGGTTTCCAGGTTCGCGGGCTGTGGTGGATCGCCTTAGTCGGCGATCCACCACATACTTCTTGCGGAGGTCAGTTCTACGAAAATGGAAGCCGAAGCCCCTAAGCCAAGTGAAGAGAATGACATCGGCAGCTCCACCAGGGAACTGTTGATGCGGCGCGCGCATACTAGCCTTGGATTTTGTGCCGTGGCGGTCATTGGCGTTGGCAAACTCAGCCGAGTGCTCGTAAGCTACGATCCAGATCGAGCAGTAAAACTAATGCACAAGGCTCTCGGCGATGAGATGCCGAGCAGCCCATCGAGTAAGATCGAAACTGATCCTCGTGATTGGTTCTCCCTTAGCCCCGAACAGGCTCACAGAATACTAGCCGCAGCCGAGTTGCCCATCGTTCCTCTGGATTGGAATAGTATTCGCGACAATGGGAACGCAAGCCGGTTCACACCGGAAGAGATGTATTTCTACGGCATTGCGGCGATCGCGCTTCTGCTAAATGACATGCACGTTCTTCACATCTATCCATCAACGGCCGCACGCCCGCCGGTGGGTCATGCCGAAAAACTTGCGAAGGCATCGCGCCGATTCCGAGACATCTTGAACGATCCGGCAACTGATCGCCTTATTTCGGACTGGCCTGAATTACAAAAGTTTCGATCTCTCACAGCCGAGCTTACGCTGATCGCCAATATGACTGCAAACGCGAGACAAGCGGAAACTAAGCGACAGCGCAACGACGAAAGCGCGAACTCACGGCAAGTATTTGTCCGCGATAAGCTGACAGAATGTTTTGAAGGTCTATATGGACGCAAAGCAGGCGCTTCGAGACCAAGTGGCACTGGAGAAGTTGGAGGCCCTTTCGTTAGATTTGCCACCACGTTTTTCGCTGAGATTGGAATGCCTGTCGCCGCTGAGACTATTGCTCGCGATCTACGCCGGCGGCCCAACAAAGAGACTTGAGAGCAGTTGGCTTAAACTCGTACACATTGGAACAAACTGATTGCAAAGAGGAAGGCGGGGCAGGTCCTTTTTGCCGGCCCGCGGCGAATTAAGGCCATGCTGATTTACCGATGGACTGGTAACCTGCGCGTTTCAACTGCTCGGACACCCGAAGCTCGAGAGCACGGTTCGTTATCTCGGCATCGAGGTTGATGATGCGATCGACATTTAACGCGATACCTCCGAGAGCGGACGTGCTCGGAGATCGCTTTCGCCTCGCCGATACCGGCGCGTCTACTTCCGCAATTGGGACTTAGCGGACGTCTTGTAGGCGATTTTCGAAGGAATAATCGAGAAGGCGCTCGATGAAGGAACAGAACCGACTTGTTTGATTATGTAGGAAATCACATGCGGCTATCGCAGCGCATAATGTATCTTATGTTAAATCGAGTCCGGCGTTGGACCTCCCGCCATTGATTTCTGTAACGACAATCGCTCAGAACGTTTCTGCATAAATTCGGATACAGCGGTACGCCTTCGTCTCCCGCCGCACGTAATTCGGATCAGGCCATGCCCAACTTTTTGCGGGAGAACCGCGCCGGTACCTCGCCTTCGCTCGTCATGCCCGGGTAAACGAACCGCGCGATGACGATGCGACGAGGATTGCGGACAAACAGCACGTTGAGCGCCGTCAGGGAGGGAACACGCATGCTCCTCAGCCCATCCGCCCGGTCATCGTGAACATCAACCCGCAACGTGATCCCGGCGTTGATGCGCTCGATGAAGTTACCAAGCTTATTGACCGCGGCGTTCGCGCGGAACGCCCGCTTGCTGAATACGACGCGCCAAAGCTCAAAAAGGTCGAGCCCCGCGCCCGCCGTCATGTAGACCGGCCGCGCACGCGGCGTGCCGCCGGTGAAGATTTGCGGGGCGCGGAAATCCGCAACGCTTCCGAATTCTTTCCGCAAGGGCGACAGCACCACATCGAACATCTCTTTCGCATCGATATCGTCTTCCGCCTGGACGTGATTGACGCTGTCCAGGCGGCGGAGAGTTTCCTCCCACCACTGCTGTTCGCTGGTAAGCTTTTTCCGTTCAATGTAGTCGCGGATTGCCTCGTCCGTTGCCCGCCTCACCGGCGGGCAACGCTTATTCTTCGACAACGCGGACAATTCTTCCGCTAACGCCGCATCGACCGAGAGGCTTGAACGAGAACCCAAATGACTTGCTTTCTTGCCGGGCTATTTTAGCACCGTTGGTGCGGACGCGCTTCTAAATGCCTGCAAAAGCGGCAGAACCTATCCACCGAGAGAGCGCGAAACGCTTCAGTGCCAATAAGCAACAGATCACGCCGTGCGAGAAAAAGGGGCTGTAAAGACAGCTCTATGGCAGCGAACCCCGGAGCAGCGAAATGCTTTCCGCGTTCCGGGCCTGAACATCACGTCGGGGATTGCCGGACCAAGCCTCTCGCCTTCGACAAATAAGGCCCCTCCCCGCATGGGGTGATTTTCTTTCGCGACCTATTCATGTGGATGGGCATCCCGCCGCCGCGCCCGCGTATGTTTTGCGCGTGGGTGTACAGCGGGGTATTTTCAGTGGCAGCTTTTGAAACCGAGCAATTGGATATAGGCGACCTGTTTTCCGACGCGTTCGTCTTCAGCTTCCCTCTCTATCAGCGGCCCTATGGGTGGGGACCGGAAAACGCTGAAGCGTTGCTTACCCGTGAGCTGGCCGGCACGTTGGCCACTGCCTGGGATTTGTGAGTTCCGCGGCTCCGCAGTCGTTATCTGGTCCTTGCGTTCGACCGTCGGCTGCGGCAGCTTAACGATGTTATTTTATCAGATGTTTTGAGTGAATATGCTTATTGATAGCGTGATCCAGGCGTCGACCGACGTCGATCTTCTGCAGGCATGGAATTCCTATCTTGCGGAAATAATGACTCGGAGCCAGATGCTCGCCGGCATTGCCTTGCGCTTTGTCGTGAGCCAGCGGCCTAAGCTCACTTACGAAATTGCCACCGGCCCCGCCCGCGCGGACGTGGAGGGGTTCCTCAATTGCCATCCGGTGGGGACAGGTGCCGCCCCCAAACCGAGGGTGGTGCCCTGGAAGACAAGGATCGTGGCGTTGGAGCCTCGCGGCGTGGCGGCTGGCGTCTACGCGACCGGAGCCAGGGACGGGGACCTCGAGGAAGCGGTGGGCGCCTTCACCGACCCGAAAGTCCTGGCCGCGCTCGAGCACAGCCACCGCCTGTTCGACAAGGACGTGAACCACATCAAGCGGGTGACGATGTACAGCAAGCACCCCTGCCTGCTGATCGATGAACATCGCCACATCCACGCGATGAACCTCCTGGCCAAGAACCTGCTGCATTCCGGCGCGGCGAATGTCTCGGTTTCGCCGAACGAGCAACTGAACTTCGGCACCCGCGAGGCGAGCCGGATGTTTGCGGAGATGGTGGAGGCCTTCTTCAGGGGCGCGCATGAGGAGGCGCGAACGCTGCTTGAAAACGACCTCTTGGGTCACCTGTCGCGGGAACGCTCAAGCTGGGTGTCCGGCGAGCACCTTGCCCTCCTGCACCTTAAACCCCTCCGCCAGCCGCTGATGCTTGATCCGATGCGGGTGTCGAAGGTCACCAAGCTTTCCATCGCGCAGGCGCGGCTGGTGTGCGCGCTGGTCCGTGGCCTCGACCTTCGCCAGTATGCGGAGGAGGCGAACGTGGCGTTGCCAACCGTGCGCTGGCATATGCGCAAGGTGCTCTGCCACCTCGAGTGCACGTCCCAGTACCAGGTCGTGGCGCTGATGAAGGAAATTTTCGGATAGCGGTGGGTTGCCGCGTGGCGTCGGGCACGCGCGCCTTTGCTGGACGACCTCCTGCGTCTGTCCGGCCGGCAACGGATCGGGAGTTGAGTTGGTTTCCCCGTCATGGGTGACGATCGGAAACCATGTATTATCGGTGTGCCGATAGGCTGGGCGCCGGAAGGTGAGGCGGACCATTACATGGTCTGCCCGGGCTGCGGCGCGCTCATCGACATGCGGGATCTCGGAATGGCGCTTGGCCATGCCGGGGAGTTGCCCCATGGGCCCGGCGTCATACGGTCGTGATCAGCCCGAACCTGGGGCTCACGCCAGGGCAAGCTGCCCGTCGTAGGCATCGAGCATGAAGAAATAGAATTCGGCGCCGCGGTCATCGGCGTCCGCGCGGTTCATCACGCGGTAGGCGGACCGGTTCATCGCCATCCATTCGGCGAAGCTTTGCGTGCCGTCAAAGGCCCGGTCAAAGAGCCGGCGGAATTCAGGCTCGTGAAAATCGTTCGTCATCTTGCAAGTAAAGATCACCGCGCCAAGGCGCACAAGCAGGTGGGAGTAAAAGAAGCATACGGATCGAGCTTCGGCGTGTGCCCACGAAGTGGACATCAAGTGGGACGCCGCTGGCGACGCGGCCCGCTTTGAAACCCCTGCAACGTTCACTAACGGTCGTGCCCCTGGGCGATCTGGACGCTCAAAGGGGCGGGATTATCGAATTTCGCCCTCTCATGGATGCAGGTTGGCTGCCCGCACGATCCATGGCAATTGCCGAGGTTGTCGGTTCCCATGCAATGGACGGAACCGCAGGTGCTGCAGGTCCACATCCCGAATTTGGTGCCGTTGTTGGTGCCGGATGTTTCGCAACACGGGCAGCGGAACTTCGAGGCGTCGATGCTGCTGTAGATCGCCGCGGAAGGAGGGGGCAGCGAAGGCGCGGAATAGCCTGGTTTGGGGATGAAGGCGGCCGCCCAGTGCAGGGTCCCGTTCTGGACGTAGCCGCTCACGATGTAACGCTGCCTGGTGCGCGAGCAGTGGACGTAGAACTGCAGGAATTCGGTCATGCGGTGCTCCCTGTTGAGCGGCGATGATGGGCGGGGGCACGGCGAACGTAACCATCCGGGCGGATAGGTCCGGGAAAAAGAAATAGGCCACCTCCCGGTGGGAAGGTGGCCCAGACGACCAGCGGTGCGCTCACGCGGCAACGGCGGTTTCAGTGTCGCCGTCAGCCTCGGTGAGGAACTCCGGCAAGGCTTCTTCGCCCTCGGCCTCGCCGTCATCGGCCTCATCCACATCGGGCAGAAGGGTTGCCGGATCGACGGTCCTTAGAACCTCGGGCAACCAGCCCGTGCCCGTGAGAAGCCGTTCGGCCTCACGGACCATGCCCTCCTTCTTCATGTCGGAGATGAGGTGCGCCTTGTCTTCGCCGAGTGCTTCCTCCACCGCCGCGATGATGTGCGGCTTGGACACGCGCGAGAGGTACATGTCGCCGGAGGGCTGCCAGCCCGCCGCCACCATGCTGAGGCCCAACGCGTGCGCGACCTGGTCGCGGTTGCGTTTGACATCTCGCCGGCTCGTCTGGACCGCATTGACGCTCATCGCGGCGCAGTGGGCGAAGAGGCCGTGTTTCTCGGCATCGTCCATGTCCCACAGGGCGGCCCAGAGCTTGGTGCGGTCCTTCGGCAGCTTCGCGCGCCAGGCTTCATTGCGCTCGTCGAGGGCGACCGTGGTCTTCCAGGTGTCCAGCCCCGGCGCGTTGGCCGCGAAGTTGTGCTGGATGCTCAACTGCATGCAGCTGTCATAGGAGGCATGATAGAAGTGCGAGAGGACCATCGTGTGGAGTGTGGTCACGAAGGCGACACGGAAGTCCTTGCTCATGGCATCACGCATCGCCACCGTGCGGTATGAGGTCAGGTCCTGCACAAGGCGCTCGGCGATGGGTTTGGGCGCGTTGTCATCCTCGGTTTCATCATCCGAGGTTGCGGTGGCCTCGGGCGTTGCCGCTTTTTCCTCGTCCTCGGGTTTCACGAAACCGGGCTGCACGAGGAGCTCTCCCGATGGGCTGATCGACAGGAGCACGCCGGAGCGCGCCATCTCCTCGGTGGTGAAGACGGCAGGCTTTTTGCGGATGGCCTCGGCTTCGGCGTCCAGGGCCTCGAATTCCTCCTGGAGCCCGTCGTCGGTCTCGTCGGCGTCATCCTCCGACATGCGGTCGAGTTCCTCAAGGCGCGCAGCGATTTTCTCGAGGCGCTTCTCCTCCTTCTTCGTCAGCGGCGCCGAGCTTCCGGTGATGCGGCCAAGGGATTGCTTGGCGGCGTAGTCGACATCGAGCGCGGCGTCGACCCACTTCCATCCGGCGGCGAGGAGGGCGGCGCGTTCGGTGGCGAGTTTCGCATCGACGAGACGGGTCAGGGTGTCGACATCCTCGATGTAGCCGCTGTCCTTGGTGTCGAACATGTCGCGCAGGACGGTGCCGTTCGCGGCTTCGTAGGCCTTGAGGCCCACGAACTTCACGCGGCGGTCGGAGAGCGCGATGGTGTTTTCGGTGAGGGCGCGCTTGATGGCCCACGCGGCGCCGTTCATGGTGCCGTTGGAGATCGCCTTGAAGAGCGTGTCCTGGCGCTTGTGGTCGTCGATGATGCAGAAGGCCATCAGCTGATCGAGGTCGAGCTTGTCGCGGCCGTAGGCGTCAAGGAGCTTCGGGCTCGCCGACACGAGGCGCAGGCGCTGTTTCACCACGGTGGGCGTGACGCGGTAGGTGGCGGCGATCGCCGCATCCGACATGCCGTCATCCTTCATCGCCTTGAAGGCCTTGAACTCATCGAGCGGGTGCAGGTTCTCGCGCTCGGTGTTTTCTGTGAGGCTCACGTCGGCGGCGACGCCGGCGGTCTCGACGATCGCGCGAACGGGGAAGTCGGGCGCGATGCGGCCTTGCTTCAGGAGAAGCTGCAGGGCGCGGAAGCGACGGCCGCCCGCGTGGATTTCGTAGAGGCCGACGCCGTCCGCATCGCCGGCGGGCCGGAGGATCAGGTTTTGCAGCAGGCCCTTGGCGGCGATGCTTTCGGCGAAGTCGCTGATGCTTTTGGGGTCGTAGATGTTGCGGACATTCGCGGCGCTGAGGACGAGCTTGTTCAGCGGCACGGTGATTTCATTGTGCTGCGGGATCGGCGCTGTCGCGGCGGGTTTGGCTTTGGCCATGGTCGGTACTCCTGTCGGTTTTCGGAAGACCCGGGAGAGCCTCTCTCTCCCCTCTGCCTTCCTCACCCTCGCCATCCCATCCTTTCCCCTGGGGCCGTCGTTGATCCCGCCCGCGCTGGCCGCCGAACGACACATGGTCGAAGCCATGCGCAACGACCCGCTTCTTGAAGGTCATGCGGGTCATGCCGAGCAGGCGCCCGCCTTTGGTGAGGTTTCCATGGCAGCGCTCGAGGGCAAAGCGGATGAGCGCGCCATCGGCGATCCAGGAGAGGTCGTGCGGGGCGACGAAGCCCACGGTGTCGTGGAGGGCGGCGACGAGCTTGTCCTGCAGGAAGGCCTTGCGCGCCTCGAGGGTGATGGGTGGTGATGGATAGGCCATGGCGGTTCTCCCGTTGATGCGGGCAATGAGGGATTGTCTCTTCTGTCCGTGCTCCGCGGTGCGAACCCCTTTCTTTTCCTCTTCCACCATGAAAGGACCGCCAGCGCAGCGCGCTGGCGGTTGCTATTGGCGGAGCTAGCGGCTCCGCATGTCGATGAGCGAGACGCCGAGCTTCTTGGCCTTGTCGGCGAGGTTGTCGGTGATGCCGTTGCCCGGGAAGACGATCAGGCCCTGCGGCATGGCCTCCAGCATGCGGTCGTTGCGCTTGAACGGCGCCGCCTTGGCGTGGAGTTTGAAGTCGGGGCGGAACACGAACTCCCGCACCTTGCGGGCTTCGGCCCAGCAGGAGGCGATGCGCTCGGCGCCACGCTGGTTGCCACCGTGCATGAGGATCATGTCCGGGTATTTGGCGAAGACCTTGTCGAGGACCCTCCAGATGCCGTCGACATCGTTGCAGTCCTGGCCGCCCGCGAAGGCGATCTTGGTGCCCGAGGGCAGGAGCACGTTGGTCTCGGCGTACTTGCGGGCCGAGAGGAAGTCGCGGCTGTCGATGAGCGACGCCGTCATCTTCTTGTGGTTGACGAGGGAGCCGCGGCTGGGCTTCCAGGCGGACCCGGTGAAGTCGGCGTAGGATTCGGCCGCGGCGTCCCGCATGGCTTCGAAGGCCTCGCGGCGGTCGAGGAGGTTGTGGCCCTTGTCGAGGAGGCGCTCGAGCTCGAGGGAGCGGATTTCGGAACCGTCCTGCTGCTCCTGCGCCTCGCGCTGGCGGAGCTCGTTGTCGTCGAGCTCGCGCTGCAGCCGGTCCAGCTTGATCTGGAACATGTTGACCACGGACCAGAGGAGGTTCGGCACGTCGGGCTCAAGTGCCGTGTCGGCGAGCGGGGCGGTGACGGCCTCGAAGAGGTGGGTGACGATGGCCGCGATGGCGTCGTCTTCCGGGACAGGGCGCGTGTCGGGCTCGTCCTCGCGCGGTGAGAAGCCATGGAGGGCCATGTGGTCCGCGGCGCGCGCGGTGGCGGAGGAGGTGGGGTAGCCGGTCAAGGGATTGGTGAGTGTCATGGGATAAGCTCCCGTTGTTTGAGGACTTGCCGGCGCCCATCGCCGGCCTTTCCGGCGAGCCCTTGGCCGGGGTTCCGGGCGGGGCAGCACCGCCCCTCTTGGCGGCCGTAGCGGAGCGGAGGACGAAGGGCCGAACTCTTTTGCTTCGCGATGCAAAGGGCGCGAAGCGCCCGGCGGAAAAGAGTTCCAGGCCCGCCGTTGCGCCCGGACCGGACTCTGGCCCACTCGCCGCCCCTTAAAGGCCGATGGACGTCGGAGGGCCCCACACCTCGGGTCTCCCCAAACCGCACCCCTTCCCGTCCGGCCCCCTATCTTGCGCGCGGGGGCCGGTCGACCTCCGACAACTGATCGGCCAACCGGGCAAAGGTCGCCTCCGGCCCATCCCGCACGAGATCGGTGTTCCAGTCATCGTGCCGGGGAATGAGCAGGCGGATGTGCGCGACGTCATCCATGGCGCGGAAGATCAGCGACTGCGCCGCCGTCCTGCCGGGAGAATCGTTGTCCACGGCGATGTAGAGGCGTTTGAGGTCCTTCGGCAGCCGGAGCGCGGCCAGGTGGTTCCCGGAGCCCGCCGCGTTCATCGGCATCGAGGGCAGGAGCGAACGCAACGTAAGAACGGTCTCAAGCCCCTCCCCGACGAGCAGCGCGTCTCCCGCCGGGCCGATGCGGATCGCATGGCCGAGCTGGTCCCCGAGCACGAGGCGGGGGGTGCTCACCGTGGCCTTGGCCCGGCCATCCTCGGCAAGGTAGGTCCTGAGCACGGCGGTGACATCGCCGGTAAGGCTGGTGATGGCGGCGACGAGCGCGGGCAGCCTCATCAAGGCCGCGCTGTCGCGCGCCCGGTAGAAGCAACTCGGATGGAACCGCAAGGACGGGATGTCGCCAAGCCCGGTGATGCCGCGCGAGGAGAGGTAGGTCTCGGCAAGGCTTCCCTTGACGGGGCGTGACCCCGCGAACAACCGCCGCGCGGCCTCGGGGCTGTTGCGCGGTGCCGGAGCACGCATGGGGTACTCGACATGGCGGGGTTCGGACAGGAACGTGAGCGCTTCCTCCCGCACGTCGGACCAGTTGTTGAGCTGGCGGTTGATGCGGATGAGGTCGACGAGGTCGCCATATTCGCCGGTCGCCTCATCGGTCCAATTTCCGGCGGCACCCGGCCCTGAGGTCGGGCCCACCAGGCGCACCCAGAGGGACCGCCCGCGCGTGTTGAAGACGTCGCCCACCAGCCAGTAGCGGCCGCTCTTCATGCCGTTCGAGAGATAGTGCGCGCATACCGCCTCGGCATGCTGCGCCAACCGCTCCGAGATATGCCGGATGTCGTGTGCCATGGCGTCATCCTCACTCAATTCGGTTTCCGCACGACGGCATGACGTGCGAGCAGGTTTGAAAGGACCCTCGGGCCATCCGCGCCGGTGGGCAGGAACAACCGAGTGGCGTAGGCGATGATCTCCGGGAACAGGCCCATGGCCTTGAGCTTCGGCAGCATGTCGTGCGTGAAGCCCTGGAGCTCGATGCGCGGTTGGCCCATGCTGCGCACGCGTTTGAGCACGAAGCCCGGTTCCAGTTTCACGGTCCCGCCGTCGGTGAGGCGTTGCCACAGCTCTTCGGCTGAAAGGTGCGGGCCATCCGGCACGTCGAACTGGTCCAGGCACTCGGGCGGCAACAGGCGGCCGAGCACACCCACACCGTCGTCGGTCACAAAACGGAACACGCGGGGGTGCGCGAACGGCAATTTCTTCCAGATCGGCAGCAGCAGGCCGGTGATCATGTGGAAGCGGCTGTCGACGTATTCCGGCACGGCGTCGACTTCGGCTTGCCACAGCGCGCCGAAGGTCGCGCGGTCGGTCGCCTCCCAGTGGGTGTCCTCCATCATCGACACGGGAACGGCGATATTTTCGGTCGGCCGCAGCAATCGCACCCGCTGTTGGACCGTGCCGTCGTCCAAGGTGAGCGAGGAGGTCGGAACCTGCAGCGCCACCCGGGATGACTTCCTGTTGACAAGCATCACCGCCGCATCACCGGCCTCCGAGGCGCGCGCGAGGACCTCGGCAAGCTGCAACGGCTTGTTCCGGTCCCGGCGCTTGATGTCGAGGATTTCGGTCTTCGCGCCGGTGAGGCCGTGCACCGCGATGACACGGCGGCCCACGAGTTCCAACCGTTCCGCGCGGATGGTTTCAAGCCCGACCTCATAGGTCCCCTTGGCGATGGCTTCCTGCACGCGTCCGTCGATGAGGTCCTCGAAGACCTCGAACAGCGCGTTCTGCAAACCGATCTGGAGCGCCAGCATCCGGTTGAGGAACGTGTGCATCGGCGGGAGATCGTCCAGCAACGTGCCGCTATCCGCGTTGGTGAGCGAAAGGCCGGTCACGTCCTCGAACATCCGGAGGGAGCAGCACGCCACCTTCCCCAGATGGATGAGGGTGTAGAACTGTCGGAGCGCCGCCCACGCGTAAACGCTTTCGAGGTTGTCCGAGGCGCGGAACAAGCCTTGGCCGCCGGTCTTGCGTTCCCCGCGCGTGATCGCGCCGAGCGAGTCCAGCCTGCGCGCGATCGTGGAGAGGAAACGCTTTTCTCCGCGCACGTTGGTGGCGACGGGGCGGAACAGGGGAGGCTGCGCCTGGTTGGTGCGGTTGGAGCGGCCGAGACCCTGGATGGCGGTGTCCGCCTTCCACCCGGCCTCGAGGAGGTAATGGACGCGCTTGCGCCGGTTGAGGCATCCCTTGTCGGCGTGGTAGCTCCGGCCGGTGCCGCCGGCGTCGGAAAAGACGAGGATGCGCTTCTTGTCGTCCATGAAGGCTTGGGTCTCGCCGATGTTTGACGAGGCGGGACGGTTCTCGACCGCAAGCACCTCACCCCGTGCAGTGGATTTGCGCACGATGCGGCGCGAGCGGCCGGTGACTTCCGCCACGGCGTCAGCGCCGAAATGGTGGATGAGCTGGTCAAGGGCCGATTGCAGCGGCGGCAGCGCCGACAGGCGGAACATCAGGTCGTCGCGCATCTCCTCGGCCTCGCGGCTCGCCACAGGATTGCCTTCGGCGTCGAAGACCGGACGTGAGGCGAGCTGCCCCTCGTCGTTGGTGTAGGTCTCGTAAAGCTGGACCGGGAACGAATGCTTCAAATACGACAGGCAATATTCCCGTGGCGTGACATCGAAATTGAGGTCGTCCCATTCGGATTGCGGCAACTCGGCGAGACGGCGTTCCAGCAAGGCTTCCGACGTCGAGACCAATTGCACCACCGCGGCGTGGCCATCGCGCAGCTGGGCCTCGATGTCGGCGATCAGCGTCGGCATCTTCATCGCGGTGATGAGGTGGTTGAAGAAGCGCTGCTTGTTGCCTTCGAACGCGGACCGCGCGGCACTCTTCGCATTCTTGTTGAGGCATTCGCCCGCCTCGCCGGAGATCCCGGTGGCGGACAGGGCCTCGTTCAGATGCGCATGGATGATCTGGTAGGCCTTGGCGTACTCGTCATAGATCTCGACCTGGCCCGGCGTGAGCGTGTGTTCAAGCATCTCGACCACCACGCCCTCGTAGGACAGCGACCGCGCCACGTAGAGGCCGAGCGCCTTCAGATCGCGGGCAAGCACCTCGGTGGAGGCGATGCCGCCTTCATTCATCGCAACCAAAAACGACGTGCGCGTATCAAACGGCAGGTCGTCCGAGCCCCATAGTCCCAGGCGTTGCGCATAGGCGAGGTTCTCGACAGTCGTGGCACCGGTCGCGGACACGTAGACCACGCGGGCCTCCGGCAAGGCATGCTGCAACTTGAGGCCGGCGAGGCCTTGCTGCGACGCCTTCTGGTGGCCGCGGTTGGATGTGGAGCCGCCGGCGTTGCCCATCGCGTGGGCCTCGTCGAAGACGATGACGCCGTCGAAATCGCGGCCGACCCAGTCGAGGATCTGCTGCAGGCGGGATGGCTTGCCTTCGGACTCCGAGCGGAGCGTGGCGTAGGTGGTGAACAGGATGCCCTCGCGGAGCTTGATGGGCTTGCCTTGGCGGTAGCGGTCCTGGGGCACCACCAGCAACCGTTCCTGCATCAGCGCCGACCAGTCGCGCTGGGCGTCCTCGAGCAGCTTGTCGGATTTGGAGATCCAGAGCGCGCGGCGGCGTCCCTTGAGCCAGTTGTCGAGGATGATGCCGGCGACCTGCCGCCCCTTCCCGACGCCGGTGCCGTCGCCGAGGAAGAAGCCGCGGCGGAACGAAACCCCGGCGCCGTCCGCCGTGGCGGTGAGGACGTCCAGCGTTTCATTGACTGTCCACCGTCCGGCGAGGTGGCGCGCGTGGGCTTCACCCGCGTAGATGATGGTTTCCAGCTGGGCGGCCGAGAGCAATCCCTGCGCGACCAGGCCGTCCGGCAGATGCGGCCGGTAGGTCGGGATCGGCGGCAGCACCGACGCCATCGCCGCCGACTGCACGATCTTGTCGGGGTGCGGTGCCGCGCCGGGGATGCGGATGCGCTCGGGGGCATAAGGTTCGTACAAGGCGTCGATCGACGTGGCGCGGGGCTGGGCGTCGGACATCACCTCGTAGTCGAGCTCGATGCCTTGGGTCTCGCGAGCCACGGCGGGACCGGCGGCCGGCGCGGGCGATGGGGTGATCGTGGTCCCGCGTGTCCCGGCCGGTTTCGGCGGAACGGGAGCCGCAGGGTATGACCCGGACGACGGCAACCGCGCGGGCAACTCGCAAATCAGGTGGAGCAATTCGGCGGGCGTGGCGCAAATGCCCCGGATGGGCCGATGGCCGGGCGGCGTGGGCGCCTTGTCGAAGACCTGGAGCCGCGTCTCCATGGTGGTTCCGTGGCGGCGGTATAGCCTGCCGTCGAGCCCGGCCGAAAGCTGCATCGTGCACTCGGCCCGCATGCGGTGGAAGGCATCCGCATAGCGGGTGTCGTCGGGTGTCAGTCCGAACGAGGTGATGGCCACCAACCGGCCTCCCGGCGCCAGGCGGCGCAAGGCCGACCTCAGGTGGCGGAGATCCACGCCCGCCATGGTGCCGCTGACGTGGGGCGAGGCCGAAAAGGGCGGATTCATCAACACGACGGTCGGCACCAGGGACCTGTCCGCGCGGTCATGCAGCTGCTCGGCGTTGAAGCGCGTGAGTGGGGCACCGGGGAACAGCAGCTGGAGGATGTCCGCGCGGCTGTTGGCGTATTCGTTGAGCGCGAGCTTATTGGTCACCGCCGCGCCGAACACCGCAAGCTGCCCTGTGCCGGCGGAGGGCTCAAGGACGACATCGTCGGCGCGCAATCCCGCCGCCTCGCCCACCAGAAAGGCCAGCTCCAGAGGTGTCGAGAATTGCTGGAGGGCGACGCTTTCCTCCGACCGCCGCGTGTGGGTGGGCAGCAAGGCGGCCGTCTTCTCCAGCATCGTGAGTACGGCGGCGCGGGAGCGTTCGCGGCGGATGGCGGGCAGGTATTTCCTGAGGAACAGCACCTGCGCCACCTCCACGCTTTCGTAAGCGTCCTTCCAGCTCCACGCCCCGCTCGCGTCGGAGGCCCCGAACGCGGTCTCCATGGCGCTCCGCAGGATCGTCGCGTCGAGGTGACGGCCGCCTGAGAGCGTTTTGAGGAGGATTTCGCCCGCCCGGATGATTGCCGGTGCGTCTGAGGATTCAAAAACAGCCTCAGAAGGCGGCGAAGCGGCTATTGTGGCGGTCGTGATGGCAGACGGTGTGTACATGGGCGGGTGCTCCGATTGACTCACCCCGGGGCCCGCGCCTCTCGCGAACCCCTCAAGGGCACCCTTCCCGGCCCCTCCTCTTCCCTCTCGCCTTTGAAATGAAAAAGCTCCCCGTACGGCGGTGCTGGCGGACCCGCCCAGGCCGACAACCGTCGCGGGGCTGTCACGCGACGCGTCCAGTGATTGACCGCAGGAAGCGTGACAGTTCCGCGCCGTCATTCACGCGAAAGGCTGTTGCGCTGATTGATTCCAGGCTGATGCGCGTTGCTCCCGCCGCCATTTTCTCGGCGAGCACGGCGTCCAGCGATACCGTCGGCGGATAGACGTTTTTGTATCCCGTTGCCGGGGACATCTGCAGGCCGAGATGGCATTGCTCCATGAGGCGGTAGACGAAGGCGCATTCCTGCGTGGTGCGCGGGCGCGTCATGATGATTTGGGGCTGGCCGTTCGCGAGCGGGAACTCCGGTCCCGGTACCGCCGGCACCATGGCGAAAAACTGGCGCTTGCCAAATTCGAGGAGGTAGCCGGTGCCTTCGGCGTCCATGCCGTGGTCCGGAAAAGTTTGCCGGTGCGCCGGGCCTTCGGTGAATAACGCCTCGGCCGTTTTGCGGACGCGGGTCCATTCGGCACGTGGGGCATAGCTGTCACCGATGAGTCCTGCGACGGCGATACCGCGCCTAAAGACGATGGCATCACTCTTGAACGTGCGCAACGGCGGCATCGTTGTGTCTTCTCCCTATGTCAGTATGCAAGTCTGTGTTCCTGGCCACCGGCCTCGCCACTTGTTCCGGCGCAACGATCGTCACCCGCGAGGGCGGAGACGCGGAACGCGGCGCCGTGAGGCATCGCCGAGTAGAGCGTGGCCCGAGGGAACCGAGGGAGCGCCCCACCGAACCCATTCCAGACAAGGCCTCTCATATCTCCAGCTCATCATCGGCCTCATCGAGCAGCATCACCTCTGGCAAAGCCGACCCGCGAACCCGCGCCGCCTGCAACACCAAAGGCTCCGCCAAATTCCTGATCGGCTGGGGGTCCTCATGACCCTCTCCGTAAACCCGCAACGCTTCCTGCCGGAACGGGTCCGTGGGAAGGGTCGCATCCGCGACCAGCCGCGCCGCCAGCACGCATTGGGTGTCATCCCACACCGCCGCATGGACATCCGGCCCCATCGCCTTCGCTACGCGCACCCGTTCGGTGTACTCCGGCGAGAGCATCAGCGGCCGGCCTTGCACCGTGCGCTGGATGTGGTCCGGGAAATAGACCAGCCGGGAAACGCCATCCCAATCCGGGTCCAGCTGGATGGACAGTGCCCCATCGGCGCTTCGCGAGTACCGGACCGCGCGCTCGAGGATGACATGGTCGCGGACGAGGCTTACGAGCCCCATCTCGATGTCGTAGGCCTCGCGGTCTGCCACCTGCTCCAGCGTCCGGTGCGGAAACGCCGCCCGCGCCTCGTCAGTGAGCGGATCATTCGGCATCAGCCGCTCCATCACCGCCACCGCGTGGTGGCATTCCATTTCGGAGGCCGCCGCCCGCGCCAGCCATTCGCCGAGCTTCAGCGCCGCTTCGGATGCTTCGAGCTCAAACGGTGTCTGCGGCCACCGCCGACCCTCCATCGCGTTGATGACGCCTTGCGGGAAATCGTCGATGGTGCTGGCCGTTTCCAGCGGGCCCATGACGTAGACGTTGAGCGTGCCATGGCGGTCGCGGACATAGTCGATGACGCGGCGGAAGGGTTTCATGGCGCCGCCTCCTCCTCGTTTTCCTCATCGGCGCCGGCCAGCGGTTCGAAGGTCGCGCTCTCCAGGATCTCATCGAGCGGCGAGGCCGACGCTCCCGCGAAATCGTGAAACGTCAACGCCGCGTCCTTCGCCACCGGGTCCATCGGAAAACGCTCCAGCACCAACCGGGTGGCAATGAGGCATTCGACATCGTCCTTCACCGCAACGAAGACGTCCCCGCCCAAATGCGCGGCGGTCAGCACCGCCTCAAGATGGATGCCGCTCTTGATCTGCGGCTCCGAAAGCAACGCGCGGCGCACATGCGGAGGAAACTGCTTGAGGCAAGGCGTGCCGTCCCAAGGCTCCGCGAACTCGAGGACGAGGTTGCCGTGTTCGCAGCGCGCGCCGTAGGGCTTCATCACGCGCCTCATCGCGCCATCTCCTGCGCATGCGCCCAGGCCTCGAGCTTCCTGGTCTTCGCCATCCAGAGTTTGCGCGCGCGCGCGATGCGCACCTTCTGCACACGGACCAAAAGGCGCTTGCGGGTCATCAGGAAGCGCTTCTGCTGGCGGCGATTGTATTCTCGTTCGTTCATGGCGTGGGTTCCCATTGATGAAACGGAGGGCGGCAACAGCAAGGTCGTTGAAGGGTTGGGGTCGGGCGAGCCGCCGAAGCGGTCCGCCCCTTCGCGTGCGGGCAAAGGCCCGTCCTCACATGCTGTGTTCGTGTTCGTCCTCCTGCTCGTCGATGGGTTCGCGGCCGTGGTTGGACCTCTCCTGCTCATTGCGCGGCTCGTACACCTGCGTGTCGCCGGTGATCTGCAGATCGCCGTTGCGGTCGGTGCCCACCCATCCGCCGATGGAGGTCAGGGGCTCGCCCGCGCCGGGGTTGGCGTAGCCGAAGTAGTGCGGCTGCTTCTTTGCCTCGTCGCGGTTGGGCGCCAGAAACAGCACCACCTCGCCGGGCTTGATCTGCATCGGGTCTCGCTCGCCGTTCATCGCGAGCTCGTGCACCGATTGGTCCTGAAGACCGTCCTTGGAAAACTGCGCGAACTGGTCTTCCGCCGAGAGCCCCAGACTCATCCTGCCGGAGAGGATGCCGGGCAGTTTCGCGGTTTCCTTGCCCGTGTAGTGCGCCCAGAGCGAGACCTTCCTTTCCTGGTCGATGCCGGGGGGCAGGATCCCGCCGGTGAGCAACGGCTGCCTGTCGCCGGGCTGCTTGCCCTTGTTGAGGTGGACGTGGAAGCGCAGGGGGGCATCATATCGTTTCGTGGCCATGTGGACCTCGTGTGAACACCGCGCGTGATTGCGACGGCGTCCGACATAAGCGTCCGCAAGAGGGGACCAATCAAACAGCCTTACGTGATCTACGGGAGGTTACGGGAGCCCGAGGCTGTGTCGACTGCAGTAGAAAGAAATTGGAGCTTGGTGTGGCGTGACAGAACTAGACAGCGGGGTTCCGAGTGGCTGCGCCTGTCACGGGGTCAACGGCGTAGCGCTCGATCTGGTCGCCGAATACGATGAGGTCATCGGGGCCAAAACCAGAGAGGATGAGCTCCGCGACGCGGGTCGAGACGATTTGGCTGGTGAGAGTTTGTTCATGAATGTCAAAAGCAAGATCAATGGATTGGAATGGCAGGGGAAGGTTGTCGTCGACTTGAAGTTGCCAGCCGGCCGAGGGGAAAGAGACCGAGACAGTGTTGGCGGTGGTGAGCATGGCCTCGTCGACGCGCGGGGACAGAAACTCGTTGAATTGCACCTGTTCTGAACCGTTCACAAAGTATACCCGGTCGGATACGTGGATGCCGTTGGATATTCCGGCGGCAGCTAGTTGCGCGGTGTAGGTCGGCAAATGTGAGGGCTCGATCTTGATGGTGACGTTAGGGTTTGCGGGTCGCTGGACTGTGATGTTGATGATAATCCTCTCGATGCGACCCTCCCGGTCGCGCTCTTCGAAGATGCGCAAGACGGCAAGTTTGATGCCTTTGGATGCGGCGTAGGCTTGAGCGTCCTCAGTGAAGCCATTGCAGGTGATGACTATACCTTCGTCGGCGCCGGTGTCCTCAACGACGGACCTGAAGCTGCGAATGATGTCGAGGCCGACCTTGCCGCCGGAGAGGTCGTAGTCCTTGCATTCGATGAGGGTGCGCCGTGTGGTGCCGGCGATGTCGACGGTGACGTCAATCTGGTGCTGCACGGCAGCGCCGGCCAGTTTGAGATCGTGGATAACCACCCGCTTGTCGTCCAGGGCCTTGAACACTAACGCGGCGAGGATTTCGTAACGAGTTCCAGACTTGGTCGAAAGTATGTTGTGATACTTGTCAAGGAGCTGGTCGTAGCGGGACTGGCGTTTGTTGGTGGTCATGAAGCTTCAAAGGTTGTTGGACAAAAAAAGCGAGCCGCGTAGAGTCTCTAGTTATTGCTCGTTATTCAGCCCAATCCAATAGACGACCGTATAGCAAGTTGCGCTGACTAATGGGCTATAGTTGGCTAGGACGATAAACAAGAAGGCCCCGAAGGGCCTTCATCGGTGAGCGCCTGATTACCGTCCGCCGCGCGCACGCTTGCCGGCTTTCGGATCCTGGCCGAAGGGCACGACTTCGTCGCGCTCTTCCAGCATGCGGCTCATGCTGTCGATGTCGGCCTGGTCCATTTCGCCGCCGGTGGTCTCGAGCTGCTCCTTCGACAGCGGGAACTGCGTCTTGCCCACGAGGGAGGCGAGACGGCCTTCCTGCTTGCTGACGTAGGCGCCGATCTGCACCAGCTGGCCGCCGTTGTTCCAGTAGCCGTAGACGTCGGCGCGGCGCTTGCCGTTGGAAGCGATGTTGGTGCCGTCCTTGTGCTGGGCTTCGAACAGCACAACGCGTCCGTCCTCAACGGTGATGGGCTCGCGGCCATCCTTGCCGCCGATGGCGATCGGGGCAGCCTTCTCGGCGGAGGCGGCGCGGGCGCGGATTTGCACCATGGCGTCGGCGGAGCGGGAGACGGGTTCGACCACACCATTGAAGTAGGTCATCACGACACCTGCCTGGTTGGTGTATTCGCCGCTCCACAGCGCGACGTCTTGCGCGATGCCGGACTCGGGCGCGGTGATGGTCCCCTTGTAGTGGGGCAGTTGCTTGCCGTAGCGGCTTTGGCGCGGGCCGGCCTGCATGTTGACAGAGAAGGAAGGCTTGGTCTTTTGGTCCATGGTCGTTTCTTTCTTTGGTGGACACGCGAAGCCTCCCCGAAGGGTGCATACCGCGTCAATACAGTGGGGATACAAGATTGCCTCAACCGCATGCACACGGTGGACAAGCTGACTCTTCCGTAGGCATGCAGCACCTATCCACGTGAATGGTCCGCCGCCGCGTGACATGCGCTACTGGTGGGGCCATGGAACTCAACAGCGCGACACAGGGCGACGAGCTCGCCGACGGGAAATGCCTCGGCTGGCGCATCGCAACCTTCGCCGCGGAGAACCTCGTCCCGGAAGACAAGACCCTCACGACCATCACCCAGTTGTGGGATGCATATCAGGGCTGGTGCAAGTCAAGGAACGAGGAGCGGCTCACCCTCACGTCCTTCGAGGAGGAGTGGAAGCTGATCGCGGCCAAGGCGGGAATCGTCCGCTGCCAGCATGGCGCCAACGTCTACTACCGTGACGTTGCCTTGAAACACGGAAAGGGCGGTTGATGTGGACGGTGGAGACGTTGAAGCGCATCGCCAAGGACCGGGGCGAGGAGCTTCCCCAGAATGTGCTGCTGGAACATGCCCTGCTCGCGCATGAACGGTTCAGGGGCAGGGCGGAGCGGAGTTTCGCGAAGCACCACGCCAAGCGGCAGATGGACCAATTGCTGGATCGGCTGGAATCGTTCCCCGAGGCCCGCGTCGGGGAATTCGCGCCGCTGAAGCAGCTGAGGGCCTATGCGGCGGAACGTGAGCGCGCCCGCGAGGCCGAGAAGGCCAAGGCAAGAGATGAGGAGCGGGTGAACCCGCTCATACCCGCCATGGCCAAGATGGACGCCGAGGACATGGAAGAGGAGGACGGCCTCTCCCGCTGACGTCAGCCGAGCAGGGCGAGCGCTTCGACAAAAGCCTGTGTGGCCTGCAGGTCCAGCGGCGGGGTCCGATAGGCCGCTCCCGCCACCCACCTTCCTTCCAGGCGAAACCCCGCAACGGAGCCCCACCGGGCGAGGTGCTCAAGGAAGTGGTCGCATCCGATGTTCGGGATGCGCTTGTCCTCGGGCAAGTGGCAGCGGAAATGGCGGAAGATGTCGTCCGCCGCGAGGATGTTCCCCTCCCGTGCCGTGAGGTGGCGGATGAGGTAATGGACGCTGTAGCCGTAGGGATAGATGGAGGACGACGAGACCCCGCCCATGCGGGCCAGTTCCGAGGTCAACGATCGCCAGGGAGAGGGCGACGGCGCCTTGAGCGCTGTCGATGCAAAAAGCTCTACCTCCTCTTCCTCATCCCAGTCGTCATAGCTGAATTCCATCCATGCGGCTTCCCTTGAACGAGAAGCCTTGCACGATGGCGAACCGTGTCAATGCGGGCAGATCAAACCCTATACGGTCTTGATCGATTTGAGCTGGGGCGGTGGCAACATGAGGTGCTGCATCTCCTTCCATGCCCACCGCTTGTCGAGGGCGACGGGATGGTCGCCGCGCGTGGTCACGATGATCTTGTCATCAAAGGCCTTGCCCATGAGGTCGTTGGCCCGGGCCAGTGGTTCTTTTGTTCCATGGAACAGATGTTGGGTTTCGCCGAGGCTCGGTTCGATCATCCGCACCGCCTGGTTGTCGGGCTGGAAAAAGCAACGCGCCCGGCAGGCATCAACAACACCCTCGTAACGGTTTTGGCCGAACGCCTTGGCGAGTTGGCCGAGCGATTGGCAGAACATCCACAGCCTCAGGCCGGACCCACGGCCGACGTCCTGGAGCTGGAGGATGGAATTGAAGTTGCCGAGCTGGGGCATCTCGTCGAGGAAGAAGGTGATCGGCAATTCGCCGGGCCTGCTTTGGGTGGCCATGAAGATGCGGAAATGCTGGAACAGCATCGTGCGCACGATCGGCCCGAAGGCCTCGAGGTCGGTTGTTGGGATGGTGATGAAAAGCGACGCGCCGGGCTGGCTCCTGAAGATCTGCGGGCGCCAGTCGGATGTCGACATCGCCGCGCTGAGGTCGGGGTTGCGGTTGAAGAGCGCCAGGTAGCGCCGCGCCGTGTCGAGGATGCTTTCCAGCCGGTCCTTCGAGTTAATGCCGGTCTGGATGGCGTCTGCAGCGGCGGCGAGGTCGGAGATGTTCGTGAGTTCGGCGACCCTTTTCATCATCCGCACGAGCTGCATGATCTCGGCGTTGGGGTCCTTGGCCGGTGGCGTGGCGAGCAGTTCACCCAATCCCTGGATGGTGCGGTTTTGGGGAGAGGCTTTGAGGGCGACCATCATCGCGTAGGCCCACATCATGTCGCGTCCGCGGTTTTCCCAGTACGGCTGCGTGAGGTCGGGGTTGTGCTCCACCACCTGGTAGGTGAAGACGGTGCAGTCGTTGGCGGCCTCGCCGGGCTTCTTCGAGATGAAGTCGAAGGGATTGTAGCGGTGTGTCCGGCCGTCGGGGTCGGTGGGCGCGAACTTGTAGACCGGTCCGAAGTGTTTTTCCCGGTAGCCGGCGGTTGCGTCCCACAACTCGCCTTTGACGTCGAGGATGATGGCGCTGCCGCGGTAGGTGAGAAGGTTGGGGATGACCTGCGTCTGGCTTTTGCCTGAGCCCGGGCCGCCGATGGAGATGAGGCTTTCGTTGCCCGTGAAGGTCAGGGGTTTGCCGGAGATGGGGTGGTATCCTAGCACCAACGCGTCGGGCGAGACCACGTCGCTGTAGTAGCGGCTGGCCTCGACGTCGGCCGGCGTCATCCAGCGCGCGCCGGTCTGGACGGTTTGGGCGGCCGATGCCATCGCTCGGTGCGCGCTGATGTCCCTGGCCGTTTGCGCGAGGACCGTGGTGGTGGCGGGAAGTTCCTTCATCAGGAATTGGGTCAGGAGGTTCTTGATCTCGAGCACGCGGGCATTGCCCTGGGCTTCGTCGGTGGGTTCGAGTTGGCAGTTGCCGTTGTTCCACACCAGGATCGCCAGCAACCGCCGCCATTGCTCCCCGTTGTAAACCCCGGCGGCCACCAGTTCGGCCGCGCCCCGGAAAATCTGCCGTTCCTTGTCGTCGAAGGCGAGGGCGGGGCGCGACACGACGAATTCGTGGATGAGCTTCAGGGCGCCGTTGTGCTTGCGGGAATGCGAGATGCGCTTCCCGAGGTGTTTCGCGGCGACGGTGATGAGGCCCTTGGTGGACCCGAAGCTCGACGCCACGTCGCCGAGGTATTCAATGTTGGAGGCTTTCTGGGCTTCACAGGCGGTGGAGATGTGCTGGTTGAGGTTGTGGTACGACCCGCTGTAGCCGGTGAGGTCCTCCACGGGCGCCGAGAAGACAGAGCGCGGGTCGGACAGCAGCGTGTCGACGTGGGTCAGGAAGGTCTGGTCGTTGTAGTCGGAGAGGTTGCGCAGGGGATGCGCCGAGATGGTGAGATAACCGCCGGGCATCACGCGGCCTCCTCGGGTTCGGGGTAACGGACGGCGATGAGGACCGTCCGGTCATCGTCATGCTCGGCCTTTACCTCCTTCATGAAGAACGAGAGGACATTCCCGATCAGGAGAGGCCCCACCTTGGGGTTACGGAGTTTGCCGAGCAGGTACTCCGGATAGGCGGGGTCGAAGACATGCCCTTCGGGCGTGGGGTCGAGGAAGAAGTTGTGGCCGCCGTCGGTGGCGAGCATGACGAGGTCCACATCGAGGTTGTGGGTTTCGGCACGCGCGATCATGTCGATCCATGTGGGTTCGGTCACGCTGTAGGAGTAATTGTCCTTGCCGGATGGCTTGGCCGTGCAGAACGGGGCATAGGATCTTGTGGGGTCGCCTGAGGGTGCGTCGGTGACCGCTTCGGACACCATGGAAATCGCCGCGCTGGAGTCCCCGATGGTTGCGGCGTAGATCGATTGGCCATGGAGCAAACCGATAGCCAGTGTCGTGCCGAATTCATCGAGGCTCCTGTTCATCCGTGCCGCGAGGTCGGCAAGCGTGGTGTGCGCGGCCCCCATGGCTTGGGTGAGGACGTCGAGTCCCGGTTTCGCGCCCCTGCTGATTTCGCGTCCGAGATAGGCGTTCACGGCGTGGCACGCTTCGCGGCTTCCCCACTGGGAATGGCTGCAATTGGAGATGCCGTCCGCGAGCACCAACCATGTCACGTGGGTTCCGGCGGCGTCATCGCAGCCGCCGACGACGAAATTGTCCTCGCAGGCTTGGTTTTCCTTGTAATGCCTCACACCCTGTTGGCCGAAGCACACGATGAGCCAGGGGGGGCGCATCGCGGTCTGGATGCGTTGCATGCAGGCGAAGTCGTAGCGAGGGGTGATGTCCATGCGTGCCATCTCAGCCCTTCCCCACGTTCCTGAGTTTCGTTTTTCCGTCCTTGATCGCCTTGGCGGCTTCATCCACGGCGTCCTGGGTGCGGAAGTTGTGGGTGATCTTGGTGATGAGTACCGTGATGAGCTTCACGAACCCCTCGAAGGTCGTCTGCTCCTTGCCCATTTCGTAGATGGATTGCGCGCCGGTGAGTTCGGACAGGAGTTCGATGCCGGACATCTTGCGGCCGTCCACCTCGACGAAATCCTTTGAGCATCCCTTCGGCGAGATGAAGTTGATCATGGTGGCGATGCGCTTCTCCGAATTCGTCCTGCCGTCGACCTGGCTCAGCCTGCTCTTGATGGCGTTCCATTTGGCGTCGCCCGGCTTCGCGTCGTTGATGGCCCCGTCGGTGAAATGGATGATGTGCGGCATGCCGAACCCGAGCTTCTTGGTATTGTAGAAGGTCAGCCGGTCGGCGATGCGGTTGAGGGCGTATTCGAAGGCCTTGGCCGTTGACGTCCCACCCATCGGAACCAGCAGGGGCAAAGAGGCGGGGATCTTTTCGGCTTCCTTCCAGGGCATGACGTCGTGGACGTCGTCGGAGTAGCTCACAATGCAGACATCGACCTTGTCGATTTGCTTCGCGAGCTCGGATGAGGGCGTGGGCTTGCGCAACAGGTCCATGATGTTGGCGAGGGAGGTGTTGATGTGGTGGATGTCGGGGTCCGGCTGGTCGCCCGTCGATCCCGAGATGTCGACGAGGAACAGGAAGGGGTAGCGCTTGAGGCCGGTTTTGGCGGGTGCGATCTCATCGTCGTCGGCCAGCATGTTGCCGTTGATGTCCTTGATCATCTTCCCCATGTGTCGTCTCCTCCTTTGGCTGATGATGCGAGAATCCATTTGCTGCCCGCGAGGCAGGCCTTGCCGTTCTCATGGCCGGCAAAGGCGTCGCGGGTGAAGGTCAGGCTGTAGGCGAAACACCCGTCGTTGAGGCGCGAGGTAGACCCGGCCACCTTGGCGCCAGGCGCTTTGAGCGCGGCCTCGAAGCTGTGGCTCGTGCTGTCGCGGCCGAGCAGATTGAGGGTGTCGGTGAGCATGAGGACGTCGTCGACGTCGAGGAGGGCCATGATGCCATCGGTGGTGCTTGCGGGGAGCGGAAAGTGTCCCCGGTAGCGTGCCATGTGCAGGGCCCGCGCCCGCGCCTTATGGAGGTCGGTCTTGATGGCGGCGGGATTGTCCGGGTGTTTGTCACCGACCAGCGCCGCAAGGCTTGCGACGGCGTTCCCGTCGTCGGCCGAAGAGGCGGGACCCTCGAGGTGGGTTCCGAGAACGCCCCTGATTTCGACAAGCAGGGAGGCGGCGAGGCCGGAGATCAACGCGTCACGCACGGACGCCCTCCCGGTGAGGAAATCGGAGGGCGCCGGCATCCACCTGCGGGTGATGAAGGAAGGAAGCGGGTCTTTGCTCCTTGCCGCCGGGTCGAGCGCCACCGGGGCGAAGGCCGGAAGGCGTCCGGCCGATCCAACTGGCGTGGGAGGGGTCTGGTGTTGGTCTTGCGCGGGCGGCGGCGGAGGCGTCGCGGGCAAGGGCGGGCCGGGGAGTGTTTTGGGGGCCCACCACAGCATGGCAAACCCAACGAGGAATGTTGTCCAGAAGCCGCGCGTGAATCGCGCCCGGTGGTCGTCCCGGTGAAACCAGTACGGCGCGTCGCGGGCCTCCTCCTCCTCCTTGGTGAGGGCGCGAGGATTTGGGTACTTTTCCAGCCTGAAGGTGGGAGCCGGAGTGAAGGGGATGAAGTCCTTGGCCTCGGGCTTTGCCGGTGCCGGTGTTTCTGCTTCCTTGGTAAGGAAGGTTGGGATGTGCGTGAATTCGTCCACCACGTAGGGATCATAGGGTTCGAACGTGTCAGCCGTGACCGCTGGAGGCGGTTCTTCAGCTTCGCCAAAGTAACCTCCGCTGGTCGGTGATGATGGTCACCCACTCTTGCGCGGTGACGGGCGTCGATGTGGTGAAGGTCTTACGGAAGGCATCGCGGAACGCGGCGGGGAAAGACTGGTAAACCTCGACCAGGGCGGGGTTGACATCCGGGGGCGACGTCTCGAACGGGAACAGGCGCTGTTCGATGAAATCGTCTTCCTCCTTGAACGGATGGCAGACGATGCCCGCGTCGGCGGTAAGCAGGATGAAGATGTGGATGGCGAGCACGAAATCGTCGTGCGCCGCAGTCACCATTTTGTTGGCGTTGAGGAGGGCGTTGGCCCCGGGGGAAATGAAATTCGGCGTGAGGCCGTACAGCGGGAACGGGTAACGCCCCTTCCCAGCCGAGAATTGGTAGCTGTCGGTGTCGATGAAGTAGACGTCCCGCCAGTTGCGGCTGACGTGGATGTTGTTGGGGCTCATGTCCCCGAAGACGAATCCCCAGCGGTGCCGATGGAGCTCGGCCAGCTGCTCGGCCATCTTGGCGCAGATGTGGTAGACGGCTTCGCGGTCGGGCCCATGGGCCTTTCGGAGTAGCGGTATCGTATTCTTGATGTGGACCGCGAGATCGCTGAGCGAGATGGTGTTTTCCAGCCGCTCCATGGTGAAGCCGATGAGATGGGCGTTCCTCGACGCCGCGTCGGGTTCCCGGCGGTCGAAGAGGGCGCGCCGCGGCCATGTCGCAAAGGGCAATTCCTCGCGCAGGGTATCCCAGTAAAGCGCGGGGATGAACACGCGATCGGCGTAACCCGGAACCGTCTGCACACGGTTGCGGATCTCATCATTGAAGATCTTGGCGACAAGCGGCGGGTCTGTTTCGGGGAGCACCACATGGACCGCCGCTGCGCCGCCGTCCGATCCCACGGCGTCGCTGAGTGTCAGCTCCACCCAGTCGTCCGGGATGTCATCGTCGCGGTAGAACCGCACCCCCCACACGGTCCGGCCTTTCATGCCGGCACCGTGGAATGGGGGCGTGCGCTACATCTCCATTTCGTCGTCCTCGTCCTGCTCCGGCTCGGGCTCCGGGGCCGCTTTGGGTGCCGGCTCCGGTTTTGCCTGGAGGGCTTCGGCGATATCGGCCTTGAGCTTGTCGGCGAAGGAGAGGTTTGCGTCGACCTTCTCCTGCGCAACTTCGACATCCTGCCGGGCGCGTTCGCGTTGGGCATCGCTGACCAGGCCGCCGAGGGCGTAGCTGAGGTCCAGCGTGGCGCGGGCGAGGGCAAGCTCCTCATGCGCATCGGACAGCGGGTCGGGTTGTTCCACGGGCTTCTCCCTGGGCGTCGGCGCCGTCCGCGCATCAAGGGAATGTTCGGCGGCATCGGCGGCTTCGTCGGCATCGCTCCATGAGGAAGCCGCCTTCCGGCGTGCGCGCTCTTCAAGCTCGGCCTCGCGTTCGACGATGCGGCGTTGCCGCGCTTCCTCACGGAGGCGTTGCTTCTCTTCCTCGTCGCGTTCGCGGTCTGACAGCTCATGACCGGGATCGTAGCCACCGTCCTCTTCGCTTGCGCCATCCGCATGGATAGGTCGGGCTCGGGATTTCAGGAGCGGGCTGACGGTATCCACATCGCGCGCGGGGGTAAGGAGTCCGGCCGACAACGGTTGGTCCGGGAACAACAAGCCGTTGTTTCCGCCGCGCGCGTTGAAGGCGTCGAAGCGCTCGCGGTAATTCGCTTCAAGCGTCCCGAGACGGACCTCCTTGCCGAGATCGGACAGTTTCATGAAACCAAAGGCATCCGCGATGATGAGCCCCTGCCCTTTGCGGGTGATCGTCAAACCTTCTCGGGCGAGGTTCTGCGCGAGCTGGTCCCAACTGCGCGAGCCCTCGAAAATCGGCCCGAGTTGCAGCTTGCGCGACTTGATTTCGTCCAGAGACCACCTGTCCAGGGGGCGGGGCTTGGCCTCGCGGCGCGCTTTCTGGAATTCGCCGTCGCGTGCATGTCGGGGTTGCGTAAGGGCGCGTTCGGGTTCGTTGAACCGGCCGGGCACGTGGAGCATGCCGAGCGCCTTAGCTTGCCGCGCGATGCTTTGTTCCAGGCGCTCGTAGTCCTTGCCGGTGTGCCAGGCCTTGTGCGTGCCGGGATGGACGCGGTTGACGAGGATGTGCAGGTGCCGGTGTGCCTTGTCCTTGTGGCAAAGCATCAGCGCCTGATGTTCAGTGAGGCCGAGGTCCGCGATGGTGCTGTCGCCCACCATGCGCATCAACTCGTCGGTCGGGTTCTCGTCGTGACGCCAGCTGATGGAGAAATGGTAGCCGGGCTTCAAGCACCGCGCGGACTGGTTGGCGGTGGCGCGCATGATGGCGGGCGCAAGGTCCGGATCGTGCACGAGCATGTTGCGGGTGATGGCCCACGCGACGCGGTCCGGATCGGGCTCGTCCCTTTTCCCGTGCAGCAGATAGTTGACGATGCCCCGGAACCCGTTGCCGCCCTTGTGCACATTGCCGATCACGCGAGCAGCCGCTCCATCACCGCCGCGGCCTTCGAGAGCACCAGCTGGTGCTGGCTCAGCAGGTATTCGGTCTCGCGCCGCGTAACCTGCACCATGCCGGCGTTCGCCTGCCGCGCGAGCTGATTGACGTTCTTGGAAAGGTTGGCGAGCAACCAGTTCACGCGCTCCAGCTCGGCGGCCGCCTGGTCCTTCACCGCATTGCGCCTGGGCTTGGGCGCCGGCGCTTCACCCATCGCCGCCAGCACCGCATCGCGCATGAACTTCGACTGCGCCTTCCCTGCAAGCTTCGCGGCCGTGACGAGACGCGCCGCCTCGTCGTCGGTGAACGCAACCTTGCGCCGCAGGCATAGCGGCTTCGATCGTTTCGAAGAACCCTTCGCAGGCATCGTTGTAAAAAGCCCTCCCGGCGCTTGAGGGACAAGCAGGGCGCTTGAGGCTGAAGGCCGAATGCGACCGCTTTTGAGGCCCATTTATGGGCCCAAAAGCATTGCTTGCTCCACTAGGAGCAATCTAATGTGTTGTATTCAGACCGTACACCCGCCGGCACCGACAGTTGCCGAATGTTATCGCAACCATGGTTGCATCATCTGAGCCCTCGGGGGCTTTCTGCCCCCGGACCCCCGAAGGTTTTTTAGGCGATGAGCTGCATCGTGGAACGGACGTGAAACGACTCTGCGACACGTTTTAAATGCGTTTGCACACGGACGATAGGGAATTCCCTAGAGACACGTAGATGATTTTAGCGCGAGGGAGACGAGCGCGAGTGGCGACGGCCGCTCCAACTGTGCTTGTGTTCGAGCAGCGGGTCGGTGACCAACGCAAGCTCCGACAGCGAACGGCACAACACCTTGTCCACGGGGCAATTCAAGCGGCGGGCGACGTCCATGAGGACCGCGGCCTTCACCGCCTCGACCTTCTCGTCGCCGTTTGACCAGGGTGATGCGAATTCGCCGAGCTCGGCGTGCAGGACGGTTCCACCTCCGCCGTCATCCTCGAACCAGGTGACAACACTTGCCTGCTGCGTCGCGTAGATGCGCACCAGGGTCCCGGCGTCGTGCTCTTCGGTCAGCAGCATGGTCCCCCGCTGCGGCAGGGTCGGAAGCAAGGGACCTTGTTTCCCGTCGTTGAAATCACATTATGAAGCATGGTGGCCGCATTACGGTGGCACCTTGCTTCCGGAAGCAAGGTCCCGTGCTGCCATCTTGGGCAGAGGGTATCCACGGCGCATGCTTGCGGCATACACCCCTGTGGCCAAGCTGCCATGAGGGAGTGCATCAGTCCGGGGTGACGATATCCCCTCCCAAGATCCTCTCTACCGTTGAAGGCCGGTATCGCGTGATGGTGACGATGGGGATGTCCCCCTCCGTCGCCCGGAATGCGAGATAGCGCGTGAACAACGAGCCCTGCACCGCAAGCAGGACGTGTGGTCGGGCGAAATCCCAAAGATGTGCACAGGCGGTGAGCGGGTCGTCCGGGAGTAGCCAACCGCGGTCATCGAGGTCATTCATCCCGTCGGGGTCATATTCCATTTCATCATTGCCGACGGTTTCGGCGCGGGCCCAGAAGCGCTGGGTCCTGAAATCGGGGTCGTGGAAATTTCCGGCGGCGTGAAAAACGGTGGGCTCGCCGTACACGTCCCGGATGAACCGCAGGGCATGCCGGAAATTCGCGTCATTCGGCATGAGTGAGGTTGCGGTGAGCAGGACACGCACATACTCGCCGTTGACGGATTTCGGGTAGGGAATTGGTCTGATGTTGGTGATCGGGGCCATTGCGCACCTGTGTAAAGCGCATCACGGGGCGCGCGGCGGGCGGTTGTTGAATCCCCCGTCGCGCAGGAACGCCTCCGATGATGAACTGCGGTGCATGGCCCGTAACCCTCCTCATGGATGGGCGGTGGAAAAGCGAGGCAGGGGCTTTCAATTCTGGACCGGGCTGCATTCGCGGTTCTGAAGCTCGCGTTGGTCCGCTTCCTCTGACAGCTTCTTCGCGGCGCCCATCCAGCGCTGGGGCCGGATCTCGCGCGCCCAGTCGGCGAAGGTCGGGATGCGCCCCAGGTCTTCGCGGACATGCTGCTCGCCCACCCATCGCGTCGGGATCACGCGGCCGGTGGAGAGGGTGAGAGTGACGCCAAATAGGCTTTCCATCATCAGGATGCCCTCGGCGTGGTGGCGCAAGGCGCGGTGCCGGAAATCGCAAAGCTGTCCTTTGCTTTCGTCGAACCAGGCGTGGATGGCGAGATAGTCGTCGGTGGTGCCTCCCCATTTTTTGACGGAGGAAATGGCATGATGGTAGGCGTGAGCCATGGGTGCGTGCTTTCGTTGGGTACGGGGTGGGTTAGTTGTCGTCGTCGATGGTGACCTCGGGCCCGTAGGCTGTACGGGCCAGCGCGACGATGGCTTTCAGCCCCAGATAGGTGGGCGGCTTGGTGGCGTGGACCGCCACGGCGTGCCCGCCGACGTATCGCAAGCCCTCATGGTCTGCGGAATAGATGATGGCCACCGTCGACGGGTCGAGGTGGGACTGGAGCTCCCGTTCGATTTCAAAATCGAACTCGCCATCGTGATTGTAGGACGGCCATCCGCCGCCATCGTCATTGCCTATGGCGTGGAAGGTCTCGCCTTCGTTTTCATAGGTCCAATGCTCAAGCCCATGGTAGCGGCACCAGCGGACGAACCGCTTGGCATCCCGGACCTTGAAGTAATTGCTGCGGCAGATGGAGATGTAGTCCATGTCATGCCTCCAGCTCGCTGGTGGCCACGTCCACGAAACGCCTGTTGATCTCCATCCTGACCTTGCCCGTGGCGGCATCGAATGTGATCTCGCCGTAACCGCCATCGTTGTCCTCAAAGCCGGCGTCGTGCATTTCGATGAGGTTCCACGCAAGGTCCTCGGCGAGCTCATGCAGGTTGGGGAAGAAGTCATACGCGGACGCCGCGACGGCTGGCGTGCCTGTGAGATCGACATCGACCAGGGCAGCAAGGTCGGCATCGGTGTTGGTGGGCACGTACCCCGCCGGATACCGGGAACCCGTGATGCTTTCGATTTGCCCCTCGTCGCTTTCGCCGTCGTAGGTGACAACGATGCTTTCGAGAAGTAGCGCCTTCATCGCCGCAAAGATCGCTGTCTTGCGGCTTTCGATTTTGAGGGCGAGGTCCAGGTAGTGCTGTTCGGCCTTGGTGATGATGGGGTGCTTGGCGGGCTCGTTCATGGGGCTGGCTTTCGGATGTTCCCCCGCCGCTCGCGCGGGAGGCCTCTCCTCCCGGCCCGGCCGGTTCGCCTGTTCTTCAAGACTCTGCGGGCAAGTCCCGTAGCTCCCCGTGGTTGAGGTGATGGTATTGGCCTGCGGGCTCCGCGGATGGGATGACGGCCGCCGGTTTGTGCGGAGCGCCCTATGGATGATGAGCTGTCAGCGGAGAAAATTCAGAAACTCCTTGAAATCATGGCCTATGCGACGGTCCATGTGTCCGATCGTTATGGTCCGTGGGTGAGCAGGCTGGAAAACGCGCTTGCCGAGGCAAGCAAGGAAGGTCCCGGCGAGCGCGCGAGGAGAATACTCGAGGCGTTGTCGAGAAAAGGCGCCCCTCAATGACGGGGTGATATCGGAGGGGCCAGGCTTCAAACTGGCCCCCTTTCTTTTTAAATGGTGGCGGGCGGGACGAGGGCTATTTTCTGCAGGTATTTCCGCTTGTGTTCGAGGGAAGACCCATCGCCGTACATATGGGTGTGGCCCATGATGTCCTCGATCACATCCCGAGGGGCTTCGACGGCACGAAGCCGGTCCGAAAGACTGTGCCTGAGGGAATAGAGTGATTGTCCTTCAAGGAGGCAGTCGCGCGACTTCAGGGCCTTGTAGATGAGCGCGCTTGCCGTATCGGCCTTGTCCCGGTAGCGGGGAAAACCCTTCGGCTGCGCGCGCATGGCGAGCAGGGAGACGCCGACGAGCGGAATCTCGCGTAAGGAAGAGAGCGTCTTGGTGGTCCGTCCCCTGCGGGTGATTTTCACGTAAGGGAAATCGGTGTCCAGATGGATGTCCTCTTCCGTGAGGCCGCAGGCCTCCGAGAGGCGGAGGCCGGTTTCCACCGTGAGATAGATCAGCCTGCGGGCCTCGGGGTTCACTTCGCCGAAGAAGCCTTCCCGGAGGATGTGGGATTGGATGAAGCCTGTGTCGAAGGGCACGCGTTTCCCGTCTTGTCCGCCGAGGATGCGCGTCCCCGTGAATGGGTTCTTCACCTCGTACTGGTAGAAATTGGCGATGACCGAGTAGAGGCCCGCGACGGTGTTCATCGCGCGGTTGGCGGAGTTGATTGCGATCTCGTTGTTGAGGACCCGGCTCTGGAAGTGCTGCCGGAAGGGGTGGGTGTGCTTGGTGGACAGTTCCGAGACCAACGGGTCGGAGCCGATGGTGCGCAGGAGCAGATCCAAATTGGTTTGCCGATGGTCCTTCCACCGTTTCCGTTGGGCCGGCGACTTCTGGGCGAGTGTGGTCGCGTTGATGCGTTCCACCTCCTCGATCATTTGCGAAACCCGAAGCCCGCTGCGGTCATCATGCACTTCACGTTCGGGGAGACCGGCGGCAAGGGTGATGCGGGCTGCGAGGGTGTCGGGAGGGTCCTTGATTGCCGAGGCGAGGTCGAGGCCCGGAATGAGAAGTTCCATCCGGCGCGCGAGTTCCGTGAGGTGACCACTGAGTATGCTGGCGTCGGTCACCACCGGGCAGTTCTGTTGAACCGCAAGCTTCTTCGCGGCGAAGATTGCTTTGGCACTCGCCGGTGTTTCGCCCGCCGAGAGACTCTCCCAATAGCGCTTGAGGTCGCGGTCCAGGGTTTCGATCTTCTGGCGGGCGAGGATGGCGCGGGGATCCTGCGCGACCCGGATGCCGGTCGATATCGTGACCCACGCGCGTCGCTCATACGGCGTGTATGCCTTGGGGACACGGCGGTGAAGGCACCAGAATCCTTCCTTCGCGATGGGGCTGATCGAGGGCTTATTTTCAGACATGTGAAGCTCCGAGGTTATGATCCTCGAGCGTTTCTCAAAGAAGCACCGTGTTCGTCGAAGTGTTCGGCGAAACCTACGGGGCGCTACGGGTCAGCACGGAAAAAATGAGCCGATGCCCGTAATTCCTGCGTTTCCCTCAAATAAGCTGGTGCTGCCGGAGGGGATTGAACTCTCGACCTCTCCCTTACCAAGGGAGTGCTCTACCACTGAGCTACGGCAGCTGATTTGGCGTATCGCCTTTGAGGGCCAACGAACGGAAAATTCAGGCGCGCCAACCGGCGTGCCGGAAATGTTCCTGGCTCGGGCGGGCGGACACTGCCACAAGGCTTGACGGCGAGCAAGCCGGAAAGCCAAGCTATCGACAAGGGGGGAGGACGGAGCATGAAGATGCAAGTCTTGCGACACATTCCGAGACGCGCGAAGGCTGAATGAGCGGAGATTTGCCGCAAAAACCGCCTGCAAATCCGGGTGCAAAGCCGTCTGCCGCCCAGATGTCCCGGAAGCAGCGCCTCGCCGAGGAGTTGCGCGCCAACCTGAAACGCCGCAAGGCTGCGGCGCGGCGCCACAAAGAGACGGATGGGGACGACGGGGAAACATCGTCCGGCAATCATGAGGACTAAGGCTGCTTCACCCGGAAAAGCGGCTTGCCGAGGGTAATGCTCAACGGATAATCACGCGATCTCGGGCCCTCTGGCCGATTCGTGCGGATTTTCCACATGGAGACGATTGGAATTCATGGATCGGATCAGAATTGTCGGCGGCCACGCGCTTCGGGGAAGTATCCCGATTTCCGGCGCCAAGAATGCGGCCTTGCCGCTGCTGATCGCCAGCCTTTTGACGGAAGACCGCCTGACGCTGAAGAACGTACCTAATCTCGCGGACGTCAATCTTCTGGTGCGAATTCTGCGTAATCACGGCGTCGACCTTGCCGTCGATGGCAAGCGTTCGAGCCCGTCCGGCCATCTCGGCGACACCATCCATCTGACGGCGCGCGACATCGTCGACACAACCGCGCCCTATGAAATGGTATCGCGGATGCGGGCGAGCTTCTGGGTGCTTGGTCCGTTGATCGCCCGAATGGGCGAGGCGCGGGTGTCGCTGCCGGGCGGTTGCGCCATCGGCACGCGGCCGGTCGACCTGCATCTCATGGGTCTTAAGGAACTCGGGGCCGAGATCGACATCGACAGCGGTTACGTCGTCGCCAGGGCGCCCAAGGGACTTCGAGGTGCGCATATCGTATTTCCGAAGGTGTCGGTCGGTGCCACGCATAACGTGCTGTTGGCCGCGGCTCTCGCCAAGGGCGAGACCGTGATCGAGAATGCAGCACGCGAGCCTGAGATCGGTGACGTGGCGACGTGCCTCACGAAAATGGGGGCGCATGTCGAAGGCATCGGCACGTCGGTGCTGCGCATTCAGGGCCGCGATCGGCTCGAAGGCGCAGTGCATACGGTGCTGCCAGACCGTATCGAGACCGGCACATTCGCGATGGCGGTAGCGGCAACGGGCGGCGATGTGCTGCTCGAAGGCGCGCACATTCACGATCTCAAGACTGCGCTCGATGTGCTGGGCGAGACGGGCACATCGGTCGAAGCCACCGAAACCGGTGTACGCATTGTGCGGAATGGCGGCGGCATCCGGCCGGTGTCGGTCGAGACGCAGCCGTTTCCAGGATTTCCGACCGACCTGCAGGCACAACTGATGGCGCTTTTGACGTGCGCATCGGGAACGAGCGTCATTCGCGAAACGATCTTCGAGAACCGCTTTATGCACGTGCAGGAATTGGCGCGGCTTGGCGCAGACATCCAGCTCCATGGCGACACGGCGACGATCAAAGGCGTGAAAGCGCTGAAAGGCGCGCCAGTGATGGCGACGGATCTTCGCGCCTCTGTCTCGCTCGTTATCGCGGGGCTCGCAGGTGAGGGCGAGACGGTCATCAACCGCGTTTACCATCTGGATCGCGGCTTCGAGCAGCTGGAGCGGAAGCTCGGCGCCTGCGGTGCTGAAATCGAGCGCCTCAGCAGCGGTTGAGGTTCTGTACCAGGAGACGTTGCAGCTTTCGGCGCGTCTTTGTATCACTCGGCCTTTCCAAGCCGCCCGCCTGCCTTGCGGAGACAATCGCGCCCGATGCCGGACCTTAAGCTCATCGCCTTCGATACCTTAGACCTCGGTATTATTTCCGCGCATTTGCAGGATGCGGTGCTGCGCGTCGGCGAGATGACGTATTTGCCGAAGGAAAAGCGGTTTGCTGCGATCGTCAATCGTTTCGACTGGGCGAATGCGCTGGGCCATTCGCAGACCGCGCAGGGGCGCCGCGACGAGAATTTCGAGCGCCGCCGGGCAGGTATCCGGTTCGAGCGGGTGAATGCCGCGCAAGTACAGGGAATTGACTTCAAGGACAAAAGAACAGCGCTCGCGCTGCTGGCCGTTACGTTCGAGCCGAAGGGCGGCGAAGGTTCTCCCGAAGGCGATGTCACGTTGACATTTTCAGGTGGCGCGGCCATTCGGCTGAGCGTCGAATGTATCGAGGTCGAGCTGAAAGATCTCGGGGCGGCGTGGGGGACAAAACGCTCTCCCGAGCATCCCGAGGATGCAAGCTGATCTGCTTTTCGATCGCTTCCCAAGGACAGATTGCCGATGCCTGTGCGTCTCAACAATAACGATAACGGTTTCGAAGCGCAGTTCGTTGAGCTTCTTGGCCTCAAGCGCGAAGTGTCGGTCGATGTCGATAACGCAGTGCGCGAGATCATCGCGGATGTCCGCAAGCGTGGTGACGCAGCGCTGATCGACTTGACGCAGAAGTTCGATCGTCTCGATCTCAAGAAGGCCGGCATTGCGGTGACGGCCGATGAAATCGAGGCGGCGTATGCGGCGTGTTCGGAAGAGACGCTCGATGCGCTGACGTTCGCATGCAATCGCATTGCCGAGCATCACAAGCGCCAATTGCCCACGGACGATCGCTATACTGACGCCGCGGGTGTCGAGCTTGGGCATCGCTGGACGGCGGTGGAATCCGTTGGGCTTTATGTGCCGGGCGGACTTGCGTCGTATCCGAGTTCAGTTCTGATGAATGCCGTACCGGCGAAAGTTGCGGGCGTGCCGCGCATCGTCATGGTGGTGCCGTCGCCGAGCGGCGATCTCAATCCGCTCGTGCTGGCGGCGGCAAAAATTTCCGGCGTCTCGGAAATCTATCGCATCGGCGGTGCGCAGGCCGTGGCAGCGCTCGCTTACGGCACGGAGACGATCAAGCCGGTCGTGAAAATTGTCGGGCCTGGCAATGCCTATGTCGCAGCGGCGAAGCGGCAGGTGTTCGGCGTCGTCGGCATCGATTCCATCGCGGGGCCGTCGGAAGTTCTGGTGATTGCCGACAAGAACAACAATCCGGAATGGATCGCCGCCGATCTTCTGGCGCAGGCCGAGCACGATACGGCGGCGCAGTCGATTTTAATGACGGACGATGCGGAGTTCGCAAACGCAGTTGAAAAAGCCGTGAAGCGCCAGCTCGAAACGCTGCCGCGCGGAAATATCGCGGGCGAAAGCTGGAACACGTATGGCGCGACGATCATTCTAGGATCGCTTGGTGAGGCTGTGCCGCTGGCCGATCGGATCGCTGCCGAACATCTGGAGATTGCAACCGCAGACGCCGAAGATCTCGCGAAACGAATTCGTAACGCGGGTGCTGTTTTCATCGGTAGTGTGACCCCGGAAGTGATCGGCGATTATGTTTCGGGATCGAACCATGTGCTGCCTACGGCGCGGAGCGCGCGGTTCTCATCCGGGCTTGGCGTTCTCGACTTCATGAAGCGGACGTCGATCCTGAAGCTCGATGCGGCGGCGCTGTCGAAACTTGGCCCTGCTGCGATGACGCTTGCTCGCTCGGAAGGGCTCGAAGGGCATCGGCGTTCCGTGGAAATCCGGCTCGAAAAAGCAGGTTAAAAAACGAGATGGACCAAACCGTCGCTTCACCGGAAAAGAGCCGGGACCGGCTGATAGAGATCACGCTCGATGCAAAGTCGCTGGGGCGCGCGAACTCGAGTATCGAGCATGAACGCGAAGTCGCGATCTTTGATATCCTCGACGGCAACAGCTTTCGCGTCGAAGAAATGGATGCAGGTCCATATAAGCTGCATCTGTCGCTGACGGAGGAGCGCCTCGTTCTGGCAATTTCTCCAGCGGAAGGCGGCGATCCGGTTGAACTGGGTATGGCGCTGGCTCCGCTCAAGCGGATCGTGAAAGATTATTTCATGATCTGCGAGTCGTACTACGAAGCGGTCCGGACAGCGCCACCGGCCCGTATTCAGGCCATCGACGTCAGCCGTCGCGCGCTGCACGACGAAGGCAGTGTGCTGCTCAAGGAAAAGCTGTTGCCGCGGATCGTCGTCGATGAAGATACGGCGCGGCGGCTGTTCACGCTCGTTTGCTCGCTGCACTGGAAGGGATGAGTGGCCGGATCATTTGCGGGCAAGCAGATACCAGGAGGTCTGCTGGCCGACGCCTTTGATCTCGATGTCGTCGCGCGGTTCTAAAACGAACGTGCTTTGCAGCGCGCCGGCGCATGTCGGGCAGATGGCGATAAAGCCCGGTTTGCTCGACTGTTCCAGACGGCTCGCGAGATTGACCGGATCGCCCCACACGTCATAGCTAAATTTATTCTTGCCGATGATGCCTGCCATCATCGGGCCCGATGCCATGCCGACGCGAACGCTGATTGGAATATTTTCCTCAATGCTAATGCGTTTCACTGCCGTGACGATGTCGAGTGCGGTGGCCGCAAGCGCTTCGACATGGTCTTTGCGAGGGACGGGTACGCCGGAGGCGACCATGTAGGCATCGCCGATGGTCTTGATTTTTTCGACGCCGTGGTGATCCGCGATTTCATCGAAGGCGATGACCAGGTGATTGAGAAGCGCGACCGTTTTTTCCGGGCCGAGGCCGCGCGCCATGCCGACGAAGCCGGTGATGTCGGCGAAAAGCACCGAGGCTTCGGAAAAGCCGTCAGCGATCGTTTCGCCCGGTGCTTCCTTGAGGCGCTCGACCACGCTGTCAGGCAAGACGTTGCGGAGGACCGTCTCGGTTTCGGCCTTGGCACGCTCGAACAGGCTGAAGGCATAATAAACGCAAGCGGCGATCAGTCCGAACGTCGTCACGGCGGCCTGGACGTAGAGCGAGTTGATCGTCTTCTCGTCGACACGAAACTTGGCGGCTTCCATGGGAAACGAGAACCAGACGAACAGGTGCAGGATCAGCGCCAGCCAGACGATGGCGATGATGATCCGGAAGCGCCGGGCTTCAAAAATGACGAACGGCGCTGCGGCGGCGATCACGTATTGCAGTGGTGCGCCGCCCATCCGTCCGAAAAATGCGGTGAACCCGATGAGAGCGGAAAACTCGGCGACGACGAGCAGCAGTCCGCCCGCGATCTCGTTGTAGCGATGCATGAGCGGCACGAGAGCGACGATTAGCGCGACGCCTAAGTTGATATAGACGGCCGGCAGCATCTCTTTCACGCCAGAGGCCCAGAGCTGGGCTGCGTAGATGCAGGTCGTGACGACAACGAGCGCCGAGAATACATTGACGATCTTGAGGCGACGCTGGATGTCCGGCGGATAGCCTTTGATGCCGATATTGGATATCCGGCGAATAAAACTGCGGATACCATCGAAGGCGGCCTTCAACCACCCAACTGCCAACGTAGGCAGGGCACGCCGCTTTGGCCGATCAACGATCGTCATGTGCTTGGTCCGGCGATTGCGGCAAGACGACTAATCTCTGTCGTCGAGGCGGCCGATGCCGCTCAGTGCCGCGATGTTGCAAATGACCTGTTGGCCTCGACGCTCGATGGCGCCTTCCTGTTCGAGCATGCCCAACGCGGCGTTGACCTTCGGACGGCTGGCGCCGACGAGCAGGGCGAGCTCGCTTTGTGAAATTGGGAGGGCAAGCGAAACTTTCTCGGCTTTTCCGGCCGGGTCCTTCTGGCGAACAGATGCAAGGAAAAAGCGCGCAAGCCGGGCTTCGATCGGGTGCAGGGCGATTGCTTCCAGTTGCTCATCGGCATCGCGCAGACGGCCAGCGAGAAAACGCACCGCGGCCTCGCCGACGGAGGGCTGGGTACCGAGCAGCCGGACGAATGCGGCTTTCGACAGCATCAACGTTTCGACCTTGTTGACGGCGGTCGCGTCGGCGGAGCGGGGAAGGCCGTCGAAGACCGCCAACTCGCCGAAGATCGAAGGGGCCTCGACATGCGCAAAAGATAGTTCGCGGCCATCGGACGTCAGGACCGAAAGCCGGACGCGGCCCTTGGTGACGATGTGAAGCTCTAAACCGGCCTGACCGCGCGAAAAAATGATCTGGCCGGGCTCGTAGGCGGAGTCACGAAGCTCTGCTGCGACAGCCTTTCGGCTCGATTCGTCGAGCGTGCCGAAAAGCGGCGTCCTGGCAAGTACGTCGGCGGGGTCTGGTTTCAAAGCCATTGCGGCCATCAAATCTGGGAAAGATCAGGCTATTCATGCCCTGTTTTGTTGCCGCCTGCAACGCATGGGCTGGGGCTTGCAAAGGCTGGGACGACGGCCGCATTGTTCGCCTCTTGTGTGTCGCCTTTATTCTATCGCCTGTGGTCACGGTTATGATAACGACGCTCATGAGCAGTTTATTGCCCGTCTTTGCCCGGTCCGGCGTGCCCGGACGAGAAACGCTGCGGCGCACGCTGTCGCGCGAGCGATCGGAGACGAACGCTGCTATCGAGCGGCCGCAGCTTGTGCTCGCCAGCGCCAGTCCCCGCCGGGTTACGCTTCTGGCTCAGGTCGGGGTGAATCCGGATGCACTGCGCCCCGCCTCTATCGACGAGACGCCGAAGCGTGGAGAAATGCCGCGTGCCCTGGTGTCCCGGCTGGCCCGCGCCAAGGCGGAAGTGGCACGCGCGCAAATCGCCAACGATCCGGAGCTTGCAGGCGCCTACATCCTGGCCGCCGATACGGTCGTTGCAATGGGTCGCAAGATTCTGATGAAGCCGGCGCACATCGAAGAGGCGATGGCGTCGCTACAACTGCTTTCGGGCCGGACACATAAGGTCCAGACCTGCATTTGCCTGATTACGCCGGACGATCGCGTCCGGACGAAGATTGTCGATACGCGGGTGCGCTTCCGCTACATCAACAAGGCGGAGCTTGAATCCTACATCGCCTCGCGTGAATGGCGCGGCAAAGCCGGCGGATACGCCATTCAGGGCTTGGCCGGCTGCTTCGTGCAGCGGCTGATCGGCTCTTATACGAACGTGGTCGGCCTGCCCTTGACGGAAGTCGTGGGGCTTCTCAATTCCGAGAAGTTCCCGATCCAGTACAACTGGCTGAAATACGCCGAAGTCGACCGAGATTGAGTTTCGTTATGTCCGCTGCCAAGTCCGGAGCGAAGCCGCTCAAGTGCCCGATCTGCGGCAAGGAGGCTGCCGAGGCCTATCGGCCGTTCTGCTCTAAGCGCTGTGCCGATATCGACCTCGCGCGGTGGTTTACGGGCGGTTATGCCATTGCCGGACGGGACGAAGACGAGGGCGACAACGCGACGCCGCCCGAGAACGGCAAGCGTTCGGGGGACGAAGACGAGGGGGTATAAAAAAGCCTTGCGAGAGGCGCTTGCATACCGCCAATCGCCCCCCTATAAGGACCGCCTACTTCGTTCGGGGCTCTGCGCCGCGGAGGCAGGCCCAGGTAGCTCAGTTGGTAGAGCATGCGACTGAAAATCGCAGTGTCGGCAGTTCAATTCTGCCCCTGGGCACCATTGCCCAACGTATTCTTTGAAGTCCCTCGCTAAAATTCGTTCAGCAGAACACGGCCTCAATCCGGAAAATCTGGCGTCCTTGTACGGACGGCGCGGAATGCTCGCGACGGCCGCATAAACGCATGGGTGTGCCTGTCGTTGATCATTCATTGTAACGGCGGAGCAGAGGCTGTTAGGCTTTGCCTTCTCCGTGAAGTGCAGTGCGCCCCTCCGCTACACTTTCGCGATCGGCCGCGTGTCGGCGTTCACAAATGAAATCCAGTACGTCCGGGTATTCGACCGGAGATGGAGAGATTTATGAACGACGCCTTCGTTGACGCGCATCTCGGGCAATTTTCCGATAGGTCGTCCGTCGACCGGCGCCGGTTTTTTCTTGGCGCTACGGGGTTCACAGCGGCAGGGATGCTGGGTGCAAAAAACGCGAGCGCGGCCGCACAGGCAGTATCCGCGCCGGAACAGCCGAGACTAAGTTTTCTGCATGGCGGCAGTGGGCCATCCCGTTATCATCCCTCGTTCGTGAAGGACGTCGGTCTACTCACCGACCTCAACGCCACGAACCAAGGAGGGGCGTGGTGGAACTTCGATACGTACATTACGCCAGTCGAAGAATTCTACATTCGCAACGAATATCCGACCCCACGTGCGGAGATCGATCAGCGCGTCGATCCGCGATTCTGGCGTCTCAAAATCCATGGCGACGCGATAGAGCGGCCGCTTGAACTCACATACGATGACATCCTCAGGATGCCGTCGCGGTCGATCGTCAGCGTCATGCAGTGTGCGGGGAATGGCCGGTCACTGTTTTGGGAACAGCAGGACATGCTGTCGTCGCCAACCAAGGTATCAGGAAACGGCTGGGGGCTTGGCGGCGTAGGACAGGCGGAATGGCAGTACGTTCCGATGAGCGAGATTCTCGGTCGTGTCGGCCTGAAGGCCAATGCCAAGAGCGTGCTTTTCTGGTCGGGAGTCGACGGCAAGGCGCCGAACACTCAATCCGATACCGGCAGACCGCTTCCAATCAGTGAACTGATCGAGCGCGGCGAGGACATCGGTTTGGCCTTCAAGATGAACGGCATGCCGTTGCCACCTGATCACGGCGCTCCAGTCCGGGCTCTCGTGCCGGGCTGGTGTGGCGGCGCATCCACGAAATGGCTAACCGAAATCAAGATTGCGTCGCACGATTTCTGGGTGCGGTTGAACACAATTGGCCACTCCATGATTGGGCCGGACTATCCGCCGCCGAAACCGTCCAGCGACGACGAGTTTAGATTCGTCACGCCGAAGAACGTCATCGGTGTTCCGGTGACGTGGCATACATCCCGGTCCATGCTTGCAATACCATTGGTGCTCGCCAAGCAACCGCAGATGCCATCCAACTATCCGCTTAATCGCGGTGAACTGCCCGTCCTGCCGTCGGGGGCACAGACCTTGCGGGGCTATGCTTGGGCGCCGCACTGGGGCGTGAAACGCGTCGATGTGCGCGTCAACGGCGGCCAATGGGAGCCAGCACGGATCATCGATCATCAGCCTAACCGCTATACCTGGGTGAGGTTCGAAATTCCGTTGTCGCCTCTACCGGGAACATATCTCATCGAAACGTGCGTGGTCGATGGGCGGGGCGATCGCCAACCTGCGCGGGTGCCCTATAATGCGGGCGGCTATGATTTTTCCGCCATTCCCAAATTCTTCGTTCGATTTTCCTGAGATTTTCGGATGCAGGAAGGTTCACTGCGATTGGCGTGCAGCTATTTCCGTGAGCGAAGCTCTGCTCAGACCAGAACGTGGGACTTCCGGGTTTGCTGCTCTTCTGTTGTTGTCCTGCACAGCGCGCATATACGCCCACAGATAGGGCTCGTAATTCCTTGCGAAGGACGCTCCGACCCGAGGATTGAGTTCGAAAATCATCGGCGTCTCATCTTTGAGCTTAAAGTTAAAGCATGCGCATCCGGTGTAAGAGAGGTCTGCGAAAATGCTGGCAAGCTCCGATGGTATGTACCCGCCTAAGTCTTCAACGCAGAACGGATGGTTTTGCGCCGACTTTGTGTAAGTATCACTGTTGAACAGATATTTGTATGTTTTCACGTAAACCAGACGGCCGGCGACGCAGATCGCGTGCGTAGCATATTCCTCGGCACCTGGAACGTACTCTTGAAAATAGAAGTCGGGATCGTGGATCCTATCTGTCTCTGACCTCTTCGTGATGATGCGGGTATGGATTCCGTACTCATCGACGCGTCGCTTTTGAATGAAGGGCAATTCCAATTCGCTTGGTGAGCCTACGCGTGGAATGCAGTTTGCGTATCCACACTCCATCATCAGCGCGTTGAAGACTATCTTATCGTCTATAGCTTTCGCGATGTGTTCTTCCGGGAAGATGCATTTGTGTCGAACCTGCGGGCAATCTCGCAGTATGGCGTAGTCTTCCATTGAGAATGGCAATATGAAATCGAATTCCGATTCCCGCACAGTGTCTCGACTGAATTCTTTTTCCAGGAATGTGATTTTCGGCCGTGTCCCGATCGGCTCGGGCGCCGCGACAGTGCGGGCACGTTTCCAAAAGTGCTTTTTCTTTTTTGGGGGCGGTGCTGTCAGGCGAGCATGCTTAGTCGTGAGAATTTCTCGCCAATCGCGTCGGCCGCCCAGCAATATTGTCGGCATCGCTTACTCCGAAAAATATAACGATCCGAATACGCTGGCATATGCCTTATGGGCTAGTCTATCTGTGTAGAGATAAATGTTCGTGTTGGGAGATTTGTCTCGTTCAATTGGGAAAATACGCACAGCCGTTGCGGGATTTTCTCTCTGAAGCTGGCAGATTAGACATCTGCGGCGCGATTAACTCATGAACTGATGACGCTGCGATCGGTGATGGCGCGCTCTCGGCCGTCGCACATCCTGCCTGCAATATTCAGGCTAACTCACCGGCGTTTTTCAACGTTGCATTAAACAAAAAAGAAAAACCCGCCGGGAGGAGCGGCGGGTTTTTTAGGGCAAGCGAGGGTCTGCTATCGTTAGTGGTTAGTGAGGGATCTGTTCGTACTGAAGGCGGACGAGCGAGTCATCGTGACCGCGCGAGGCCGAGGCATCAACATCCGGCTGCGCCGAGTTACCGTACTGCTGCAGCTGCTGCTGAACGATCGATGCATCTGAACCGTTTTCTGCACCCGAGTAGCTCGGGACGCCGCGATCGCTGATCTGCTGGTTCACGATTTCCGGAAGCGATTCAGCATTTGCTGGGACACCGTAAAGAGCGAACGCACCGGCAACGACTGCGAGGGAAAGAATCTTGTGCATTGACATAGCCATTACTCCCAAAGAGCTTTGATTTATTTTCCGCTGCTTTCGGGTCTCGTTGGCTCGTGAGCAGCTGACCAATAATTTGGTCCGCTCACGTTTCTTTCGCTATCGCACAAAGGTTCGTAAAACGGCGACGTTGGGATGAGTGCAGGAGACAATCGTTTCTGAACGCTATACGTAGGTATATTGAGCCCACCGCAACGCGTGCGGATTATCCATGCGATGCGGCCTGAATGGGCGCTGATGCCTTCAATTTCCGATTTTCAGTTTTAGAATTTAGCAGCTGGCTATCATCGATCCGGTTTCTTGGTCTGATCGCCGTTCGTGCTAATCCGCAATCACCGCGGCGATTGTGAAAGAAGGTTGCCTTTTGCCCCACTACGTTCGTCGCACTTCAGATCGGCGGCGTGGTCAATGGTCTCCGCTGATGATTGCTTTGCATCTCGATTGGAGCGTGTCTCATGAACGAAATCTCCCGCAGAAATATTCTCGCGATCGCGGCGGCGACCGGCACGTTGGCATCTTCAGCGGCGGCGCGTGCAGCGACGTTTGGAAATCCCGATCAGCCGGCTGAAGGTGCAATCAACGCCAATCCTGGTGGGCTGTCGGATCCAGGTCCCAAGAACCCGGTCATCAATAGTCAGTTTCCGTCTTTCGAAAGTCCGCCGCCCACGGATGTCGGCGGCATGCCGCTCTTCTGGGGATCGTTCAACAATGCGCAGAAGCGCATCCAGAATGGTGGATGGGCTCGGCAGTTAACGCAGGCCGACTTCGCTATTTCTGAGGCGGTGTCGGGCGTGAATATGCGGCTTGGGCCGGGCGGCGTTCGCGAGATGCACTGGCACTTGGCAGCCGAGTGGGCGATCATGACGAACGGCCGCTGCCGCGTGACCGTTCTTGACCCGGAGGGTCATGCCTACGTTGATGACGTTGGACCGGGCGATCTTTGGTATTTTCCAGCGGGCTTCCCGCACTCGCTTCAGGGCCTTGGTCCTGACGGGGCGGAGTTCGTGCTGGTTTTCGACGAAGGCCGGCAATCGGAATACAGCACGCTGCTGGTCACTGATTGGCTTGCGCATACGCCACCCGATATCTTGGCCGCAAATTTTGGCGTGCCGAAAGATGTCTTCAAGAATATTCCGCTGCAGGATCTCTGGATATTCCAGGGCAAGGAGCCGGGGCCGCTCGCTGCCGATCAAGCGGCTGTCGCGTCGGGCGGTACGCCACCCAATCCGTTCACCTTTAAGCTCGGATCTTCGAAGCCGGTCAAAGCCAATCCTTCGGGCGAACTGCGCATGGCCGACAGCTCGATCTTCAAAGCCTCAAAGACGATCGCTGCGGCGATGGAGGTTTTGAAGCCGGGCGCCGTGCGTGAAATGCACTGGCATCCGAACGCAGACGAGTGGCAGTACTGGATGGAAGGCGAGGGCCGCATGACTGTGTTCGATGCCGGGCCGCATGCTGTCACGGCTGATTTCAGGCCGGGGGACGTCGGCTACGTCAAGAAGAGCCAAGGGCATGTGATTCAGAACGTCGGCAAGACCGACCTCAAGTTTGTGGCTGTCTTCAAAGTCCCCGACTATCAGGAGATCAGCCTTTCCGATTGGCTGACCCATACGCCGCCGTCTCTTGTGGCGCAGCACCTCAACATCGATGTTGCCGACATCGCGAAATTCCCAAGTGACGCGCCGGGAATCGTACCGGGCAAGGTGCCGGGGTAGTTCCCGGCATCGGCGCAGAACCATCACAATAAATCATTGGACTATGGCCGCCCCGGCGTACAAGACCACGGCGGCCATGGTTTCTTCTGGTTTAAACATGTCTCGAATCTTTGCGGCGCTCATCGCGGGCGCTATCGCGATTACGCTAAATTCGCTGCTGCTGCGCGCTGCCGACCTCATTTCGCTGGCGACGGCGCATGGCGGATTGCTCCGGCTGCTCCAGATAACGACCGGCATTCACTTGCCCGCGACGGCTGCATTCCGATGGGAATTTCACGCGGCCGTCGGCATGGCGATGGCTATCGTTTATGCGTTCGTTCTGGAGCCCTCCCTTCCAGGGGCTTCCGTTATGAAGGGGCTTCTCTATGCCTTTGCCGTATGGGTGCTCAACGCCGCGGTGGTGCTGCCGCTCACGGGCGAAGGGTTCGCTGGGTCGCGGCATCTGACGGTTGCGGGCATGGCTTGGTTTGCCGCGGCGCATACCGCATTTTTCGTCTGCCTTGCGCTGCTCTATGCGCGCCTTTTCAGCAACGCGCCTGCCAGGGGCACGAGCGGGCGGCGGGGGAGACTTATGGTCGATGGCGGCTAAAGTCGGCGTTTTTAACGTGACACAAATCAAACGTGCATAAATTCGTTCTGTTATGGAATTTTTATCCGCGCCGCGTGATGCTGGGTCTTGAGACTGTGCTGGCGCGCGGCATATTTGGAGAGGCCGCATAGTCAGCGCCAAATGTTTCGGTCCCTGTTCCTGCAAGGAACGGTCGGTCCAGTGAGTAGCAAGGCCGTGTACCCGTGAGACGTGTCGTCTATCCAATATTGGCTATTGTAGCGGTCATTCCGGCCGCCGGACGGGCTGACGCTATTGCGGATTGTAACGACGGTGCCAATCTGGCCCGGCAAATTCGTGGTTGCACGAAAGTGATCGGGCGCACGATGCTCGGCGATCCGCTGTCCACGGCTTACATGAACCGCGGCATTGCCTACGCCCAGCAGCATCAGCTGAAGAAAGCTATAGCGGATTTTACGTCATCGATCGACGCCAACGCGGCCAACAATTTCGCGTATTACAATCGCGGCAACGTGTATCTCGATCTAGGCAAGCCTGATCGGGCGATTACCGATTATTCGCGGGCGATCGAGTTGGCGCCCGACATGTCTCCCGCATTTCTGAATCGAGGGCTCGCCAACGAGATGATCGGCGACCGGACAGCCAGCATATCCGACTTCCGCGCGGCCTTGGCGCTGGAGCCGACGCTTTATGCAGCGGCGGAAGGCTTAAAACGTCTAGGCGCCGATGCAAATGGCCCTTCGCAGGCAGGCGCCCAGCCCGGCGAATAGGCTAACGCATTGCTATCGCGTAACTTTCTCGCTGTTACAAACAATTACAAACCGTTACGCCAGCCGCATATGTGCCGAACGAACGGTCGCTAGAACTCCTGACACACCGCAGACAGTCGGCATTGCAGGAGGTTGGACATGCTGGGCGCTTCTCAGGTCATCGGAGCTAATTCCCACGGGGCACACATTGCGGCCTCCGCTGCCAGTTCTTCAAGCGACAGTTCTGCAGATCGTTTTGAGCGTGGGACGATCCGGCGTATCGAAGCGAAAGAGCATGTCTTCTGCGATGGCGATCCGCGGACCCATGTTTTCCGCATCGAAGAAGGTGTCATCGCGCTTTCTAAGTTGCTCGGTGATGGCCGGCGCCAGATCATCGAATTTGCATATCCCGGCGATTACATCGGGCTCGGGACGCTGCGCGAGCACATTTTCGATGCTCAGGCGACGTGCCCGGCGAAAGTGCGGTGCCTGTCGGCGGCCGCCCTGGAACAGGAAGCTGCCCGCGATGCTGGGTTGGCACTGAGGCTCTACAAGGCCGTCTCGGCCGAGCTCGCGGCTGCTCGCAGCCTGCTCGTGTCGGTCGGGCAGCAGAGCGCGATGGAGCGGTTGGCGGGCTTCCTCCTCGGCCTTTCTGCCCGGGCCTCCGATGGCGAAGAGAACGTCGTCAAGCTTCCGATGCGCCGTTCCGACATTGCGGATCTCTTGGGTCTCACGATCGAGACGGTCAGCCGGACGATCACGAAGCTGCGCACGATGCACGTCATTGACGTCGTCCGCGGTACGGAAGTTCACATCCTGGACGGCGACCGTTTAGCCGAACTTGCAGGTCAGTGAGGCGTCAGGTTTCCCGAGACTCCGCTGGTGGCGCGCTCAAGGCGGTGGAGTTGTCCAGCTTGGCCGGTGTTTCCGCGGCCTTGCTGCGGGGCGATTTGAGGCTGTGAATGAGGGATCCCAGCAGCGGCAGCAAGACTGAGCTGATCAATACCTCGCTGGCAGGATAGATATAGGCACTAGGCCCTATGGCCGGGCTTCCGACGTTTTTCTCGAGGGCCGAGACAGTGGATCTCCGCATTTCCTGGGCGACGGCATATTCGCGTCCAGGGCGCTGAAGCATCGCGATGATCGCGACGAGGCTTGCCAGAAGACAGCCGATGACGCCAACCAATGCTGCGGCGCCGATGCGGCCGAGGCTCTCTTCCAGCAGCCAATAGAGCGCTAAGCCCATAATCGCGAGGCCCAGGACGGCAAGAATGCCGGCGAGGCCATAGAGAACGCCCTTCCTCAACGCATATCGGATGTAGCTGTCCGCAACGACGGCGTCAGCCGTCGCCAGTTTATCGAGGTCGCGGGCAAGACTTGGCAGGTCCACGAGGTGTCCGTGCAGATGTGAGGGTTACGTTGTGCCCCTGGATATATCAGAACGGTTTATAATAGGCGAACGGACGCGAAGCGTCAGTTCGACGAGAACGCTGCTCAGTTCTTCACTTTCCGGTTTGTCTTCCGGTTCATGTACCAATCGGACAGCGTTTCCCAGAACGCGGCGACGGCGACGACGATCGTAATCAGAAATAGTGCAACGACCATCTGGATGACGTCGAAGTTGACGGCGTCTTCGGCGACGAACCAGCCTGCGATGGCCGCTGCCACGAACATCACCGGGCGAAGAAGAAGGTTCACCATCTCGAAGGCCTCCAAGACCAGCATTTTCCAGCACTTCTTATAACATGGCTCGAGGACCCAGTGCTTGATTCCGGTCAAGATATTTGCCCGATATTGTTAAGGTTCCGGTGACAGGGAAGGGCTCTTGCACCGGGGCGACGCGGGTCTTAAGGACATGGGCGACCGCGTATCGGACAGCCGGGGCGGGCCTTCTCAAACTCAATTGCCGGAACTCATCGCGTGGCCGTCAAAGTCGCTGCCTTCTATAAATTTGTATTGATCGACGATCCGTCGGCGCTTCAAACGTCGCTTCGCGAAGTGTGTGCGGCGCAGGAGATCAAGGGCACCATTCTCGTTGCTAGTGAAGGGATCAACGGCACCGTCTCGGGTGCAAACGACGCGATCGATACGCTGTTTGCGGCGGTCAGAGCGGACGCGCGCTTTTCCGATCTCGTCGTCAAATTTTCAGAGACGGCGGAGCATCCGTTCCAGCGCCTTAAAGTAAAGATCAAACGCGAGATCGTCACCTTCGGCGTACCGGGGACAGAGCCGGGCGCCATAACCGGCGAACTCGTCGAACCGGAAGATTGGAATGCTTTGATTTCTGATCCCGACGTGATCGTCATCGACACGCGTAACGACTACGAATTCGATGTCGGAACGTTCCAAGGCGCGCACAATCCGCAGACGCGATCCTTCACTGAATTTCCCGACTACGTGCGCCGCACATTGTCAAATAACCGCTCACAGAAGATTGCGATGTTCTGCACGGGCGGCATCCGATGCGAAAAAGCAAGTTCGTACATGCTTCAGGAAGGCTTCACGAACGTCTACCAATTGCACGGCGGAATCCTGCGGTATCTCGAACAGATTGCACCCGATGAGAGTCTGTGGCGCGGCGAGTGCTTTGTCTTCGATGAGCGCGTTGCGCTGGAACACGGCGTGCGCCCCGGGCAACATACGCTCTGTTTGAAATGTGGATCTCCGATCAAGCGTGCAAGCGAAGGAAATAGCGATCTTTGCGAACGCTGTCGCGATGCGGTCGGTGGCGAAGGCGCGTGAAGTACCTACGTAGAGACGGCGGGAACATCAGGTAATAGGCCGTTTTTGCTGTCTAAAATTTAAGGATATCAAACTTGACCCCTTGGACGGTTGGCGTCATTCAGCGTTTTCGACTAACGCGCCTTTACCTCACCCAAGGGGACCTCAATGACGGACCTGATCGAAGCCGTCGGACTCGAAAAACAGTTTGGCGAGATCAAAGCCGTTGATGGCATATCGCTCAAAGTTGCAAAGGGCGAAGTTTTAGGATTTCTCGGACCGAACGGCGCCGGTAAGTCCACGACGATGAAGATGATCACCGGCTTTCTCGAACCGGATGCCGGACGGGCCGCAATCTGCGGCGTCGACGTTTTCGAAAATCCGAAAAAAGCCAAAGCACTGTTCGGTTACGTACCGGAAGGGGCGCCGTCCTACGCCGAAATGACGCCGCGCAGTTTTCTCACATTTATCGCGGAAATTCGCGGTTATCGCGGTGTGGAGCTTACGACCCGTATCAATCGCGCGGTCGAGCGTGCGGGTCTCGGTACCGTTTTCGATCAGGTGATCGACACGCTGTCGAAAGGTTATAAACGGCGCGTCGGCCTCGCGCAGGCCATTTTGCATGATCCGCCCGTGCTGATCATGGACGAGCCGACGGACGGTCTCGATCCGAATCAAAAGCATCACGTTCGCGAGTTGATCAGCGATATGTCTTCGGACAAGGCGATCATCATCTCGACTCATATTCTCGAAGAGGTTGAGGCTGTCTGCTCGCGGGCGATCGTCATCAATCGGGGGCACATCGTCGCCGACGGTACGGCCGACGATCTGATGCAGCGGATGCATTATCACGGCGCGGTATCGCTCAAGGTCATTGCCGAGCGCGGGGACGCCGCGATCAAAGTGCTGTCGAGCGCGAGCAGCGTTGCGAAGGTCGAGACGCTCGGTAAGCCGAACGGCCATTTTCTGCTTCGCGCGATCCCGAAGCAGAAGGAGATGGCCGCGGCCGAGGTGGCGGCGCTGCTTCGCGCGCAGAACATTCCGGTCGATGAGCTTTATGTAGAGCGCGGCCGCCTCGACGATGTCTTCCGACAGATCACCATGCCTGAAGACGGAGGCTCAAATGGTTGAGACTTTCGATAACGCTTGGATTATTGCCAAGCGTGAACTTCGCGGATATTTCGCGACGCCGCTGGCGCTCGTGTTTCTGACGGTCTTCGTAGCCCTGACCGGTGCGCTGACGTTCTATGTCGGCAATTTCTTCGAGCGCGGGCAAGCCGATCTGTTTCCGTTCTTCGCCTATCATCCGTGGCTTTATCTGCTGCTCGTGCCTGCGGTGGCGATGCGGCTTTGGGCGGAAGAGCGCAAGACCGGCACCATCGAACTCTTGATGACTTTGCCGATTACGCCGCTTGAAGCGATCCTCGGCAAATTTCTTGCGGCATGGGCGTTTATCGGCCTCGCGCTGGTGTTGACGTTTCCGATCTGGATTACGGTCAACATTCTTGGTGATCCGGACAATGGTGTCATTCTAACGAGCTACATCGGCAGCTTTCTGATGGCAGGTGCGTTTCTGGCGATCGGCTCGTTCGTTTCGACGCTGACGAAGAACCAGGTCATCGCCTTTATCGTCGCGTCGCTCATCTGCTTCCTGTTCACGATGAGCGGCTTGGAGATGGTGCAGAGCGGGTTGAGGGCTTGGACGCCGGCGTTCTTCGCGTCTGCCGTTTCGTCGATGAGTTTCCTTTCGCATTTCGAGCAGATCACGCGTGGTGTTCTCGATTTACCGACACTCATCTTCTTCTTCTCGATGATCGTTTTCTGGCTGTTCGCGACGGTGATCGCGATCGACCAGAAGAAAGCGCAGTGAGGTTTGGCCATGTCGAACGGGTTTGGACCCGTCGCCGGCGCATTGAAAGCGACGGTGGCTTATTTCTCGTCATTCAAGAGATCGACGCTTGCCTGGGGCGGATTGGCGCTTGGCGCTGTTATCCTACTGTCGGTCAACCTTTCCTCGACGATCGGTCTCAAGGCGTGGAGCGCCGACCTTACGCAAGATCGACTATTCACGATTTCGGACGGCACGCGTCAGATCCTGAAGTCGATCGACGAGCCGATCACGGCGCGGCTCTATTTTTCGAAAAACCTTGCCGACGCCTCGCCTGATATCGTGCGCTATTTCGATCGTGTACGTGAGTTGTTCGAGCGCTATCGCGATATCTCGGGCGGCAAGCTGCAGCTTACTATCCTTGATCCCGAACCGTTCTCTGATGCGGAAGACAAAGCTGTCGAAGGGGGCCTTAGAGGGCTTCGCCTCAATGCGGATGGCGACGTTGGATATTTCGGCCTCGTCGCGACAAACGCGACGGATAATCAGCAGGTCATTCCGTTCTTCGATCCGAGCCGCGAGTCGTATCTCGAATATGATGTCACGAAGCTTATTTACTCGCTTGCCAATCCGAAGAAGCGCACCGTCGGCTTGATGACGTCGCTGCCTCTCGACGGCGGCAAGTCGCCGATGCGGCAGCAACAGACGCAGCCGTGGCTGATGATGGGGCAGATCCGCGAGTTCTTCGACGTCAAACCCATCGACCAGGATGTGAAGGAAATTCCGGCCGGTCTGGACGTATTGATGGTGGCGCAGCCGACGAAGCTGACGCCGGATGCCGCTTACGCCATCGATCAATTCGCGCTGAAAGGCGGCAAAGTCTTGATCTTCACCGATCCGGTTTCGGATACGGCGGAGATGCAACTTCTGCAGAACCAGGGCAATGGCGAGAAGGAGTTGACGAAACTTCTCGCTGGCTGGGGTGTAAACTACGACGGATCGAAGGTTGCGACGGACATCAAGCACGCGAGGCGCGTACAGTTCCAAAACCCACAGACGGGGCAGCCTGCGGTCACCGACTTTGTCGCGTGGCTTGGGCTCGACAGATCAAGCATCAATCCGAAAGACGTGCTGTCGGCGGGCATTGATCAGATCAACGTCGCGTCGGCAGGCTTCTTGAGCAAGAAAGACGGCGCGACGGTCGACTTCTCTCCCATTCTGGAGACAAGCGACAGTGCCGAGGCTGTCAACGTGAAGGATGTCGGCTATGGCGCCGATCCGCTTGCTCTGTTGCGCAATTACGTTTCCGGCGGTCACAAGCTCGTGCTTGCAGCGCGCCTTTCGGGCGACGTGATGTCGGCGTTCCCGGACGGTCCGCCAAAAGCCGCGGATGCAGCGGCCAAGAAAGACGAGAAAGATAAGTCTGCTGGTAAAGCCGGTACTTCAACGGCGGATGCGGCGAAAAAGGATGCAGTACCCGCCGCGGCTTCGGACACCGCCAAAAGCGACCAAGTCAAATCGGGCAAGATCAACGTCATCGTCGTTGCCGATACGGACATTCTGGCGGATCAGTTCTGGGTGAACAACAGCCTCGGGCAGGACGTCGCCATTCCAACGGCGCACAACGCTGCGTTTGTTGTCGGGGCGCTTGAAAATCTTTCCGGCAGTAATGCGCTCATCGCGCTGCGCGGGCGCGGCGTCAAAGACCGGCCGTTCACGCTGGTCGAAGATCTGCGCCGGGGCGCAGAGCAGAAATTCCGTGCGAAGGAAGAAGCGCTGGAAGACAAGCTGAAGACCACGCAAGCGGAGCTGCAGAAAATTCAAGCCTCGGGGAATGGCGGCAGCGCGATCCTTTCCGATAAGGAACAGGAGACCGTCGAGAAGTTCCGCGGCGAGATGGTCGATACGCGGCGTGAACTCCGCAATGTCAAACTCGCGCTTCGCCAGGACATTGATAACCTCGGCGGCTGGCTGAAGTTCGCGAACATCGCTCTCGTGCCGTTGATGCTCGGCATGGCGGCAGTCGGCGTGTCGTGGCAACGGACACGCCAGCGCCGCAAGACACCGAAGAACGAACGCTGAGGAGGACGCGCGATGAAGCCCAAGACCTTCGTAGCTCTGCTCGGTGCAGCTATTCTTTCGCTGGCGGTTGCGGTGACGGCATTCGTGTCGTCGCGGCCTTGGTCGCCGACCGCCATCATCCACGGCGAAGCGGCACTGCCGGCGCTCACTCCAGCGGAAAATAAAGTCGCGGTGATCGAAGTCGAGCAAGGCGGCAATACGATCAAGCTTGCGCTGAAGGACGGCAAGTGGGTGGTCGCGAGCCAGCAAGATTACCCGGCGAATGTCGAAGCCGTCCGCAAGCTGCTGCTCAATGCGTCGGAAGCATCGCTCGTCGAACGTAAGACGGCGAAGAAGGATATGCTGCCTATTCTCGGTCTCGGCGATCCGAAAACAAGCTCGTCGCGGCTGATCCGGTTTCTCGATGCGAGCGGACACGCCATTGGCGAGATCGTGGCCGGCAATAGTAAGGCGGATGCGTTCGGAACCAACAAGAACGGCACATATGTTCGCAAGCCGGGGACCGATCAGAGCTGGCTCGCAGACCGGCCGATCGATGCGTCAGCCAAGCTCAGCGATTGGGTGAAGACGCGCGTCGTCGATATTCCGACGAATTCGATCAAGACGGCGTCGATCGAAGTTGCGGGGCAACCGGCCTATCAGATCGATTCGGAGAAGGACGGTTCGCATAAGCTGGCGCAGATGCCGGCCGGCAAGAAGCTGAAGTATGTGAACTCGGTCGATGAGATCATCGAGTCCGCAAGTTATGTCGACTTCCAAGGTGTGCGTAAGGCGGACAAATCCGAGACGCTGCCGGACGCTGGGAAGGTGTCCTACGAAACCGACAAGGGCTTAAAAATTCAACTCGACGTCAAGTCGGACGGCAAGCAGGCCTGGGTCATTGTCACGCCTTCAGGCACTGGCGACGCTAAGAAGCAGGCCGATGATATCGCGGCGCTGACGACCGGTTGGGAATTTAAGATTCCGGTGGCGAAGGTGTCGGGCCTGCTTAAGAAACAAGACGATCTGTTGGAAAATACAGGGTCATAACGCCGTAACGCCGCAGGTTTCGGGCCGGAAAGCCGAGCGCTTGCGCGGCGGGCGTCGAATGGTGCTATAGGTCGGGATTGCCGCAACGGCATTTCTGACCGAACGCATTTATTCACCATGACCAACCGCAAGACCAGCGACCACAATCAGCAGCAGGACGGCCGGGCTTCGCTCGAGCAACTCGTCCGCTGGCGCCGCGATGTCCGCCGTTTCCGGCCGAACCCGGTTCCTGACGAGCTGATCGACCGCCTTCTGCGCCTTGCAGATCTGGCGCCGTCGGTCGGCAACAGCCAGCCGTGGCGCATCGTCAACGTGCGTTCGGCCGAGACGCGCTCAACCATCATCAAGAATTTCCAAGTGGCACGGGACCGGTCGGCGGAAGCCTACGTCGGGGATCAGGCCGATCTTTATAACCGGCTCAAGCTCTCCGGCTTTGATGCCGCGCCGGTGCATCTCGCGGTGTTTTGCGACAGGAGCGCTTTGCAAGGCCACGGTCTCGGCCGGCAGACGATGCCCGAGACGCTCGATCATTCGTGTGCGTGCATGGTGACGGTGCTGTGGCTTGCGGCACGCGAGGCGGGACTTGGGTTGGGCTGGGTGTCGATCATCGATCCGGCGGAGGTTTCAAAGGCGCTCGATGCACCTGCCGACTGGAAGCTCGTCGGCTATCTTCTGCTCGGCTGGCCGGAGGAAGAGCATCTCGATCCGGAGCTGCAACGTTACGGTTGGCAGCCGCGCACGCCGTTCGAGACCCGCTATTTTGAAGCCGGATCGATAGCGGAGCGGGCCAGCGTGCAAGCTGACGAGCCAAAGGCATCCGACGTGCCAATGGGAACGGTTACATTGGTTGGTGCCGGTCCGGGCGATCCGGAGCTTTTGACGTTGAAGGCGCTGAAGGCGCTGCAATCCGCCGATGCCGTGCTGTTCGACGATCTTGTGGCCAAGCCGATCCTCGAATTCGTCCGGCCCGGCGCGCGGATGATCGACGTCGGCAAGCGCGGCTATCGCACATCCTGCAAGCAGCCGGACATCAACGCGACGATGGTTTCGCTGGCGCGCGAGGGCCTCAAGGTGATCCGCCTCAAATCTGGCGATCCGCTGATTTTCGGGCGCGCGGGAGAGGAGATCGAGGCCTGCCGCAGCGCGGGCATTCCGATCAGCATCGTGCCGGGTGTGACGTCGGCGCAGGGTGCGGCCGCCAGCCTCAAAGTTTCGCTGACGAACCGCGATCACGCGCGGCGGCTGCAGTTCATCACGGCGCATGATCGTCGCGGACATCTGCCGGAAGATATCGATTGGAGCGCAGTTGCCGACAGCGCGGCGACGACGGTCATCTACATGCCAAAGCGCACGCTTGCGGAACTGACCGACGTGGCACTGGTGCACGGCCTCGATCCCAATACGCCGACGATTGCGGTTGCGAATGCGACGCGACCGGACGAGCAGGTTTTCATAGCGACCGTCGCGACCATCGCGGCTGAGCTTCATGCGGCGCATCCGGACGGTCCGGTGCTTGTGATGGTCGGAGAAGCGCTGCGCTACGCGACTGTTCGCGATGTCTCGGAGCAGGCCGATGCTATCGTTGCGGCGCTCGATGCCATGCCGGGGCAGTCATGATGACGTGGCGTGCTCTGCACGTCCTGCCCGCATAGCCGCCCGTGACAGCCGCACAAACGCTCTTCGTCCTTGTCGGCGCTCTCGCGCTTGAGGCCACGTTCGGATATCCGGACTGGCTTTATCAGCGTATTGGGCATCCCGTATCGTGGATCGGGCGATTCATTTCCTTTCTCGATAAAAAGCTCAATCGGGAAACCGACAGCTCGCAAGTCAGGCGCAACAAGGGCGTGTTGGCGCTCGGCATTCTTATCGTCATTACCGGTGTCATCGCCTGGGCGTTGGAGCAGTACTTCGATCACGTTGCCTTCGGGGCGTTTTTCATAGCGCTCTTGGCGTCTATGCTGATTGCGAGCAGGAGTCTTTACACGCACGTCGAAGATGTGGCCCGTGCGCTTGATCAATATGGTTTGGACGATGCGCGACAAGCGGTCGGCCGCATTGTCGGGCGCAATCCGAAAACGCTCGATGCGCACGGCGTGGCGCGGGCGGCTATCGAAAGCCTTGCTGAAAATGCCTCCGACGGCATCGTGGCACCGGTGTTCTGGTTTGCGATCTTGGGGCTGCCGGGCCTTGTCGTTTACAAGGCCATCAACACGGCTGACAGCATGATAGGGCATCGGACGCCGCGGCATGAGGCGTTCGGGTGGGCGTCAGCGCGTCTTGATGATTTCGTCAATCTTCCTGCTTCGCGATTGACAGCCCTGCTGCTGGCGCTGGCGAGCATCTTCACGCCGGGTGCGTCGGTGGCGGGAACGCTCGAAGCTGTGGCCCGCGATGCATCGAAGCATCGTTCGCCGAACGCGGGCTGGCCGGAGAGCGCGCTCGCGGGCGCACTCGGGCTGAAGCTCAACGGTCCGAAGGTCTACGGCGAGACGCGCGTTGAAGATGCCTACATGGGCGACGGCAAGCGCGATGCAACAGCAGAAGATATTCGCGCTGCGCTGCGGCTGACGACGACGGCTTGGGGCGTCATGGTCGGCAGTCTGCTGCTCATCGCAATCATCTTGCCAGGCTGAGGAGCTCTTCGATTGCGATGTGTTGGGCGAGGTGCTCGGCAAAGCGATCGAGGATGGCGTCGATTTCTGTATCGTAGCTGAGCGCAGATGTTTCCATGCCCAAAGAGGCCAGAAAGGTCCGGCGTGCAGCGTCCGACGCAAATAGGCCGTGAATGTAGCATCCCGAGACGCGGCCGTCTGGCGAGGTGGCGCCATCGAGGTGGCCGTCGGGGAAGGTCACCATGGGGCGCGCGGTGTCTGGCCCAGTCGTTTTGCCGACGTGCATTTCATAGCCTTCAAACGGCGCTATGGAACCCGTAAGCGTGCCGGAAACGCGCTCTAGCGTTTTCTCGGTGCCGAACTCGGTTTCGATATCGAGAAGGCCGAGGCCATCGACGGCGCGCGGCGGGCCTTCGATGCCGTTCGGATCGGCGATGCGTTTCCCAAGCATCTGATAGCCACCACACAGCCCGAGCACACGGCCGCCGCGGCGAACATGCGCTTTGATGTCGATGTCCCAGCCTGCGGCGCGCAAGGCTGTTAGGTCATCAATGGTTGTCTTCGAGCCCGGCAGTAGAACGAGATCGGCGTGTACCGGAATCGGCTGACCGGGTTCGATCAGTTCGACGATGACGCCAGGTTCGTTGCGTAGCGGATCGAGGTCGTCGAAATTCGAGATGCGCGGCAGCAACGGCACAGCGATGCTCAGTTTCGTTTCACCGCCGGACTTCGATGTTTTCATGAGGTCGCGCAATCCGAGCGCGTCTTCGGCAGGCAGCTTGGGAGCGTCGGGGAAGAACGGCACGAGGCCGAGCGGCGTCCAGCCGGACAGATTGGCAATCGCCGTCATGCCATCGGTGAAGAGCGTCGGGTCGCCGCGCATCTTGTTGATGATGAAGCCGCGGATCATGGCCGCGTCGTCGGGATCGAGGACGTGGCGTGTGCCGACGACGCTGGCGATGACGCCGCCGCGATCGATGTCGCCGATCAGTACGACCGGAACGTCGGCGGCGCGTGCGAAGCCGAGATTGGCGATGTCGTTGGCGCGGAGATTGATCTCGGACGCACTGCCTGCCCCTTCGACGAGAACGAGATCAGCGTTCGCTCTGAGGTGCGCGAAGCTGTCGAGAACGGCAGGCAGAAGCTCTTTCTTTTTCGATTGAAAATCGCGCGCTTTCGCCGAGCCGCGCATTTTGCCTTGTACGACGATCTGCGCGCCGGTTTCGGTCTCGGGCTTCAGCAGCACCGGGTTCATGTGCACGGATGGCGCAACGCGCGCGGCTCGCGCTTGCAATGCCTGGGCGCGGCCGATTTCGCCGCCGTCGGCCGTGACCGCGGCATTATTCGACATGTTCTGGGGCTTGAACGGAACGACGCGAACCCCGCGGTTGGAGAAAAAACGGCAAAGCCCGGCGACGATCAGCGATTTGCCAACGTCGGAGCCGGTGCCTGAGAACATCAACGCGCGCGCAGGCATCAGAATTCGATGCCTTCCTGAGCTTTGATGCCGGCGGCGAAATGATGCTTCACGGCGCCCATTTCCGTCACACCATCCGCGAGCGCAATCAATTCCGGCTTGGCATTGCGGCCTGTGACGACGACATGAAGATTGGGCCGCCGCTTGCGGAGCGTTTCGAGCACGTCATCGAGCGGCAGATAATCGTAACGCAGTGCGATGTTGAGTTCGTCGAGAATGAGCAGACGAATGGATGGATCGTCCATCAGTTCTTTTGCCTTCGCCCAGGCGCGCGTGGCAGCGGCAATGTCGCGGGCCTTGTCTTGCGTTTCCCAGGTGAAGCCTTCGCCCATCGTGTGCCAGGAGATCTGATCGCCGAAGCGTTCAAGCGCGTCGCGTTCGCCGGTCTTCCACGCGCCTTTGATGAACTGGACGACGCCGACGCGCCAGCCGTGTCCAAGCGCGCGCAGCACGAGGCCGAATGCGGCCGTCGATTTGCCTTTGCCGGGGCCGGTGTGGACGAGCAGCACGCCTTTTTCGATCTGTTTCGAGGCGACCTCGGCATCCTGCACGGCTTTGCGCTTTGCCATCTTGGCTTTGTGACGCTCGGCGTCGTCGACCGTGGTGGGATTGTTGCTCACGGCTCAGCCTTTCAATGTCAGCGGCAGTCCGGCGGCGACGAAAATGACCTTGTCGGCGGCGGCTGCGATCTTCTGATTGAGGCGGCCGGCTTCGTCGCGAAAGGCGCGGGCGAGCGCGTTGTCCGGCACGATACCGAGGCCGACCTCATTCGAGACCATCACACAGGGCGCGACGCGTTTGGCGACGGCGGCCAGCAATGCGTCGCTTGCCTCCGGAACGGGGCGGTTGGCGTGCATCAGATTGGAGGTCCAGAGCGTCAGGCAATCGACCAGAGAGGGAAGCTCTGCAACGCGGTTGGCCAGCACGTCGGCGATTTCGAGGGGCGATTCGTGATCGACCCATCCCGCGCCGCGGCGGCTCTTGTGGTGCTTGACGCGGCTGTGCATTTCGTCGTCGAACGCTTCCGCCGTGGCGACATAAGCCCAAGGCCCGGGAATGCCTGTCAAAAGGCGCTCCGCGTAAGCGCTTTTGCCGGACCGGGCGCCCCCGAGGATGAGGGTCAGCTGCGGGAGGTGCAAAGTCGTCATTATAAACTTTCGGTCGTGCCGCAGAGGCCGCTATTGCGATTGACGTAAGATGTGGGCTCACTTATCGATTGGGACGACGGTCCCTCGCAAGAGGGTTCAAAAGGGAATGCGGTATTTACTCCGCAGCTGCCCCCGCAACTGTGCGCGGTGAGCATAGGCGAGAACGCCACTGGGCAACAGCCCGGGAAGGTCGCCTAATGCCAAGACCCGCGAGCCAGGAGACCTGCCGTCAACGAGATTTCCAACTTATCGCCGGTGGGGCGAGAAAGGTTAAGATGCACTTCAGAATATCCCGCGCGCTATACCGCGCGTCTGGCCGGTCTTCCGAAAATTCAATGTCTGTGGAGGCGGGGCAATGAGCACGCGCAAGGTCCCCGTCACGATCGTCACCGGCTTTTTGGGAGCGGGCAAAACGACACTCGTTCGCCATGCCGTTGAGAACGCGCAAGGCCGTCGCTTGGCGCTGATCGTCAACGAATTCGGCGATGTCGGCGTGGACGGGACGATCCTCCGGTCGTGCGGCGTTGAGAATTGCCCGGAAGAAAACATTATCGAGCTGACGAACGGCTGCCTGTGTTGCACCGTCGCTGACGATTTCATTCCGACGCTTGAAGCGCTTTTGGCGCGCGAGCCCGCGCCGGAGCACATCATTATCGAGACGTCAGGCCTCGCGCTGCCGAAGCCGCTGGTCAAAGCCTTCGAGTGGCCGGATATCCGTAATCGTGTGACGGTTGATGGCGTGGTGACGGTCGTCGATGCCCCGGCCGTGCGCGCCGGTCGCTTCGCCGACGATCCGGTGAAGGTCGCGGCGCAGCGCGAAGCAGATCCGTCCGTCGATCATGAAAATCCGCTGGAAGAGGTTTACGAGGATCAGCTGCTCTGCGCCGACCTCGTCGTGCTCAACAAGTGCGATCATCTTTCGCCGGAAGACGCGACTTTGATCGCGCAAGACATTCGCAGCATGGTGCCGCGGGCAATCAAGATCGTGGCAACGCAAAATGGGGTCGTTCCGACAGATGTGCTGCTCGGCATTTCGGCAGCTGCGGAAGATGATCTCGCCGCTCGACCTTCGCATCACGATGCCGAACCGGAACACGATCACGACGATTTCGAGACGTTCATCGTCGAAGTGCCGGAGCTATCGTCGCCCGACGATCTTGCGCAGCGCGCAAAAGCGATCGCCAACGATCATGACGTGCTGCGTGTAAAGGGCTTCGCGGCCATTGGCGGGAAGCCAATGCGGCTCCTTTTGCAAGGGGTCGGCGAGCGGATCGACACGCGTTACGAACGTGCATGGCAATCGGGCGAGGCGCGGGTGGGCCGGCTGGTCGTCATCGGTCAGAAGGGGCTTGATCGCGACGGCATCACTCGGACCCTGACGGGCGCTGCATGATGCATATCGTCGTTCGCGAGAGCCGGGAACTTGACGAGGCCGCTGCGCCTCAAGACCTCGGACTCGCACCGGCCGATATCGTTTTTCTGTCGTTCTCCGATTCCGACCTTGCGATGGCGGCGGCTGCGTTTCGCGGCACCGAGAGCACGCAACCGAGTGTGCGGATCGCAAACCTCAACGCCTTGCGCCACCCGATGTCGGTCGATCTGTTTGCCGACGCGACGCTGAAAGGTTCGAAGGCCGTGCTCGTGCGCCTGCTGGGCGGCCTCGACTATTGGCGGTATGGCGGCGAGCAACTCGGGCGGCGCTGCCGCGAACTGGGAATCACACTTGCTATCGTGCCAGGCGACGGGCGACCGGACATTCGACTCTCGGCGTTGTCGACGCTTGGTCCGGATGAGCTGGCGCGGCTTGAGGCTCTGCTCGATGTTGGCGGCATTGAGAATACACGCATGGCTTTGCTGGCGACGCTCGGCAAACGCGACGCGCGTGGAGAAATTGCATCGCCGCGAGAGATTCCGAATTTCGGCGTCTATCGGGAAAGCGCGCAAACCGACGATGCGCTCGGGGCGACTGCCGTTGTTTTCTATCGCTCACATTTGCTCGCGGGCGATGTTGCGCCAGTCGATGCTTTGGTGGACGCGCTTGAAGATCGCGGCTTGGCAGTGGCGGCGCTCTACGTTCCAAGCCTGAAGGCAGCGGATGCCGCGGCTTGGCTTCAGGATGAGCTGCAACGTCTCCGGCCGAGCGTCATCGTCAATGCGACGGCGTTTGCCTCACGCGACGGCGCGGATGCCTCGCCGCTCGACGTTGCGGATTGTCCGGTCTTGCAGGTCGCGCTCGCCAATTCAACGTTTACGCTTTGGGGGAAGTCGCAGCGCGGCCTCAGTGCTGCTGACCTTGCGATGCACGTCGTTTTGCCGGAGCTCGACGGACGGTTGTTTGCGGGCGTCGTATCGTTCAAGGAAGCGGATACGCTGGGGACGGAACTCGGCGTGTCGTTGCTGCGCCATGTGCCTTATAAGCCAAGCGTTTCGCATGTTGCCGAGCTTGCCGCGCGTTGGGCGAAGCTTCGTTCAGCCTCGCGCCATGATCTTCGCATTGGTCTGTTGCTCTCGACGTATCCGGGGCGGCCGGATCAGATCGCGCACGCGGTTGGACTTGATGGCCTTGAGAGCGCGTGCAGGATCGCGTCGCATCTCGAAGACGCGGGTTATGACGTCGCCTATCGTCCGTCGGACAGTCGCGATCTTGTGGCGCGACTCGATCCAGCACAGGCAATCGGGTGGCAGCTTGATGCTTACCGTTCAGCATTCGATGCGCTGCCAGAAGCCTTTAAAGAAAGCGTCGTCAGCGCCTGGGGACCGCCAGAAGATGATGACGCACTCGTTGCTAACACGTTCCGCTTTCGTGTCGCGCCGTGCGGAAGTCTTTTGATTGGACTGCAGCCGGAACGCGGGCAGGCGCTTGACCGGAAGGCGCAGTATCACGATCCGGCGACACCGCCACGGCACAGCTATGTCGCGTTCTATCTCTGGCTAAGACACGTCGCAAAGATCGACGCGCTTATTCATCTCGGCGCGCACGGCACGCTCGAATGGCTGCCGGGCAAGGCCGTTGCGGGCAGCGAAACGTGTGCGCCGCGCGCGCTGGTTGGTCCTACGCCGATGATCTATCCGTTCATCGTCAATGATCCCGGCGAAGCGGCGCAGGCGAAGCGGCGGCTATCTGCCGTGACGCTCGGACATAAGCCGCCGCCGATGACGGATGCCGGTCTGTCGGGGCCGTTGAGTGAGGTTGAACGGCTGGTCGATGAATTCGCGTCGGCGGAAGGTCTTGATCCGAGGCGGCGCAAGGTTCTGTCGGATCAGATCGTCGATGCCGCCATTCGTGCCGGAATTGCGGCCCAGTGCGGCCTCGATGCGGGCATGGCGGCGAGCGAAGCGTTGACGCGCATCGACGCCTTTCTGTGCGATGTGAAAGAGCTGTCGATCCGCGACGGGCTACATATTCTCGATAAGGGGGAGCTTGAAGCGATCACGCGGGCGCTTGCTGGAAAATTCATCGCGCCGGGTCCTGCTGGAGCGCCGAGCCGAGGGCGATCTGATGTACTGCCGACAGGACGCAATCTTTTCAGCGTCGATCCGCGCAGCGTGCCGACCGCAACGGCGTGGGCGAACGGCAAGCGTGCGGCGAAAGCTATCCTCGATCGCTATCTCTCCGATCATGGCGAATGGCCCCGCGCGATCGTGCTCGATCTTTGGGGCAGCGCTACGCTCCGTACTGGCGGCGAGGAACTCGCAACCGCGCTGGCGCTGCTTGGCGTCCGCCCCGTCTGGGATCAGCGCTCCTATCGCGTGACGGGCGTCGAGACCGAGGCATTGGCGGAGCTTGGCCGTCCGCGTGTTGACGTGACACTGCGGATCTCAGGACTTTTCCGCGATATGTTCGGAGCGCAACTTGCGTTGTTTGATAGCGCCGTCGCGCTCGTTGCCAGTCTTGAAGAAGATGTCGGCGATAATCCGCTGCGCCAGGCCTCGTCGTCCGAAGCAAAGCTCGATCGCATTTTCGGACCGGCTGGCGGCAGCTTCGGTGCCGGCGTAATGCAGCACATCGACCGCGGCGACTGGAGCGAGCGTGACGATCTTGGGCGGTCGTATCTCGCCAGCACACTGTCGGCGTATCGCGGCGATGGCTCGGAAGCGACGAGCGCGGGCTTCGAAAGACGCGTGAAATCGGCAGACGCCTTCGTGCATGTGCAGGATCACAGCGAGATTGATTTGCTAACCGGCGGTGACTTTGCGGCACACGAAGGTGGGTTCGCGGCTGCCGCTGCTTCTCTCGGAAACGATCGCGTAGCGCTTTATCATGGCGATACGGCAATGCCAGATGCGCCGCGCGTTCGCACGCTGCAGGAAGAATGTGCCCGCGTGATTCATGGGCGCGCTGCGAACATCCGCTGGATCGAGGGCCAGATGCGTCACGGCTTCCGCGGCGGCGCGGAGATGGCGCAGAGCGTTGACGCGGCATTCGCCTTCGCGGCGACGGCGCGGGCCGTCGACAACGGCGGCTTCGAGCGGCTCTACGAGGCATATCTCGGTGACCCAGTGGTCGCAGCATTTCTCGCGCGCGAGAACCCCGACGCAATCGCGGCAATGCGGCGCCGGTTCGAGGAGGCGATTGCGCGCGGGCTTTGGCAGCCGCGACGCAACGATATCGGCGAACTCGCAAACAAAGACGGTTCATCGCGCGAGGCAGCGGAATGACGTCGGCGGATCATTTGAGGAAAGGCTGGTGCCCAGGCGCGCATCGTCCGATGCGTTCGGGCGACGGGCTTCTGGTGCGTGTGCGTCCGCGCGCGGGCGCTCTTTCGCTCAGTTCGTTGCGAGCCATCGGTGCGATCGCCGCTCAGTTTGGGTCCGGCGATATTGATTTGACTAATCGCGGCAATCTGCAGATCAGAGGCGTGAGTGACGGCGCATTCGCAGTGCTTCTCGGTGCGCTGGATACGGCAGGTTTGCTGGATCCGTCTGCGGACGCGGAGGCCGTGCGCAACGTCGTCGTCGATCCGTTGAGCGGGCTTGATCCGCGGCGCGCGGATATTTGCGATCTCGCGGCAGCGTTGGAGACGGTCCTACTGCGAGATGCGCGCTTATGGTCTCTGCCCGGAAAATTCGGTTTCAGTTTTTCAGGCGTGGCGACGCCGCGCATCGGCGGACGCAGCGCGGATATCATGATGTCCGTGCGCGATGATTGTTTCTCAATCGTGCTCGATGGTGCGATTGGGATGGGCTGCGAAGTTGCGCGCGGAGAGGTCGTCGATGCCATGCATCGTCTGGCGCTGGCGTTTATCGAGCTGAAGGCAAATGACGCGAGTTTTCGGCGTATGCGCGACGCGGTTGCTCAGTTCGGCGTCGCAAGGGTATTTGCAATGGCAGGTTTGCCGCTTCCGACGCCCCTGGGTGAAGCGGCTGCAGACAGTGTGCCTGTGGGATTGTTGCAGCGGAACGACAGCGTGTTCGGAGCTGGCGTCGGTTTTCCCTTCGGGCGGATTACTGCTGATCAGCTTGCCGCGCTTTGCGATCACGCGACAGTGGCGGGCGCTGAAGACGTTCGCACAAGCCCAGAACGCGTGCTCGTCTTTCCACTGCAGGATGCGATGCATGCGCACGAATTGCTTCGGGACGCCAATGCCGCAGGACTGATCGTGCAAGAAGACGATATACGGCTCGCGATGGATGTCTGTCCGGGCTCGCCTGGGTGCAAAAATGCACGCGCCAATACGCGGCGGGACGCGCAGCGCTTTGCCGACACGTTTGAGGGTTCGCTGCACGGCTGCTCGCTGCATATTTCCGGATGCGAGAAGGGGTGCGCGCGGCGGACGGAAGCACGTTTGACACTCGTCGGCCGTGGCGGCCGGTACGATATCATCAGAGACGGTTCAGCGGATTCGATGCGCGTACACGATACGATCAATGCTGACGACATGAGCACGACGATTTCGCGCTTGATCCTGGAGCCCGTAGTATGACGGTACAAGACTACATTCGCGACGGAGCGGCGATATACGCGCGCTCGTTCGCGATCATCCGGGCAGAGGCCGATCTCGCCGGATTGTCACCGGTCGAGGAGCGCGTCGCGGTGCGGATCATCCACGCCTGCGGCATGGTCGAGGTAGCCCGCGATATTGTGATGTCACCGACGTTTGCGCGCGGTGCTGAGGCGGCGCTCAAAGCGGGGGCCCCGATCCTCTGCGATTCGATGATGGTCGCAGATGGCATCACGCGTGCGCGCCTTCCGGCGAAGAATGACGTCGTCTGCACGCTGCGCGATCCGCGCGTACCTGAGATCGCGGCACAGATCGGCAATACGCGCACGGCCGCTGCCATGGAGCTTTGGCGGTCGAAGCTTGCGGGCTCCGTCGTTGTTGTCGGCAATGCTCCGACGGCGCTGTTCCGGCTGTTCGAAATGCTCGATGCGGGCGCGCCAAAACCTGCGGCTGTCATCGGCATGCCGGTTGGCTTCGTCGGTGCGGCCGAATCGAAGGAGGCGCTGGCGGCTGATGGGCGCGTTCCATTTGCAATCGTCAAAGGCCGCAAAGGCGGAAGCGCGATGGCTGCAGCAGCGGTCAATGCGCTCGCAAGCGAGGCCGAATGAGCGAGGTTAAATCCGGCACGTTGTTCGGCGTCGGGCTGGGGCCTGGCGATCCGGAGCTGATGACGCTCAAGGCGGTGCGCGTCCTGAGTTCAGCGCCGGTCGTTGCGCATTTCCGCAAGGCGGGACGCACGGGACACGCGCGAACCATTGCGAATGCTCATATCCGCACCGATGTTGTCGAGGCGGCGTTCGAATATCCGGTGACGACCGAGATCGATTTCCGAGAAGATGGGTACGTTTCGGCGATCCGCGATTTCTACGAAGAGAGCGCGGCGGCGATTGTCGCTCATCTCGAAGGCGGTAGAGATGTGGCGTTGCTATGCGAGGGCGATCCGTTTTTCTACGGATCGTTTCTGCACATGTATGATCGCATCAAGGCTGCACATCAGGTGATGGTCATCCCTGGGATCACGGGAATGTCGGGATGCTGGACGGCGGCGCAGGCGCCGATCACCTACGGTGACGACGTCATGACAGTGTTGCCGGGTACGCTCGATGAAGAGGCGCTGACGAAACACCTTGGCGTTGCCGACGCGGCCGTGATCATGAAGGTTGGCCACAACATCGAGAAGATCAAACGGGCGCTGAGCGCGGCGGGTCGTTTCGACGATGCAATTTATGTAGAGCGCGGAACGATGCCGGGCGAGCGCGTCGCGAAGCTGTCTGACCTCGGAGAGTGCGCGGTTCCCTATTTCTCAATTGTCCTGCTTCCGGGCGGACGAGGACGGCGCATCGCATGAACGGACAGTTGACTATCGTGGGGCTTGGGCCCGGTCCGAAAGGTTGGGTGACGCCTGCGGCGACCGATGTCGTCGGCGGGGCGGATGTCATTCTGGGGTACGCGCCCTATGTTAATCGTTTGACGCCGCGGGCCGGCCAGATTTTGGAGGCTTCCGACAATCGCGAGGAGTTGGCGCGGGCGGAACGTGCGCTCGAACTTGCCGCGAGCGGACGTCGCGTTGCGATCGTGTCGGGTGGAGATCCGGGCGTCTTTGCCATGGCGGCGGCGGTTTACGAGGCCGTCGAGAAAAATCCGGCGGCTGCAGACGGCGTCGATATTCGTGTCGAGCCCGGCGTTACCGCGATGCTGGCGGCGGCGGCGCGGATCGGGGCGCCGCTGGGGCACGATTTCTGCGCCATTTCGTTGTCCGATAATTTGAAATCTTGGGCGACGATCGAGAAGCGTCTGCGTCTTGCGGCCGAAGCTGATTTCGTTATTGCGCTCTACAACCCGGCATCGAAGGCGAGGCCGCAGCAGATCAGGTCGGCGTTCGAGATTTTGGGTGACGTGTTGCCTGCTGAAACGCTCGTCGTGTTCGCGCGCGCGGTTGGACGCCCAGATGAAGAGATCGATATCGCGACGTTAGCAACCGCGACCGACATGGCGTGCGATATGCGCACGCTCGTGATGATTGGATCGCGTGCGACGCGGACCGTGCAGGCGAGCGATGGGCGCGCGTGGGTTTATACGCCGAGGTCGGAGCGCGACCGATGATGGGTTGCGATCCAGGTCAGCGCCTCGTCTGCGGAGGACACCTTCGTGCGATCTGGGATCGCCGGCCGGCGAACCATGTGGACCGCAATGCCGAGCTGGCGCGCAGCTTCAATCTTGGCATAAGCGGCACTGCCGCCTGCATTCTTCGCCAGCACGTAGCGGATGTCATAGTCCGCGAACAGCCGGGCATCCTCGCCCGTTCGGAACGGTCCACGCGCGGCGATGAGTTCGGAGTTGATCAGCTCACAGGGCAGCTCGAGCGGATCGACGACGCGGATCAGATAACGATGCAGCGGCGCGCGACAGAGCGCGTCGATGGCCTGGCGTCCCAAACCCGAAAAGACGTCTTGAGGCTCAGTGGGAAGAGCGGCAATCGCGGCATCGATGCTGTCGTGCTCAATCCAGTTGTCACCTTCGACCGGCGTCCAGGCCGGGCGTTCGATGGCGAGCAGCGGAATGTTGGTGGCCGCCGCGGCCGCCACGGCGTTGGCGCTTATCTGCGCCGCGAAAGGGTGCGTGGCGTCGATCAGCAGGTCAATCTTTTCCTGGCGCAGGTAAGCGGCAAGTCCGTCGCTGCCGCCGAAACCGCCAACGCGTGTCGGAAGCCTGCTTGCTGCGGGATTAACTGTTCGTCCGGCGAGCGAAAGCCTCGCTTCGATGTTGTCGGCCGTCGAAAGACGGTCGGCGAGCGTTGCCGCTTCGGTTGTGCCGCCGAGGAGCAGGATGCGCAGCGTCGTCGTCATGATCGCTTTTGTCATGTGAGCGCAATGCCATGAGCGGACGCTGGTTGTCCATCATCGGAATCGGCGAAGACGGGCGTTCGGGGTTGAGCGCGGCGGCGCTTCGCCTCGTCGATGGAGCTGATCTTATCATCGGCGGGCGTCGACATCTTGATTTGATTGGCGACACGCGCGGCGAAAAAGCGGAATGGGAAAAACCGCTCGAAGCTACTGCCACGACGATCCTGGCGCGGCGCGGTTCGCCGGTTGTGGTGCTCGTTTCCGGCGATCCGTTCTGGTTTGGTGCTGGCGCGACGCTCGCGCGGTCCATTCCGCTTGATGAGATGCTGGTGGTGCCGTCGCCGTCGAGCTTTTCAATTGCGGCAGCGCGGCTCGGCTGGCCGCTGCAAGAGGTGACAACGCTCGGTCTCAATATGCCTGGGTACACGCCTCTCGTCCGTCGCCATGTGCATCATGGGCGCCGCATTCTCGCGTTGGCGCTGAATAGCACTACAGCAGGCGAAGTCGCGGCATTGCTGACGACGGCTGGGTTTGGACACAGCGAGATGATCGTGATGGAGGCGCTTGGCGGCAGCCGCGAGCGCATCCGACGGGCGACCGCCGATACTTTTGATTTTACGAGCGTCGATCCTTTGAACATCATCGGCATCAACGTGGTCGCCGGGCCGGATGCGCAGGCGATCCCCTTCACGAGCGGGTTGCCTGACAGCTATTTCGAGAATGACGGACAGTTGACGAAACGTGAAGTCCGCTCGGTTACGCTGTCGTCGCTGAGACCTGGAGCGGGCGAATTGCTGTGGGACGTCGGCGCAGGAAGCGGTTCGATCGGGATCGAGTGGATGCTCGCACATCCGTCGAACCGGGCGATCGGCATCGAGCGTGATGAAGCGCGCGCGGCACGGGCTATGCGCAACGCGGTCGCGCTGGGTGTACCGCATCTTGGGATCGAGATTGGAGCGGCACCGGATGCGCTTCGAGAATTGGCGGAGCCGGATGCCATTTTCATTGGCTGCGGCACGGCGGGAGGCGCGGTTATCGAAGCGTGCTGGGCGGCGCTGAAGCCGGGCGGGAGGATCGTCGCAAATGCCGTCACGATTGAATCCGAGCTTGGCCTGCTCGCTGCCTATCATGGCCATGGTGGAACGTTGACGCGCTTGAGCGTTGAACGCGCCGAGCCGGTCGGATCGCGCACGACGTGGCGTCCGGCATTGCCGATCATGCAGTGGGTGGCGCAAAAGCCTGCAGGTGCCTCATGATCGCGATCGGCATCGGTGCCAATAGCCGTGCGGAGCAGCGAGACTTTGCAGCGGCTTTGAATGATGCGCGGCAGCGCGCGGGAGGCGCTGACGTAGTTGCAACGTCTGAGGCAGCGGCTTTTGCCTCTCATGTGCGGGAGGCGGCGCAACAGGCGTCGCTTGCCTATCGTGCCGTTACGATTGACAGCATGCGCGCACGAAATGGGGACTGTCTGACGCGCTCCGAGCGATCGCTTTCGCTGTTCGGCGTTGCCTCGATCGCGGAAGCGGCGGCCCTCGCCGGTGCTGGGCCTGGATCGCGGTTGATCGCGCCGCGGCGGACAGTCGGTCATGTCACGATTGCGGCGGCGCAATCGGCGGACGAACGGGAGCAGGGGACATGACCGTGCATTTCATCGGTGCGGGTCCGGGAGCCGCCGATCTCATCACCGTTCGTGGGCGCGATCTCATCGCAAAATGTCCGGTCTGCCTTTACGCCGGATCGCTTGTGCCTCAAGCGCTGCTGACGCATTGCCCGCCCGGCGCCGAGATCGTCGATACGGCTCCGATGACGCTCGACGAAATCATGGCGCGTATCGAGTTGGCGACGCGCGAAGGCAAGGACGTCGCGCGACTGCATTCGGGCGATCTCTCGATCTGGAGTGCACTCGGCGAGCAGTTGCGGCGGCTCGACCAACTCGGGATCTCCTATACGATTACCCCCGGCGTGCCGTCGTTTGCGGCTGCTGCGTCGGTGCTTGGTCGGGAGCTGACGTTACCTGAAGTGGCGCAATCCGTTGTGTTGACGCGCACGTCGGGGCGGGCGTCGTCGATGCCGGAAACGGAGCAGCTCGAAGCTTTTGCCGCAACGCGCGCGACGCTGGCGGTACATCTTTCCATTCATGCGATTGCGGATGTCGTGCGCCGTTTGCTGCCCTTCTACGGCCCCGATTGTCCGGCGGCCGTCGTCTATCGCGCGACGTGGCCGGACGAGCAGGTTATTCGCGGCACGCTTGGGACGATTGCGGCTAAGACAGCCGAAGCAGGTCCGGAGCGCACGGCGTTGATCCTGGTCGGCGACGCGTTGGGGCGGGACGATTTTCGCGAGAGCGCACTTTACAGCGTCGATTATCGGCGTCGGTTCCGAGGCGGGGTGTCATGAGCGAAGCTCGGACGCTGCCGCCCGGCATTATGATCGCGGCGCCGCGTTCGGGCTCCGGCAAGACGACGGTGACGCTCGGCCTGCTGCGGGCTTTGCAGCGGCGCGGGCTGCGGGTGCAGCCGTTCAAGTGCGGGCCGGATTACATCGACCCAGCTTTTCATGCCGTCGCAGCAGGGCGGTCGTCGTACAATGTCGATAGCTGGGCAATGCGGCCGGATCATGCCGCGTACATCCTATCGGATGCGTCGCAAGGCGCCGATATCGTCGTTTGCGAGGCGTTGATGGGGCTGTTCGATGGGGTGTCGCGGCCGGGTCTTTGGGGCAACGGCGCCAGTGCCGATATCGCTGCCGCCACGGGATGGCCTGTCGTGCTCGTCCTCGATATCTCGGGCCAATCGCAGACTGCTGCTGCGGTGGCGCGAGGATTTCAGGGCTATCGCGATGGCGTGACAATCGCGGCAGTGATTTTGAATAGGGCAGGCAGCCCGCGCCACATTCGCTTTGCGACGGACGCGCTCGAACGCGTCGGATTGCCGGTCGCAGGTGCACTGCCGCGCGAAACGGGTGTCGTGCTGCCCCAGCGGCACCTGGGTCTTGTCCAGGCCGAGGAGACGGCGGAACTGGACAGCCGTCTCGATGCGCTGGCGGATTTCATCGAAGCACATGTCGATCTCGATAAGATCATGGGCTGCGCATTTCGCGGACGTATGGAAGCGGGTGAGCCAAGGCCGGTGCCGCCGCCTGGACAACGAATTGCACTCGCCCGCGATGCGGCCTTCTCATTTGTTTATCCGCACGTGCTGGCGGGCTGGCGGTCCGCAGGTGCCGAGATCCTGCCCTTTTCACCGCTCGCGGACGAAGCGCCCGACGCGAGTGCCGACGTGGTCTGGCTACCCGGCGGGTATCCGGAGCTGCACGCGGGGGCGATCGCGAGTGCCCGGCGGTTTAAGGCAGCGATTTTCGAATTTGCCCAGTCACGTCCCGTTCATGGAGAGTGTGGTGGGTACATGGTGCTCGGCGCGGGATTGATAGATGCTGACGGCGAGCGGCACGAGATGCTCGGCCTTTTGGGGTTGGAAACATCTTTTGCAGTGCGAAAAATGAACCTCGGGTATCGACGAGCGGAACTCGTCGCGCCGTGCCCTTTGGGGGCTCCGGGCGATATCCTGATGGGGCACGAGTTTCATTATTCGCGCGTTCTTGCGTCTCCGGACGCGCCGCTTTTCAAACTGGAGAATTCCGACGGAGAAGCGCTGCAAAATGGGGGGAGCCGCCGCGGCTTTGCAACGGGATCCTTTTTTCACTTTATCGATAGATAGGCTACCGTTTCGCGGTCGTGTCGGGCTATATTTTCCGGTGAAGCTGCGCACCTCGGAATTCGCGCAATTCAATAGGTTACCGCGGGGGCGGAACTTTTCGGATCGTCATGCATTTAGGTCTGGAAGGTTCGTCGGGAACCCGGAGTACGAGCGAAAGTTACCACGGAATCCGTCAATAAGGTCTTTGTACGATGGGCACTGGCAGTGACCCCAAGCGGGGGGATTCAGTCACAATGCAGGCACCTTTACCGGTCGAGCTGCAGGGCCAGATTGGCCAGCGGTTGCGGGAGGCTTATATCGAACTCATCAATGAGCCGGTTCCTGATCGGTTTGTGGCGCTGTTGCAGAAATTGAAGCAGCGGGAGGATCAAGGGCAAGGAGGCCAGTCGTGACCAAGACCGACGACGACCTGCAGGCTCTGTTGATCAGTGCAGTGCCGAATCTTCGCGCGTTCGCGAATTCCCTGTGCGGGGATCCGACGCGCGCGGATGATCTCGTGCAGGACACGCTCGTTAAAGCATGGTCGAACTTGGAAGGTTTCGAGCGCGGATCGAACCTCAAAGCCTGGCTTTTCACCATTTTGCGCAACACCTATTTCTCAGAGCTTCGCAAGCGCCGCCGCGAGGTGGAGGATGCCGATGGGGCGCTGGCGGAACGTATGTCGGTGATGCCGGAGCAGCAGGTCCATATGGACCTCGTCGATTTCAAGAAGGCTTTCGGCAGTCTGAGCGATGATCAGAAGGAAGTGCTGCTGCTGGTCGGAGCCGAGGGCTTTTCGTATGAGGAAGCCGCAGAGATCACCAATGCGGCGGTCGGAACGGTCAAGAGCCGGGTCAATCGCGCACGTGTCGCGCTGAACAAGGCTCTTGGTTTCGAAGACGGTGAGAATTTCAATCCGAATGGAGAATTCGTCGGCATCACTCGGGCTGTCAGTCGAGGGTGAGTTGGACGGACGAAACGACTGAACGAAAGATGATCGCGTGCCGAACGCGCCGTTGTCTTCTTGCCAATTACGAGCTTACGAGGTGAACAATGTCGATTGCCGAATCTATTGCTCCCCACCTTCCCTATCTCCGCCGATATGCCCGTTCGCTGACCGGCAGCCAGGCTTCAGGCGATAACTATGTAGCGGCCGTTCTGGAAGCACTGATTGCCGATTCCGACGCATTCGATAAGTCGATTGCACCGCGTGTGGCGCTCTATCGGGCTTTCACGAAGGTCTGGAATTCGCTCGCCGTCAATCATACGGCGGAAGAAGTCTCGCACGACAAGCCGCTGCCGGAGCGCCGTCTTGAGTCGATCACGCCGCTGCCGCGGCAGGCATTCCTGCTGGTCTCGGTCGAAGGCTTTTCAACCGCCGAGGCTGCGCAGGTTCTCGACGTGACGCCCGCGCATGTGACAGAACTGCTGCAAATGGCCGGCGCCGAAATTGCAGAGCAGCTTTCGGCGGACGTTCTCATCATCGAGGACGAGCCGCTGATCGCCATGGATCTCGAAGCGCTGGTGGTCGATATCGGCCATCGCGTTCAGGGCGTCGCCCGTACGCATCAGGAGGCGGTCGAAGAGGTTGCGAGGAAAGCGCCCTCGTTGGTGCTTGCTGATATCCACCTTGCCGATGGCAGTTCAGGCCTCGAAGCGGTCAACGAAATTCTCGAAACCATCAGTGTGCCGGTGATCTTCATCACAGCGTTCCCGGAACGCCTGCTGACCGGCACCAAGCCTGAGCCCGTGTTCCTGATTACGAAACCTTTCGAGCCTGCCGTCGTCAAGGCGATGATCAGCCAGTCGCTGTTCTTCGGCTTGAAATCGAAAAAGGCTGGACAGCGCGCGGCCTGATATAGCGACTTCAGGCTTTAGATCTTTCGGGCGCAGACAAAGAATTGTTCCGCGCCCGATTTCGTGTTCGCGCCTGAAAAGCGAGGCTTGGATTATTTCGACGAGTTGTTCGTCTCCGAGCCCGAAACGGAATTTTTGGTGTGATCTCCAATTTTTTCCATCGCCGACTTTTCAGTCCACGTATAGCTCGGAGCATTCGTCAGCGTTTCCTTAGTCGCGTCGACGGTGGCGATACGGCGGCCGTTCGTCTCGGTGAATGACAGTTCGTTGTAGGGAATGCCGACGTTCTTTTCACCGACACCGAGGAAGCCGCCGACGCCGATAACGGCCGTGCTGATCTTTCCGGTATTGTCGAGGATGAGATAGTTGATGTCGCCAAGCTTGTCGCCGGCGTTATTCTCAACCGGAAGTCCGATGACGCTCGCGGTGCTTTGTTCGCCTCCGCCCTGCGTCGCCACGAATGACAGAGCCGATGCCGATGTCGTCGCCGCGACCGGAGCGATTGCCAGTCCAGCGACGAGCATGGTGCGATAGATATTTGTTTTTTTCATTTCGCTCTCCCGAAGTTCCTATCTGGTCAATCTTTCGCTCTTCGTTTTTGTTCCGATTTTCGCGGGCACTTGGCCTTTCTACGGGAGATCAAAAAAGCGGCCGAACACGCTCGGCCGCAGAAAATCAGTGCAGGGACATTATTGCTAGGCAGGCGACAGGTCATCTGTCAGCTTGCCCATTGCTCCTTGGCTTTGCCGGTGAACTGTTTCCAATTTCCTTGGACGCGGTTCCAGTCCATGAGCGAATCTTTTCAATCGGCCTGACGACTTTTTGATCAAACCCGGCGGACGAAGTTGGCAATGAGCGACACGACAAACAGAACGATCGCCACCCAGAAGATCATGCGTGCGCCTTCCATCGCCGTACCGGCCACGCCGCCAAATCCGAAAGCGGCGGCGACAAGCGCGACGATCAGGAATACGATCGCGTAGTGCAGAAGATTTCCCATCCAGATCTCCGATCGGTTTAATCTGATATCCCGAATAGCGATCTAACGTGCATGCCAAGCTCGCAGTTCCGGCGACTTTGCGGGCAGTCCACGGTACGACGGCCGTAAATCTAGGGCTCGCGATGGGTTGGAATGGACCAAAGATGTAGAGTTCGCGCCGCTCGGGGGAAAGCGGTCGCGAACTCTCATCGGAAGGGCCGCGCCCCTGGGCCACGGGGGGAGTGGGAGGGAGTGTGGGACGCGGTCACATGGATCAAACGCGCCGTCCTGCAGGCAGTTCCCCAAAAAGCCACCGACGCGGATTACAAGTCTGAGAGGTCTGCTATGGCGCGGAATTGGTGTAGCATGTGGGATGCCGATTCAGCCGCGTTTACCGAAGCTGTAGTGTGCCGGTGGGCGGGCGCGCGCAAATCATGATAACTTAAAAAGATTAGGTCTCGCGGGGGAAAGGTGTGGATGTCGTAGCATTCCAGGAGAAGTCCTGGATATGCTGCACTCGTTATGGTTGGTTTCAACATATTTCGGAACGTCTCGTTGTTTCCTACCTGGAACGCGACTCGAACGCTGCTCATCTGGATAGTGATCGCCGTGTTGTCAGGGATGACGGCGATCGTCGCATGGCAGTGGATGGTCAAGTCCGCCGACGAGGTTACACATACACAGCTCGTCCAGCAGGAACTGACCAAGTGGCTCAGCGCTACGCAAGATCTCGAAAACGGGCAGCTTGGCTATCTGCTGACGAAGGACGAAAGCTATCTGAAGCCCTATCAATCGGCGAAGGGCGCTGTCTCGCTCATCCATAATAACCTGGTCCGTCTGGTCGCCGGTAACGTTGGGCAGATCGCGGTGATCGAGTCGATACACCAGACGATCAAAGAGCGGCTTGAGGTTCTCGATAAGAACATGGCCGCTGCGGGTAAGGGCGGTGATGTGTCGCCTCGCCCGTTTGGCGCCGATGAGTTCGGCGGCAAAATCATGGAGCGGTTGCGAAGCCAGATAGCAGCCGCAAAGCAGCAAGAGCAGATGCTCTATCGCAGGGAACTCAAGCAATTCCGTCGACAAAGTTCATGGCTTCTCGGCGCGATGCTGGCCACGCTTCTGGCGTGCGCGGCGCTAGCTCTTGTCGCTATGATCCGCGAGCGTCAGCGGGTGGCGGCTCTTGAGCTTACGGCGCTGACCTTGACGTCGGCGAATAGGTCTCTCGAACAGCGCGTAAGGTCGCGTACGGAAGAACTGGCCATCGAGCGCGACCGGGCCGAAGCGGAGCGGGAGCGTGCTGAAGCACTGCTGCGTGACGTTACGCATCGGATCGGCAACACACTGGCGCTGGTCGTCGGCTTCATCAATTTGCATATTCGGCATACGACGGACCCAAAATCTCTGAAGACGCTGATGGGCGCGCGTGACCGCATCCATGCCATCGCCAGCGCGCAGCGGCGTATCAACGTCGTCAACGATCTGGAGCTTGTGCGAATCGATACGCTGATCCAGGCCGTGCTCGATGATGTTGTTGAAGCTGCGGGAGAGGACCGTATTGTGCTGCTGGTCGACGTGCCGCCATTGCTTGCGTCGGCTCAGGTTGCGACGTCACTGTGCGTGCTGACGCAGGAGTTCGTAGTGAATTCCTTCAAGCATGCTTTCGGTGAGAGCGGGTCCGGGTGCGTCAACGTTCTCTTAAAACGGAAGGGCGAGAGCGGCGCGGAACTCGTCGTTGAGGATGATGGCATTGGTGTTGGCGGCAGCGCCGTAGTTTCATCCACCACAGATCATGACGGAGCGGTGCAACACTCCGAAGGGCTCGGAACCAAAATCGCTGCGTTGCTGACGCGACAGTTTTCCGGAACGATTTCATATGAAACCATGCGTCCAGGAACAGACAAGCCCGGAACGCGTGTCATCGTTACACTGACCGATCTCGTTCTCTCCGATCCCGAGCAACTGACACCGCTGCAGCACGAAGAGCGTCCGCCGTCAGCGTAGGCGACGGTCGTGATCGAGGAAAAATGTTTCACAAACGTGTGCCGCGTGCGCCAAGTCAGCAGGCGACTTTCCAGCGGGCTGCGTAGGCCGGGGAAAGATGTAGCGAACGGGGCTTCGGTCGCGCCGAGTGGCCCGTCTTGATGCAATCCGCGACGAAAGAAATCGCCGACTTCACGGCCTGCTCGGAAAGCGGCTTTACGAGCACTCCGCAGGCCGCAGAGAAGTCTTCAGGAACGCGGCCGGGATTGGACGTCGTGAAGATGACGGTAGCGTGCCGTGCTTCACTTAGGTGACGTGCCACGGTCGTCCCCGTCGCTCCATCGCTGAGGTGGAGGTCGACCAGAGCGAGATCGCACAACGACGTTTCAGCAAGCTTCAGTGCGCCGCGCGATGATCCCGCAATGCCAACGACCTCGTGGCCGAGATCCTTGACGATGGTTTCGAGTTCATCGGCCAGTATCGGTTCATCTTCGGTGATCAGGACGTTCATCGTTTTCCCCGCAGTACAGACGATGCCGGATTACGATTCCACCGAAATGGGGCGGGGCAGCGTCTGTGATTCCGGAAACGTGGCGAACCGAAGAAGGTTCCACATGTGTGACGCCCGCAACGTACGACTGTGTCTTTTTGCTTAACTTCGGTCCGTGGCGGACGCCGTTTCAGACGGAGGGTTCAGCTTCGCGACCGCCGCGCGCTCCGACGTTTGCCAGCGGGCCTGTCAAAGTCCACTTGAAGCCGTCGATGCCGGCGGCGGCATGGACCGATAGTTTCAGGCCTTGGGTCGAGAATCTTTCCACGACGGATCGGCCGTAACCTGTTGGTCCGTCTACGGGAAATGGCGGACCTCCGGTTTCGTGCCAGATGATCTCGATGGTTTCGGCGTCTGGAAAGGTCCACGACAGATGGACTTCCCCCTTTGCGGATGAAAGCGCGCCGTGCTCGACCGCATTGAGTGCAAGTTCCGTCAGGACCATGCCGAATGACTGTGCAGCTTCCGGAGTCAATGACACCGGCGGCCCGGAGACACTGATGCGATCAGCGTCGGTTCGTGCGACGGCGCCGATTTCGGCTGAGGCCAGAGTTGCGAGATCGACACATTGCCAGTCGGAGGCGACAATCAGATCTTGCGATGCAGAAAGACCGGCGACCCGCAATGTGAAGTCTTTCAAATGCGATTTGACGTCGACGGCATCGCGCGCCGTCAGACGGGCCATGGCCAGGATCAGCGCCAGAAGGTTTTTCGAGCGGTGGGAAACTTCGCGAAGCAGCGCGTCTGTACGCGTAAGGCTGACCTTCAGGTCCGTAACGTCATATGCAACTCCAGACAACACAGAGATCTTTCCGCGCGCAATTTTCGTTGCGGCGCCGCGGAGGGCGATCCAGCGGCCTTGACCGTCCAGACGTCGTACGCGGACCTCGACGGCGAGCGGCGTCATGTTCGCAAGAGCGGCCGAGATTGCGCTGAGCAGGGGGCGGCGGTCACTCGGTTCGACAAGTCGCAGCAGGCGATGGGCGAGCTGATCGCCATTTACCGCGTGACCGAATATCCGAGCGATTTCGGCGTCCCAGTGGATCGCGCCTGACCGGAGGTCCCATTCCCAAACGCCGACGTTGCCGGCTTTCAATGCCGCGCGCGCGCGATCATCGGCCGCTGGGATGGACATCAGGCCAGATCTCGTTTTTGACGGGCGATCAATTGACGATGGCATGCGGGGAGCTTGGGCCAAATCCGAGTTCGATTCTTCTATTACGCTCCGTGTTAACAGTGTCGCTCCGGTAAACGAAGCAATGGCGAGCAAAGAAGAAATCGCCACGAAGGTCATCCAGTTGCGCCGGGTGTGAAGTTCTATGGATCGGGATGGAACGCCGGCCGCAATTTTCCAGCCGAATTGCGACGTATCGGCGAACGCTTCGACGAGGGAGGGGGCGTCTGCCGCCTCGGAATAGGACGCCTTGAGGGGCTTGCCGTTGGCCTCGGCGTAAACTTGGCCATCGCCGCCGACGATGGAAATCGACCACGGACCGTCCGAGACGAAATTCTTCAATGTTGCGGTGAGATAGGCCGAGGGAATGCGCGCTTGGAGCACGACAGGAGGCGCGGCTTTATCGGTGGATGCGATCCAGATGTTCACTCCGCCCTTCGCTGCCATGCCGTACGGTGTGATCTGGGGCGCAAGGGTCGCTAAGGCGGCGGCAGCTGCGCTGCGCGCGGGCGCGTCGAGCGCGGCGATGGCGGCATCGGCGCCGCTGGTTGGAGATAGCAGATCGAGATTGGCTGCGCGATTGAAGACGAGAATGCCGTTACGGCCAAGTTCCGATTTCAAGTGGTCGTAAACGCTTTCTGAAGCTTCTGCCGGAGGGCTGGCGAGTTCCTTAAGGCTCGAAACGAGGCTTGCCATGCGTTCATCGAAATAGGATGCCGTCAGCAACGCCCGGCTTTGAGCGGACTGATGCAGAATGCTCAATTCGCGTGCATGGAGCTGGGTCAGCAGGTAGGCGGCGAACGTCAGCGACGGCAGAAGGATACCGAGGCAAAGCGCGTAAGCGAGCAGGCGGGAAGGCGCTCTTGGGAAGAGGAAGTGCGGCAGCATTCGAGCGAGATGAGGTCTGAAGAACCTCTGCAATAAATTATTGTTCACAATCCGCTTCTTATCGTCATGGTTCGCCAGACCCTGCCGTCAAATGAAAATGCCCAATTGTCTCAATGGTTCCCACTTGCGCTTTGGACTTATTCTGAGCGTTATCCATCTTGGCACGGGGTTGTCGGGATGTCGCCGTCGGCGAACGCCACGATTGTGACACAAGATCGGTCGAACTCTGCGCCGGCCAAGATGTTTGGGGATTGATGATCAGCGCGCGACTCCGCCTGAGACTGCTTTGGCTGACGCTTTTCGCGTTCGGCGTGCAGATGGCTGTTGCCGACTTTCATCATCACATTTCGCGCGGCGCGGGCATCGAATCCCGAGCGATGACGGCGGGCATGTGCCGCCCGTCAAATGACCGCCCTTGCGCGCCTCACCAGAATGATCACGACGGTTGCATTCTGTGTTGGGCGACGGCAATAGCGGCGACGTCGCTCACGCCGGTTTCATTCGACATGCCGCTGCCGGCGGTTGCGCATGGTGTTCGGCTCCAAGCCGACGAACCGCAGACGGTCAGCCTCCCACGGCTGACTGAAGTGCGAGCACGGGGACCGCCGCCCATCGCACGCGGCTGATAGCCGACGCTGCGCGGCGCGCGAGCGCGTCGCGAACTGTTTTCTTTTTTTGATTCAATTGCCGGTCAGGCACGATGGCACCAGAGCCTCGGTTCATGCCGGCTAGCGCGGCGCATGCGCGGCATGCCGCAACTTATCACCCGTTGGAGGATTTTCATGATCACCGCTTCAACAGCCAGATCGACAATCGCGTCCTTGGCCATTCTCGTGTCGCTGCCCGTTCTCGCGGACCAGGCCGAGCATCGCCAGCTCGGACCGCATGTGCACGGTCAGGGTACGCTCGATATCGCCATCGAAGGCAACAAGATCGAGATGGAGCTTGTTGCCCCCGGCATGGACATTGTCGGGTTCGAGCACGTCGCTACTACGGATGAGCAGAAGGCGAAGGTCGAGAAAGCCAAGGCGCAGCTCGCAGACGTGCTGAATGTTTTCAAGCTGCCGTCCGCTGCGAAGTGCAAGACCGACACGGCGAATGTCGAAAGCCGCAAGGAAACACATCACCCGGGCGAAAAGGATGATGACGACGACAAGCCGGGCGAGCCGCAGCATTCGGAATTCCATGCGACTTACACCATCACGTGCGAGGCGCCGGAAAGCGTCACGGGCATGGAAACAGCATACTTCACCGACTTTGCCGGCGGTCAGCTGCTGAATGTCAACGTCACGACGCCGAAAGGGCAGACGCAGGCGCAGATGACGCGCGAAAAGCCGACGCTCGATCTCACCGGCGTGATGTAAGTGATGCACGAGCTGATGGTGGCTTCACCGGCGGCTGCGAGAGAGGGCAAGAGCCCTCTCGATGCGGTTTCATTCGCTGATGTCAGGTATTCGTGGCCGGGACCGTCTCCGTTCACGCTGACGATCAATCGCTTCAAACTTCGCCGCGGCGAGAAGCTTCTGCTGCTCGGGCCGTCGGGCAGCGGGAAGAGCACGTTTCTCAGTCTGCTTGCCGGTATCGTCGTACCGGATAGTGGCAGGATCGAAGTCAGCGGCGAGGACATGGCGGTACTCGGCGGCGCTGCGCGCGACCGGTTCCGCGTCGACCACTTCGGCATTATTTTTCAGATGTTCAATCTGCTTCCCTATGGATCGCTGATCGACAACGTGCTTTTGCCGCTCCGCTTTTCGAAGTTGCGCCGTGAGAATGCGTTGCGTGAGGGGCCTTTGCAAGATGTTGCGAAACGCCTTTTGCTGGCGCTGGGCCTTGATGAAACCGTGATCGCGTCGAGCAAGGCCGCTAGCTTGAGCGTCGGTCAGCAGCAGCGTGTGGCCGCGGCACGCGCATTGATAGGCGCACCGCAAATCATCGTGGCCGACGAGCCGACGTCGGCTCTTGACCGAAACACGGAAGGCGCATTTCTGAAACTACTCTTTGCGCAAAGCAGGGAGGTGGACGCCAGCGTAATCATGGTCAGTCACGATGAAGGACTAGCTGCGCATTTCGACCGGGTCGTCCGCCTACAGGATATCGCTCAATCGCAGCGCGGTGGCCGGTCATGATGATTGCGCGACTTGCTTTTCAATCGCTGCTCAATCGCTGGGTGACGGCTTTATTGACGGTACTCGCCATTGCGATGAGCGTCATGCTTCTGCTCGGTGTCGAGAAGGTACGGACGGGTGCGCGCGAGAGCTTCGCCGATACCATTTCCGGCACGGATCTCATCGTCGGCGCGCGAAGCGGCAGCTTGAACCTGCTGCTTTACTCGGTCTTTCGCATCGGTAACGCCACCAACAACGTGACGTGGAAGAGCTATCAGGACATCGCTAAGATGCCAGAAGTTTCCTGGATCGTGCCGCTGTCGCTGGGGGACAGCCATCATGGCTTCCGCGTGCTCGGCACCAACCAGGATTATTTCACGCATTACAAATTCCGCCACGGGCAGACGATGCAGTTCGCTGCGGGCGGTCCGTTCAAGGATTTGTTCGACGCCGTGATCGGTTCGGATGTGGCCGAGCAACTTGGCTACAAGGTCGGTGATAAGATCGTCGTGGCGCACGGTGTCGGCTCGATCTCGTTCATCGAGCACGAAGACAAGCCGTTTCGCGTCTCGGGCATTCTGGCGAAGACTGGAACGCCGATTGATCGCACAGTGCATGTCAGTCTCGAAGCGATCGAGGCGATCCACATCGACTGGCAGAACGGCGCGCCGGTGCCGGGGCAGAGCATATCGGCAGATCAAGTGCGCAAGATGGATTTGACTCCGCGGGCCATCACGGCGGCGCTGGTGGGTCTGAAATCCAAACTCGCGACGTTCAAGGTGCAGCGGCGGATCAACAACTATGAGGAAGAGCCGTTGTCCGCGATCATGCCGGGCGTTGCTTTGCAGGAGCTTTGGGGACTGATCGGAACGGCGGAGACGGCGCTGTCGGTGGTCTCGGCGATGGTGGTCGCGACGGCGCTGCTCGGCATGGTGACGATGATCCTGACGACGCTTAACGAGCGACGGCGCGAAATGGCCATTCTGCGATCCGTGGGAGCGACGCCAGCGACGGTGCTGGGGCTTCTCGCGGTCGAAGGTGGGCTGTTGACGCTCGCGGGGGTGGTCATCGGGACCGTGGGGCTTTATGCGGGACTTTATCTGGCGCGGCCTTACATCGATCACACGTATGGTCTGAGCCTTCCTATCGACCCCCCACGCCCTGATGAGTGGTTGAAGCTCGGCGCGATCGTCGTGGCCGGTTTCCTGGCCGGACTGCTACCCGCGTTGCGTGCCTACAGGCTGTCGCTCGCCGACGGCATGATGGTTAGAATTTGAGATGAAGCCTCGATTGGAGGAGAACATGACGTCGTTATTCGTGTCGGTATCGAGGGCGTTTTTGCCGCTCGCGCTTCTTGCCGGAATGGCGTCGAGCGCTGCGGCCGAAGCTCCGCGGCAACTGAAATGGGCGGACCTCATTCCGAAGACCATGCCAGCCGCCAATACCGTGATGAAGTCCAAGACATTCTTCGGCGGTTCGGTGCCGTTGTCGGATGCCGGGCCGCCCCCGCCGCCGTTGCCGGAAGGACGCTTCATGTCGGTGAAGCGGCATCAGCCGGGCGATGACAAGCCTCCGGCGATCAACCAGGCGCTTAACGGCCAGACTGTTTCCATCGGGGGGTATGTCGTGCCGCTCGATTTCGACGCGACGACGGTGAAGGAATTTCTGCTGGTGCCGTTCGTCGGCGCGTGCATTCACGTGCCGCCGCCGCCGGCCAACCAGATCATCTACGTGAAAACGGACAAGGGATTCGAAGTCGGCGGACAATTCGATCCGGTGACCGTGACGGGAAAAATCAGCACGAGTCTCGCTTCGACTGGGCTCGCGGATGCCGGCTACACAATGACCGCAGATAGCGTGGAGCCGCGAAAGCAATAGCGCGATGCAAGGGGCTGTCCGGAGGATGAAAATCTTCTCGGGCGCCCTTGTCTAGGTTGTTATTTTAGTCTGCGGTCGATTCGAGGTGTGCGTGTTTCGCGGCGCGCGGCCTCTCATAAGCTCAGCAGTTCTTCTTCGTTCGCGGAGGACATGTCGCCCAATAGGTTCGCTCTCAGGTTAACGCACACCTTGAGAGGTTCCTTATGTCAATCCATACTTTGACCCGCCGAACCGCCATCGGCGCGGCGCTGGGCCTGGGGCTCGCCGGATTTTCCGGTCTCGCTGCAGCCAAAGACATCACGCTGCTCAACGTCTCGTACGATCCGACGCGCGAGCTTTATCAGGCCTACAACAAGGAATTCGCATCGTGGTGGAAAGCCAAGACCGGCGACACCGTCACGATCAAGCAATCGCATGGCGGCTCCGGCAAGCAGGCGCGGGCGGTCATCGATGGTCTTGATGCCGACGTTGTAACGCTGGCTCTGGCCGCAGACATCGACGCCCTGCATAAGAACGGCGATCTGGTCAAAGCCGACTGGATCAAGCAGTTCCCGAACAATTCGGCGCCTTATACGTCAACAATCGTGTTCCTTGTCCGTAAGGGCAATCCGAAGGGCATCAAGGACTGGCCGGATCTTGCTAAGGACGGCGTCGAGGTCGTCACCCCCAATCCGAAGACGTCGGGCGGCGCGCGATGGAATTATCTCGCGGCGTGGGGGTATGCGCTGAAGCAGCCGGGGGGCAACGAGCAAACGGCGAAGGATTTCGTTGGCAAGATCTACAAGAACACCAAGGTTCTCGATTCAGGCGCACGTGGATCGACGACGACATTCGTCGAGCGCGGCATCGGCGATGTGCTGATTGCCTGGGAAAACGAAGCGTATCTTTCGCTCAAAGAACTTGGTCCTGACAAGTTTGAGATCGTAACGCCTTCGGTGTCCATCCTCGCTGAACCGAACGTTGCCGTCGTCGATAAGGTCGTCGACAAGCACGGTACGCGTGAGGTCGCGCACGCCTATCTCGAGCATCTCTACAGCGAACCGGCGCAGGAGATCGCAGCGAAGAGCTTCTATCGTCCGCGTGACGAAAAAGTCGCTGCTAAATACGCAAGCCAGTTTGCGCCTGTGAAGGCTTTCACCGTCGACGATGTTTTTGGCGGTTGGGCGAAGGCGCAGGCTAAGCACTTTGCTGACGGCGGCATCTTCGATCAGATCTATACGCCCGGAAATAAAAGCTGAAGCCTTCAATTTAAAGCCGTGCGCCGCGCCAATTCTGATGTTCTCATTGCAATTTTTGCCAATGGGCGTGGGACTGGGCGGCGCGCGAAGGATCATCAGAAGAGAGAACCGAGTCGATGCGAATGCATAAGCGCGAGAGCTGTTGCCTGGAGGGCTTCCAGAAATGTCGAATGTCTTCGGCGCCAGCCTTCCTGACGAACAAACCCATAAATTCAAGAGCCGCTTACGGCTCTGCATTCGAGGATGACTTTCATGTCCACGACCCTCATCGTACCTGGCCTCCATTCTAGCGGGCCGACGCATTGGCAGACTTGGCTTCAGCATCGCGTCGCCGGCAGCGTCCGCGTCACACAACGCAATTGGAACGATCCGCATCTGCCGGAATGGTCGGCCCGGATCAGACGTGAGATCGTCCGGGCTCAGGGATCGATCTTCGTCGCTGCCCACTCGTTCGGCGTCCTTGCCGCCGTACAAGCCGCCAGCGATCACGCGGAACGAATCAGCGGTGTGCTGCTCGTTGCACCGGCCGACCCCGAACACTTTGGCGTCGCCGATTTTCTTCCGGCAAAGCGGCTGGCCTTTCCAACGATCGTCGTTGCGAGCAGTAACGATCCGTGGATGTCGGCAGAGGCGGCTGAGCGTTGGTCGCGTTTTTGGGGAGCCGATTACCTCAATCTCGGTGCTGCGGGCCATATCAATGCCGACGCCGGGTTTGGCCCATGGCCAGAGGCTTTGACACTGCTTGAACGGCTGCGAAAGGCCGCGGAATTTCGTCGATCATCGGAGCGCCTTGCAGCTCTCAGCCTGCTGCAGTCGCGCTTCCAGACAAAGCATTTGCTAGCGAGACGGCCTTACGGTTTTCGGAGGCGCGAAGGGAGCTCGGTCAATGTTCGGGACCTTGGCGGAGCTGCTGCCGTGCTGCGCGCGGCGGGGCGGGCCGAGTATGGCCCCGACTCTGATATCATAGGTGGCAAGATAGCCACTCCGCTATGACAGAAAAGTGTAATGGACGCGTTGAGCAATTGACACGGCCCGACGTTCACAAAGAAAGTTATTGAAAACAAAGCGGTAGGCAGAGGCAAATTCTGCCAATCTTATGGGGTCTGACGGCATGAAGCGAGTGTGGGGAAAAAGGCGGGGGTGGCAATATGGGGCTGCCGTTCTTTTGATTGGCGGCTGGGCGATGCCCGCCGCTGCTGCGGATCTCGGGGGAGATTGCTGCGCGGATCTTGAAGAGCGCGTCGCCGAACTCGAAGCGACGACGGCGCGGAAGGGCAATCGCAAAGTTAGCCTGACGGTTTCCGGCTGGGTCAACGAGAATGTCATCTGGTGGGACGACGGTCACGAAAGCAACGCCTACGTTGGAACCAACCCGGTTGAGCAGTCGCGCTTCAGGTTCGTCGGCGAAGCACGGGTCACTCCGGATCTTTCGGCCGGCTATTTGCTCGAAATCGGCGTTTGGGGCGGCAATAGCTCGAAGTTCGATCAAAACAGTCCGGACGGTTCGACGGGTGCCAACAGTCTTCTTGTTCGCAAAAGCAGCTGGTACCTGAAGAGCAAAACCTTCGGCAAAGTGTCCGTCGGACAGGAAAGCACGGCGACCTATCACTTACTCGACGATGCCGACACGACGATGACGCGAAACTTCTACGATGCGGAAGGCGCGCCGGACTACATGCAGAACTTTTTCCTGCGTGATAAGGCCGGCAATTTCATCAAGGCGTCGCCTACGAGCACAACGCAATTGCGCTGGTCGGATGCACTGCGCGGTTTCAACAACTCGACACCAGGCGATAGCGGCCGTCGTAATGTTGTGCGCTATGAAACGCCGACGTTTGGAGGCTTCACCTTTGCCACCTCGTGGGGCGAGGACGATGTCTGGGACATGCTTGTATCTTATGTCGGAGAGGCGGGTGATTTTAGATATACGGCTCGCGCGGGTTACGGAAACTCGACTGACGGTGCTTCGACGCCGTGCCAGGGCTCTTCGTCGTCACCCTACAATGGCATGAACTGCGAATGGTGGGGTGTCGCCGGTCTAATTCAGCACGTCCCGACAGGTCTCTACGTTTACAGTGGTTACGGCGATCAGAATAACGATACCCGTGCCAATCTCGTTGCGCCGGGGATCAAGAACCTTGTCGATGATAACGATCTCACATGGTTCGTGCAGGGCGGTATCGAAAACAAATGGAATTCGTTCGGTAAGACGAATTTCTTCGGTGAATATCGGCGCGATGAAGCTGGTTCAAACGTAAACGGTTCGGGCACACTTCAGACGCAGAATGCCAACATCAATTTCTGGGCGCTGGGCGCGGCTCAGAACTTCGAAGCTGCCGAGATGACGATGTACCTTGTCTATCAGCATGTCGATGGCGACGTCACTGTCGGCAATGTGCCTAACACGGCACCCACGGAGCTTTCGGCCATGCAGCAGGTCATTGCAGGCGCGAAGATCAACTTCTGATCTTGGGGCGCCAGGGTTAAGATACGTACGATTTTCTGACCCTCCCGTCAGACTCTCGCGAGAAGGAGGACCATCGAGTGTCCTTCTTCTCGCAATTTTATAAGAAGCACTGTCATTTTTCGGGCGGCCGTTATTGAAGGCGCCGCATAAGCTCAGCATTTCTTCTTCGTTCTGACGGTATCGTAGCTCGGCTATCTGTATTCGCAGAGGATCACTCGACTGCGAGTAGGCCGATGGCGATTGCGATGGCAAGAAAAGAAGACAGTCCGCAGCTCCACTCGATCGCGGGTGCATCGATTAAGCTGTCGATGATCGTCGGCGAAAATCTCCGTCATCTTCGTCGCCGGCAAGGGTTGTCTCTGGAGCAGCTTGCCTCCGTTTCTGGCGTCAGCCGGGCGATGCTCGGGCAGATTGAGACAGGCAAAAGTGCGCCGACCATCAACCTATTGGGGCGCATTGCGGAAGCTTTGAACGTTTCGGTTTCCGGGCTGATTTCGAGCCCAGGCGTCAAAGACACGATCGTCATTCCGCATGATCGCGCAACCATCGTGGCGTCGAGCGAAGGCGGATTTATCAGCCGCGCGCTTTTTCCATGGGGCGAGCCTCAGAGCGTGGAGATCTATGAGGTGACTATCGCACCGCGTTACATCGAGACGTGCCGGACGTCGCCGTCGGGCAGCAAAAAAACGCTGGTGATGATCGCCGGTCAATTAGAAATTACGGTCGGCGAAGAGACGCCAATGCGTCTTTCGAGCGGTGATGCCGCCCTTTTCAACGGCGATGCTGCGCACACCTTTTTCAATCCCGGCGAAAAAGACGCAACGGCGTTGCTTGTCTCGAGTTCGTTTGAAGCAACGAGTTCTCGTAAACGCCAAGTCTGACGTCATCTCTCCCATTCATTCGGCAATCGAAAATGCTTAGCAACTCTTCTTCCTTAGAGGGGCGCGGCCTCTCACATAGTATGCGCTCTGTTCGCATTAGCAGAGGCGCGGAAATGATCCTCAATACGCAGATGTTGGGCACCGTGGTTGCCTGGGCGACGGTTCTGGCCGTCTCCGGCTTCATCGTTGCCGTCGCGCTTCTGGCCTAGGATTTAACGGGTCATGGCAAGCGCTTCACGCAAACGCGTCCTTCCGGGTTTCGGATTGTCGCTCGGGTTTACGCTCGCGTACCTGTCGCTAATCGTCCTTATTCCGCTGTCGGCCGTTTTCTTCAAAACCGCGACAATGTCGTGGGCTGAGTTTTGGTCAGCGGTCGCTACACCGCGAGTCGTCGCATCTTACAAATTGACGTTCGGCGCGTCGCTTCTTGCGGCTCTCATCAACGCGGTGTTCGGTTTGCTGCTTGCATGGGGATTGACGCGCTACACATTTCCCGGTCGCAAGGTCGTCGATGCGCTGATCGACCTGCCATTCGCTTTGCCGACGGCGGTCGCAGGCATCGCGCTGACCGCCATTTATGCGAAGAACGGCTGGATTGGCAGTCTCTTGGAGCCGTTAGGCATCAAGGTCGCGTTCACGCCGCTTGGTGTGCTTGTTGCACTGACGTTCATCGGCTTACCGTTCGTCGTCAGAACGGTGCAGCCAGTCCTCGAAGACCTTGAGACGGAATTTGAAGAGGCAGCGGCGAGCCTTGGTGCTAACCGCAGGCAGGCATTCCAACGCGTGGTTTTTCCGGCGTTGTTGCCTGCACTTCTGACGGGCTTCGCGCTGGCATTTGCGCGGGCCGTTGGAGAGTATGGCTCGGTGATTTTCATCGCCGGCAATATCCCGATGGTTTCGGAAATCACACCGCTGATCATCATCACGAAGCTTGAGCAGTTCGATTATCGCGGCGCTACGGCCGTTGCATCGGTGATGCTCGTCTTCTCGTTCATTCTGCTGTTGATCGTGAACGGCTTGCAGGCGTGGACGTCGCGCCGAACGGGGAGGGCGATCTGATGGCCGGTCTTGCTGGTACGTTCGATGCGCGTCTCGATGGGGCGCGAAAGTTCGAAGCCAATCCTGCGACGCGCGATGCTTTTTGGGTGAAAGCCGTCGTGCTCGGACTTGGCCTGACGTTCTTTGCAGTGTTCCTGCTGTTGCCATTGATTGCCGTGTTCGCCGAAGCCTTCCGCAAAGGCGTGGACACCTATTTTGCGTCTCTCGTCGAGCCTGATGCGCTGGCATCCATCAGATTGACGTTGTTGGCTGCTGCGATATCGGTGCCGTTAAATCTCGTCTTCGGCGTGGCGGCGGCATGGGCGATCGCGAAATTTCAGTTTCGCGGAAAAAATCTGCTCGTCACCCTGATCGATTTGCCATTTTCGGTATCGCCGGTCATCGCAGGCTTGATTTACGTGCTGATCTTCGGGCTGCAGGGCTGGTTCGGGCCTTGGCTCCGGGATCATGATATCAAGATCATATTCGCGGTGCCGGGCATCGTTCTGGCTACGATCTTCGTGACGTTTCCATTCATTGCGCGCGAGCTTATTCCGTTGATGCAGGCGCAGGGGCGGGACGAAGAGGAAGCAGCGGTTTCGCTTGGCGCCTCAGGTTTTCAGACGTTCCGGCGTGTCACGTTGCCGAACATCAAGTGGGCGCTGATCTATGGCGTGATCCTTTGCAATGCGCGCGCCATGGGTGAGTTCGGCGCCGTGTCGGTCGTGTCTGGGCATATTCGCGGCGAGACCAACACGATGCCGCTGCATGTGGAAATTCTCTACAACGAATATCAATTCGCGGCCGCGTTCGCGGTGGCGTCGCTGCTCGCTCTGTTGGCACTCGTGACGCTGGTGTTGAAGACTTACGTCGAATGGCGGGCAGGCCAGTCGGCTACCGAGGAGCATGGCTGATGAGCATCGAAGTTTTAGCCGTCAACAAGAACTTTGGTACGTTCAAGGCGCTTGACGATATTTCGCTGAAATTCCCGGACGGCGAGCTCGTCGCCTTGCTTGGCCCGTCGGGATGCGGAAAGACGACACTTCTGCGGGTGATTGCCGGGCTTGAACACGCCGACAGCGGACGAATATTGCTCGACGGTGTCGACGCGACGGACAAGGATGTGCGGCAGCGGCGCGTCGGGTTCGTGTTTCAGCACTACGCACTGTTCCGGCACATGACCGTGTTCGAGAATATCGCGTTCGGGCTGCGGGTTCGGCCGCGTCGCGAACGGCCGAGTGAGAAAGAGATACGCGCCAAAGTTACGCGTCTTCTTGAGCTTGTGCAACTTGGCTGGGTTGCAAACCGCTTTCCGTCGCAGCTTTCAGGCGGCCAGCGTCAGCGTATCGCCCTGGCGCGTGCGCTCGCGGTCGAACCGCGCGTTCTTCTTCTCGACGAACCGTTTGGCGCGCTCGATGCAAAAGTGCGCAAAGAGCTTCGTCGCTGGCTTCGCACGCTTCACGATGAGCTGCATATCTCGTCTATCTTCGTGACGCACGATCAAGACGAAGCGCTCGAAGTGTCGGACCGCATCGTGCTGATCAACAAGGGGCGAGTCGAGCAGATCGGTGCACCGGGTGAGATCTATCAGTATCCAGAGACGGCGTTCGCCTATGGCTTCATCGGATCCGTCAACGAATTTCGAGGGCGTGTCGAACAAGGCTACGTGCGCATCGGCGACGAGAGGCTTCGCATCGAAGACATGCATTTCTCCGACGGCCAGCAGGTCATTGCGTTCAGCCGGCCGCAGGACACTGAGATTGTTTCTTATGACCAGTCTGAGGACGGCGTATCGGCACGCATTAACCGAATTCTGGGCAACGGTGCGCTTGCGCGTGTGGAACTTATTGCTAACGGCGAGGCGCGAGAGGGCCGGAAGGAATTTTTTGAGGTGGAAATTCCGGGGCGCGAATTGCAATCACTCGGCCTTTCGGCCGGGCAACGTGTTAAACTCAAGGCACGCAAATTGCGTGTCTTCTCAGATCAGAACGGTAGCAACGCGTCGTGAATTTCCAGCAACTCCGCATTATTCGAGAAACGCTGCGGCGTAATTTCAATCTGACAGAAGTTGCGAATGCGCTCTACACGTCGCAATCCGGCGTCTCGAAGCACATTAAGGATCTCGAAGATGAGCTCGGCGTCGAGCTGTTCGTGCGCCGTGGCAAGCGGCTTCTGGGATTGACGGAACCGGGCAAGGAGCTGGCGCAGATCGTCGATCGCATATTGCTCGATACGGCAAACATCAAGCGGCTGGCGGATCAATTCGCAAAGTCGGATCGCGGTGAGATCACGATTGCGACGACACACACGCAGGCGCGGTATGCGTTGCCGGGGCCGATTGCAGCATTCCGAAAGGAGTTTCCCAACGTCCATATGATCCTGCAGCAAGGCACGCCGAAGGAAATCGCGGCTATGCTGAGCGATGGCACCGCGGACATCGGAATCGCGACCGAGGCGCTGGAAGACACGCCCGAGCATGTGTCGTTTCCATTCTACTCGTGGCACCACGCTGTGATTGTTCCAAAGGGGCATCCGCTCGACGACGGCGCTCCATTGACGCTCGATAAGATCGCCGAATGGCCGATCATCACGTATCACGAGGGTTTTACGGGACGTCCGGCAATCGATGCGGCGTTTGCGTCGGCCAATCTTGCTCCTGATATCGTCATGGCCGCGCTCGATGCCGATGTGATCAAGACGTATGTCGAGGTCGGGCTCGGCATCGGCATTGTCGCCTCAATGGCTTACGATGAACAACGGGACACAGGTCTCACTCTGCTCGACACGACGCATCTCTTTCCGCAGTCAACGTCTCGGATTGCGCTACGGCGCGGACGTTTTCTGCGGGGATTCGCCTATCGCTTCATCGAGCTTTGCGCGCCGGCGCTGACCGAGAAGGTCGTCAAGGCAGGGACGGCGGCGCCGACAGATGCGTCGGCATAAGCACGCCGATTTCGGTCCCCCTTAGCCGACGTGCGGTTTCAACGCGCGAAACCACGCCAAGCTCTCGAAGGTCGTCGTGCGGGGGCGGTATTCGCAGCCAATCCAGCCGGTATAGCCGATGCTGTCGAGATGCTTGAAGATGAACGGATAGTTGATCTCGCCGGTGCCGGGTTCATGGCGGCCGGGCGTATCGGCGATCTGCACGTGGGCGATCATCTTCAGGTATTTGTCGATGGTCGGGGTAAGATCGCCTTCCATGATCTGCATATGGTAGACGTCGTACTGCAGGCGGAGGTTTTCCGCTTCCACGCTTTCGACGATGTCGGCGGCCTTCGCCGTGGTGTCAAGAAAGTAGCCCGGAACGTCGCGGGTGTTGATGGCTTCGATCAGGAGCGTGATGCCGCTGTCGGCCAGCACATGCGCGGCATGGCGCAGGTTTTCGACATATGTCTTGCGCATGGCGCGTATGTCGCCGCCGACGGGGGCGACGCCGGCGAGGCAATGAAGCTGTTTGCAGCCGAGGGTCGTCGCGTATTTCGCCGCGCGGGTAACGCTGTCGCGGAATTCGCCGACAAGGTTCGGATAGATCGCGAGGCCGCGTTCTCCTGCCGACCAATTACCGGCGGGAAGATTGAATAGAGCGAGCTGCAACCCGTTGGCTTTGAGGCGGGCGCGGATGTCCTCGGCTTCGAAGTCATAGGGAAACATGAATTCCACGGCGTCGAAGCCCGCTGCTGCGGCGGCCTCGAAGCGATCGAGAAACGGCAGCTCGTTGAACAGCAGCGACAGGTTGGCCGCAAACTTCGGCATTGGTTTCTCTATTCGGGCTAAGGCGAGACGCGGGCGCGGTGGGCCGCTTTGAGGCGGCGGAAATCATCGCCTGCGTGGAAGGACGACCGAGTGAGTGGCGAGGCGGCGACGAGCAGAAAGCCTTTGGCGCGTCCGACTTGTTCGAGACCGGCAAACTCATCCGGCGGGACGTAGCGCTTGACCTCGGCGTGCTTGCGCGTCGGCTGCAGGTATTGTCCGACCGTCAGGAAATCGACGTCGGCGGAACGCAGATCGTCCATGACTTGTAGAACGTCTTCGCGTGTTTCGCCGAGGCCAACCATGATGCCCGATTTCGTGAAGACGCTCGAGTCGAGTTCCTTTGCTCGCTGCAACAGCCGCAGCGAATGGAAATAGCGCGCGCCGGGGCGAATTTTCAAATAGAGGCCCGGTACGGTTTCGAGGTTGTGATTGAAGACATCCGGGCGGGCTTCGATGACGATTTCAAGCGCGCCGTCCTTGCGCAGGAAATCCGGCGTCAGAACTTCGATGGTCGTCTCGGGAGACGCTGCGCGGATGGCATGGATCGTTGCGGCGAAATGGGCCGCGCCGCCGTCGCTCAGGTCGTCGCGATCGACCGACGTGATGACGATGTGCTCAAGGGCGAGTTTGGCGACGGCATCAGCGACGCGCTTCGGTTCGTCAGGATCGAGCGCGGTGGGCAATCCCGTTGCGACGTTGCAGAACGCGCAGGCGCGCGTGCAGACGCCTCCCATGATCATCATCGTGGCATGGCGTTTCTGCCAGCAGTCGCCGATGTTGGGGCAGGCGGCTTCTTCACAGACCGTGTGCAGGCGATGAGCGCGGACAATCGAGCGGGTTTCGTCGTAGCCCGTCGAGCCGGGGGCGCGCACGCGTAGCCAGTTCGGCTTGGGCAGCGCCGGGGTATCAGTATGCGAAGCTTTCTCGGGATGGCGCGGACGTGGCGGCATGCCGACGGTATCGAGCAGAGTGGTCAAGGTCGCCATCTGTCCAACTGAAGGTTGGCCGAGCATAGCCGCCGTGGCGGTCGGATTGCAACAAGACCTAGGGCTAGGCTGATCGGCGACAGACGCGGGGAAGGATAATAAAAAGGGCGGCTCGTGGGAGCCGCCCTTGCATTTTCAAGGCCGGATCGTGGCGGCTTATTGCACTCGAACCGATGCCTGCTGGACATGAGCAATTTCGCTGCTCGAAACCGATGCCTTAGTGGCACGAGGCGTCGCGTCGGATGCCCGTGTCGCAGCTGTCGGCTTGACAGGGTCCGGAACTGCAACCGTCGGATCCGTGGACGGATCGGAAGCCGAGGGGACTTTCGCGACGGCAGCGGCCGCCGGCTTCTTTTTGGCGGCCGAGGCGTTCGTTGCCTTCTTCTTCGGCGCGTCCGTCGGGGCTTGCTCTTCAATTACGGCGCGCGCTTCGTGAACCTTCTTTGCGGGCTTTTCCGCTTCGGCCTTCTTCTCAGGCACGAAATCGTCATCGTCCTTCGTGGCGTCGCGCGCGTTCTGCTGATCGTTCTGCGGCTCCGGTTCAGAGGCGGAAGCGGTCGCAACCGCCTTCTTCGGCTCGTCCCAGAAGAACAGGCTTTCGATGCCGCCGCCCGTCGATTGCTTGGCGGCCGTCTGCTCGGGCTGCTGGCTCTGGGCGGGCACCGCCGCTGCGGCCCGCGGGTTCGAGTCCTTGTCGGTATAGCGCGGCAGGTTGCTGCCATCCGAGATGGTCTGCGTCTTGAACTGCTGCCACGTGACCGTCACGCGCGTTCCGACCGGCACGCGCGGATAAAGGTCCAGCACGTCCTGGTTCGTCATGCGGATGCAGCCGTGCGAAACGGCCTGGCCGATGGTCCACGGCGCGTCTGTGCCGTGAATGCGATAGGCGCTGGAGCCCAGATACATCGCGCGAATACCGAGCGGGTTCATCGGATGGCCGCCGGGGACCCAACGCGGCAGGCGGGGGTTGTTGCGGACCATTTCAGGCGTCGGCGTCCACGGTGGGTTGACGCGCTTTGCCGAGACTTTGGTAACGCCTTGCCAGCGGGCTTCGCCGGTCGGGATGGCGACCGGGTAGGTCAGCGCAACGCCCGGCTTCATGATCCAGTAGAGGCGGCGATCGGAGAACGAGACGATGATCTGGCCCGGCTTATATTGCGGGTCGAAAGAGACGATGCTGCGGCCACCGCCATATTCAGGGCTGCCACCCCAGAGAAAATCGACGAGATCCTCGGCTTTGGCCGAAGACGCGGAAACCAGTCCGCCAGCCATGATGAGGGCGGCGAGAGCTAATCCGCTGAGGCGACGTGGCAGATTCATCGGGGGGATGCTCCGGTTTGGCAACAATAGTTAACAATGCACAGAACGGGTGATCATCCTGTGCGCCGAATTATGAAGAGCGGGTATAGTTCAGGACCGTTTTTATCGGCAGAGCAGGGAAGTCACAGTTGGGCGCCGATTGTGCTCGGATCGCTGACTTTCCAAGAGTTTTCGAAATTTTCGCACTGCGTGTTGCGGTTCGATGACGGGGACAGACGATGTTCGTTCTTTGTCTGAACCAGTGCGGGCTTCGATAGAGCTGCGGCGGGAACAAAATCGGAACACTGGCCGCGTTGTGCCGCGTCCGTTTTCGAGACGATTGTTCAGTATGGATTGCCGGTGTGTGCGGAAACACAGCAGCTGCGGCCGTAACTGGTAGGGCCTCAGGCATCATCGCGCGAAACCAGGCCGACGGAATTTGGCCGCGCGATGATGTCGGTCAGTCTACTATCGAGAGCTAGTTGCAGGCGTTCTGCCAGGAGGTGCACTGGGTGCCGAACGTGCCGGGCACACACTTGGTGTGAACCGGGCCTTTGCCGGTGCGGCCCTTACCCTCGATGATGTTCGCGAGACCGTGGGTCGACATGATAACGGCGAGGTCGTGGGTCAGGCCATCGCCGACCGCTGCAACTCTGACGCAACTGCCGGCCTGAGCCGTTACAGAAAGTGCACACGTTACTGCAGCCACTGCAAATCCGAGTTTCAATGAGCGCATTTGCCCCTCCAGATCGAAAATGGGTCTTCCCGGCCGGAAACTAGCGGGTGCGCATTCGAAAGACAGCCACTGTCAAAGCGCCATAAACAGGGGAATCGCGCCGCGTGCCGGATTTGCCACTGCGGGGTACTGTCGAGACCAGGAAACTCGAGGTTCTATTCATGAGCGAAAAACCGGAAGCTTCGGCGACGGGCCGTTTCGATATCGCCGAGGTCGCCGCGTCGTTTCCCGAGACAGCGACGACTCTGCTCGTCGATCGCTACCTCACGAACAGGGAGGCTGCGAGCGCGCGGGTTTTCCGCGTCTACAAGCCGACGCCGCCGCATTATCACGCCACGTGCGACGAGTATCTTTACGTGTTTTCAGGTCGCGGCACGTTCTGGATGAAAGATCCGGCGACGATTGCGGAATTCAGTCCCGGTCAGCTATTGTTCTTTGAGAAGGGGACGGTCCATGCGCTCCCCGATATCCTTGAAGGACCAGTGGTATTTCTTTCGGTCGATACGCCCCGGCGCGATCCCAAGGATATCATCTTCGTCAACCCTGAAGACGGAACGCCCGAGAGTTTCATCCAGCAAAGCTATTGATCTCCGCACGCGCTTTGGGCCGGGTGCGGTACACCCTCCCCGGAGATGGAATGACGTTTCGAATTTTACTCGCCGCTTCGTGTCTGCTTGTCGCTACCGTAGCGTCGGCGCAGGAATTTCGGCCGCCGCCTGAGGCTGCATCGGGAACAACCGAGAAAGCACTCGTTACCGCCAAACGGCATATGATCGCTGCAGCAGAGCCGCTGGCGGCGGAGACCGGCCGCGAGATTCTGCGTCGCGGCGGGTCCGCGGTCGATGCTGCAATCGCGGCTGAGATGGTGCTTGGGCTGGTCGAGCCGCAGTCGTCGGGGCTCGGCGGCGGGGCTTTCATCACGTACTGGGATGCGAAGACGCGTTCGGTCACGACGTACGACGGACGCGAAACGGCGCCTGCCGCCGCGAAGCCGGACCGCTTCCTGACCAAAGAAGGCAAGCCGATGGCCTTCGAAGATGCCGTTTTGTCGGGCCTAAGCGTCGGCGTGCCGGGCGTGTTGCGCGCTCTTTATGTGGCGCATGAAAAGCACGGCAAGCTGCCGTGGAAGGATTTGTTCGATCCGGCGATCAAGCTTGCGGAGAACGGCTTTCACGTTTCGCCGCGGCTTGCTGTTCTGCTTGCAAAAGACGACCCGCAAAACTTTGCGCCGGAAGCGCGCGCTTACTTTTACGAAGGCGGAACGCGCTCGCGCGCGGAAGGCGAATTGCTGAAGAACCCGGCATATGCCGCGACGCTTCGCTTGATCGCGGATAAGGGGCCGGAGGCTTTTTATTCCGGCGATATTGCCAATGCGATCGTTGCGGCTGTGCAAGGCGCGACAAGCATCAAAGGCGATATGACCGCCGCCGATCTCGCTTCGTACACCGCGCCGGAGCGGCCGCCGGTTTGTGTCGATTATCGCGGGCGTAAGGTCTGCGGGATGGGGCCGCCGTCGTCTGGCGGGTTGACGGTCGGCGCGGTGCTGAAGCTCATCGAACCGTTCCCGCAAGTGCAAGGTCCGGCTGCGGCGATGACCGCGCCAGCGCTGCACATCGTCTCGGAAGCTGAAAAGCTCGCGTATGCCGATCGCAACCGCTACATCGGCGATCCCGAGCGCATTCCTGTTCCCTCCGGTTTGCTTGACGATGGCTACCTCGCCGAGCGGAGGAAGCTGATCGATCCGAAGAGAGCGATGGAGAAAGCTGAGCCGGGTCTGCCGCCGGGACTCGCGAAGAAGACATTCGGCGTCGATGCGACGTATGAGGTGCCCGGCACGACGCAGATGTCCATCATCGACGATGATGGCAATGCGTTCTCGATGACGGCGACCATCGAGAGCGCGTTCGGTTCGCATCTGTGGGCGAAGGGATTCCTGCTCAACAACGAGCTGACGGATTTTTCGTTCAAGCCTGTCGACGATCATGGCATAGCTGTCGCTAACGCCGTCGAAGGTGGAAAGCGTCCGCGTAGCTCGATGGCGCCGACGATCGTGCTCGGCGCGGACGGAAATCCGGAGATCGTGACCGGCTCGCCCGGCGGGTCGCAGATCATTCTCTATGTCGTGAAGACGCTCGTTGCGATGATCGATTGGGATATGAACGCGCAACAGGCGGCGTCTCTGACCAACTTCGGCAGCCAGGGCGGACCGGTATTGATCGAGTATTCGCAGCCGATCCTTTGGCCCGCTTATGAACTTACGCTATACGGTCAGGCCGTCGCTGGCGCGACGATGACGTCGGGCGTCAATACGGTTGCGCGAGATGGCGCTTTGCTCAAAGGCGGTGCAGATCCGCGCCGCGAAGGCGTAGCGCTCGGCGATTGAGAGACAGCAACAGGCAGCTTTAGACGTGGGCAATTCGACCATCACCGTCGTCGGTGCAGGCATTTTCGGCCTTTGGCAAGCTTATACGCTGGCCAAAGCCGGCTATCGCATTCGCCTCATTGAAGAAAGTAGCGCGCCGTTTGCGCGGGCATCGAGCCGGTGGGCAGGCGCGATGATTGCGCCGGAATGCGAAGCCGAGGGCGCACCGCCGATCGTTCGCGATCTCGGCCGAGAGGCGCTGAAGATCTGGCGTGATGTGTATCCGGCGACGATCGACAACGGCACGCTCGTCGTGGCGCACGCGCGCGACGCAGGCGATCTGGCGCGCTTCCAAAACATGACCCAGGGACATGACCTCGTAGGTGCGGCGCGCATCGGCGAACTCGAACCTGCGCTCGCAGGCCGCTTCGAGCGCGGGCTCTATTTCGAGGCCGAGTCGCATCTCGATGCGCGGAAGGCACTGGATTGGCTTCTCGATCAAATTAAAGCGCTGGGCGGAGAGCTCCATCTCGGCGTGCAGTGGAACGGTAACGCGGACGGCATTGTCGTTGATTGCCGGGGTATCGGCGCACAAGGCGATCTCAAGCCTTTGAGGGGCGTGCGTGGCGAGCGCGTGCTTATCGAAACGCGTGATGTCGGCCTTTCGCGGCCAGTGCGGCTGTTACATCCGCGGCAGCCGATCTACGTCGTGCCTCAGGGCGACGGACGGTTTGTCGTCGGGGCGAGTGTCGTCGAGCGGGAGGACGACGGGCCGATGACGCTCAAGTCGGCGCTCGATCTTCTGGGTTCGGCGTATGCCTTGCACCCGGCGTTCGGCGAAGCGTCGGTTTTGGAGATGGGCGCGGGTGTCCGGCCTGCGTTTCCCGATAACGTTCCGCGCATCGTCGTCGAAGACGGCGGCAAAGTTATCCGCGTCAACGGCGCGTACCGGCACGGGTTCCTGCTGGCGCCGGTGCTCGCGCGCGAGGTGCTGGCTTACCTCTCAGACGGCCGGCGTGAGGGGCTTCTGTTCAGCGCTCCCTGACGTCGTCTGCTTTGCGGCAACCATCTCCTTGGCAAGCGCAAGGCTCGCGACATAATCGGGCTTGCCCGTGCCTAACAGCGGGATCTTGCTGACAACGAGAATTTCCGCCGGGACCATCAGCTCCGTCGCACCTTTCTGGCGAGCGAATTTCTGGAAATCTTCGCGCTTACATTTGGCGTCGGTTGTCAGCAGCACAAGGCGTTCGCCTTTGCGCAGATCGGGAAGCGCGACGACGACCGTCGTCTGCTGCGGCCAAAGTTCGGCGGCGAGAGCTTCGACGGCTGACAGCGAAATCATCTCGCCTCCGACCTTGGCGAAGCGCTTGGCGCGGCCCTTGATGAAGATGAAGCCCTGTGCGTCGATCTCGACGATGTCGCCGGTGTCATGCCAGCCTTCGGCCGGCGGTTCGAGGACGCCGGGATTTTCCGCGCGATAATAGCCGAGCATGACGTTCGGACCGCGGACGTAGAGGCGGCCGCCTTGCTCGATACCGGGCACGGCTTCGAGCTTGTAGTCCATCAGCGGCGACATGCGCCCAACGCTGTGCGCCTTGTTGGCAAGTGGGGTGTTTAGCGCGAGGACGGGCGCAGTCTCTGTAACGCCGTAGCCTTCGAGAATGCGTACGCCGAAGCGGTCCATGTAAAGCTGGCGCGTGCGGTCCTTGATGGCTTCGGCACCGGCAACGACCAAGCGTACGCGGGCGAAGTCGTAAGGGTGGGCGACCCGGGCGTAGCCCGTCAGGAAGGTATCGGTGCCGAACATGATCGTCGCGTTCGACTGATAGACGAGTTCCGGAATGATCCGATAGTGCAGAGGCGTCGGATAAAGAAAGATCGGCACGCCAGCGACGAGAGGCATCAGCACACCTGCCGTCAGCCCGAACGAATGAAAGACGGGAAGAGCGTTGAAGACCTTATCGGTGCCGTTGCAAGCGACCCGCGTCAGTGTCTGCGCGCAGTTCGCGAGCAGGTTGCGATGTGAAAGCACGACGCCCTTCGGCGTGCCTTCCGAACCTGACGTGAACAGAATGGCGGCCGGAGCGTTGTAATCGACCGCGACCTGCGGGCGGGTGCCCTGCATCAGGCCCTTGACCTTGTCGGCGAAGGTGATCGTCGGGCGAATGTCTTCGAGATAAACGACGCGCACGACGCCTTCGAGAGCTTTGATCAGCGGTTCGAGATGTCCCTTTTCGACGAACACACGCGACGTCAGAACGATGTCGACCTTCGCAGCCTTACACGCCGAGACGACGTTTGCAGGGCCTGCAGAGAAGTTCAGCATCGCAGGGACGCGGCCGATCGTCTGCAGCGCGAAGAACGTGACGACGACGCCAGCCGAGTTCGGTAACAGGACGCCGACGGATGATCCGACGGGCGGCAGCATTGGCGCGATCTTGGCGCCCAGCACCTGTGCGCCGACGATCAGCTTTTTGTACGTGAGCTTGGTGCCGAGAGGATCTTCGATGGCGGGCTTGCCGGTGTCGCGGGTCTGATGGGCAAGCACGAGTGCTTCGAACAGCGTCTGGTCGATCGGCGTCGTCAGCACGGCGGTGTCGGTCATGATGTCTTGTAAGGCCGCTCCCGCTGCCTGACGTCGGGCTTTGCCGCGAAGGGCCGGATCGATCTTGAGCCAGACGGGCGGCAGGATCGTCACCGTCGTTTTCGGGAACCAAGCTTTGCGTGTTTGCGCTTTGCTGAGGTAGCCGAAGTGCGAGCGTTCGAGTCCATCGATGCGCACAGGGATAATCGGCGCGTCGGCTTTGTCGGCAATCATGGCGGTGCCGTCGTAGACTTTCATCAGGCCGCCGGTGACGGTCAGTCGACCTTCCGGAAAGATGACGATGGAAGTTCCTTCTTTGACCGCGGTGATGAGGCCGCGCATGCCGAGCGGGCGTGTCGGGTCAATGGTGTAGAAACGCGTGAGCTTCAGGAACGGCTTTGCCCACCATGTTTGCGCAATCATCGTGTCGACGGCATAGGCCGTGTGCGACGGCACCAAGGCGTGCATGAGGCCCGCATCGAGCAGGCTGACGTGGTTTGGCGCGATGATCGCGCGCTCGCCGGCCTTGGGAAGGTTTTCGCGGCCGTGCACTTCGAGCCCAAAGAACGTCTTGAACAGGAACAGGCTCACATCCTTCACGCCCTCGGCGCCCCACGCGCGCAGGACGAGTGCGACGACGACGATGTTGGCGAGGCCGAGGCCCGCATAAAGCGTGGCGACGGAAATTTTTTCGAACTGCAGAGCGGCGATCAGCAGGCCGACAACGGTCATAAACGCAGCCGAAAGGACGTTACAGCCTGCGATGACGCGCGAGCGGTGATCGACCGGCGACCAAGCCTGCACCGCGGCAAACGCGGGCACGATGTAGAAGCCGCCCGCGATTGCGATGCCTGCGAGATCGATAAGCATGTGGAGTCCGCCGAGCGTCGTGAGCACGTCCCACGGCGTCATTGGCGTCGCGGCGGGCTGTATTCTTGAAGCGAGCCAAGCGAGATCAAGCAGGAAAATGCCCATCAGCAGAGCGCCGATCGGAACGAGGGCGAGGTTCGGGCGGTTGGAGCTGGCGCGGGCGGCGACGACCGATCCGAAAGCGACGCCTACCGCGAATGTGAAAAGCGCCAACGTATAAACGGAGGGTGCGCCGTTCAGCACCTGAGGAATGAGGTTCTGCAGCAGCGCAAGAACGCCTGCACCGACGAGCCAGAACCATGAGGTGATCAGTCCGCCTTGCCAGATGCGTTTGTCGCTGCGCAGATCTTTCAGCAACGTGATCGTCGAGGTTGCGATGTTTCTGTCGATCTTGAGATCGGGCACGGATGACGGCGCTGGCGGGATCTGGCGTGCGGACAGCCAGCCCAGAACCGAAATGCAGATGATGGCGCAGGAGACCGCGATCAGCTCCGCGTGGCTGCCGGACGCGAAGTTACCGCCGACGGTGCCGATCAGAATGGCGATAAACGTTGCGCCTTCGATCAAGGCGTTGCCAGATGGCAATTCCTTCACTTCGAGGTGTGATGGTAGCAGGCCGTATTTCACCGGTCCGAAAAAGGCGCTCAGGGTGCCGAACAGGATCAGCGCAACGAACAGCAATGGCACGGATGGGATCAGGAAGCCCGCGGCGGCAGCGACCGCAATTGGAATTTCGATCAACCGGACGCGCGCTGCGACTTTAGCCTTATCGAACTTGTCGGCCAGCTGGCCCGCGAGTGCAGAGAAGAGGAAGAACGGCAGCACGAGCGCGGCGCCTGCCAGTGTGCCCAACGCCGGGCCGTTCTCCATCGCCAGCTTGTAGACGACGAGCATGGCCAACGCGTTCTTGAGCAGATTGTCGTTGAGCGCCGCCAGCAGTTGGCTCCAGAACAGCGGCGCGAAACGGCGCGACGACAACAGGCGGGCAAACATGTGCGGGCGGTCCTTGTTCTGCGAAGCGGAGAGATGGAAGGGAGCAATGCGGCGGATTGGCGGGGCCTTTTTGATCGATTTTGACGATATGAGGTAAAAATTCGGCATGCGCTCTGGTAAACGATGTTGAAATTCCCATGTCCGGCGATCAGGTCAGAAGATAGGGCGATGGTACAACACGAGGCCAGGATCGAACTGGTCGTCAACGGCCGAAAAACCGAAAGCGTGGCCCGTACGCTTGCAGCTCTGATCGACGAGCAGGGGCTTGCCGGTGCCAAGGTCGCGACCGCGCTTAATGGCCAGTTCGTGCCCGAGGCACGGCGTGCTACGACGGCGCTCGACGGCGGCGATCGGGTTGAGATCGTTTCCGCGCGCCAAGGTGGTTAGATCTGGGCGGCTAGATGAGGCCTTTGGGTCGATATGAACATTCGTGACGACAAGCTGCACACGGCGCAGAGCTTTTTGATCTACGGCGAGACGGTTGCATCGCGGCTTTTGCTCGGAACGGCGGGTTATCCGTCTCCGGCAATCCTGAAAGGGGCGGTTACGGCTTCGGCTGCAAGCGTCGTGACGGTGTCGCTGCGTCGTGAGGCAGCCGGTGGCAAGCTTGGCGAGAGGTTTCTCGAAATCATTCGTGATCTCGGTGTGCGCGTGCTGCCGAACACGGCCGGGTGCCGGACGGCGGGCGAGGCGATTACGACCGCGCAAATGGCGCGCGAGCTGTTCGATACGACTTGGATCAAGCTCGAAGTGATCGCAAACGATGACACGTTGCAGCCCGACGTCTTCGGGTTGGTGGAGGCCGCCGGCGTGTTGGCGCGCGACGGCTTCAAGGTGCTTCCTTATACGACGGAAGATCTGTCGGTTGCTGAGCGTCTGCAGCGTGCTGGATGCGAGGTCATCATGCCGTGGGGCGCGCCGATTGGCAGCGGACGCGGTTTGGCCAACGCTCCGGCGCTAAAGAGTTTGCGGGCTTATTTCCCTGACGTTACGCTCGTCGTCGATGCGGGCATCGGCGCGCCGTCCCATGCGGCGTTGGCGATGGAGCTAGGCTACGACGCGGTGCTGCTCAATACGGCAGTCGCCAAGGCTGCCGATCCGGTGCGCATGGCGGCCGCTTTCGCAGCTGCGATTCAGGCGGGACGACTGGGATACGAAGCTGGTCTCATTCCGGCGCGTGATATGGCCGTGCCCTCAACGCCCGTCGCAGGCACGCCGTTTTTCGATCTCGATTGAGTAGCGGCGGTATCAGAGTTTTCTGCAGATGATCCTCGATCGCTTTTATCCCATCGTGCCGGATGTCGGCTGGCTTGAGCGCATCGTGCCTCTCGGCGTGACGTTCGTGCAGCTTCGGATCAAGGACGCGTCCGCCGCGGATGTTGCGGCGCAAGCCAAACGCGCCAATGCGTTTTGCAAGGAGCATGGCTGTACGCTGGTGCTCAACGACTATTGGGAAGCAGCGCTGGACGCGGGCGTCGGTTTTATCCATTTGGGACAGGACGATCTGCGCGACGCTGACCTCGAAGCCATCAAGCTCGCGGGGATCAAGCTCGGGATCTCGACGCACGATATTGTCGAACTCGATAACGCGCTGGCGGCCGAACCTGATTATGTGGCGCTCGGGCCGATCTACGAAACGAAGCTGAAGGCGATGCCTTGGGCTCCGCAAGGTCTTGATAAAATTAAGGAATGGCGGCGCAGGATCGGCGCATTGCCACTCGTTGCAATCGGCGGTTTGACGCCTGAGCGTGCGGCCGGAGTATTAGAAGCGGGCGCTGATAGCCTCGCCGTGATTACTGATTTCTTTACGGCCGCCCGCCCCGATGAGCGGATCGAACTCTGGTTGCGACAGTTGCAAACTCGATAGACGGACGAATTTCGTGTTAACCAGGACCTTGTCAGCGCACTCGTTTATGACAGTTTTGTGTGGTTCGAATTTACGCTAACGATTTCCCGTCCTCGCCCGAGTTCAGAGCCGTTTCTGCGTATGCCGTATCGCTTCAAAACCCATGAGCCTGTTGAAAAAGGCTTTCGCCGGATTGCGCGTGAGCAGTTGGACGCCGCCTTGGCTGAACTCGCAGGGGCGGATGTCGGGGCTAAAAACGTCCACGAGTGCCGTAAGTCGCTGAAGCGGCTGCGCTCGCTGGTGCGGTTATCCGCCGGCGCCATCGGCGGCGATAAGGCTCGGCAGCGGAATAAGGCGCTGGGTGAGATTGCCAGACTGCTGTCGGCGCGCCGCGATCGCACAGTCATGCTGGAGACAATCGCCAAACTTTCGAATGATGTTGCGAATGCTGCAGCGTCGCTTGCGCCGCTGAAGTTGGCGCTGACGGCCGAGACGCCAGACGGGCCGGAAACGCTTGAGCCCGATATTGCGCGCAGGGCGCAGCATCTGTTGGAGCGTGAAGCCGCAAAGTTTGCGAAGATGCCCTTCAGCAAGCGTGGCTTTGCAGCGCTCTCCGGAGGGCTCGAGGAAAGCTATCGCAAAGGGCGGATGGCATCGAAGTATGCCTACGAAGAACCGACCGACGAGAATTTTCACGATCTGCGCAAGGCAGTGCAATGGCATTGGCGGCAGATGTCGCTTTTGTCGAAGGCGTGGCCCGATGAATTTGCCGTCAGGGCGCACGCGGCACGCGAACTCTCGCAGTTGCTCGGCGACGATCATGATCTGGCGGTACTGATTGCAGCGGCGGCCAAATCTCCAGCAATGACCGATGAGCAGAAAGATGCCGCAGTAACGCTCTGCCGGCAGCAGCAGCAACTCTTGCGCGCCACAGCGGAATATCGCGTCAAACGCCTCTTTGCCGAGAAGTCCGACGCTTTCGTTGGCCGCGTGGCATCCTATTGGCGCTGCAGCCGTTCTATCGATCCGCAGCTTGAAGTCCAGCCTCCTTCGGGCCAAGTAGGTGTTCAGGACGAAGCTGCGCCGGTTGCGGCGGAAGTCCGGGATCTGGCACCGGAATTACGGCCTGCTCCGGCGAAGCCGAGAGTGGCCGCGAAAGACGAAAGACGTACCCCGTCGAAGCGCCGGGCCTGATCCTGTAGGATCGCAATAAACGCCGGCGTTGGGAGAGCGGATGAACGAAGTTCCGAAACAAGGCAATTTCGCTAGCGAGCCGGTCGCGTTGCCGCGAGAGCATCCACCCGTCGCGCTCGGCCGCATCGGCGTTCTGCTGCTCAACCTCGGTACGCCGGATGGCACCAGCTATTGGCCGATGCGCCGTTACCTCAAGGAGTTTCTATCCGACGACCGCGTGATTGAGGAACCCAAGTGGAAATGGTGGCCGATCCTCAATCTTATCATCTTGACGACGCGCCCGTCGCGCAAAGGTCGCGACTACGCGACGATCTGGAATAACGAAAAGAACGAAGGTCCGCTGAAGACGATCACTCGCAATCAGGCCGAGCGGTTGGCGCAGCGGCTCGGCAACGATCCGCGTGTCATCGTCGATTGGGCGATGCGCTACGCAAATCCGTCGACAGAAAGCCGGATCAAGGCGCTGAAGGACCAGGGCTGCGATCGTATTCTGCTGGTCCCGCTTTATCCGCAGTATTCTGCGGCGACGACGGCAACGGCGAATGATCAGGCATTCAGGGCCTTGATGAAGATGCGTTGGCAGCCGGCGATCCGGACGTCGCCGAGCTATCACGATCATCCGGCATATATCGAGGCTCTGGCGACGTCGATGCGCGCGGAGCTTTCGAAGCTCGATTTCGAGCCCGAGAAAATCATCGCGACATTTCACGGTATGCCGGAGAAGTATTTCGCGGCTGGCGATCCGTATCATTGCCAATGCCAGAAAACGTCGCGGCTTTTGCGCGAGAAATTGGGAATTCCGGAAAGCCGGTGGTTGACGACATTCCAATCGCGTTTCGGTACCGATCCCTGGCTGCAGCCCTATACCGACAAGACCGTCGAAGCATTGGCGAAATCGGGTGTGAAAAAGATCGCACTCGTCGCGCCGGGTTTTTCTGCCGATTGTCTCGAAACGCTTGAGGAACTTGATCGCGAGAACCGGCATATCTTCGAGTCGAACGGCGGAGAAAAATTCGCCTATTTGCCGGCTCTCAATGATAGTCCCGAAGGGGTGGACGTTATTGAAGCGGTCGTTCGACGCGAGCTGGCGGGATGGCTTTAGACACTGGAAAGTGGCCAATACTTCTTATTGGCCACTAATTCTTGTTCAATTTCCTGCTTTTTACTGCCATATATCGATATATTACCCAATATTTACCGAATGTTTGTTTCCGAGACTTAAACCTGACGCGCGAATTTCCCATTTTCATTTCGATTCGCTCGTGAGGGGAGGACGGCATGTCCGATTTCGGCGGTTTCGGTTTTTTTGGCTTTATCCTTTTGGCGGCTGCGATCTGGGGGCTTTGGTCGACTGTCAAAATCGTTCCTCAGGGTTCGAACTTCACAGTCGAGAACCTTGGCCGTTACACGCGGACGCTGGTTCCGGGAATGCATATTCTGATCCCCATTCTCGAAAAGGTGACACACAGGCTGAACATGAAAGAACAGGTGATGGATATTCCGAGTCAGGATGTCATCACCCGCGACAATGCGATGGTGACGGTTGACGGCGTTGCCTTCTATCAGATCCTGAATGCGGCCAAGGCGGCCTATGAAGTCGATAATCTCGAACGTTCGATCATCAACTTGACGATGACGAACATTCGTACAGTGATGGGTTCGATGGATCTCGACGAACTGTTGTCGAACCGCGATCAGATCAATCACCGGCTGTTGCAAGTCGTGGACGCCGCCACCGAGACGTGGGGCGTGAAGGTGACGCGCATCGAGATCAAGGACATCGCGCCGCCGCGGGACCTCGTTGACAGCATGGCCCGGCAGATGAAGGCCGAGCGCGAGAAGCGCGCGCAGATCCTTGAATCCGAAGGTCTTCGCCAGGCGGCCATTCTGAAAGCCGAAGGCGAAAAGCAAGCCGTCGTTCTGGAAGCGGAGGGCCGACGCGAGGCTGCCTATCGTGATGCGGAGGCTCGTGAGCGTGCCGCGGAAGCCGAAGCCAAGGCCACGAAAATGGTCTCCGACGCCATCGCGGGTGGAAACGTACAGGCGATCAACTACTTCGTCGCAAACAATTATATGAAGGCGCTCGAAGCCTTGGCGAAGTCCCCGAACCAGAAGATCATTATGATGCCGCTTGAAGCGTCGTCGGTCATCGGATCGCTCGGCGGCATCGCGCAGATTGCGGGCGAAGCATTTGGCGGCGATGCTCCGAAGTCGTCGCCGCCGCGTACGCCGCGCTCTGGCTCGGTACCGACGACATAAGGCCAGGGCTTACTCGCAGAGGGAGCGATGGCGTCAATGGAAAGTCTTTCGTCACTGATCGGACAATTCGGGGCTTGGCTCTGGTTCGCGCTGGCCGTCGTTCTGTTCATTATGGAATCGATCGTTCCCGGCGTGCACTTCGTATGGTTCGGATTGTCGGCCTCAATCGTCGGCGTTATCGGCCTGACGACGCCGCTCGCCTGGGAGTGGCAGCTTATTGCGTTCGCGCTGATCGCCATGGCGGCAGTGTTCTGGGTTCGGCACAAGAGCCGTGAAGAGTCGGCGCATCCTGACGTTGCCGATCTCAACATTCGCGGCGCGCAGTATATCGGCCGTATCGTGACGATTGAGGATGCGATCGTCAACGGACGCGGGAAGGTCCGGGTCGGCGACACCGTCTGGGTGGCGAAAGGCGAGGACGGCCCTAAGGGCGCCAATGTCAAAGTCACGGGCGCTGACGGCACCGTGCTCGTCGTTTCACGGGTTTGATGCGCCGCAGCTCCTAGGCGACGCCGACGCGCAGCAGATCGTGGACATGGACGATGCCCACGGGCTTTTGCTTGTCGACGACGAAGAGCGCCGTTATCCGCGAGGAATTGATGAGTTCCAGAGCGGCTGATGCCAGCAACGTCGGTGCAATGGTTTTGGGCTTGGCGGTCATGACGTCATTGACGCTGGCCCGAAGCAAGTCCGGCCCCATATGGCGACGCAAATCGCCATCGGTGATGACGCCGATGAGCTTGCCGTCGGCGTCGGTGACACCGACGCAGCCGAAGCTTTTCGCCGTTATCGCAACAAGCGCATCCGCCATCGAAGCGCCAGTCTCGATCAGCGGCATCCGCTCATTCTGGTGCATGACGTCGGAAACGTATTTGAGGTTGGCGCCGAGAGAGCCGCCAGGATGGAAGATCTTGAAATCGTGGGCGGTGAAGCCGCGCGCATCGAGAAGCGCGATGGCAAGGCTGTCGCCGAGGGCGAGCTGAATGGTCGTCGATGTCGTCGGCGCAAGGCCGTGGGGGCAGGCTTCCTTCACACGCGGCAGCTGCAGAACGACGTCCGCCTGTTTGCCAAGAGCAGAGTTTGCCTGCGATGTGATGGCGATGAGCGGTACCGCGAAGCGCCGCGAATAAGTGATGATCGGTTTGAGTTCGACCGTTTCGCCCGACCAGGAAAACGCGACGATGATGTCGGACTTCGTGATCATGCCGAGATCGCCGTGGGAGGCTTCGCTCGGATGGACGAAGAACGCGGGGGTACCGGTCGATGCGAAAGTCGCGGCAATCTTCTGGGCGACGTGGCCGCTCTTGCCGATGCCCGTTACGATGACGCGACCGTCGACGGCCTTCAGCCGGCCGACGGCTTCGTCGAAAGCGGCGGAGAGGGGGCCAGCGATATCGTGCGCGACCTGGGCGAGCCCTTCGGCCGCGAGATTGAGTGTACGAAGGGCGGACGAAATCGGTGTCGCCTCGCCGGAGACAACCTCTGCTTCCTGTCGCTCAATTTCAGGTAACTGGAATGGAATGACCCGTTGCATGCGCTCTATGTCCCCCGTTCGCCTGCCGCGTCTGCCTGAACATAAAGGACCCGGCGGCTTGGCGTTAACACTTTTCGCGTTCTAGGGCTGTCCATGCAAGTCCAGCGGCGCCGCAGCCGTGCATTAACCAAGTGTTTTCAGGGGAGGACGCGCGGCCGCGGGGGCTAAGCGAAGCTTTGCACTGTTGATGGGCGGCCGATTGCGCCACCCTCTTTGTCTGTGGCGGCGCAATGGTAGCGAAGGTCGGCGTTCTCTGATTCGCGTAGGGAATTGCCCGGGAGAACACCCGGCAGACCGATCGCTCAGACGTTTGTGCCGATGAGACGCTTGAGCTCGCGGCGGAAGTCCTTTTCGAGGTCATCGCGTTCGAGAGCGATGGCGACATTGGCGGTGAGGAAGCCAAGCTTGGAGCCGCAGTCGTAGATATCGCCGTCGAAACGCACGGCATGGAACGGTTGTCCGGCGCCGTTCATCATAGCGATCATGGAGTCCGTCAGCTGAATTTCGCCCCCGGCGCCGCGCTCTTGCTTCGCGAGGAGATCGAATACTTCAGGCTGCAGGACGTAGCGGCCGGTAATGTGCAAATTGGACGGTGCCGTACCGGGCTTGGGCTTCTCGACCATTTCCGTGATTGCGGAGACTTTGGCCTTCACATCCTTGACGCCGACGATACCGTACTGGTGCGTCTGATCTTCGGGGACTGGCGCGACCGCAATCACATTGCCGCCGGTTTGCGAATAGGCGTCGATCATGTCGGCGAGGCAGGACGTGCGTCCATGGTGAAGCATGTCGGGCAGAAGCAACGCGAACGGTTCATTGCCAACAAGCTCGCGGGCGCACCAAACGGCATGGCCTAGCCCGAGCGGCGCCTGCTGACGCGTGAAGCTCGTCTGACCCGCTTGCGGCAGGTCGCGTTCGAGGGCCTCAAGCTCCTTTTTCTTACCGCGCGTTGCGAGCGTCGCTTCAAGCTCAAACTGTTTATCGAAATGGTCTTCGATGACGCCTTTGTTCCGTCCAGTGACGAATATGAAATGCTCGATGCCGGCGGCGCGCGCCTCATCGACGACGTGCTGCAGCACAGGACGGTCGACGACCGTCAGCATTTCCTTTGGCACGGCCTTGGTTGCAGGCAGAAACCGGGTGCCGAGACCGGCAACAGGAAATACGGCTTTGCGAATTGGTTTCTTGATAGCGTTCATCAGATGCTCCAAGTGCGCCGGCTCGCGCTCCAGGTTCAATTGTTTACGATTTTGGATTTAAAGCGTGCCCGAAAGACGAAGTTGTCGCGCAGAATTATGAATGAGTTATTTGCACAAAGCAGCGGTCTCCATTAGGTCTGAGCCGGTCTTCGAGCGGAATCGACAGTTGTTGTGGGTATAGACATCAGGAGTTCATTGCAACTATGAGCGTGCTCGTCACGGGGGGCGCCGGCTACATCGGCAGCCACATGGTTCTGGAGCTTCTGGACGCGGGCGAAGATGTTGTCGTCATCGATAATCTGTCCACGGGATTTCGTTGGGCTGTCGATCGCCGGGCGGCGCTGGTGGTCGGAGATATTGCAGATAACGATCTCGTCAGGGAAACGATCCGTTCGCATAACGTAAATGCTATTATTCATTTCGCGGGATCTGTCGTTGTTCCGGATTCGGTTGCTGATCCGCTCGGCTACTATCTCAACAATACGGTGAAATCACGGGGGCTGATTGCGGCTGCCGTCGAATCCGGCGTGAAGCATTTCATTTTTTCTTCCACCGCCGCCGTATACGGCAATCCGGAGGATAATCCCGTCTCGGAGACAGCGCCACCGGCCCCGATGTCGCCTTATGGCTCATCGAAGCTGATGACCGAAATCATGCTGTCGGATTCGTCGCGCGCCTACGATTTCCAGTTTATCGCCTTGCGTTATTTCAATGTCGCCGGAGCCGATCCGAAGGGCCGGTCGGGGCAATCGACGCCGCGCGCCACGCATCTGATCAAGGTCGCGTGCGAGACGGCGCTTGGGAAGCGTCCGCATATGGAGATTTTCGGCATCGATTATCCGACGCCCGACGGCACGTGCATTCGCGATTACATCCATGTGAGTGATTTGGCGAATGCGCATTCGGTGGCGCTTGAGCATTTGCGCCGGGGCGGGGCGTCGGACATCTTCAATTGCGGTTATTCGAAGGGGTATTCCGTCATTGAAGTTATCGCCGCGGTGAAGCGCGTATCGGGCGTCGATTTCAAAGTTCTACTGTCGCCCCGGCGCGCGGGCGATCCGGCGGCGATCGTTGCGGCTTCGGCCAAAATCCGCGATCAGCTGGGTTGGCAGCCGCAGCACGACAACCTTGAACAAATCGTGGCGCAGGCGCTGAATTGGGAACGCCGCGTCGATGAGCTGAAGGCTGGCGCACTGGCGAGCTGAGCCGCAAAAATGCCCTTAACATCGGGCACGCGCATAAGAGCGGCGCGTGTCGAGCCGCCACGTTCAAAGAAGGCAGCGCTGCAATGCTCTTGAAGAACACGTATTTTAGGGCGAGCGCCGCGGCTGTGCTCACATCGGCGCTGCTGGCGCTGACATCGGTCGCCGCCAGTGCCAAGCCAACTCAGGATTTTTCAAGTTTCATCGCGAGCCTATGGCCGCAGGCGAAGGCGGCAGGCGTTAGCCGCAAAACGTTCGATACGGCGTTTGCGGGCGTGAAGCCGGATTACAGCATTCCAGATCTCGACATTCCGGGGCGGCCGAAGATCGACAACGCTGGACAGGCCGAGTTCACCAAGACGGCGGCCGATTATTTGTCGAAGCCCTATCTTGAGAAGCTCGGTGTTCAGGGAAAAAAGTTTCTCGCCGAGCATCGGGCGGCGCTCGAGCGGATCGAAAAGCTGACGGGCGTTGACCGCTATACGCTCGTTGCGATCTGGGGACGTGAAACTGCCTATGGCAGTTATCATCCGTCGAAGGATGCCATCCAGATGCTGGCGACGCTCGCCTATGTCGGCAAGCGCAAGGAACGCTTTCACGATGAGCTGATCGCGGCGCTCGTCATGCTGCAGAAGGGGATTCCGCGTTCAGACATGAAGTCGTCGTGGGCCGGCGCCGTCGGGCTGACGCAGGCGATGCCGACCGAATATCTCAAATTTGCAATCGACGGCGATGGCGACGGCAAGATCGATATCTGGCGCTCCGTTGCGGATGCGCTGGCGTTCACGGCAATGCAGCTCAAAGGAAAGGGCTGGGTCCCTGGCGCGCGCTGGGGGTACGAGGTCATCGCGCCTCAGCATGCCGATTGCTCGCTGGAAGGCCCGCCCGATACGCGCCCGATTGCCGATTGGGTGAAGATGGGCTTCAAGAAAGCCAGCGGGCGGCCGTTCACGAAGACGGAACTGGCTTCAGACGCCTATCTGATGATGCCGGCGGGCGCCTACGGTCCTGCATTTCTGGCGGCGCAGAACTTCCGCGTCATTCGGCTCTACAACACGTCCGACCTCTATGCGCTGTTTGTTGGTAACCTCGGCGACCGCATCCGTGGCGGCGGCGATTTCGTCACGCCGTGGGCGTCGTTCGCGCAGCCGAGGACCCATACCGTGGCCGGCATTCAGGCGCGGCTGCAGCAACTCGGCTATCCGATGGACAAGATCGACGGCAAGATCGGGTCCAACACGCGCAAGCAGATCGGCCTCTACGAGAAGGCTAACGGCCTCTCCATCGATTGCTGGCCGTCGGAACGGGTGCTGGCGCATGCGGAGTCCCAGGCTGCCAAGCGCTGACGGAAAGGGTGCGGCGGGCGTTGGAGCGGAGGTCGCGACGCTGTATGCTGATCGCCGGATTCGTCGGCATCGAAACCCACGAAAGGCACATAACACGGCATGAAGTCCTTGCTTCGGCATTTCCGCTTTCTGGGCGCGGCCATTGCCGTCGTGGTTGCGGTTTTGCTTGCGCCATTGGCTTGGACGACCAATGCTTGGGCTGCCGACGATGATCAGGTCGGAACGTTTCTCACGCCCTTTCCGGACAACGACGTCTATCAGGTGAGCGTTTTCGGTGACGATTTTGCGCCTGGGCTATTGAGCGGCCTGCAAGTGGCGTTCAATTCCGATGTGCGTTTAAACATCCAGAAGCAGGTGACGCCGCTCGCCGCTATCGCGTCGCGCAACTTCGACGCCAAAGTCGCGGCGCTGGAAAAAGCGGTGGCGGGCCAGCCGTTCAACATCGCCATCGTCATGACCGGACAGGACGATCGCATTTCGATCCGGCCTGACGACGGCAAGCGCCTGCCGATCGGCAGCGAAGCTTGGCTCATTGAATATACGCGGCGGATCGACCGGCTTATGCGCGTTTTCAAGACGCGCAGCGCGGCTGTCTATTGGGTCGGACTTCCCAATTTCGCGCGCTCGGACGCCAATGATCTTGCACAGCGCATCAACGATGTGATCCGCGAACGGGCTTATCTCAATGGCTTTAAGTACATCGACGCATATCAAGGGTTCACCGACGATAACGGCGGATATTCTGCATATGGCCCGGATCTCGAGGGCGCAATCCGATTGCTTCGTCTCCGGGACGGCGTGAACTTCACCGTCGCAGGCAATCGCAAGCTGGCGCATTTCGTCGAGAAGGAGCTGCGGCCGGATCTCATTCAGGCGAAGCAGAACCGAAACATTCCGCTGCTCGGGTCGGATGCGGAGCAGGCGAAGATCAATCCAGGCAATGCCGTGAAAACACCGGCGCCGTCGTCGCCCGTAGCTGCCAACAATGACGCGAGTGCGAAGACGCCGATTGTTCGCGCGCATGGCGTGACCGGCACTCCAGCGTCCGCGACTGCAGACGCCTCGGGCGATCAGAAAGAGGACGACGGCAAAATCATTTTGAAGATCGTCAGCGGTAATGGCCGCGCCGAGACGCAGACAATCCCGATTGTTCGTCCGGCGATCCCAGCGTCGGTCGTGGCCTTGATGGCGCGGCGCGAGGCGTCTGGCCAGCGAGGAGATTTGCTGGTCGATCAAATCGCGGGCGGGCTGACGCTGATGAGTTCGATCTCGCCGTCCGGCAATCGGGATCGTGGGCGGTTGTCGCCGACGCAAGCGCCCTACTTCCGGCTCCTCGTGAAAGGCGAACGGCTGCAGCCGAAGCCGGGGCGCGCCGACGATCTGACGTGGCCGCCAAAACCCGATACGACCAGCGAGGCGAAACCCGCGATGCAGCAGCCGCGCGGGTAACGCTTGTTTTCGTTGGTGGAGGAGGCTGACGCGTTGTTTATCTCGCGTCAGCGCGGCAGGACGGTCGAGCCCATCAGGAACTTGTCGATCGCGTGCGCAGCCTGGCGGCCTTCGCGGATCGCCCAGACAACGAGCGACTGCCCGCGACGGATGTCACCGGCGCAGAACAGTTTCGGCGAAGTGCTGAGCTTGTAGTCGCGGTCCGTCGCGTCGAGCCCCTTGAAGCGGCCGCGTGGCACAACGGGAAGTCCGAATTCCTTGACGATGTCGGATTCGACGGGACCCGAGAAGCCCATCGCGAACAGCACGAGATCAGCGTCGAGCGCACCCTCGGTGCCCTTGATCGGCTGCAAGTTGGCATTGACGCGCGTGTAGTTCAGCTTCTTCACCTTGCCGTCTTCGCCGGTGAAGCCCGTGGTCGAGATCGAATATTCGGTCTTGGCGCCTTCGGCTTGCGACGTCGAGATGCGCAGCTTCAGCGGCCAGTGCGGCCAGGAGAGTGCCTTGTTTTCCTTCTCCGGCGGCATCGGCATGATTTCGAGCTGCGTCACGCTCAGCGCGCCTTGGCGGAACGAGGTGCCGATGCAGTCGGAACCCGTATCGCCGCCGCCAATCACGATTACGTGCTTCCCCGCCGCCGAAATCTCTTTCGTTTTCGGCTTCTGCGGTTCACCGGCGTTGCGACGGTTCTGCTGCGGCAGAAAATCCATCGCGTAGTGTAGGCCGTCGAGATTGCGGCCCGGCGACTTGGCGAAGAAGTCAAACGGCTGCTCGGAGCCGATGGCGATCAGCACTGCGTCGTGCTTCGATTCCAGATACTTCGCCGAAAGATCCTGGCCGACATGGATGCCGCAATGGAAAGTCACGCCTTCGGCTTCCATCTGCTTGACGCGGCGGGCGATGACACCCTTCTCCATCTTGAAGTCGGGAATGCCGTAAACGAGCAAGCCGCCGGGACGAGCGTTCTTCTCGTAGACATGGACCTCATGGCCGGCACGCGCGAGCTGTTGCGCGGCGGCGAGGCCTGCGGGGCCGGAGCCGATGACCGCAACCTTCTTGCCCGTCTTCTTCTCGGGCGGCAGCGGCTGCACCCAGCCTTCTTCCCACGCGCGATCCGCGATCGAGCATTCGATGGTTTTGATCGTGACCGGAGTGTCGTCAATGTTCAGCGTACATGACGCTTCGCACGGCGCCGGGCAGATGCGGCCCGTCACTTCCGGGAAGTTGTTCGTCGAGTGCAGGTTGTCGGCGGCTTCCTTCCAGTCGCCGCGATAGGCGAGGTCGTTCCAGTCGGGGATCTGATTGTTGACCGGGCAGCCGTTGTGGCAATAGGGAATGCCGCAATCCATGCACCGCGCAGCCTGCTTTTTTATTTCAGGCTCCGACAGCGGAACGACGAATTCCTTATAGTGCTTCAGGCGCTCTTCGACCGGGCGATACTTACGGTCGGCGCGCTCGATTTCCAGAAAACCAGTCGGCTTGCCCATTCTCGTGTTTCTTCTTTCGTCTTGTCTATCCGCGATGTGCCGGTGTGATCGTTATTGCTTGGCTGCTTCGAGCTCAGCTTCGCGATTGGTTTCGCGGGCTTTGGCGAGCTCGGTCAGCGCGCGGCGGTATTCCACCGGCATCACCTTCTTGAACTTCGGCAGGTAGGCCTGGAAGTTCTTCAGGATGTCCTGAGCGCGGCGCGAATTCGTGTAATGCGCGTGCCGCGAAATGAGCGTGTGCAGACGCTCGGCGTCCTGCTCGCGCATGTCGACCATGACGTTGTGGACCGCAATCGCGACATCGCCGCCCTGCTGGGCGAGTTTCTGCAGCGAACCCGGATCGGCCGTGATGGCTTCGAGCTGCACCATGTCCTTGTTGAGACGACTTTCGAAATTGCCGTCCTCATCGAGCACATAGGCGATGCCGCCCGACATGCCGGCAGCGAAGTTGCGGCCGGTTTGACCGAGCACGACGACAACGCCGCCGGTCATGTATTCGCAGCCGTGGTCGCCCGTGCCTTCAACGACAGCGTAGGCTCCCGAGTTACGGACGGCGAAGCGCTCACCGGCCACGCCGCGGAAATAGCATTCGCCGGTGATGGCGCCGTAGAGCACCGTGTTGCCGACGATGATGCTTTCTTCCGGAACGATACTCGACTTGGGATCGGGGCGGACGATCAGCTTGCCGCCCGACAATCCCTTGCCGACATAGTCGTTGCCTTCGCCGATGAGATCGAGCGTGACGCCGTGCGCGACCCACGCGCCGAATGCCTGGCCCGCGGTCCCCTTGAAAGAGATCCAGATAGTATCTTCCGGCAGTCCGGTATGGCCGTAGCGCTTCGCAACCTCGCCCGAGAGCATCGCGCCCGCGGAGCGGTTGACGTTCTTGATGTCGACTTCCGCCTTTACCGGCTTCTTGCCTTCGAGAGCAGGCTTCGCCAGCTCGATCAGCTTGACGTCGAGAACTTTTTCGAGGCCGTGGTCCTGGCGCTCGCTGTTATAAATCGCGACGCCAGCCGGGGCGTGCGGCTTATGGAACAGCTTGGTGAAGTCGAGGCCGCGCGCCTTCCAGTGCTCGATGGCGCGATCCTTATCGAGTTGATCGCTTTGACCGATCATCTCGTTGAAGGTGCGGAAGCCGAGTTGAGCCATGATCTCGCGGACTTCTTCAGCGACGAAGAAGAAGTAGTTGATGACGTGCTCAGGCTTGCCGGAGAATTTTGCGCGCAGAACCGGATCTTGCGTGGCGACACCGACCGGGCAGGTGTTCAGGTGGCACTTGCGCATCATGATGCAGCCCGCCGCAATGAGCGGGGCGGTCGCGAAGCCGAACTCGTCGGCGCCAAGCAGCGCACCGATGACGACGTCGCGGCCGGTGCGGACACCACCATCAACTTGCACGGCGATACGGCCGCGCAGCAGATTAGCGACGAGCGTCTGATGCGTTTCGGCGAGACCGATTTCCCACGGGCTGCCCGCGTGCTTGATCGACGTCAGGGGCGATGCGCCGGTGCCGCCTTCGAAGCCCGAGATCGTCACGTGGTCGGCGCGCGCCTTGGCGACGCCCGCAGCGACGGTGCCGACGCCAACCTCGGAGACGAGCTTCACTGAGACGTCAGCCTTCGGGTTGACGTTCTTCAGGTCGTAGATGAGCTGTGCCAAGTCTTCGATCGAATAGATGTCATGGTGCGGCGGAGGCGAGACGAGCGTGACGCCCGGCGTCGAGTGACGGACCTTCGCGATCGTCGCGTCGATCTTGTGGCCGGGCAGCTGACCGCCTTCGCCGGGCTTCGCGCCCTGGGCCATCTTGATCTGCATCATGTCGGAGTTGACGAGGTATTCCGTCGTCACGCCAAAGCGGCCCGAGGCGACCTGCTTGATCGCCGAACGCATCGAGTCTCCGTTCGGCATCGGCTTGAAGCGGTCGGATTCTTCGCCGCCTTCGCCGGTGTTCGAGCGGCCGCCGATGCGGTTCATCGCGATGGCGAGCGTGGTGTGGGCTTCGCGGCTGATCGAGCCGTAGCTCATCGCGCCGGTCGAGAAGCGCTTGACGATGGCGGCGGCTGGTTCGACGTCCTCCAGCGGAATGGGCTTGCGGCCGAAGCTTTCCGCCGAGCGCAGGCGGAACATGCCGCGCAGCGTCATGAGCTGTTCGGACTGGTCGTTGATCGCCTTCGAGAAGTCGCGGAACTTCTGCGGAATACGGCCGCTCATCGCTTCCTTGTTGTCGGTTGCGCGAACGGCATGCTGCAGGTCGGCGACCGTTCCCGGACGCCACATGTGGGCTTCGCCGCGGACGCGGTAAGCGTATTCGCCGCCGACGTCGAGCGCGTTGGCGAGGACCGGGATATCGCCGAAGGCCGACTTGTGGCGCTCAACCGTTTCGCGCGCGATCTCGCGCAGGCCGACGCCTTCGACCTGGGTGTGCGTGCCGGTGAAATAGCGTTCGACGAAGCTCGACCGCAGGCCGACGGCATCAAAGATCTGAGCGCCGCAATAGGACTGGTAGGTCGAGATACCCATCTTCGCCATCACCTTCATGATGGCTTTGCCGATGGCCTTGATGAAGCGCTTCTTGACCATTTCCGGCGTCGTCCCCTCGGGGAGTTCCGGGATCATGGTGTAGAGCGTTTCGAATGCGAGATACGGATTGATGGCTTCGGCGCCATAGCCCGCAAGCGTGCAGAACTGGTTGATCTCGTGGGCTTCGCCGGTCTCAACGACGAGGCCGACAGAGGTGCGCAGGCCCTGCTTGATCAGGTGGTGGTGCACCGCCGACGTCGCGAGCAGCGAGGGAATGGCAATGCGGTCCGGTCCGGCGCGGCGGTCGGACAGGATGATGATGTTGAATTCCTTGGCGCGAACGTATTCCTCCGCCTCGGCGCAGATGCCGTCGAGCGCCGGGCCCATGCCGCCTTCGCCCTTTTCCGCGGGATAGGTGATGTCGATCGTAATTGACTCGAAGTCGTTATCCTTGACCGCGCCGATGCCGCGGATGCGCTCCAGATCTTCGTTCGTCAGAATAGGCTGGTCGACTTCGAGGCGCTTTTGCTTCGAGGTGCCTTGCAGATCGAGGATGTTCGGGCGCGGGCCGATGAAAGAGACGAGGCTCATCACCAGCTCTTCGCGGATCGAGTCGATCGGCGGGTTCGTGACCTGCGCGAAGTTCTGCTTGAAATAGGTGTGAAGCAGCTTCGACTTCGACGACAGCGCCGAGATCGGCGTGTCGGTGCCCATCGAGCCGGTGGCTTCTTCGCCCTTTTCCGCCATTGGCGTCAGCAGGAACTTGATGCTTTCCTGAGTGTAGCCGAACGACTGCTGCAGATCGAGCAGGGCGACGTTCGACTTCGCGGCAGTGGCGCTCTTCGACGGCAGCGGCAGGTCGGAGACCTTGATCTGCGTGCGCTTCAGCCACGTCTCATACGGGTGGCTGGCGGCGATCTCGGCCTTCAGCTCTTCGTCGGAAATGATGCAACCCTTTTCGAGGTCGATGAGCAGCATCTTGCCGGGCTGCAAGCGCCACTTCTTGACGATGTTTTCTTCTTCGACCGGCAGAACGCCGGACTCAGACGACATGATGACGGTGTCGTCCTTAGTCACGAGGTAGCGGGCCGGACGCAGACCGTTGCGGTCGAGCGTCGCGCCGATCTGGCGGCCATCGGTGAACGCCATGGCGGCGGGGCCGTCCCACGGCTCCATCAAGCAGGCATGATATTCGTAGAAGGCGCGGCGGTTGGTATCCATCGTCGGATTTCCGGCCCACGCTTCGGGGATCAGCATCATCGCCGCGTGCGAGAGGCTGTAGCCGCCCATGACGAGGAATTCGAGCGCGTTGTCGAAGCAGGCGGTGTCGGACTGGCCTTCATACGAGATCGGCCAGAGCTTCGAGATCTTGTCGCCGAACAGGGGCGACGACACCGACGCCTGGCGTGCGGCCATCCAGTTGACGTTACCGCGCAGGGTGTTGATCTCACCGTTGTGCGCAACCATGCGATAGGGGTGCGCGAGCTTCCACGATGGGAACGTGTTCGTCGAGAAGCGTTGGTGCACGAGGGCGAGCGCCGACACGAGGCGAGGGTCGGACAGGTCCGAGTAATAGGCCTTCACCTGGAAGGACAGGAACATGCCCTTGTAGACGAGCGTGCGCGTCGACAGCGACACGGTGTAGTGGCCGATGTCGCGGCCCTTATAGGCGTCGTGGATCGCATTCGAGACGACCTTGCGGACCATATAAAGGTGACGCTCAAACTCTTCCTGATCGGTCATGCTTGACGGCCGGCGGATGAAGACGTGGCGATGCACCGGCTCGACATCGCGCACCATGTCCGACAAGCAACCGTTTTCAACCGGCACTGTGCGCCAGCCGATCAGCTCAAGGCCTTCTTCCTTGAGGCAGCGCGCCCAGACGCGCTCGCAATGCGCGCGCAGGCGTTCGTCGTGCGGCATAAAGATGTGGCCGACAGCGTATTCGCCCGGTGCTGGAAGATCGAAGCCGAGCGCCTTCGTTTCGGCGGCCAGAAAGTCATGCGGGATCTGAATCATGATGCCGGCGCCGTCGCCGGAAAGCGGGTCGGCACCGACCGCGCCGCGATGCTCGAGGTTTTCGAGTATCTTCAAGGCGCCTTCGACGATGCTGTGTGATTTGCGACCCTTGAGGTTCGCAATGAAGCCGACGCCGCATGCGTCGCGCTCAAGAGCCGGATCAAAAAGGCCTGCTGCCGCCGGACGGCTTCCCGTGCCGATTTCGTCTTCCAGCGGAGACAGATATCCTTCGCTCATTTCTCGCCTCGTATGGCCCGTTGGCCCAAATTCAGAACTTCGTTATTCGGAAGCGTGCCCGGGTGCGGGCCGCTTTGTTTGTTCGACTTTTGCGCAATCTCGTCGGTCGAAGAATATTACGCCAAGCGCCGCCGTTTTCGGTCAGGGCGCGATAACACGTGGTGGTTAATGGAATGGAGCCCGCCGCCGATCGCACGGCTCTGCAAACCGCATATCCTGTATTCGAGCACTTCTATTTCTCCCACGCCGCCACTCGGAAGCCGTAAAGCGACGCTACGGCCGATGCAAACGTCCGAGCTGTTCTCAGACGCCCACCCACCGGCGCACAAAGGACAGCAATGTTGACCTATCTAGCAAATTCTACAGATTTGACACTGCGGCACAAGCGGTAACACGCAGCCGTGGCAATGATCTTTTTCGGCAAGCTCCGAGCGAGTACCGGGCAACAAAATTTCCTATGGTCAGCGCAGGCCCGAAGGCAGGCAAAAAAACGGCAACCCCGCCGAAGCAAGGCTGCCGTTCCAGGCTACACGAGAGACGTGAGGTTACGCAGCCGCTTTGGCTTCGAGCTGCTGGACGGGTTCACCCGTGCCGATCGCGATCGTCCGGGGCTTCTTGCTCTCCGGGACGTTGCGGACGAGATCAACATGCAGGAGGCCGTTCTCGAATTTGGCGCCCGTCACATCGACGTGGTCGGCAAGCTGGAAGCGGCGCTCGAACGCGCGGGCAGCAATGCCGCGGTGAAGGTAGGTTTTGCCTTCGGCGTCCGCGGCCTTCTCGCCGGCGATCGTGAGGGTCTGCTCTTTGACCTCGATCTTCAGCTCGTCCTGGGAGAAGCCAGCAACAGCGAGCGTGATCCGGTAGGCGTTCTCGCCGGTCCGTTCGATGTTATAAGGCGGGTAGGTGGATTCGCTATCGAAGCTCACTGAGCGATCGAGCGCCTGGAACAGGCGGTCGAAGCCGATAGCAGAACGGTAAAAGGGGGCAAATTCAGCGTGTCGCATGACATATCCTCCATGAGAAGCGACATGTAAAAACGGGCCAATTGGCTCGGTTTTTCCAGTGCGGTCCCGCTTTGCGGCAACCACACTAAACAGGTAGGAAGCCGAATATTCGCTTCAAGAGGCTGCCTGCCAAGATCATGTGTTAATCGCGTTGGTTCGCGTTTCTTCCCCAATATTTTCGCCTTGCGCGCATGAGCATGAAGAGCGGCAGATGAAACTGGTTTCGCTTTCGATCAATCCCGTTCCAAGCGGTGCCGAGGTATTGGCTTTCGACGGCTACGACCGCCGCAAGCTGCGCGCGGCGCTTTGGGAGGCCACGCGCGGGCCGGTGCGCGGCACCGTTATCATCGTGCAGGGGCGCGGCGAGTTCATCGAGAAGTATTTCGAGGTCGTTGCCGATCTCAGGCGGCGCGGCTTCGCCGTGGCAATCTTCGATTTGCGCGGGCAGGGCGGGTCCGAGCGTGTCTTGTCGAACCGGCATAAGGGGCACGTTGTCGCCTTCACCGAATACGACCGCGATCTAGCGATATTTGTTGACGAGATCGTGCGGCCGAACCTGCCGGAGCCGTTCGTCGGGCTTGGTCATTCGCTCGGAGGCAACATTCTGCTGCGCGGGGCGCAGGACGAAGCGAGCCCGTTCTCGCGCATGATTCTTCTGTCGCCGATGATCGACATCCACGAGCGCATGCTCGGGGCGAGCCGGCCGCTGGCGAAGGCTTATGCTTCGACGGCGTCGATGCTGGGGCTGGCGACCGCCTACGTTCGCGGCGGCACCGACCAGCCGAACGATCTCATGGCGTTCGAGAATAACAGGCTGACGAGCGATTACGTGCGCTGGTCGCGGGTGAAATCGATCATTGAGGCTGCGCCTGACTTGGCGCTCGGGTCGCCGACGGTCGGCTGGCTCCGGGCGGCGCTGAGAAGCTGCGCCATGCTTTCGCGACCCGATTATCCGAAATACGTGTGCGTGCCGATGATGCTCTTTGCGGCGGGCGCCGATCACGTCGTTTCGACGCAGGCGATCGAAGATTTTGCCGTCGATCTTAAATCCGGCGGCCACGTTCTGATGCCGGGTTCGCGGCATGAGATTCTGCAAGAGACGGACGCCATCCGGCAGCGGTTCTGGGCCGCTTTCGATGCCTACATGGGCGTCGAAACGTTGCCGTCGGAAGGTCGCCTATAAAACTAAAGCTTGTTGAGCAGGGCCAGCACGTCTTCGTGCAGGCGCGGATCGCCGGTCGCGATGATGTCACCACCGGACGATGGGTCGCCGCCGGTCCATGTGGTGATCACCCCGCCGGCGCGCTCGATGATCGGGATGATGGCGACGATGTCGTAAGGCTTCAGGCCCGATTCGATGATGACGTCGACAAAGCCGGATGCGAGCAGGCAATAGCCGTAGCAGTCGCCGCCGTAACGGGTGAGGCGGGCTTTCGATTTGAGGGCCGCGAGCGCTGCCGACTGCTCTGGGGTCTCGAACAGGTCGGGGTGGGTCGAGGTCAGAATCGCATCTTCGATCTTGGTGCATTCGCGCGTCTTGATACGGGCCGGACGGCCGCCGCGCAGACTGTGGTAGGCCGCCTTGTCGCCCGACCAGAAGCGCTCGCCGGTAAATGGCTGATCGACTAGGCCAAAGATCGGTTGGTCGTCCTTCATCACCCCGATCAGCGTACCCCAAAGCGGGGAGCCCATGATGAAGGCGCGGGTGCCGTCGATCGGGTCGATGACCCACTTATAGGAGCTGGTGCCTGGACGCGTGCCGAACTCCTCGCCGACGATGCCATGGTCGGGGAAGCGGGTTGACAGCGCCTGGACGATCGCTTTCTCGGCGCCCCGGTCGGCCTTCGTCACGGGATCGAAAGCCCCGCCGGCCGCCTTGTTTTCCACAGGCATTGGTTTACGAAAATGCTTGAGGATAACGGAGCCGGAAATATCGGCCAGATCCTGCGCGACGCGGACAATGGCCTGAAATTCGGTCGCCGGCACACGTTCCGCCACGCGGTCACCCTTAGATTTCAATTGTTTGACAGACGCTCCTGATAGCGCCAGTCGCTATGCCGTTATAGAGCAAGGTTGAACTAGATACATATTAGTAACGTAAGTTGTGGCGAGCTGGATACAGCCACCTTTTAATGTGCTAGTGCAATACGCGTTTAGATTGCGATGCGCCACGAACCGGCTCATCGTGATGACTGCGAGTGCGATGACACGCTTCACCGCTTTCGCTGCCCAATTTGGGCGTTTCCTCCCTAGACTTGGGCCGTTCGGCTTCGGACGGCCTTTCTTTATTGGGGATTTTTTTGCCCGCAGTGGTTGCGCCAAACTTAGGCGCTTGAAATGCCTGAATTTTAGCCCTGCACTTTTTGATAACCAGATTTGCGGAAAACGCATTTGCTGGTGATGCGCTGCACCTTTAATTTTTGCAGTGCGATATGTGAGCTCCGCTCGCGCTTCGCAGCCCTCCTTGGGCGTTTCCTCCCTAGACTTGGGCCGTTCGTGGAATTCGGACGGCCCTTTTTCTATGGTGAATCCGGTGCCTCGGAGCGCGCCATTTATTCGGCGGCGGCGCGGTAGTCGAGAATGCCCGGCACCTCGCGGAACATCGTCGATACGATATCAATCAGAGCGTCCGACAGGCGCTGATAGCCTGAGTTTTCCTGGAACGTCAGTTCATTGATATAGAGCCCGCGGTTGATTTCGAGCTGGATGGCATGGGTGCCTCGTCCGGGACGGCCGTGGTGCTCGGTGATGTAGCCGCCAGCATATGGACGGTTCAACTGTACTTTGAAACCACGCCGCTGGAATTCGTCGCGGATAAGAAGCGTGAGGCGCGGATCGGCGGATGCGCCGAAGCGATCGCCGATGACGATGTCGGGGCGCTGGGCGCCGCCAGGCGCCATCGCCGTCGATGGCATCGAATGACAATCGATTAGGACGGCATAGCCGAAGTTTTCCCGTGTCTGCGTGACGAGACGGGAAAGCTCCGCGTGGAATGGAAAATAAAGCTGCTCGATGCGCGCCAGCACGTTTTCGAGGCGCAGCCGCGAGGGATAGATCTCCTCGCCGTCGGCAACGATGCGGGCGACAGTGCCGAGCCCTCCGGCGACGCGAATCGACTGCGTGTTGGCGTGGGCGGGCAGCGGTTCGAGCACCAGTTCCGGGTCGAGTTCATAGGGCTCGCGGTTGAGATCGAGATAGGCGCGGGGAAAACGCGCGCTGATGAGCGGCGCGCCAAGGCTCGCTACGGGGCGGAACAGCTTGTCGACAAAGCAATCTTCAGAACGGCGCAGCGTTTTTGGGTCAAGCCTGGAAATGGCTAGAAATTCGGGCGGATAGAGGCGGCCGGAATGCGGTGACGAGAATACGAAAGGCACGCCCTGTGTCCGCGGCGACAGGACATCGTAGGACGGGAAAAATGCGCTGGGCACGTCGTGGGATCTATCGTCGGGCATGGTGCGGCGTTGTCTCGTTCAGATCCCGGCTTGAGAATGTTTGTTCAGAGCGGCCTACATTGCCAACGGTGCGGCGCGAAGTCCATGCAAGACTTTTAGCGTGATGCGGATTGCACATAGCTTACGCGCGACAATGCCGTTTCCAGGTAAATAAGCATTTCGCCACGAAGTCGAGCGATCCTTTCCACAGTTTCATGCTCCGTTTACCTAAGTTGGGCCAAGTTTGCGTACGACGAGATATGGGGTATTGCTCGTCCGGGGTTTTCGCACATTCAGAGTAGCCATGACCGCTAAGCCATCCAGCCTGCCGATCCGTCGCATCTTGCTCGCCGAGGATGACGACTCCATGCGCGGCTTTCTCGTCAAGGCGCTGGAGAAAGCGAACTACGATGTCGTCGCTTTCGAAAACGGCGAAGACGCCTACGACCGGCTGAAATCCGAGCCGTTCACGCTGCTGCTGACGGATATCGTCATGCCCAAGATGGACGGCATCGAACTGGCGCGGCGCGCCAGCGAAATCGATCCCGATCTCAAGATCATGTTCATCACCGGGTTTGCGGCGGTCGTGCTCAATAGTGAAAACCAGCCGCCAAAAGACGCACGTGTTCTTTCCAAGCCCTTCCATCTCAAGGACTTGGTCAAGGAAGTCGACCGCTTGCTGGCAGCTTGAAACGGCGTTTCGACTATAATCGTCAAATTGCGGCGTTCCGGGGCTTGACCTGGGTATCGCTAACCCTCTAGAAGCTCGTTTCTTCCGGGCACTTAGCTCAGCGGTAGAGCACTACCTTGACATGGTAGGGGTCAGAGGTTCGATCCCTCTAGTGCCCACCATCGAAACCTCTGGTTTCTTTGGTTTTCCGGAACGCCTGCGGTCTTTCCCATCATTGCCCGCCTATTGATCCGACTCGAGCTTCGAGGACGAGAATCCGCGCATTTACCCCGAAAAAAGTGGACTTCGTGAGCTTTAGGCAGGACATCAGGGAGATTGTCGGTATACGTCCTTTAGCCGAATAGGCTTTTACCATTTTGCCGCACTAGCATCGGCACTATGGCGCACGCGGATAATATTTTTCAGTGTCCTGTAACTGGCCGTCCCCTTCGGCGGCGAGGCGATATGTATGTCACCGACGATGAAGCCGGGAGCTATCGCGTCTTCGATGACATCGCAGTGCTTCTTCCGCAGGAGAATGAGCCGACAACCCCATCGAATATCATTGATTGGTATGATTCATTCGGGTGGGCGCAGAATGCCAATGGTAAATTCAAAGAAACAGACGCTCTCAACGAATCCAAACAGGTACAAATCGAGCATACCAGTCACTGCATTTCCCGCCTGAGCAAATATTTCGAAAAGGGTGGCGACTATATTGTTGACGTCGGGAGCGGCCCGATCGCGCATCCGGAACTTCTCAGCTACGGGCAAAATTTCAAGAAGCGTATTTGCATTGATCTCTCGATCACCGGTCTGCAGCAAGCCAAACAAAAGCTCAGCGATAGGGGCATTTACGTCCAAGGGGACGCAACGAGGCTTCCTCTCGTTAGCGGCTCGATCGATGCGATCACATGCAATCACCTCATCTATCAATTGCCCGTCCATCTGCAGAGGTCGGCTATCTTGGAACTGTGGCGCGTTTTGAAACCCGGCGGGGTCGCGGTGATCGTCTACAGATGGCTTCACTCCGGCTTTGCATTCCGGCTTGAGAGGCTCGCGTCAAAATTTGGTTTAGGTGCGGAAGTGGATAGGGCATCCGATCACGTTCCGGAACGTGATCCCGATGAGCCGCAACTGCGAAAATGGTTTGAAGAACAAGACTGGCCCTTCACCTACTCATACGACTGTTATCGTTTGATCGATAACGAGTTCATGCGCCGATACGTCAGCAATGATTGGCGTGGTCGGTTGTTTCTTAACACTTTGCTATCGATGCAGCGTTGTCTGCCATCACAGTGTGGAAGATATGGCCTGTTTCCTGCTATCGTTATCCACAAGCCGTCGTTGAATTGAGCCGAGACCTGCGTCCGACCGGCGGCCTCAGCAACTGATACAACATACACTCGAAATCCAACGTCAGGTCGGCCGAGCCCCGGAAAGGATTTCGGCTTCGCCGTGAATGGCCGGCCTGTCGCAAAGTGTGTCGATTGCGTGATCCTTATTTGCGCGGATCGTCGGCAGGATTGATGTATTTGATGTTCCACGGACCGGTCGCGGTAAGGAGAACGACGCTTTCCTCCTGGTTCCACAGATAGTGTGCGTGGCCAGCAGGCAATGTGAAGCTAGCGCCGACGCCGAGCTTGCTGCCCTTCTCGCGATCCAGCATTTCTCCCATGCCGTTCCAAACCGTGCCCTTTAGAACGGTGATCACTTCAGCGAAGGGATGAGTGTGGGCTGGAATCTCATATTTCGCCGGGAATTTTAGATAAGCCATAAAGACGCCGGGCTTGCTGGGGTTGCCTATGACGAGCGCACTTTTTGCGCCTTTGGGGAGCAGGGGCTCATCTTTCCATGCGATGGTGCCCAGCTCGAAATTTTCCATTTTGTCTGTCGTCAATCGCTGGATTTGGTCGTCCTGGGCGAACGCATATGTCGAAAGCGCTGCAACCCCCACGCTTGCCAATCCTGCCACCAAAATTCTGATGCTCATTTCCTTTCACCCCGTCTCTATGTGAGTAGCCGAAGCACTGCATAAATAGGTGCGGAGATGGGATGACAACGGCGATTTGCCTGCTCAGCGCCGGGAAAATTGCCTGTACCGCCAAACTCAGATGAGCCCTCGGCCCTTCCATGGTCTAAGGCGTTTGCGTTAGCGTTTTTATCCCCCACGGGGGTAAATTTCGGGGCTTCATAGGGCAAAGTCGCCGAAATGTTGAGAAACAGCAGGATTTGGGGGGAGGGGCGCCGAAAAACCACGGCGAAATTCTCCGAAAAGCGCACAAAGGCACTTGGCCTCGGCCAAAAAATCGCTAAAACGCAGGCTTCATCCCGCAGCTTCGCCCCGTCTCGATGGGGTTGGAGGTTCAGCCTCCAGCTGTCCACCAGCTTTAACCGGTGTCGTTATGAAAGTTAGAAACTCTTTGAAGTCCCTGCGCTCGCGGCACCGCGATAATCGCGTCGTGCGCCGTAAAGGCCGGGTCTATGTCATTAACAAGACTCACCGTCGCTTCAAGGCCCGTCAGGGCTGAGGCGCTGCCGGCGTCTATGCGACGTTACGGCGAATTCACCAGAGTCTTTTTGACCAAACGCCATGCCCCGGATTAATTTCGGGGCATGATTTTTCCTGCGCGCCTTCTTATCGGTCTTCTGATCCTCACGGGCGGGGCGGCAAACGCTGCCGCCGATGATGAGCTGCTGAAGACCCAGCCGTTCCCTGCCGAGCCGGTGCCGGCGCCGCAACCGCCTCCTGCCGTCAAGAAAGCGCCGCCCGTAGCGCCGTCTCCCGGTGCTCAAGCGCGTCAGAAGGGGCCGCCTGGGCTGATGGGCCTGCCGTGGCCGCAGACACCGGAACAGGTCTCCAAGACCCTCGACAATCTCTACGCCTATCTCGCGACCGAAGGCGACCATCGTCAGGCGGGCGAGATCAGCGGCGTCATCGAGCGGCTCTGGCGTATGCAGGGCGGCGATACCGTCAATCTGCTGATCGACCGCGGTGAGCTGTTCTCGGCGCAGAATCAAAACGAGAAGGCTCTGCCTTTCCTCGATGCGGCCGTCGAACTCGAGCCGCAGTATGCGGAGGCCTGGAGCCATCGCGCCTATATCGAATACCGGATGAACAACTACGCGGCGGCGCTGGGCGATCTAAGACGGGCGCTCGCCCTTGAGCCGAATAATTTCCGGGCGCTTGACGGCATGGCCAAGATCCTCGTGCAGATGGGCGAGAAAAAAGCTGCGCTGGAAGTCTACGACCAGCTTCTCAAAGTGCACCCCAACATCGAGGGCGGCCAGACGGCACGCGACGAGTTGAAAAAGGAAGTTGAAGGGCAGGGGATCTGAAGCCTTCGTTTGCGCGCCTAGGTCAAAAGCCAGCGGAAGGCGCGTTTCAGTTCGCTTGCGCCGTGGGATTCGTACCAGCGGCCGTGCGCCACGATGATGCGTTCCGGGTTCCAGCCGATCATCGTTTCGACGGCTTTGCGAAGCTCCGTTTTTTCATTCGAAAACGTTGCGCGGAGATCGCGCGGCATGCCGCCGTCCGGAGCGAGGCAACCGCCGAGGCGGGCCAGCAAGCGCATTCCGATTGAAAGTTTGTCGGGTTCGAAATTTTCGATCAGGTCAGCAAGGATCAGAGTGCGGCTCGGCCGATGGAAGAAGTCGAATTCGGTCATGTACCGGCCAGCGACGGAGATCGTCGCGATCTCTCCATCCCACGGATAGCCGCTATCGCGATCCAACGGCAGAGAAGGAAAGTCGATCCGTTTACCGGCTTGCTCCTTGATGCGTGGTGCGAGGTAAACCTCGGCTGCCGGGAAGGCCGCCTTCCAGTCCGGCGTCCACCAGTAGTGCAAGCGGTTCGGCGCCAAGATCCAATGGGGCTTTGCGATGCGTTCGATCTCGGCGCGGAGTTCGGGCTTCAGCGGCGTTGGAGAATGAATAAACGCGTCGCCGGTCTTGAGCCGGATGAGCGTCATCCGGGTCGGGAACTGCATTTTCAAAAGCGGAGGGCCGAAGCGGATCAGCGGACCGTCGACGAGCCACACGTTTTCCGCGACCGGCTTCAGGGTGTTGAGCGGCGGATAGGTTTGTTTTGCATCGTCGCCGTGCATCTTCAAAAGATGGGTGAAGACCGGCGAGATGCAATAAGGGTGGCTTACACCTCTTCCGCGATCGGTGCGCCGGAATCGTCGATGAAGGCGATGCGGATCATGTTCGTCGCACCGGGGCTACCGAGCGGGACACCGGCGGTGATTAAAATGCCCTCGCGTGCCTTGACCAAGCCTTCCTCGAACGCGATGCGGCATGCCTTGCGCACCATGTGCGAGAGGTTTTCGGGGTCGCCCGTCAGGATGGTATGGACGCCCCAGACCAGAGCCAGCCGACGTGCCGTCGATTCAACCGGCGTCAGACCGATGACCGGAATTCCGGGGCGTTCGCGCGTGACGCGTAGCACGGTCGAGCCGGTCGCTGTGTAGCAGACGATGGCGCCGAGCTTCACCGTGTCGGCGATGGCGGATGCGGCGGCGGCGATAGCGTCAGCACCGGTCGGCAGAGGCTCGGTCTGTGTCGCGTAGAGCATCGGCTCGTAAACCGGATCGTGCTCCACCTCGCGGGCGATTTTGTCCATCATCTGGATGGCTTCGACCGGGTATTGGCCAACGGCGCTTTCTGCCGAGAGCATGATCGCGTCGGCACCGTCGAACACTGCAGTCGCCACGTCGGAGACTTCGGCGCGCGTCGGCATCGGCGAGGAGATCATGCTTTCGAGCATCTGCGTCGCGACGATGACGGGCTTGCCAGCGGCGCGCGACAGTCTCGTGATCTTCTTCTGGATGCCGGGCACCTTCTCGACCGGCATTTCGACGCCAAGATCGCCGCGTGCGACCATGATTGCGTCGGACGCCGCGATCACCTCTTCGAGTGCTGCGACAGCGGACGGCTTCTCGATCTTGGAGAGAATGGCGGCGCGATTGCCGATCAGACGGCGCACCTCGTGCACGTCTTCGGCGCGCTGGACGAACGACAAGGCAACCCAATCGACGCCGAGTTTCAGCGCGTGTGCTAGGTCAGCCTTGTCTTTTTCCGTGAGCGGACTGATCGGCAGCAGCGTGTCGGGCATCGAAATGCCCTTGCGGCTTGCGAGCATGCCGCCGGTCGTGACCTCGGCCTTGATTTGCACGGGCGACGCTTCGATGACGCGCATGCGCAGCTTGCCGTCGTCAAGGACGAGGTTGTGGCCCGGCTGGATGGCTTCGAAAATCTGCTCGTGCGGCAGGTAAACGCGTTCTTCCGTGCCGAGCGTTTCGTCGCGGTCGAACTTGAAGATCGCGCCGGTCGGCACGTTGATGCGGCCGGCGTCGAAATTGCCGATGCGGAACTTCGGACCCTGCAAGTCGGCAAGGATGCCAATGGGGTGGCGATGGCGCGCGGCGCAGGCGCGCACGGTGTTATAGAGCGCCTTCGAACCGTCGTGGGTCGAGTGGCTCATGTTGATACGGAAGACATCGACGCCCGCCATGAACAGGCGCTCGACCATCTCCGGGGAGGCAGACGCGGGTCCAAGCGTCGCTACAATCTTGACCCGCCGATTACGTCTCATTTGTCTGCATTTCCTTGGCCCGGATCGGTGAGGCGGATGGTCCACTCCTTCGCCTCGCCAGTATCTACTTCGAAAAATCCGGTGCGCTTATATCCGCGTTTCACGCAATCCTGAACCCCCCGGATGGCAAAGGACTTTTCTGTCGTGCACATGTCGTTTTTGCCGCCCCATTCGCCGCCACGATCGTAATCGACGGCGTGGACGTAAACGTAGCGGCTCGGCAAGGCTCCCTTCAGAAGCGTCTCGCAGGTTTGCGATGCGATATTCCACCAGCCTTCCGTCGCCCAGCCTGTGGTGTCCTGATAACCAATGGCGACGCCCACCCGGCTCGATGTCGCGTTGCAAAGCTTCAGGTCGGCATGTGCCGCCGACGTGTAAACACATAAGGCCAACGAAAAGATGACGTGCCGGACAATGGCGCGCGAAGAATTGCGGGATGGCAAGTCAGAAGCTCCAATTCCTATAGCGGAGAGTTCTGGTTGTGTCCCCAGCCGTTCGCCAACGACGTTTGTCTTGCTTACGGATCGACAAGGATGACCCGGAAATCGTTGACGTTGGTTTGGGTCGGGCCACACAGAATAAGATCGCCTATGGGGCGAAAGAAACCCGTCGAGTCGTTGTTCTCCAGGAACTTGGCGGCATTGAGATTTTGTGCCGCAGCCCGTGCGAGCGTATCGGGGAAAACCATGGCGCCTGCCGGATCGCTGTGGTGTCCGCCACCGCCGTCGATGCCGTCGGTATCGCCAGCGAGGCCGGAGATGCCCGGCGTGCCATTCAATGCGATGGCGAGGCCGAGTGCGTATTCCTGGTTGGGGCCGCCGGAGCCGTTGCCGCGTACCGTGACGGTCAATTCGCCACCGGACATAATCGCGACCTTTTCGCCCTTGGCTTTCGCTTCGAGCGCCATCTCGGCGTGCTTGCGGGCAACCTCGTGCGCTTCGCCCTCAAGATCGTCGCCAAGCATGATGGTGCGATAGCCTAGATCGCGCGCGACGGCGCCTGCAGCTTCGATCGAAGCGCGTGGTGCGGCGACGATTTTGTAAGTCGAATTGGCGAGCTTTGGATCGCCGGCTTTCAGCGTTTCGTTTTTCGGATCGTCGAGCGCTTTCGCGATCTCGGGCGACGGTGTGATCTTCCATTTGGCGAGCACGGCGCGCGCGTCCGCCAGCGTCGAGCGGTCGGCGACGGTCGGGCCGGAGCCAATCTCGTCGGGATTGTCGCCCGGCACGTCGGAGATAGCGAGCGTCAGCAAGCGCGCCGGATAGACAGCTGCAGCGAGCTTGCCGCCTTTGACTTCGGAGAGGTGCTTGCGCACGCAATTCATTTCCGAGATCGGTGCGCCGGATTTCAGCAGCTGTTTCGTCAGGGCCTGCTTGGCTTCGAAGCTGACGCCTGGCACCGGAGCCGCCCAGATCGCCGAAGCGCCACCCGACAACAGGCAAAGAACGAGATCGTTCGGACCGGCGCTCTTCGCCAGCGCAATGGCGCGTTCGGCACCAACGATGGAATTTGCGTCGGGAACGGGGTGGCCCGCTTCCAGGATTTCGATGATCTTGGTCGGCAAGCCGAAGCCGTGGCGCGTCGAGATAAGGCCCGAGATTTTGTCGGCTTCGCCTGTCGCGATGTAATGCTCTTCGGCTGCGACGGCCATCGCGGCAGAGCCCTTGCCGGCACCGATGATGATGATCCGGCCGCCTTCAGGGACCTTGGGCAGGTGCGCAGGCAGGCAAACCGCGGGGTGGGCCGTCCGATAAGCGGTTTCGAACAGCGTGCTCAAAGTCTCGCGGACGCCGCCGTTCGTGCCGTCTTTCATAGTGTCTCCCTAGGCCGATGCCTGCTTGTTATCTCATTATTGGGGGTCTGGTTTGCGCAAACGCTCCGTCTCCGTCAAGGCATCAGAGGCCGCAGCTTATGCGGGCCTTTCGGGTGGCCGGCATGGTGCTTATGTCGTAAGGCCTGTCGCAGGACCCTGCCGGTCAAGGAGTTGGCCATGAAGACTTTCGATCCGCAGACGACAATTGAACTCGAAGCCGCGGTATTCCGGCGTCTGGTCGAGCATTTGCGGTCGCGAACGGACGTTCAGAACATCGATATGATGAATTTGGCCGGATTCTGCCGGAATTGCCTGGCGACCTGGATGTCGGACGCGGCGGAGGCCAAGGGGCTTGAATTGTCTAAGGATGACGCCCGCGAAATCGTCTACGGCATGCCGTTCCAGGAGTGGAAAGCCAAGCATCAGACCGAAGCGTCACCCGATAAACAGGCGGCCTTCGAACAGAACCGGCCGAGAGATCATTAATCGTGGTCCCCGGCGACTCGCGTTCCGCGAGCCGGCCGCCGGGGACGGCTTTGGAGCAAGCAGTCGGCCGGCTTTTTTGCGCCTTGCGACTCTCCTTTGGAGAGCCGGCCGCAAGGCGCGGCACCGCAGCGACTCAAAAACGCTCCGCGACATATACAACGTCAAGATGGCGGACCAAATTTATCCCTTTGGATAGCGGGGATCGCCGCCTTGCTGTGGCCGACGCTCGCCGTTAGCGTCGGCGGAACAAGACAGCAGGAGTTCCCATGAGCACGCTTCAAGCCTCGGCGCAAAATCAGCTGCGCCAGTTCGTCGAACAGATCGAACGCCTCGAAGAGGAAAAGAAGCAGCTCGCGGCCGATATCCGTGACAAATACACGGAAGCCAAGGCCGTCGGCTTCGACGTCAAGGCGCTGCGCCAGATCGTTCGGCTGCGCAAGAAGAGCAACCAGGAGCGCCAAGAAGAAGAGAGCATCCTGGAAGTCTACATGCATGCGCTGGGAATGCTGGATCAGGCGCCCAATACGGAAGCGCTTGCCGACGCGATGATGGCCGCTGAGTAAGAGAGCCTTTAGTTGCGCCCTGCGCTCGCGTTCCGCGAGCCGGCTGCGGGGCGCGGCTTCGATTGGCCGGTCGCCAGCATGGGCTTTCATTGCCGGCCGCAAGGCGCGGTAACGCCGATCTGCAACCCGTAATAAAACAGCACCACCCAGTCCCCATTCGGCGCTGAGGAAAGGGCGGTGCTGGCGACGGCAGTCTTTCGACTGCCACCTCTGTGCGCGCGGAAATGTGATTGGTTCTACGCGTCTTCAGGTTCACCCTAATGCCCGGTCGTGATAAGGACAAATCGCTATTTCTTGCGCTGGGCATTAGACCTTCTGATGGTTCACGTCACACTCAAGCAGCTCCGGTATTTTGACGCGCTCGCGCGCGAACAGCATTTCGGCCGCGCCGCCGATGCTTGTGCGGTCACGCAGCCTGCATTGTCGATGCAGATTCAGGATCTTGAAGCCTCATTGGGCATTGCGCTCGTCGAGCGAACGCGCAGCGGCATCAAGCTGACGCCGAAGGGCGAGGAAATCGCGCTACGCGCGCAGCGGCTTCTCAACGACGTCCGCAATCTCGTCGATTATGCGCAGCACGCGGGCGGCCTTCTTTCCGGGACGCTTCGGCTGGGTGTCATTCCGTCGGTTGCGCCGTATCTGCTGCCGCCGCTTCTGCCGCTGCTGAAGGAGCATCATCCTGATCTCGAGCTACACGTTCGCGAGACGCAGACGCAGGTTCTGACGGATGAGCTGGTCGAGGGGAAACTCGACGTGCTGCTCTTGGCTTTGCCGATCAAAAATCCGGATATCGAAACGCTACCCGTTTTCGAAGACCGGTTTTTGCTGGCGATGCCGAAAAGCCGAAAGCTCTCGGGCCGCGTGCGAGCAACGAAGGAGATGGTCGAGCACGACCGCCTTCTGCTGCTCGAAGAGGGGCATTGCCTGCGCGATCAAGCGCTCACCTATTGCAGCTTGCAGCAGGTCGATGATGTCAACACGTTCGGAGCGTCGAGCCTGTCGACTATCGTCGAGATGGTGTCGGCAGGTTTCGGAATCACGCTGCTGCCGGAGATCTGCATCGGCATCGAAAGTCGTGGTCGCGACATCAAGATGATCCGCTTCGTTGATCCTGAGCCGTCGCGGTCCATCGGGCTTGCGTGGCGCCGGTCAAGTCCACGGCGCGCGGATTTTTTGGCGTTGGGCAAGTTCGTCAACGAGGCGGGGCAGGTGTCGCTCAAGCGCGGCGTTGCGGCGCTCGAGGCTTAGCGCCAGTCAACTTAGCGACTTGTCAGCGGGCGCTGGTCTGGACGGGACGGTTCGAGATGCCCGTTGCGATGCGGCTGTCTTCCAGTTCCTTCAGGGCTTCGGCGTGCACGGCCTTGCCTTTGAATTGATCGCACCACATTGCTTCCGCCAATTGGCGTCCCGGTCGGAACCGCATTGGCTCAAGCGTATCGACATCATCCAGGACTTCGAGCGTAGCGGCGACGTCGGGAGCCTGCATCGGTGCGAGCGGCTTGTCGCGGGCCGTCGGTTCGTTGGTCAGAAACGGAGCAAGCGGGAAGGGGCGATAGTCCATCTCGTCGGGATGGTCTTCGTCGTAGGCCGGTGCCTGCGCCCATTCGGTCATACTGGCCGGGCGCATATCGCTGACGGTTCCGGCTGCCGGATCGAGGCTTGCGACTTGAGCGATCGGCGCTTCCGAAGGTTTGCGATTTTCAGCCATGGCTGCGGCGGCGAGCGCTTTCTGCGGGCGAACGGCGGGTCTTGGACCTTGGATGAGTTCCGGCAGCGGCATCGAGGCGGCGGACGCAACCAGATCATTGAGCTTGCTGCGATCGGCTTGCGACGGAACCGTGAAATGCGACGAGCGGTCGATCAGTCTCGGGACAGCGATAGCCTGTGATTGCCCATCGCTGGGTTCGAGCGAAGCAACCGTCGACGCGGGCGCGAACGGACGTACCGGCGGCGAGAGCGACGGATCGGGCTCGGTCGTTATGTTGACGTTGCGCCGGGTCGAACCGTCGGCTGTTTTCGGGCGCGTGCCTAAGCCCAATGAGGCGACGACGTTGAGATGCTTCTTCGGCGGGCTGACCTCGAGGGACGCCACCATGGTGCGCGAGGTTCCTGGCTCACGGCGATCATGGAAGAATTCGGCGACCTGGGTTGCAAGCTCGTGGAACCGGCTGCGTGCGATTTTAACGTCGGCCGGGGTGATTGGACGACCATCGGCGGGCACGAATTTCGAGTGGCCATTCGGAAAGAGCAGGGCAAGCTCCTGGCGCGGCATCCGCGGCCACATGCGAACGTTGGCCGTGTCGATGTGAATGAAGGGGATGCCGGACGTCGGATAGTATCCGACGCCGCCGCGCTCACGGATCAGCGCAGAGTAGCGCATCTTCTTCAGCGGAATGTCGGGGAAGGTAATGTCGATCGCCTTGCCGGTGATGTGCTGGCTGAACCGCGCCTGACCGCCGCGCGTTTCGCGAAGCATTTCATTGGTGCTTGCCGTGCGATAGCCGCAGATGATGTTGATCGGCTCCTTCGAGCCGAGCTCTTCGTGCATTTCCCAGGCGAGGTCGATAGTGGCGGGCGCGATCGTGATGATCTTGTTTTTGCGCCAGTCGCGCATGATGTAATTTATCTTCGTCATCGCCTCGGGAATGTATTTTCCATTCCGCTTGTAGACGATGGTCAGGCGTTCGTGCGTGTGGATGTGATAGAGGGAAATCACGCGCTCATTAGGCTGCCCGGCCGCCGTCATCTTGTCGGCGTTGAGACACACAGACAAAATCAGCGCGAGTGCGCCGAATACCAGCCCTGAGCGGCGAGCGGCCACGAATTCCCCCGTCCCTACTAAAAACATTCCGAGCCCGACTGGGGCCAAATGCTCGGCCGTTAACGATTAACCCCGAACCGTTAAGAGGCAGTAACTATCCCCGTCCGATATCTAAAACTTCGGAAAGGGCGATAAAAAGGCCGGTGGGCTCGGCAAATGAAAAAGCCGGCTCGCTTACGCGGCCGGCTTCTCATGTCTGCTTCGTCAGTCGTTGGGCGTGCTCAGAAGCCGCCAAAGACCTGCTTGAAGAAACTGCCGAGGCCACCGTTGTGCTTTTTGCGGCGCCCGCGGCTGTCGTATTCGTCGTCATCGCCGAAGAGCGATGCGAAACCGTCGTTGCGCCATCCCTCATTCGGTATGTCTTCCGGCGACACCTTCTTTTCGTCAGCTTTGACGATCTGGTTCCACTTGCCGGCGAGCGCGAGCGTAATGCGTTTCTCGTGGCCGTAGATGTCGTTGAAGGTCTGAACGTCGCCGTTATCATCGACCCACGCCGTGAAATACGTCACGTGCACGGGAATAGGATGATCGAGGGCGATCTCGTTCTCCTCCGGGCCGTTCTTGACGAGATCGTCAACCTTCTCTTTGTCCCAGCCTTTATCCTTGTCGAGGATCAGCTCAGCCAGCGACACGGGGTTGCGCACGCGCATGCAGCCGTGGCTGAACGCGCGGACGGGTTCGTTGAACAGACTTTTGCTCGGCGTGTCGTGCAGATAGACCGCGTGCTTGTTCGGGAACAGGAACTTCACGACGCCGAGCGCGTTGCCGCCGCCGGGTGGCTGATAGACATGGAAATTGCGAATGTCGGTGCGAGACCAATCGACATTCCGCGGATCGACCTTGCGACCGTTGTATTCCATGACCAGACCCTGGCGACGCAATGAATCGTAGCCCGATCGGAGGCCTGGCAGCAGTTCCTTGATCTTGATCGAGTCCGGAACGTTCCAGCGCGGCTTAATAACGACGGTCTTCATCGTCTCGGAGAAGATCGGCGACTGTGCGTCGGGCCGGCCTGAAACAATACGTTCTTCATGGATGACCTGGCCGTTCGACACCACGCGGAATTTGAATTCCGGGATGTTGACCATGACGTAGTAGTTGCCGAGATCGGCGGGCATCCACCGCCATTCTTCCATATTTGCGACGAGGCGGTCCGTCGTGACGCCATTGCCGGCGTTCAGCGAATTGCGCAGCACGTTCGTAATCCAGAAGCTCGCCGGGCGAATGCCCTTCTGCTCCTTGTACGCCTTGACGGCGTCGGCCAGCGCGTTGTCGTAATAATTTTCGTCGGCGGGCGAGCCGTCAGCTTTGACCGGCGGCACCGTGACTTTCAGGCGCTTGCGCAGGATGGCGATTGCGGGATCGCTCTGGCCGGGCTTCATATTCGGCCCGCTGGGAATTTTAAGCGCTTCCTCGGCCTTTTCCGACGCCCGCAGTGCGAGGAGCTTCTCGCGCAAACGGCGGAACTGCTCCTGCTGCGGGTTGAGCGAGGTCAGATAGGCAGCTTTGTCGGGTGCTGCCGCAAGATCGTCGATGACGGTCTTGCGATCAAGCAGTACCGGCTTGCGGTCGATGTAGGTGCCGAGCTGTGCGGACGGATCGCTGATGCGATCGCCGTGTGCATCGCGCGCATACTCCATCGCCTCAAGCGACAGACGGGCTTCTGCGGCCATCAGGTCGTCGGGATTAAAGCCGCCGTCGGCGTTCGCCTTCAGATCGGGGATCTTGAAATCGGCCGAGCGCAGGCCCCAATCATCGGCACCTTGGAGCGCCGAAATAAGGCTCTTGGCTTCGGGGGTGAAGCCGTGCTTGTCGACCCACAGCGTTGCGCCCATGCGGTCGTGATAGAATTTTGCGAGCGCGTCGCGATCGGCAGCGTCGGTTCCGGATAGCGCCTTCTTGGCGTTGTTCTGAATGTAGTCTTCCATAGGCAGATAGAGCAGCCGATCGTCGGCGACGATTGTGGGCTGTTGGGCAGCTGCGGTGTCGGCAGCAGGTGCAGGCGTTTCAGCAGCCGGCGCGGATACAGCCGTGTCGGTTGGTTTGTCGGTAATGGCAGGTGCTTCCGGCGCCTTGGCTTCCGACGCCGGAGCTTCGGCTGCAGGCTTGCTTTCGGGAGCAGCCGCGCTGTCGGTCGCCGGCGCTGCTGGGGCCTGTGCAGCGGTGGAAGCGTCCGGTACCGGTTTGGCAGCGTCTGCTGCGGGTTGATGTTCTGGCGCCGTTTCCTGTGAACCGGCTGCGGGAGCAGCGGCAGGTTGTGTCGCGCTATCCGTGCTGTTGGACTGCCCACTTGTCGATTGTTGATCACTTGTCGGCTGATCACTGGCGGGATCGAGTGCCAACGCGGCTGATCCTGCGCTGGCCGTCAGCAACAGGCCGACAGCCAGGACTTTTGCGACGCGCATTCCGAAAACCACCTTTCAACTCCCCCGGCGATAGATAGGTGCCAGCGTTTCGTCTGACCAACCAGATCGCGGGACATAACTGTGTTGCACAGCGCTGTGGCGAAACTGTTGCTGCTTCGTGCCCTTAAATGCACAGAAAACGGGCCAATACGGCGCGTCCGATGCGCCCACCCGATTCGATTACTTCCAACACCATAGAAAGCGGAAAGTTTCAATTTGATTGCAGCGCGTCGGATTTCGCGACAGCTATAGCCAAAATGCAAAAGCCCCGGATGCAGCCGGGGCTTTTGCTGTCGAGGGCGAAGGGGCTCGCTCTCTCATCCTGGCCGGCGATCTTGAAGACCGGTCGGATGTAAACAGAATGTTGTGTGCGGTCTGGTCGCATGGTGGCGGGAACGGAGGGCGCGTGCATGCGCGCTCCACTCTCGCCTTTGGCGTGCAGCCTCTAAGGTTCGGTGACGTGTCTAGTTGGTGCGGGGCTCGAGGCCGTATTCCTGCATTTTGCGGTAGAGCGTCGAGCGTCCGATGTTGAGTCGTTTGGCGACTTCCGTCATGTGGCCGCGATAACGGCCGAGAGCCAAGCGGATCATGTCGGCTTCGATGGCTTCGAGCGAGCGGATTTCGCCGTCCTCAGCCATAGCCTGGATACCGAGCGCACTTCCCGCCGATGAGGTCTTCATCTCGACGGTATGCGGGACGGTGTTCTCGGCGCCGAGAAGGGCCGGGCCGGTGTAGGCCTGCGGCTTCTGGACGACCGAAGGTGCGGCCGGAATTTCCGCCTCGAAGCCATCGACGTGGGCGGCGATCTGAGGGAATTCCGAAACCGTGAGTTCAGGACCGTCGGCCAGGACGACCGCGCGGAAGACCGCATTCTCGAGCTGGCGAACGTTGCCTGGCCAGGAATAGGCCTGCAGCAAACGCATGGCGCGGTCCGAGATCGTGGTCACGCGTTTGCCTTCCTCGGCGGCGAAGCGGGCAATGAAGTGGCGTGCAAGCTCGGGGATGTCTTCGACGCGTTCACGCAGCGGCGGAACGAAGATCGGGAAGACGTTGAGGCGGTAATAGAGATCCTCGCGGAACTTGCCGTCCTTGACCTGCTGGATCATGTCACGGTTCGTCGCCGAGATAAGGCGGAAGTTGACCTTCACCGGACGCTTGGAGCCGACCGGATCGATCTCGCCTTCCTGCAGGGCGCGCAGCAACTTCACCTGAGCTTCGAGGGGCAACTCGCCCACTTCGTCGAGGAAGAGGGTGCCGCCATCGGCTTCTTGGAATTTGCCGATGCGCTTGTCGATGGCGCCGGTAAACGACCCCTTCTCGTGACCGAACAGAATGCTTTCGATCAGATTTTCGGGAATCGCACCGCAGTTCACGGTGATGAACGGCTGGCCGGCGCGATCGCTCTCGCCTTGAATGGCGCGTGCGATGAGTTCCTTGCCGACGCCGCTTTCGCCTTCGATCAGAACCGGGATGTTCGATGCGGCGGCGCGCTTGCCGAGCGTGATGACGCGCGTCATCGCTTCGCCGCGCAGAACGAGATCGCCGAACGTCAGCTTGCCTTCGGCGGTTTTCTTGATGCGCGTGATTTCGTCCGTCAGCGCTTCAATTTTGAGGGCGCTCTTGATGGATACCTCGAGCCGTTCTGGCGAGGCGGGCTTGATGACGAAATCGACTGCGCCGCGGCGCATGGCGTTGATCGCGGTTTCGATCGAGCCGTTCGCGGTCTGCACGATGATCGGCGGCATGCCAGCAACGTGGCCGACACGGTCAAGAACGGCCATGCCGTCCATCCCCGGCATAATCAAGTCCAACAGGACGAGACCGATCTGGGGGCGTTCCTGGCCTTCGAGAACTTGAATGGCTTGTTCGCCGGAGCCACATGATTTGGTCTCGAAGCCAAATCGCTTGATGGTCTCTTCGAGAATTCGACGTTGGGCAGGATCGTCATCGACGATCAGAATACGCTTTGACATTTTCACGCAACTTTTACTCTAACGCAGACACGAGGGTCGTTTTTGAGCAATGGAAGCAGACTGCCCCAGCTTCACACACTTGGTGACCCGGAACTTACGCAACGAGCACATCATTGCCGGACAACGGTAAACGTAAGGTTTCGCGGTGACGCAAATTTCGCCGCTGTTCGCTAAGAGGCTGAACTCTCGCGAAAGTTTTTTTCAGCCGGTCCCGACCCTACATCTGTCCAGATCGTCAAATTTCATCTTTTCCGAGGCTGTGCTAAGCCACGGCTCGCATTCTTAACTATAGAGGTTCTCATGCGCAGGTGGCCGTTGTCCGACATCACTCTCGCTCCACAAGCCGCGACCAAGTTGGCGGAAGACAAGGACGCATTGGGCAACATGCCGCAATGGGATCTGAGTGATCTCTATTCCGGCCCCAACGATCCGGCCATTCAGCGCGATCTCAAAGAAGCGGCCGCTGAGGCGACGCGCATCAAGGCGACGTATCAAGGGCGCTTAGCGGAACTCGCCAAGGACGGCGACAAGCTGATCCATCCGGTCAAGGATTACGAGAAGTTGTCCGATCTAGCGGGCAAGCTCGGATCGTTTTCCGGACTCTACTATGTTCTCAATCAGACGGACCCGGCGCGTGCGAAATTCAATGCCGACGTCTCGGAAGCGCTGACGAAGCTCTACACCGATCTCATCTTTTTCGAACTCGAACTCAATCAGATCGACGACGCCGTGCTTGAGTCGGCGCTGAAGCACGAAAGCCTCAAGCGCTATAAGCCGTGGTTCGATGATCTGCGGAAGGAAAAGCCGCATCAGCTCGACGAACGCATCGAGACGCTTTTCACCGAAAAATCGCAGACGAGCCGCGGCGCGTGGAACCGGCTGTTCGACGAGACAATGTCGGCGCTGCGATTTGAGGTCGATGGCGAGAAGGAAGCGCTTTCGCTTGAACCGACGCTCAACCTGCTGTCGGACGCCGACGAGAAGAGGCGCGAGGCAGGATCGAAAGCGCTCAGCAAAGTTTTTCAAGCGAACCTGCCATTGTTTTCGCGCATCACGAACACGCTTGCGAAAGACAAAGAGATCTCCGACCGCTGGCACAATTTCAAAGACGTTTCAGACAGCCGCAACCTTGCGAACCGTGTCGAAGGCCCGGTTGTCGACGCGCTCGTGTCGAGTGTCCGCGCGGCCTATCCGTTGCTGTCGCATCGCTATTACGCAATGAAAGCCAAATGGCTCGGCAAGAAGACGCTGGCGTCTTGGGATCGCAACGCGCCGCTTCCCGACAAACCGGAACGCACGATCACGTGGTCGGAAGCCGAGCAGATCGTTCTTCGGGCCTATAATGGCTTTGCACCCGAGATGGCGACGATCGCCAAGCAGTTCTTCGATAAGAACTGGATCGATGCGCCGGTGAAGCCCGGCAAGGCGCCAGGCGCGTTCTCGGCGTCGACGGTGCCGTCGGTGCACCCTTACGTCATGATGAATTATCTCGGTAAGCCGCGCGATGTCATGACGCTCGCGCATGAGCTTGGCCATGGCGTCCATCAATGGCTGGCGCGCGATCAGGGTCCGCTGCTGGCGCCGACGCCGTTGACGCTCGCCGAGACGGCATCCGTGTTCGGGGAGATGCTGACGTTCCGCGCGCTCATCGCTGAGACCAAGGATGCGCGCGAAAAGAAAGCGATGCTCGCGGCCAAGGTCGAGGACATGATCAATACGGTCGTGCGCCAGATCGCATTCTATACTTTTGAGCGAAAGGTTCACGAAGCGCGCCGCGAGGGCGAACTGACGGCCGAGCAGATCAATGGCTTCTGGATGGAGGTACAGGCGGAAAGCCTGGGGCCGGCGATCGATCTGAAACCCGGCTACGAGGTCTTCTGGACCTATATCCCGCACTTCATTCATTCGCCGTTCTACGTCTACGCCTACGCGTTCGGCGACTGTCTGGTAAACTCGCTTTACGGCCTTTACGCCGAAGCCCACCCCGGGTTCGTGGCGAAATACTTCGATCTGTTGAAAGCCGGCGGGTCGAAGCACCATTCGGAGCTGCTGGCGCCGTTTGGGCTCGATGCGCGCGATCCTCAGTTCTGGAATAAGGGACTTAAGGTCATCGAGGGGATGATCGACGAACTGGAAACCATGTCTTGAGCCTGCTCTAGAAAGCGTTCATAAAACCGACTGTTCGGCGGTGCAGCGAATCCTGCGAAGGTGTGCTGCCGAACGGTCCGCTGGAAAGGCAACTCGGGGGTGGCGAATTTAACGCTTTCCATTGGCTCGACGTGAGGGTAGAAGCCCGCCACTTTGCTGCGATGCAGCCCAATTCGACAGGTCGAGGTGCCTGAATGGCACAAGCGCCCGCCTCTTCTCAGGCTGCCGATTATGGCGTCGGAGAGGGGCATGACAGTAAGAACTTCTGGGCATTGGCACTGGGCTCGGTAGGTGTCGTCTTTGGCGACATCGGTACGAGTCCGCTTTATGCTTTCAAGGAGGCTATCACAGCTGCTTCGCACCGCGGACTAACCGCCGCGGAGGCGGCGGTCGGCGTGCTGTCGCTTATCTTCTGGAGCATGACGCTCGTCGTCACGGTGAAATACGTGCTCCTTTTGCTCCGCGCCGATAACAAGGGCGAGGGCGGTATGTTCGCGCTGATGGCGCTGGGCCAGACCGTCGCCCGTCGCAGCGCGCCGCTGCTCGGCGCGCTCGGCATCGCCGGCGCTTCGTTCTTTTATGGCGATGCGGTTATTACGCCGGCGATTTCGGTGTTGTCGGCGGTCGAAGGCCTGCAACTCATCGCGCCGCAATTCGAGCGCGCCGTCATTCCGGTCGCCGTCATTGTTCTCGCCGGTCTTTTCTGGATGCAGTCGCGTGGCACGGACCGGGTCGCGCGATTTTTCGGTCCGGTCATGTGCGTCTGGTTTGCCGTTCTGGCGCTGGGCGGTCTCGTCCACATCGCCGACAATCTGCACGTTCTTCGTGCCCTCAATCCGATTGAGGGCATTTCGTTTGTCTACCACCACGGATTTCTGGGCCTGACAGTGATGGGCCTCGTCTTTCTGGCATGTACCGGCGCCGAAGCGCTTTACGCCGACCTTGGCCATTTCGGCCGGAAGCCTATCTCTGTCGCCTGGGTCTACTTCGTCATGCCGGCGCTGGTGCTCAATTATTTCGGCCAGGGCGCGTTGGTCATGAACGACGCCAATGCGATCGAGAACCCGTTCTACAAGCTTTATCCCGACTTCATGCTTGTGCCGATGCTGGTCCTGTCGACGTTCGCGACCGTGATCGCAAGCCAGGCAGTGATAACGGGCGCCTTTTCGCTGACCCGTCAGGCTATCCAGCTCGGCCTCGTGCCGCGCTTCGAGATCCGGCATACGTCGGAGAGCATGGCCGGACAGATCTATATGCCGAGGGTCAACTGGATCCTTTTCGTAGCCGTTCTTGTCGCGACTTTTGCCTTCAGGACGTCGTCCAATCTGGCGGCGGCCTACGGTGTATCGGTGACGGCAGCGATGGTCATCGATTCGTTGATGGCGTTCTTCGTCATTTGGAAATGCTGGAAGTGGCCGCTGTGGCGCGTTGCGCTCATCATCATTCCGCTGCTCTTGATCGAGCAGGCGTTCTTCTCGGCCAATATATTGAAGCTGCTCGAAGGCGGCTGGGTGCCGCTCGCCATCGCCTGCATGCTGGCGATCATCATGTTCACCTGGGTGCGCGGCACGCGCGTTTTGGCAAAAGTCACGAAGCGCAACGAGGCCGACCTCGATTGGCTCGTGCGCAAGCTCGAAGCGAAGCCGCCGCATCGCGTTTCGGGAACGGCCGTGTTTCTGACCGGCGATCCCTATGCGGCGCCGACGTCGATGATGCATAACCTGAAGCACAATCGCGTCATGCATGAGCGCAACATTCTGCTCTCAATCCGAACGGAAGAGACGCCGCGCGTAGCCCGTCATGAGCGGCTGACGATCGAGCGCGTTTCCGATCATTTCATCCGGATCATTGCGCGCTATGGCTTCATGGAAACGCCGAGTGTGCCGAAGATTCTCGAACATGCGCGCCGGAAGGACTGCAACATCGACATTGGCTCGACGTCGTTCTTTCTGTCGCGGCGTTCGCTGCGCATGACAGCGAAGTCTGAGATGCCGCGCTGGCAGGAACGCCTGTTCATTATGCTGGCAGGAAGCGCGGAAGACGCGACGACTTACTTCCAGATTCCGACCGACCGAGTCGTCGAGGTCGGTACACAGGTTGCGGTGTAGCGAGGCTTGCTCGCTTCTACAACCTAGGCTCGATGCCGTACGGTGGGTGCGCGGCCCCTGCTGATTTTCTGGCGCAAACTGAGCTAAAGGCCAGACTGCGACACCTTGAAGCTCGCCACATCTTGAGATACCTAACCCCATACAGATTTTAAAACACGCCACTGGGGAGTGAAACTTTGGATATCGATACCTCGAAGGGTAGCCCGGCAATGGACTACGCAGCGCATCTTGAAACCTACCGCGATTTCGTGCGCTTCCTAAAGATTGGCGTCATCACAGTGGCCGTCATTCTCGTCCTCATGAAGATCTTTCTGGTCTGATCCCCGGCTCACCTACGCCAATTAGGTGACGTCATGGGGCAGGCCGGTAATGGACTGCCCCTTTGCTTTTTCCGGTTCTGCCCCTGCCGCCCATCGATTGGACCGAGACATGGTTACGATAGCTGTCACCAGTGAGCCGGCCGACGAGCCGCGCGTTGCCGTTTCGCCGGACACGGTCAAGAAATTCACCGGCCTCGGCGCGCTCGTTCGTATCGAGCAGGGCGCAGGACTTCGATCGCGCTTCTCCGACGACGCTTATCGCGCCGCCGGCGCGGAGATCGTCAGCAAAGCCGATGCGCTTTCCGGCGCCGATATTCTGCTGAAGGTTCGCCGTCCATCTGTCGATGATGTCAAAGCACTGAAGCCCGGTGCGATCGTTGCCGGCATGGTCGATCCTTACGGTGAGCGCGACGGTCTCGACGCGTTGGCGGGGACCGGCGCAACCGTCTTCTCGATGGAATTCATGCCGCGCACGACGCGCGCGCAGTCAATGGACGTGCTGTCGAGCCAGGCGAACCTTGCGGGCTACAAGGCCGTCGTCGATGGCGCTTCGATGTTCGGTCAGGCGCTCCCGATGATGATGACGCCCGCCGGTACAGTTCCGGCGGCAAAGGCGTTCATTATGGGCGTCGGCGTTGCGGGCTTGCAGGCCATTGCGACGGCGCGGCGGCTCGGTGCGCAGGTGACAGCAACAGACGTTCGGCCAGCGACAAAAGAGCAGGTCCAGTCGCTCGGTGCGAAGTTCATCGCCGTCGAAGATGATGAGTTCAAGCAAGCGCAGACGGCTGCCGGTTATGCCAAGCCGATGAGCGCGGAATATCAGGCGAAGCAGGCCGAACTCGTCGCCAACCACATCAAATCGCAAGACCTCGTCATCACGACGGCGCTCATTCCCGGTCGTCCGGCGCCGAAGCTTATTTCGCGCGCCATGATCGAGAGCATGAAGCCCGGCTCGATCATCGTCGACCTCGCGGCCGAGCGCGGCGGCAACACCGAGATGACGGAGCCCGGCAAAACGATCGAGACGCCGAATGGCGTCAAGATTTTCGGGCCGCTCAATCTTGCAGGCACTATCGCCGTCAACGCTTCAAGTCTCTACGCCCGCAATCTCTTGGCTTTCCTCGAAACGATGATCGACAAGAAGGAAAAGACGCTGGCGGTGAATTGGGACGACGAACTGATCAAGGGAACGCTGATCGCTAAAGACGGGCAGATCGTGCATCCCAATTTTGCGACGAAGACGGCATGAGGAGCCTTGCCATGCGCTTGATCCAAACTCTGCTCGCCGCTCTTGCGGTCACGGCATTAACGGCATCGTCGGCTTTCGCGGCCGAGGGGCATGGCGTCAGCCCGTCTGTATACGAGCTGATGGTGTTCGTGATTGCCGTTTTTGTCGGCTACTACGTCGTCTGGTCGGTGACACCGGCTTTGCACACGCCGCTCATGAGCGTCACGAACGCGATCTCGTCCGTGATCGTGGTCGGCGCGCTGCTCGCTGTCGGTGTTTCGCTGACGGGTTCGGACAGCGGCATCGCTCGCGTGTTCGGGTTCCTCGCATTGACGATGGCGTCGATCAACATCTTCGGCGGCTTCCTCGTCACCAACCGGATGCTCGCCATGTACAAGAAAAAAGAAACGCCTCCACCGAAGAAAGAGGGCTGACGCTCGCGTCGCTCGTCGCATGAGAACCGCCGCAGGAATCCGATAACAGGCCCGGGAACGCACCTATGTCCGCAAACGTCGCCGCTCTGCTTTATCTCGCCGCCGGCGTTCTCTTCATCCTGGCGCTTAGAGGCCTGTCGAGCCCCGCGACATCGCGCAAGGGCAACCTCTACGGTATGATCGGTATGACGATCGCGATCCTTACGACGCTTGGGCTCGCCGAGCCGACGGCGACGTCCTGGATCCTGATCGTGCTTGGCATCGGCATCGGCGGTTTTATCGGCGCCAAGACGGCGCGCGAAATTCCGATGACGATGATGCCGGAACTCGTCGCGGCGTTTCACTCACTTGTCGGTCTCGCCGCGGTGTTCGTTGCGGCCAGTGCGCTTTACGCGCCATCGGCGTTCGGCATTCTCGTCGATCCGGCGGCGCCCGATCTCGGGATCAAGGCCGGCAGCCTGCTTGAGATGTCGCTCGGCGTTGCGATCGGCGCGATTACGTTCACCGGTTCGGTCATTGCGTTTGCGAAGCTTTCGGGGCGGATGTCGGGTAAACCCATCATGTTGCCGTCGCGGCATCTGATCAATGCGGGCCTTGGCATTCTGCTGATCCTGATGATCTACGCGTTCATCGTGTCGGGCGGGTCGGCGTGGCTGTTCTGGCTGATCGTGGCGCTCTCGCTGCTGATCGGCGTCCTGATCATCATCCCGATTGGCGGCGCCGACATGCCGGTCGTCGTCTCGATGCTGAACTCGTATTCGGGATGGGCGGCTGCGGGCATCGGCTTCACGCTCGGCAACGTCGCGTTGATCATCACCGGCGCGCTCGTCGGCTCGTCGGGCGCCATCCTGTCGTACATCATGTGCAAGGCGATGAACCGGCAGTTCCTGTCCGTCATCGCGGGCGGTTTCGGCGGCGAGACTGCGGCGGCCGGAGCTGCAGGCGGCGGCGAGCAGAAGCCCGTCAAGCTCGGCTCGGCGGAAGATGCCGCCTACGTTCTCAAAAATGCGTCGAAGGTCATCATCGTGCCGGGCTACGGCATGGCGGTCGCCCAGGCGCAGCACGCGTTGCGCGAGATGGCGGACGCGCTGAAAAAGGCCGGCGTCGAGGTCAAATACGCCATTCACCCGGTTGCAGGACGTATGCCGGGTCACATGAACGTGCTGCTCGCTGAGGCTAACGTGCCCTACGACGAAGTTTTCGAACTCGAAGACATCAACAGCGAGTTCGCACAGGCTGACGCCGTGTACGTCATCGGTGCCAACGACGTCGTCAATCCGGCGGCCGAGGAAGACAAGACGTCGCCGATCTACGGCATGCCGGTTCTTCAGGTCTGGAAGGCCGGAACGGTGTTTTTTAACAAGCGCTCACTGGCGTCGGGCTATGCCGGTATCGACAACCCTGTCTTCTATCGCGACAACACCGTGATGTTGTTAGGCGATGCCAAGAAAATGACGGAAGAGATCGTTAAAGCCCTGGCTGCGGACTAGGCTGGGGCGGGCCCAAGGGTCGGTGCGAGCCGACTGGCCGTAGATCGTCGGCCAATGGGGCGGATCGGCAACAGGAGGTTGCCGATTGCGGTGGCTCGGGTCAGAACCGGGCCGGTCTGCTATAACTTGCAGCCAAGGGTGAGTTTGAGGGTTTTCCGTGTTGGCTCCTGTCGCGTCGGCGTCTTTCGAAAACGATATCCAGCACATCGAGATTCTCGCGGCGACGCCGGTAACGAATTCGGCGCTGCTCGCCCGCAACCTGCAATTCATCTATGAGCGGGCATCGAAGGCGCGATTTGCCGATTACGACGTGGTGGGCATCGCGCGGCAGGCGCCGCAGTTGATGTACCGGCTGTTTGATTTGCGTGTTGGGCTTCGCGATCACCTGGCGCATTACGAGATGCTCGGCCTGATGACGCCTGAGGTGACGCAAGGCTTCCGAGACGTCTTCCGGGTGCTCCGATACGTGTCGGACATGCTTGGTGAGATCACGACAGGGCATCCGCGCACAAACGAGAACGGATATCTGCTGCGCGGCTTCACCGGCGCTGACAACAACACGCTCGTGAACTACGACTTCTACCGCAGCGGCGCGGCCCACCATTTTCGCTCGGGCGACGTCGTGCTGGTGCGAGGCACGGCGCACAACAGCGCCGCCATCGCCCGGATCGGTGACGTCGATAGCCAGTTCAGCCATATCGGCATCGTCTACATCGATCCTCAGGGCGACCACTGGATGGTCGAGAGCCTGATCGAAGACGGCGCTACCATCACCCCGCTCGCGAAGGCGCTCGACCATAACATCGTGCGCGCTGTGCTCTATCGTCATCGTGATGCCGATCTCGGAGCGCGCGCGGCTAAATACATTTTCGATTACGTGGCGGCGTCGCACGCGAAAGGCGGCAAGCGCATCCTTTACGATTTCTCGATGCGCACTGACGATACGCGGAACTTGTTTTGTTCGAAGCTGGTCCGGCTCGCCTATGAGCAGGGCAGCTTTGGGACTTTCAGGCTGCCGACCTATCCGACGCACATCGCCCGCAAGAACAAGGATTTTCTGGACCGCGTCGGTGTCGCGACCGACCTGACGTTTGCGCCTGCCGACATCGACATGGAATCGGGTTTCGATCTTGTCGCCGAATGGCAGGACTATCGCGATACGGCCGGCATTCGCCTGCAAGACTTCACGATGGACAAGCTTTTCGAGTGGATGGATAGATACAACTATCGCTTCGAAGAGACGACGGCGGTCAAGCTCGTTTCTCTTTTAGGCCGCTTTTCGTCACACTTCTCGGAAGGGGCTAAGGAAGTTCTGTCGTCGGTCTTTCCCCGCGTCCCGATCAATATGCCGCGCAAGACCGTTGCCGTGGTTGCGATGCTGCACAAAACGGCCGAGCCGATCTATCGGGAACTCATGAAGCTCAATCAGGATTGCGTTGCGGAGACGGGTGTCCCGCTTCATGGTTTAGACGCGATGGCAGCGCTCGAAAGCATTCGTGAACGAGAAGGTGACAGGATCGGGTATCTGGTTCGTCATCGTGACTGACCCAAGGCGGGCGTGCTTTTGGTTCTCAAATACATTCTGATCACTCTCGTTCTCCTCTACGTCGTCGTGGCGGGGGCGATGTATGTGGCGCAGCGGCGGTTCCTGTATTTCCCCGATCCCGTGCGCACGGCGCCCGCGGTTGCGGGGCTCGTGGGCGTGTCTGAGCTCGTCATTCCTACACCCGACGGTGAGAAGCTGATTGCCTGGTACCGCAAGGCGCGGCCGGGTCAGCCGACGCTGCTTTATCTTCACGGCAATGGCGGCTCGCTGGCGTTCCGCGCTGAGACGATGCGGAAATATATTGAGCACGGGCGCGGCATGCTCATGCTGGCGTACCGGGGCTTCAGCGGTTCTACGGGGTCGCCGACGGAAACGGCCAACGTGGCGGATGCGAAACTTGCCTACGAGACGCTGATCCGCGACGGCGTGGAATCCCGCGACATCATTCTGTATGGCGAATCGCTCGGCTCGGGGGTGGCGATACAGGTGGCGAAGGATGAGAAGGTCGAGGGGCTTATTCTCGATGCGCCCTACACGTCCATTCTCGAATTGGCGTCGGCGGAGTTTCCGTGGCTACCGGTCGGGCTGCTGCTGAAGGATCGATACGAATCGATCAAATACATCCATGACGTCCACGTGCCGATTTTTATTATGCACGGGGATGCCGATGAGGTCGTGCCAGTCGAGATGGCCCGCCGGTTGTTCGCTGCCGCCCATGAGCCGAAGGAGATCAAGATCATTCACGGCGGAGGGCATGTCATCCATGACGGACCCACCTTCGCGTTCGTGAATGGCTGGATCGACAGACTGCGCGCGGGAAAGTTGCTGGCGCGTGACTAAACGGACCGGCTTTCAGCAATACAAAAAGGCCCGCGGACATCGCGAGCCTTGATTGTGTCGTCGCTTTGCGGCGATGGCTTAGAAGCTGCTGCCGGTGCCGCCGCTGCTGGCTCCGCCAGCGCTGCCGCCGTTCTGGCCGCCGCGGAAACCGCCGCCTGCACCGCCCTGGCCGCCACGGCCGGGACCACCCTTGCCACCGGCGCCACGCGCCATTGCAGGCTTGCTCGGCAGGAGACCCTCGCGCTGCAGCTTCTTGCGGGCGAGCTTGCGAGCGCGGCGCACCGCCTCGGCTTTCTCGCGGGCTCTCTTTTCAGAAGGCTTTTCAAAATGACCGCGGAGCTTCATCTCGCGGAAAACGCCCTCGCGCTGCAATTTTTTCTTAAGCGCCTTGAGAGCCTGATCAACATTGTTGTCGCGAACGAGAACCTGCAAGCAGTTGTATCCTCTGAAGAAATTCTGTCTCTTGAATGCGCAAAACCACCGACTCCGGAGGTTTGGCCGCCGGTGTCCGCGCGTGTTCTGGGCCGCCTTGTATCAAAGACGATGAAGATTGGCAATCGGCAGGACGGGAAATCCGTCAGGGCACCGCTAGGCCCAACGATACGCCGAATGGGCCTTTTCGGCCGCGGAATTTCGCCTTTTCGGTTAAGGCGGCAACCGAAATTTCACGCACAGCGGGAATCATAACATCAAGAGAGGATTGGGACAGCCTCGTCCGCGAAAGGATCGCCTATGACAGGATCCTGGAATGCCCGGCCATTGCTCCGAGCGATCGGTCTTCTGATGATCGCCAGTGCCGGAGGAGCCTACAGCCCGGCCAAGGCTGCGAATGGCCAAACAGACGGGCCGGGGTGCGCCAAGCTTTCCGAGGTCCAGATGGTTCAATTGCTCAATGGCTGGCGCGCAGCGTTCGTGAGCGGGAGCGCGGAACAGCTTTCGACCCTTTATGCTGATGATGCAACGCTGGTCGCGACCAAGGACGGCAAGGTCTACAAGGGCCGCGATGCGATCCGGACCTACTATCAGGATTTCTTTTCCCGGCATCCCCGGCTGTCGATCCGCCCGGCATCGCTCGTCGCCGGATGCGGTTCGGCGACCGTCAGCGGTCCTGTGATCTATCGCATCACCGGCGAGCGCAAAGGGACGCGGATGTTGCTTGGCGGGCGGTACAAGACCGAATTCGAACGGGTCGGCGAGAAGTGGGAAATCGTTCGCCATTCGCTCGCGGCCGATCCGAGGACCATCGGCGAGCCGTTCGAGAAGACGCTGACCAAGGCTCCTGCATCGGATCTTTGAGGCGCGTCTTACTGCTGCGCCTGAACGGGAGCGGACGGCGGCAGGTCGCGATCGTCGACGAAGACGTAGCGCTTCAGCCGCTCGCGCGTCTCGTTTTCGCGCGCGATTGAGATTTCGCCCTTCTGGTCGGCTTCGATCAACGCGGACATCAGGATGTCGTAGCTCTTGTCGACGCTGCACAGCAGGATCAGATCGACCCCTGCATCGAGCGCTTTGACGGCCGCGCCGCCCAAGCCGTCGCGCGATTTCGTGACCGCGCCCATGCTGAAGTCGTCGGTGATGAGGAGGCCGTCGTTTTCGAAGCGCGGGCGCACGACCTTGTTGATGACGATATCGGAGAAGGACGCCGGCGTCGTGCTGTCAATGCTGTCGAGCCGGACGTGGCCAAGCATAGTCGCAACGCCGGGCTCCGTCATTACGCGGCGGAACGGCACCCAATCGGTCAGTTCAAGCTGGCTTGAACCGGCGCTGATGTCTGCCGACGTTACGTGTGTGTCGCGCGTCACGCGACCCAAGCCGGGGAAATGCTTCAGCGTGCAGATGATGTTGAATTTCGTCAGCGTATCGCAGTACCAGCCCGCGACTTTGGCGACGAGGTAGGGATCGTCGTCAATGGCGCGCCAATAGATGCGGGTTTCGCCGTCGTTGCGATTTGGCTTGCCAAGCCGCAGATCGACGACGGGGCCAAAGTTCATCGTGATGCCGAGGCGTTCCAGTTCGCGCGCTTGCGTTTCGGCATATTGGCGGACGGCTTTTTCGCGATCGCTGTCGGTCTTGAGCTTGGCAATGATCATACCGAGCGTAGGCTGCCACTTGAGCGGGGGCGAGAGCCGCGACACGTATCCGCCTTCCTGGTCGGCGGCGACGATGAGGCGGGGCAAGCCTTGCTGCCGGCGGATCATCTGCAGGTCGTCGATGTCTTTGGCGACGTCTTGGATTTTTCGGCCGCGGACGTTGTGATCGGTGATGAAGATGCCGGCGATGGCCTTTTTCTCGACGAGCGGCTTGACCTGAGAAAAGCTATCGAAGCCGACGACGATGCGTCCGCCGAGGCGTTCGAGCCGTTGCGGATCGGATGACAGGATTTCGTCGCGCGTCAGAAGTTTTTGTGGCCGTTGCGGCAAGGCCGGCTGCGCGGGCTCGGCTTTTACTGCGAGCTTGGCACGTCTGGTTTTGTTGCGGGCATGATAACGCGGCGAGTGGCGCTTATGATATTTGCGCGAGCCAGATTTATGATAGCCGGAGCGCGCATCGGACGAGTTGCCGCCCGGCACGATCAGTGCGACTGACAGGACGGCGAGCAGCAAGGCGCGGATCACAGTTTGAATCATAGCTCGTCAAATTAGCTTGCGGATCGTGCCGTCGCATGCCGATGCCGCATTAAGCTTGTTTTTTTATGGCCGTGCAGTGCACGCCAGCTTCGTCTCAGTAAATTCTGACCGGAAAGTAGCGCTGAACGAGTTCTTCGAAACGTCCAGAAGCGCGAACGCGTTCCAGTGCTTTGTTCAGCAGGAGCCTAATCTGCGGATCGTTCTTGGGGACGGCTATGGCCATGCCGTCTCCAAAGAACTTGGGCTCTAGGAAAGCACCGCCGCGCATTTCGCAGCACTGGCGCGATAGCGTGCCGTTAAGCCAGAAAGCCAGCGAGATGCCGTCGTCGAACAGGAAGTCGGCCTTGCCGGCAGCCAGCGCCTCTCGCGCCAAGTCGGGATTTTCGTAAATGACGAGTGGGCTGTCGTGGAAGAACGCTCGGAGGAACGCTTCGTGCGGGGTGCCGCGGGCGACAGCAATGCGTTTGCCTTCGAGCTTGCCGGGTGTCATCCCCACGCGCGGCTCGTCCTTGCGGGCGGCGAAGCGACCCGGCGTGTGGAAGTAGCGATCGGTGAAATCGACCTGCTTCAGCGCCGCTGCCGTCACCTTGTGTCCGGCGATGACGGCATCGGCCTCGCCCTTCAAAAGGTCGGGGATCAACTCGTCCCAAGGGCGAACCTTGATATCGCATGAAGTGTTGAGTTCGAGGCAGATGGCGCGGGCGAGATCGACGTTGAAGCCGACGAGCACGCCGTCTTCGTCGTAGAAATCGAATGGCGGATAGTCGTTGTCAGTCAGAAAGCGGATGACGACACGACGGGGCGGGGCGGCATCCTTGGACGCGCCGACGTTGGCAACGGCAGGGTCTGATCCTGATGCGTCCTGGGCTGCGACTGGTGCTGCAAGGCTGAGTGCCGCGAAAAAAGCCACGGCCATCGCCAGAAGTGCATCTCGGCTCAGTCGTTGCGCTTTCATTTCAAAAGAACTCCGGGTTCTCGTGTCCGCGATCGACGCCCATTCTTGGCTTTTAATTTTACGCATCTTGAGCATATAGTTTGTCACTGGCTGGGCGGCGTGACCGTCGGAGGGGCCAGTCAGGTGCATGCCATGCTGGGGACTCGGCCCAAAACGCCGACCACGCGGACATTCCGCGTGCCGCCACGTGTAACGCGCGGTCGTCCACCGCCGTCTGGACGCGTGTTCGCTCAGCCCCCCTTTCAACGCGATATTGGGCAACTGGACCGTGCGGTCAACGATTTGCGACGGCGGGCACCGGACTTTTCCGCCGCTTCTCCGCTGCTTTTGTGGCAGCGGGTGCTTTTGTTCGTCACGCTAGCGGGTTTGACGGCCGGGCTTTTCTTGCTTGACGACTTTGGTCTCGTACTCTGGTCGCTGACCATTGCGGTGCCGTTTCTGATGATTTCGGTGTTGCGGTTGGCGGCGCTCTGGCGGGTCGTGAGCGGCCATCAAGAAGCGGTCGACCCGCGATGGCTTGACCGTCGGTACGATAACCGGCTGCCGACATTTTCGGTCCTGGTTCCGCTCTATCGCGAGGTTGCTGTCGTGCCGGCGCTCGTCCGCGCGATGGGTCGGCTCGACTATCCAAGCGACAGGCTCGAAATTCTTTTCATCACCGAAGTAGATGATGCAGTGACACGGCATGCGCTTTTGCACGCCGGGCTCGGCGCCAACATGCGTGTGGTGACGGTTCCGCGCGGTCAACCCAAGACAAAGCCTAGAGCGCTCAATTATGCGCTGCAGGAAGCGCGCGGCACGCTGGTGGCGGTGTTCGACGCCGAGGACCGTCCCGATCCTGACCAACTTCGTCTGGCGGCAGTGGCGTTCGTTCGCGGCGGTCCGAGACTCGCATGCGTGCAGGCGCGGCTTGTAGTGTTCAATCCGGACGACTCTTTTCTCAGCCGCCAATTTACGCTCGAATACGCGGCGCTTTTCGGAGGGGTGTTACCGGCGCTCGATCATTTGCGATTGCCTATTCCGCTCGGCGGGACGTCGAACCATTTTCGCCGCGACGTGCTTTTGAAATGTGGCGGCTGGGATCCGTTCAATGTCACCGAGGATGCCGACCTCGGAATCCGGTTGTCACGTCTTGGCTACGAGGTTTCGATCATCGATTCCGAAACCATGGAGGAGGCACCGGTTACGTGGCGCGTCTGGCGCGGTCAGCGCACGCGCTGGATCAAGGGATGGATGCAAACCTATCTCGTGCACATGCGACGCCCGCTACGGCTTTGGCGCGATCTCGGAGCCTGGAGGTTCTTTGGTTTTCAGGTGACCATCTCGGCCATGCTGATCTCGATGCTCGCGCATCCATGGTTCTATGTGCTGGTTGGGACGGAGGCCGTGCTCAGAGGTCGCGTCCTGCCGGAGAACGAATTTCTCTTCTGGCTCTTTGGAGCCAATCTGATCGTGGGATATGGTTCAGCGGCGCTGCTGATTTTAGTGACGTCGGTTTCAGCGGGCATATCGGGACGCGTGTTCTCCGTCGTTTTGCTGCCGATCTATTGGCTCGCGATTTCACTCGCGGCCTATAGCGCGATCCTCGATCTCGTCAGGAGACCTTTCTTCTGGGAGAAGACGACCCACGGCGTACGCCGACAGGCTCGCATGGCGAGACAAAGGGCATGATTGGCGACGGCCGCTATGCAGATCGCCCGAACGCCTTCCGCAATTCGACCTTGGCGCGATCGAGCGTCTGGCGTCGGCGGGAGGTGAGATTCTTTCCGGCGCGATTGATGTAAAACGTCAGCATCGACATGGCCGATTGATAAGGCGTGCCCTTCCGGCGTTTGCTTCTTTCTGCCGATCGCTTCAGCGATTTGGCGATCTCTGACGGGTCGCGTCCCTCGAAGAGATGCGCCTTGATATCGAGGGCATCGCTCGTCTTCGTCACTTGCGCAGACCAGCGATGCGTCGAGCGCGGGGATTTGCGCGCATTTTTCGTCGTCTTCGCTGAATGCGTTTTACGCTTCGTAACCGAAGCAATTTGATTTTTTGGCGCCATGTCTTCCTCGCTGCTTGAGTATTTTGACGCATGACAGAACGATGATGAAAAACCGACGCAAATCTGTTAAGTTCCTGGTGCCGACGGGAATTTGGCCGGAACCAAATTTCTTTCGTTGTGTTGAGTATCAGATATATTCGACGGCCTGCCCATGAAACGCCTGCTCCAATCGTTTCTGAAACAGTGCATCAAGACCGGAAGCCTCACGGTCGTCATGCCCAACGGTGATAGGCTCTCATCGGGGGACGGGACCGGGGTCCCTCTCGTCGTCACCCTCAAAGACAACAAAGCGGCGCGTGAACTTTTCTTCCATCCGCAGATGGCGCTGGGAGAACTTTTTACCGACGGCAGGCTGACCGTATCTGGGGGCACCGTTTACGATCTCCTGGAACTGCTAGGGCACAATCTTCACAGCCTGACTCCGCCGCAGTTCGGTTGGCTGCAGCACACGCTGCGCAATCTGCTGGAGCCATTTCACCGCGCGAATTCCGAGGGCAAGTCGCGCGATAATGTCCACCATCATTACGATATCGACGATCGCATTTATGAGCTCTTTCTCGATTCCGATCGCCAGTATTCGTGCGCCTATTTCGAAACACCGGACCAGGATCTGGAGACTGCTCAGCTCGCGAAGAAGCGGCACATTGTGTCGAAGCTTCTCGTCAAGCAGGGCGCGAAGGTTCTCGATATCGGCAGCGGCTGGGGCGGCATGGCGCTCTATCTGGCGGGTATTGCCGGCGCCGAGGTGACCGGCGTTACGCTTTCGCCGGAACAGCTCAAAGTTTCGAAGCGCCGCGCCAGCGAGAGGGGTCTTGCGAAACGCATTGATTTTCGGCTGCAGGATTACAGGGCGCTGACGGAGACGTTCGACCGGATCGTTTCAGTCGGGATGTTCGAGCATGTCGGTCTCAAGGACTATGAGACTTACTTCAAGACGGTTCGGCGGTGCCTCAAGGACGACGGCATTATGCTCTTGCATTCGATCGGTCGGCTCGACGGGCGCAGCGCGATGAACCCGTGGTTCGAGAAGTATATTTTCCCAGGCAGTTACGTTCCGTCTCTCGCGGAAGTGTTCCCGGCCATCGAGAAGGCTGGCCTGATCGTTACCGATGTTGAGGTCTTGCGCCTGCATTACGCCGATACGCTGCTGGCGTGGCGGAAGCGCTTCATGGTACGGCGCGCTGAAGCCGCCGCACTGCTCGGTGAGCGCTTCTGTCGAATGTGGGAATTTTATCTGGCCGCGGGTGAGGCTGGTTTTCGATACGGCGGCTTGATGGTCTTCCAAATCCAGCTTGCCAAAAAAATCGACAGCGTGCCGCGGACACGCGATTACATCTCGGCTGAAGAGGATCGCCTGCGCAAGCGGGAGAAGCAGGCCAATGCGGATCACACGGTCGCGGCAGAATAGCCGCGTCTTCCGCTCTTAAAGAAACAGGCGCGGCGTTCCGCTCTGCTTGTTGCCGGTGAGGGGCTGGCGGTCGGTTGCCTTCGCCAATTCGTAGGCGCGCGCTGTAACTGCGTTTAGCGAAGCCTCGACCGCAAGGCGGGCTTTCTCCAGCGCTTCGTCGTCCGCATCGGGGGAGACGAAAATCGGCTCGCCCGCAACCCAAGCCAGCCGTGACAAAGGCAAGTTCACCGTCATCTTGCTCCAGGTATTGAGCACTACGAAGTGAGACGTCGCTGCTGCAACCGGGATGATTGGACGGCCAGAGAGCCGTGCGAGCGTCACGATGCCCTCGCCAGCGGTCCGTGGGCGTCTTGGCGGAACATCGGCGGTCATGGCGACGATGGAGCCGCTTTCGAGGGCCTTCACTGCCGCGCGAAGAGCGTAGGCGCCGCCGCGATCACGCTTGCGGCCTGCCGCGCCAGCGCCCCGGATCGCCGAGATTCCGAAGCGGGCCAGAACCTGAGCGACGAGCTCGGCGTCGCCGTGGCGGGCGACCATGGCTTCGACCCGATATTCACGGGTGTTCAGATCCGGCAGCATCATGAATTGCCCGTGCCACATGGCCATGATGAACGGCACCTGGGCGCGAAGGCGATCAAAGAAATCGGCCGGCTCATAAACCGTGGACGATGTCCGCCTGACGGTCCGAATAAGGCCGGCGACAAAGCGGCTGGACGCACTGATGGCGAAGCGATTTGTTTTGGAAGGCTGACGAACCATTATCTTGTCGCGTGCGTCGTCGTTCCGAAATGTTGAATAGTGGGACGGGATTGTCCGCTTGAACGAAAGTTAGCTCAAGTATGGCAAGAGGCAATTGCATCGCAATACTTAGCAACGGGTGATTAGTAGGAGACGTTTATGCCGTGGTCGGTGGGTCTGCTAGATCAGCATTTCAATTCCATAAGTGATGATGAGGGCAGAGGTCATTGCAACCACGATGCAGATCAGGGAAATGAGGACGTAATACCCGTCCGATGCGTGATCGTCCTCGCAGAGACGAATTTTTCCGGCCTGCTTTTGCATACAGAAATCCAACGGATAAACGGTTTTCCAAATTTGAAGCGGGCGGCATAGGGCTCTTTGCCAGCCCATACAAGCTGCGGCAGCAGAAATTCTGGGCCACGTTTTCGCGCGGAGCCTGCGGCGCTTCGTCCGAGGACGGTTTTCCGGCTCTGAGTGGGGCAGGTAAGCAAGCCGTGGCAGCAACCCGCGTTCAGGCCCCGATAGGGCAGCGCTGATGCGCAGGACGCCGTTTGAGGCAAAGGCCGAATGGCATCGATATCATAGGCAACTGTGGCGCGATTGAAGCGTGGATGACAGCGGCGTTCATGATGAATTCATCGGCAGAGGCAGAAAAAGGAGGTCATGCTGCAGCGCAGCTAAAAATGCTCGTGCAAGGACTTTACGAGGGTGGCAATGGACAAATATCGCGTCGTCGTCTGGTGTGAATCCTGTCGCGGAGACGACGAAGGCTGTTTCGGGGGATCGTCGGAGGTTATCGGCGCCCAATTCGAAACCTGGGAAGAGGCCGAAAAGGCCGGCGCTCATTATTGTTTCGACCTGCCGTACCGCTACCGCGTCGAGCAGGCCGATATGCACTAAAATTTCAGTTGAAACGGCGGTTAGAGCGGCGGGCGTCACGCAAGGCGCATAAGTTCCCGCTCCTGACCGAGTGCTTCTTTGAGCGTCTTCTGGGCCATCTGCATTTTTCTCAGCATGTCCTCGTAATCGACGGACGAATCGAGAGCTTCCGCGAGCAGGTAGTCGGCCTGCTCGACCTTCGCCTCAAGGTGGGCGATCCGCGACCGGGCATCGAAGAGCTCTACCGGCTGATTATTACTGACTGCGATGCTTTCAACGGTCATGAGCATTATCCTAACTTATATTCTGGACGAAACGCGTTAGCCGAGGCCTTGGTTCCCCCCAGCCTTCGTGAGCTGTTCGTCGCTGATGGATGCGGAAAACCGAGCGTTTAAAACCGATCGGCCGTTTCCGCCGGCGCTCGGTTGCTGGCACGCATCGGAGCGCAAAGGCATTGCTCAAGGCAACTGCCAATCGCGCGGACGGTGAACGGTATTTTAATCATCCGGTAACCGATTTTAACCCCTGGCGCCTGTCTGGGGTCTTTTCGCCGCGCTTTCGAGAGCGCACATTCATGATGCGGCCATTGCGCGATCGGTCACGGGGATCCGGTTGGATTCGGACGGCCTGCAGACTGTTGAGGGACTGACGGAGGCGAGACGAAGCGAGGAAAGAGCCATGGCCCTCTATTCTGGCGGCGACCGTAACGACGACTCTCAATTCGGTATTGGCATGCGCGATGGTGATGGCGTGCTCGATGCCTTGATCATTCTTCTGCTGGTCGGATTTTCGTTTGCGCTTTGGTTCGTGTGCGGAGCGCTGCGTCCGATGCTGGACGATACCAATCCGAGCTTGATGGCCCATCCGTCACCGATGTCGGGGCCTTACATCGCGGGCTCGGTGCAGCCTCAAGACCATTTGCCGGGAAGATAGTGCGGATTTTTTCCTGACTGGGTCTTAGATGCGGCGGGTCAAGCGCGCCTTGCGTTGGGAATGATGGTGCGCGGCTTCTGCCACAGCGCCGTAGACGTTCGCCCGCTCGGCTTCCGAGCCTTCCAGATCAATCGGAACAATGCTGTGCTTCTGCTGCCGGATGTCCTCGCGGCTTGAAAAGAGAATGACGCGATTGCGTCCGGAGCGTTTGGCGACATAGAGGGCGGCGTCAGCCTGAATAATTAAGTCGTTCAACATCGTTTCGTCGCCGACCTTGGATATTCCGACGCTGACCGAGCTGCCAAACAGCTGTGCGTCGGAAAAAAAGCGCTTCTCGGCGAATTTCTTGCGGATGCGCTCGGCCACGAGCAGGGCCGCCTTCAGTGTTGCGTCGGGAAGCAGAATGGCGAATTCCTCACCACCGAGGCGCGCAGCGAGATCGCCCTCCCGTACGGTGTCCCTCAGAATTTCGGCAAACGTCTGCAGTACGGTATCGCCGATCTGATGGCCATAAACGTCGTTGACTTGCTTGAAGTGATCGACGTCAAAAACGACGACCACGATGCTCGTCGGCGCACGAAATGCGGCGGCGCGATCGAAGAACGCGCGCCGATTGTAGAGGCCCGTCAGGGAATCCGTTTCGGCCTCGCGCTTGTGGCGTCGTGTCAGACGAATTTGATTGAGGCCGAGGGAGAGCGCGCCGATCGCGGCCGTATCGGCGAGGCAAACGATGAGGTTCAGATTTTCGGCCCAGTCGTCGGGCGGGCGGTTCATGATCCATTCGCCCTGCTGTGCCAGAGCAAAGGCACAGAGGCCGAACGACAGGCCGCCTACAACATAAAGGGTTGTGAGTGTCGTCAGCAGGAGCGGAGATTCGTGGCGGCAGCGCCAATATTCGATCCCCGTTTGGCATAAGATCAGCATCGCCGCGAGATTGAACACGATGTAGCAAAGGCCGTCATAACCACTAACCATCATGGATGTGGTGAGAACGCTGGCGATCAGCGCGCTGGCAATCATCAGTTTGGCGGGAAGCAATCCGGTGCGGAATTGGTAGGCAGCTCCGAGAAAGAACACCAATCCGATTTGAAGCGCAGAAAAAGCTACGATGCCGACCGAAGGCGAATAGTGCGCGACAAAATTGCTGTAGGCCAGAATGCTGACGACGAGGCTCGTGGAGCCGAGCGTCCACGTCATCAGGGTGCGGTCAGACTGCGAGACCAGCCAGCTCACAAAGAACGTCAGCGCCACCCCTGCGCTGCAGAAGCTCAGAGCGATCAGCAATGAATTGTAATCGAGCAGAATCATACCCGGACAATACCGACAAATCCTTTGCCGAGAATGACCGACGGGCCTCACGGCCGCCTCATATGCAACAATTCAGTATTGTTTGGCCAGTCCAATTAGGCCGGTCACGGAAGATTAAATGAACAGGCAGCGAATTGGTATCCTCGCTGCCTGATGATCATTTGTGAGACGTTGGGCACAAATCGCATCAAAGCGGATCGCGCCGCAGGGCCTGACAGAGGCAGTGTGGGCCGCCGCCGCCCAGCGTGAACATCCGGAGGTCAGGATCGAAGACCTCGATGCCGTGGGAGCGCATGCGGGCGTTCAGATCCTCGTTCGCGGCGGTCGACAACACGCGGTCGTTGCCGAGAGCGACGATGTTCGTGCCGAGCTGTGTCGCGTCATGATAGGAGACGGGTAGAATTTCGTAGCCCTTCGATTTCAAAAGATCGAGGAACCACGGCTGGTGCGCGTCGGGAGCGACGGCAACGAGCTTTTTGTTGATGAATCCGACCGACACGTCGAGGTGCACGAAATGCGGTGGGAAGGGCACGGCGTAAGCCTCCCAGCCTTTTTCCCGGAACCACTTGCACATCTGCTCGGCGCCTTCCTGCTCGGAGCGTTCGCCGCCGTAGCCGCAAAGCACAAATCCCGGTTCGACGACCATGAAGTCGCCGCCTTCGAAATGGCCGGCGGTGATCATGTTCCAGATCGGGATTCCGGCTTCTTCGTAGAACTTCAGGACGAGCGCATAGTCACCGCGGCGGTAGCGGGTCTGCAGCATGGTGATGACGGCGCCGAAGGGCGTCATCACGCTCGAGTCGCGAGCGAACACGCCGTATTTCAGCTCAGGCCGCGCGTCGAGCCAATGACAGGTGACGCCCGCTTGCTCGAAAGCATCGACCATTTCGCGATGCTGCGACATGGCGGCTTGGGCATCGAAGCGGAGTCCGAGCGCGAGCGTCTGCCGGGAAACGGCGCCGACGGGCCGCCATTCGAAAAAGTCAGGTTTGCCGAGAAGAACATGCCGGAGCACGCCGGTTTCTGAATCGAGTCCCCACGGAATGGAGACGGTCGTCGTGCTCATGCCAGAACCTCGTAGTGCGCGTCCGTCGGCGCGCCTTTGTTGATGCAGATGATGTCCTGCGGGCAGGCGGACATCGCGACGATGCAGTTCATCTCGGCTTTCAGCACGACGTAGTCGCCGGGTTTCGAGACGGGCTCTTCCCAGCCGATGGTGCCATCGGTCTTCACCGGAATGTTCATCCAGAGATTGAGCGGGGAGGGCACTTCAGGCGGTGTCAGACCGAGGCCCGCCATACCGGAGCGTAGATTGTCGGCGCAATTGTCGTGGTAATCGGCGACGCCCAGGCCCTGATAGCGATAGATATCGCATGCGGCGATGAAGGTGTCGTGGATGCCGGGCGAGGTGTCTTCGACGAGCGTCAGGATCGGGCGTCGCTTGTTGGTGACGAGCTTGTCGCCGGGCATTGGGCGAATGCGGTCGATGGCGGCGCGCATGTGCTCCATTGAGAGGAACTCGCTCAGATCTTCGGCGTTGAAGGCCCACGTATCGACGACCTGATGGCCATGCGTGTTGATGATCTTGATCGATTGCCCGGCTTTGAGCGCGACAGCGCGGCCCTGGCGCGCTGGGACGACGTGGATATCGCTCATGGCTTCACCCTTGTGTTCGGAAATTCTTTGCGGATCGCGGCGGCGACGCCTTCGGCATAGTCGTTCGCCAGCAGCTTGCCCTTTTCTGCTGAGCAGCCGTGTGCGGGCGACAGCACGCCGGAGCACGGCACCAGTCCGGTGCGCGTCGGATACATATCGTAGGGCGGAAAGCTCGCGGGCTTGTCGTCGGGCAGTGCCGACAAATCGACGAGATGCGGATGATGATGGAGCATCAGAGACGTTTCCATCACGGCGGCATGCTCGAGATCGTAGCCGGGGAAGCCGTCAGGAAAAATCTTGTCGAGCGTCTCGCGCTTGGTGAAATCCCAATATTCGAGGCGCATGACCTCGAAATCGTGAATGCCCATATAGGCCAGCTCACGACGGGCGAGATCGACGCCTTCGATCGTGAACATCATGTTTTCGTAGTGGCCGTTGATGAGAACGAGCTGGCGCGCGCCGTGGCGTGCAAACTCTTTGATGACGTCACGCAGCACGTGCGCAAGCGTATCGGCATCGAGACTGGTCGTGCCGCAGAAGTGATTGCCGCCGCCCATCTTCGGCTGCGACTTGTATCCGAACGAGAGGACCGGCGCGACGATGGCGTCGATCCGCTTTGCGACATCGGCTGCGACGGCAGTCGCGAGCAGGGCATCGGTGCCCATCGGCAGATGTGGGCCGTGCTGCTCGGTGGCGCCCGTTGGGAGCAGGATGATGGCACCGTCTTCGATGCGTTTCTGGTACGTTGTCCAGCTCATCTCATTCATAAAGATGCGGTCGGTCATGCTTTTTCTTTCCTTCAAACCATCGAGGCGCCGCCGTTGACGCCGAGAACTTGGCCGGTGATGAACGTTGCGCCGGCGCTGGCGAGAAACAGGACGGCTTCCGCGACTTCTTCCGGTTTGCCGATGCGGCCGAGCGGATTGGACGTTTCAAGCCGTTTCCATTCGTCGGGCAGGTTTTCGAAATCGAGAAGCGGCGTGTCGGTCGGGCCCGGCGCCACGGCATTGACGAGAATGTCGGGGCCGAATTCCTTCGCCCAGCAGCGCACCATGGCGCTGACGCCGGCTTTGGTGGCGCAATAGGCGGCGTGATGCTCGCGTCCGAGCTGGGCTAGTTCGGAACTGAAGAGAATGATCCTGCCGCCTTTGCCGCGGCTTTTCATCATGCGTACTGTTTCGCGCGTCACGAGGAACGTGCCGACGAGATTGACGTCGAACACTTTGCGGACGTCGGCAACGGGCGTTTCGAGTAAGGGGCCGTAGCGAAAGACGGCAGCCGAATTGGCCATGACGTCTATGCCGCCAAGCGCGCTATCGGCGGCGGCGATCGCTTCTGCAACTTGGATCTCGTCGGTGACGTCGAGTTGAAACGACAGGCCCTTCTCGATCGGTTCGAAATCGAGGCGAGCGACGTGCGCGCCTTTCTTCTCGAAGAGATCTGCCGTCGCAAGCCCGATGCCACTTGCGGCGCCGCAAACGACGACTTTCAGATCTTTTAATTCTCTGCTCATCCAAGAAATTCTCCGCGGTCGACGCCAATGGCCTGTCCGGTGATGTTGGCAGCAAGGTCGCTGGCGAGAAAAAGGTAGAGGCCGGCGACGTCCTGCGGCTCCATCAGGCCGGGGAGGCACTGAGCGGCGACGACATCGTCGAAGATGTCGGCTTCGCTGCGCTTCGAACGCGTGGCCATGACTTTCGCCGAACGAACCGATGCGACTGTGCGGACCCAGCCTGGGCAGACCGCGTTGACGGTGATGCCTCGCGGTCCAAGCTCGCGTGCGAAAGTGCGCGTCAAGCCGACGACAGCGTGCTTCGATGCGATGTAGGCGGCGAATTCGCCGACGGCGCTTTTGGACCAGACGGACGCGGTGTTGATGATACGCGCGCCGGTCTTCAGAAGCGGTAGCGCGCCGCGCGTGACGTTCCAGGTGCCCCGGACGTTGATGTCCATGATGCGGGCAAACGTGGCATCAACTTCGTCGCTCGGATCGGTCAGCGGGGTGATCAATTCGAGACCCGCGTTGTTGACGAGAACGTCTAGCTTGGAAATTTCCGAGAATGCCTTGGCGACGGCGGACTTGTCGGTGATATCGGCGACGAAGGCACGAACAGGACGGCCGTACGCCTTCGAGATTTTGTCGGCGGCCTCATGCACGGTGTCGTCGTCGGCAAGGATTGCTAAGTCGGCGCCTGCTTCGGCGAAGCCTTCAGCGATGCCAAAACCAATTCCGCGGCTTGCGCCGGTCACGAGGACGCTTTTGTTTTTGAGATTGATGCACATTTGCTTTCCTGCGGCGCTTTGCGCTCTAGTTATCGTGGCCCGCTGCGGCGCGGACAAATTTCAAAACTTCCGTTCGCAACCTGAAGAAGCGTTCGCTGTCGCGAAGCTCCAGCGTGCGATCAGGGCCGAGAGCTGCCGCAATGTCGACTTCCTCAAGCATGCGTGCGGGGCGCTTGGAGAAGACGATGATGCGGTCCGCGAGAAAAACTGCTTCGTCGACGTCGTGCGTGACGAAAATGATTGTCTTGGCGTCCTGCTGTTGGATGCGGCGCAGCTCGATCTGAAGATCTTCTCGGCGCTGCGCATCCAATGCGCCAAAGGGTTCGTCCATCAACAGAACGTCGGAGCCTGCAGCGAGCGTTCGGGCGATGGCGATGCGTTGGCGCATGCCGCCTGAGACCTTGTTCGGATAGGCGTCGGCGAAGTCGCTGAGGCCGACGAGTTGCAAGTAATGTGCGAGGCGCGTCGCCTTGCGTTCCGGCGTCATATCGAGACGGTACTTCATGCCGTAGGCGACATTCTCGGCGACGGTCAGCCAAGGAAACGATGAGTAGGACTGAAAGACCATGCCGCGGTCGCGGTCCGGCTCGCGGATTGGTTGGCCGTCGAGGCGGATTTCACCGGTGCTTGGCGTTTCCAGGCCGCCGACCATGCGCATCAGCGTCGTCTTGCCGGAACCAGAGGGGCCGAGGAAGACGATGAATTCGTTGCGCCTGACGGTGAGGTCGAACGTTGGCGCGACGACTTCTAGATCGCCGAAATATTTCGCGATGCCGTCGAATACGAGATAGGGAGCTGGTGCCACGGCGCGCCTCTCAGAGATAACGGAAATAGCGCTTGTGGACGAGGCGCAGGATCTGATCGGTCAGCAGGCCAATCAAGCCGATGGTGACGACGCCTGCCATGACCTCGGAGGTGTTCATGTAGCGTCGTGCCGCCCAGATGACGAAGCCGAGGCCGTTATCGGCGGCGACGATTTCCGCGATGATGAGATAGGTCCAACACCAGCCGAGCGTGATGCGCAGGTTGTCGAATAGGCTCGGTAGCATGGCGCGGAAGGCGACGTCTTTCAGCATCTGGAAGGGACGTGCACCGACGGTGTAGGCGATCTCGACGTATTCCTGCGGCACGCGGCGCATGTCGTCTGCGACGAGCAGGACGAGTTGAAAGAAGGTGCCGAGCCAGAGAAGAAAGATCTTCGTCGTTTCGCCGACGCCGAACCAGATGATGCTCAGCGGAACGAGAGCGGGAACCGGCAGATAGCGGATGAAGTCGACGATCGGCTCCAGGGCGGCGCCGACGCCGCGGAAGCTCGACATCGCGATGCCGATCGGGATCGCCATCACGACGGAAAGTGTGAAGGCCACCCACACGCGCAAGGTCGAGACACCTGCATTCCAAAGCAGATGCTTCTGCGTGATCATGATCCACAGCGTTTCGACGGTGACGCTGGGGGGCGGCAGGAAGAGCGAGTTGATCCAGCCGAGCCGGGTCGAAATTTCCCATGCCGCGATGACGATTAGGCTAGCGCAAATTGATGTCAGGATTTGCGCCCGTCTCGACAGTGTGCCCCGGAACGCGAAGAACTGGTTCCGGGTGCGGTACGCTGCGCGCGGCGCCTTGGCGTTTGGCGCCGCCGCCGGTCGCCGTTCGACCACTGCTGCCGTCGATGCTGTTGCTTTGCTCGTCACGAGATGGCCTGGCTCGGCTGGTTCGCGGCTGATTATTTCAGGTCGGCTTCAGTGATGCCGGAGACGATCGAATTGTCGATTTGGTCTGCGGCCTTGAGGTCGTGATCGGCCGCGCCGTTTTCCAGGTTCAGCTTCATGACTTCGCCAAAGACTTTGTACAGCGAGCCGGGGGCGCCGGGTTTGCCGAAATATCCGGCCGTCTGTGCGTAGCCCGTGTATTCTAGGCTGCCGTCAATCGAAGCGGCGAACTCTTCCGGTGTCAGGTTGAAGTGTGGTGCTGCCAGCTTGATGAAGTCCGCTTTGTTGCTCTTGAAGTAGTCGATCGCTTTGAAGATGCCGATCATGAACTTCTTGTACTTCTCGGGGTTCGCCTTCAAGTCGTCCTGGCGGACGATGATGACGTCGACGATGATGCCGGGATATTGCGCCGACGAGATCAGCAGGTGCGGATTGCGCTGCTTGATCTTGTCGAGGGCCTGCGAGAGGTTCGGCTGATAGGAAACGACGGCGGAGATCGATGGATCGGCAAAGACGGCGACGGTATCGGCGGTCGCAATCTGCTTTACGTCGAGGTCAGCAAGCGTCAAGCCTTTTGCCTTGAGCGCCATCTGAAGGAGCAGCCGGCCTGGGATGTTCGGCTCGGATGCGACGGTCTTACCCTTGAGCTGTTCAACGGAGGTGATGTCACCCGGCGCGATGACGCCGTCACCGCCAAGTGACTCGTCGATGGTGCCGATGATGACGCCAGGCGTCTTGGCATCGCGCGGCTTGCCCTGATATTCGCCGACGGTGCGCATATCCATCTCGATGTCCTTGCGGTCCATCGCTGCCATGACGTTGGCGCGTTCGTCCTCAAACTTGATGTCGACGTCGATGCCAAGCTTTTTGAAGTAGCCAAGATCCTGCGCGACGAAGACCGGCGCGTATCCGCTCCAGGTCGGGCAGAGAATGCGGATTTTCTCGTCGGCATGTGCAGCGGTTGCGGCGACCGATACGCCAGCCCAAAGCGCCACTGCCAGACCGACTCCGGTGAACCGGCGGAACCCTATTGCCATATGCATGGTCATAACCCCTCGCTGACGACACGATTTCGGCAATGGAGAGTTGGCTAAAATAACATCTATGAAAATATTGATTATTTAAACGATACATTGAAAACTGCCGATGTGATGTGATGCTGCTTTGTGCGAAGGAGTTTCGATGCGTCGGCTCGATAACATCGATATCCGCCTTTTACGGGTGTTTATGACGCTGGTTGAAGCCGGTAGCTTCGCCGATGCTCAGATTGCGCTCAATCTCTCCCAACCCACCCTCAGCACCCACCTTGCGGCGCTTGAGCGCAGGCTCGGCGCGCAATTGTGCGTACGCGGACGACGAGGGTTCCGGCTGACGCCTTTCGGCGAAGCAACCTATATCGCGACCCAAAAGCTCTTTGCGGAGATTAGCTCCTTCGAGGAACGGGTCGGGCAGTACAACGGTCAACTCGTCGGGCGGCTTCGCATCGGAATCGTCGATGGCATCGTCACGAATTCGGCGCTTGGGCTGCAGCACGTCGTCGGCCGCTTCATGGAAAACGCCGAGAACGTGTTCATCGATCTTGAACTCGGAACACCGAATCACCTTGAGCAAGCCATCGCAGACGGTCGCCGCGACGTTGTCATTGGGCCGTTCTCGCAGAAAGCGCCGGGTGTCACGTACGTTGCTTTGCACCGCGAGCCGCATGGGCTTTATTGCGGCAAGGGGCATCCGCTGTTCGACGCTCCGACATCGGCGATTACGCGGGAGGCGATCGAAAGGGCACAGTTCTCGGTACGCGGTTATCGGCAGTTCGACGATCTCTATCGCGCCGATCATCCGCGCGCGTCAGGCAACGTCGTTCAGATGGAAGCGCAAGTGATGCTGATCCTGTCCGGCTATTTCATCGGCTTCCTACCGCGGCACATCGGCGAGAGCTGGTCAAAGCAGGGTTTGATGCGCGAACTCCGGCCGCAAACCTATCAGTTCGTGTCTAGCCACTTCGCGGCCTATCGGAAAAGCGACGGTGACCGGCAGCTCGTGCGCAGCTTCGTGCGCTTCCTCAGTCAGCATGCGAACCAAACGCGCAAGGGGGGTGCGGTTGGTAAAGCGGCCTGACGCTCATCAGAGCTTCGGCAGATCGTTTTCGGAAAATCTGATTTAGCGCGGATCTTGATCCGGGCGGATTGCTGCATCCGTTGATGCGGATCAATTGCGCCGCGCTCTGCGCTCCTACGCTGTCTCAAATTGTTTGGGAGGCGACCATGACAACGATCGAATTTTATTATCTGGCGATCTGCATCGGAGCGATGTGCCTTTTCGCGTTTGCGCTGAGCTACAACGCAACAAGCTGGAAAAGCTGGAAGCAATCGCAGACAGCAAAGTCGTCTGCCGCTGGTGCAGGTGAGCATGTGAAGCCCCAGGAAAAACTGGCGGCTTAGAGCCAACACATTCCGCCTGTCCGTGCCGGCAGCAAAAAAGGGAGAGGACTCACGGTCCTCTCCCTTAAATTTTGTCTGATCGGTTTTCCCGGCGGACGTGGGATGGCCCAGGCTGCGCCGGGCCATCTCGCAGATCGTTAGGGCAGTGCGAACACGGTGAGCGAGCCACCGAGGTTCGAGTAGGAAGCAAGGCCCGAGTAACCGCCGACAGCGCCGAGGCCGTCGTTCGGGTTCGTCAAGCCAGCTGCCAGACCGATGCCGGCCCAGCCGCCGATGCCCGAGAGAACGCCGACATACTGCTTGCCACCCTGCATGTAGGTGAAGACGTTGCCGATAACGCCCGACGGGGTCTTGAACTTGTAGAGTTCCTTGCCGGTCTTCTGGTCGACGGCTTTGAAGTAGCCTTCGAGCGTGCCGTAGAAGGCGACGCCACCAGCGGTCGTCAGAGCGCCAGACCACACCGAGAACTGCTCAGGCTTCGACCAGACGATCTTGCCCTTGCCTGCGTCCCAAGCGAGGAACGTACCCATGCGCTCCGGCTTATCCGGACCCGGGAACATCGAGAGCGTCGCGCCGACGAACGGCTGACCAGCAGCATACGAAACCTTGAACGGCTCGTAGTCCATGCAGACGTGGTTGGCGGGAACGTAGAACAGGCCCGTCAGCTCCGAGTACGACGCCGGCTGCTCGTCCTTGACGCCGAGAGCCGCAGGGCAGATGCCTTTAGTGTCGAAGTCGGTGCCGTGAGCGAAGGTCGAGTACTTCTTCACGCGGACAGGACGGCCGTAGTCGGGGCTCGACTTGTCGAGGTTGATGCTGGACGCCCAGTTGACCATCGGATCAAACTTCTCGGCGACGAGCGGTTCGCCGGTGACGCGATCGAGCGTGTAGGCGAAGCCATTGCGGTCGAAGTGGACTTCAACTTTGCGCTTCTCGCCCTTGACGTCGATATCGGCGAGGATCGGCTCGTTGATGCCGTCATAGTCCCACTCGTCAAACGGCGTCATCTGGTAGGCCCACTTGGCCATGCCGGTGTCGGGATCGCGCGCAAAGTGCGTCATCGACCACTTGAGATCGATCGGCTTGCCGTCCTTGCCAGCGCGCTGAACCGGGTTCCAAGTGCCGGGATTGCCGGTTCCGTAGTACACGAGGTTCAAGTCGGGATCGTAAGCCATATAGCCCCAGGTCGCGCCGCCGCCGATCTTCCACTGATCGCCGCTCCACGTCTTGAGCGAAGAATCTTTGCCGACCGGCTTGCCGAGCGACATCGTCTTCTCGGGGTCGATAAGCATTTCAGCGTCCGGCCCCGTCGAGTAGGCGCGCCAGACTTTCTTGCCGGTGTTTTCGTCGTATGCGGTCAGCGAGCCGCGGACGCCGTATTCGCCGCCCGAAATGCCGACGAGGACCTTGTCCTTGACGATGAGCGGAGCGGACGTGCCGGTTTCACCCATCTTCGGATCGCCGTTGGCGACCTTCCAGAGTTCTTTGCCGGTCTTGGCATCAAGAGCGACCAGCGTCGTGTCGGCCTGATACATGAAGATCTTGCCGTCGGCGTACTGGAGGCCACGGGTAACCGTGTCACAGCACATGACCGAGATAACGGATGGATCCTGCTTCGGAATATACTTCCAGACGATCTTCTGTTCGTCGGCGAGGTTCAGGGCATAGACGACGTTCGGGAACGGCGTCACCATGTACATCTCGTTGCCGACGACGAGCGGGCTGCCTTCATGGCCGCGCAGAACGCCGGTCGAGAACGTCCAAGCCACCTGGAGCTGACCGACGTTTTCGGTCGTGATCTGGTTGAGTTTCGAATAGCGATGACCGGCGTAATCGCCGTTTTGAGTGGCCCAATTGTTCGGGTCGCTCGTCGCTTTAATGACGCTCTCATTCGCCCAAGCGGACGAACCCAGCGAAGCGGACAATGCCAACCCCACTGCTAGAATCTTTCCACGCATTTTAGTTCTCCAATTCACGACTTGACACGCCTTCGGCGGGTGCCGAAAGCGGTGCACAACCGCCGGCGGAAGCCGGCATCAAATTCCCTATTTTATATTATTATTGTCATATACTCGGGCAGCGATGATGTGAAAATCATCACTGGGACCGTTCGGGATTTGAAAGTCTTCTCAGGATGTTGCGCCAACGGGAAGAAGGCCCACCGAAGCAACTGGCCGCAATCAAGTTCATATTTTGCAATGCGTCAACAGCGATTGCCGATCGTTGGATGCGACAATTGGAAATGCTGCCTGCAATACTCGGCAGGAATTCCCGCATTCTCTATTGTTGAGTGAAATCATGATGGTGCCTCGGCATATCAGCCTTGCGTTTCATGAAGAGAGAAATTCGGCGCGCTGATTTTGATCAATAACAATTCTAGATGAATTGCGATCTCAACTCCGGATCAATGCCGACTTTATGTGATTAAAAATTCAGCGGCGGGATGGAGCGGGCGAAGGGAATCGAACCCTCGTATGCAGCTTGGGAAGCTGCCGTTCTACCATTGAACTACGCCCGCGAAGGCCGTGATTTTCCGGGTTTTGACACTTTCACGATGTTCCCGCAAGCCGTACGATCGCTGGTCGCCGCGTTGTCCCTAGGGTACTGCGCTGAGGGCGACAACGCGCCGAAAGGCGTCGATCACGATGATAGAGATCCGATGACAAGAGAAGCATGGGCGCGCCACGTTGCATTCGTGCTGCGCTGCTCGGGTGCGGCGACGCTTTCTTATGTGCTTGCGAACGCTATTGGGCTGCCGCACCCAGTGTGGGCGGCGATGTCCGGCGTCATTGTCGGGCAGGAGAAGCTGGACGAGACGCGAACCGCGACGATCGGGCGGTTGTTCGGCACGGTTGTCGGTGTCGTCGTTGCGGTTACAATCGGGTCTCTTCTCGAACCGCTTCATGCCGATGTCGTAGTGCAGATGGCGGTTGCGGTGGCCGTCGCGGCGATCATCGCGCGGCGTTACCCCATGCTCCGGGTCTGCATGTGGACGTGTCCGATCGTTTTTCTCAGCACCGACGCGGCGACACCGTTGGCTGTCGTCGGCTTTCAGCGGGGTGCGGAAGTTCTGCTTGGCGGCATCGTTGGCGCGCTGCTGCACGGGCTGTCGGAAACGGTCATCTCCGCCATGGTGATGGTGGCACCCGAAAAGCCGGAGGCGGTGAAGCCTAAAGCCGCTTCCCTGCCGATTCACGACGACTGAGTGCTCCGAGGAAGTATTTACAAAAATTGATCGGGGCCGCGTCGGCGAAGATGCTAGATATGGTGCGTCGAACTTCGGGGAGAGGGATGAATGCCGGGGGCCTCTAAATCGCTTTGGGCCGGTGCCGCGCTTGTCATGGGCGCTTGCGGTGGCTTGCTCGTCTCTCCCGCGGTTGCCGACGATACGAGTACGGCAAAGCGTGCGCCTTCGACGCTCGATCAGCAGATCAACCAGGCGGTCGGATCGGGCGGATCATCGTCGTTGGACATGGACGCGAGGATCAGGGATCTCGAAGCGACACGCACGGAGATCGATCAGCAGAAAAAGCCGACCATCAGTCTCGGCGTCAGCGGCTGGGTCAATCAGCAAATGTTATACAACGTGAAGTAACGTGCTCGCCGATCAGGCAGGGGCGCAACAGTCTGAGAGCGCGCAACCACTCTGCTGGAACAGTCGCGCGCTAGCTCAAACATTATTGTGGGACGGCTTCAGGCCTTCTTCGCCAGAAGGTCGCGAATTTCCTTGAGATACTCTTCCGTCGGTGTCGGCGGGGGCGGGCCAGCAGCGGCCTTAGGCTTCTTCATCGTGTTGACGGCTTTGACGAGCAGGAAGATCGCGAAGGCGGTGATGAGGAACTTGATGACGGCGTTGAGAAACACGCCGTACCTGATCAGCACCGGGTCGGTCGGCGTGGGGATCGCAACCGAGAGACTGGAAAAGTCAATCCCTGCCATCATGTAGCCAATCGGCGGCATGACGACATTGTCGACGAGGGAAGAAACGATTGGAGCGAAGGCGGCGCCCATGATTACGCCGACGGCGAGGTCGATGACGTTGCCTCGCATGGCGAATTCTTTGAATTCGTCAATTATGCTCATGCTGATTGTCCTTCCCTGCTGATATTGCCGTTCCCGTCCTGGGCACGTCGCGCCTTCGTCCCGGAAGGCTGGCACGCGATTCCCGCGGCGAAATGTTAGGGGATGATCTAGCGCAGGACAACGGAACGGCGGCCAAATTCCACCGGAGTAGCATTGGACAAAGGCCCTGGCCGGCGGGCATAATGAGGGCGACAGGCGGTGGGGCGCCGCGTGCGAAAGCGGCGACTTTGGGGGATCCGGCGAGATGATTGAACGGAAAGAACGCAAGCCCTACTGGCGCCATACCAAGTGGCAGGTCATTGCGAGCATCATACCGTTTCTGGCGCTGGTCATCGTTTTGCCGCTCTATGCCGAGCAATTGAACTCCAGCCGGTTCTTAGGGTTTCCGCTCGGGTACTTTCTTGCGGCTCACGGATTTTTCGTGATCGCCCTGATAACGGTCGCGAGCTACGTCAACCGCCAGAATGCCATCGATCACTGGCACGGCGCGCACGAAGATATGTGAGGCGGGAGCATGGCGTTCGGTGCGCGCGCGAGATTGATCAATCCGCGCCTCGGCACGTATTTCAGCATTTTCGCCGCCCTATATACGGCGCTGTTCCTTCTTGTCCTGATCTTCGAGCAGTTGAAGTTCGATGAGAGCTTCCTGCGCATCGCGTTTCTCGCCGGGCCGATCATCATCTACGCCGCGATCGGCCTGTGCGTCGGAACGAACGACATCCTATGCTATTTTGCGGCCGGGCGCCGGGTTCCCGCCGCCTATACCGGGCTTTTGCTCGGTGCTTCGGCGCTGGGTGGCACCTTCATCGTGGCGGGCACCGGCGCATTCTTTTTCTCAGGATTCGATGCCGTCATCCTGCTGATGGGCACGTTGACGGGCTTCGTCATCATGGCGATCGGGCTTGCACCGTTCTACCGGAAGTTCGGCGCCTTCACCGTGCCGAGCTATCTCGGCCGGCGTTTTGAGAGCCGGGGACTGAGGGTCATCACGGCAGGCATCGCGGCTGTGCCGATGCTGCTCGTGCTGTCGGCAGAATTGCGCATTGGTGGCCACGTCGCGCAGCGCCTTGTCGGCGGCAGCGCCAACAATCTGGTGTTTCTCCTCGCGCTGACGATTGCGATATCGACGGCGGCAGGCGGCAAGCGTTCCTTCACCTGGACGGGCGTTGCGCAATCGATCGCGCTGTTTCTCGCCGTGCTTGGCGTCGCGACGACGATCAGCGTTATGGTGACGAGCCTGCCCATTCCGCAACTCGCGAACGGTCCGATGGTGCGCGGGATGGTGCGGAACGAAGTCAACGAAGGATTGCAGCTCATCAAGGTCTGGCCGATGGCGTTCCAGCTGCCGCCTGAGGGCTTTTCCGCGTTGACAAAGCCTTATACGCAGCCGTTCGGCTCGATCGGGCCGTTGGCTTTCATCATTGGTGTTTTCGCGATTGCGACGGGTGTCAGCACCGCGCCGTGGCTGCTGCCGCGCGTCGCGGCGACGCCCGGCGTGTATGAGGCGCGAAAATCGCTCGGCTGGGCGACGGTCTTTTCCGGACTGGCTCTCCTCACGATTTCTTCGGCGGCAATCTTCCTTCGAGATTTCACCCTTGACGCCGTGATGAGCGAGCGGCTCGGGCCGTTGCCGCAATGGCTGCATAACGCAGCGGCGCATCATATCGTGACCTTCGATCAGGCAGCGACACGGCTGGGATTTGCAGGCCTGAAGTTCGATCGCGACGGCGTGCTGTTTGCTTTGCCGCTGCTCGTCGATCTGCCATCGGCGTTCTCTTATCTCCTGCTGGCCGGCGCTGTGGCCGCTGCATTGGTCACGGCGTCCGCCACGACCGTGTCGCTGGCTGCCGTTCTTGGCGAGGATGTCGTTCAAGGCATGTCGTGGGAGCCGCCGACGACGCAGAGCCGGGTGTGGATCGTGCGCGGCTTCATCGTGGTCGTAGCGTTCTGTGGTGCGATGCTGTGCGTCACGGCGCCGAGCGATCCGTTGCGGCTCGTGCTGTGGGCGCTGTCGCTGACGGGTGCGAGCCTCTTCCCCGTCATGGTCCTGTCGATCTGGTGGAAGAGACTGACGGTCGGCGGTGCGATCGTCGGGGTCATCTCGGGCTTTGTCGCCGGAGCGTTCGCCATCATGATGGGCGAGATGGGGACGCTTTCGACGCCAGGCGCCATCGCGGGCATTCTCGGGCTGCCCGTGTCGTTCGCGCTGGCCATCGGCACGAGCTTGATGCGGCCGGAGGTCAGCCGTCACACCGTCGAGATGGTACGCGACATCCGGGTTCCGGGCGGCGAGATCATCTACGACCGCGAGATGCAGCGGCTCCAGCTTCGTAAACATTCGCGCACGTGATGGCTCGAATGGCGACTTGCGGGCCGTTCAGGATTGCTCGGGCGGTTTGGGGCCTCTAAAGAGCAATCCATGACCATTCGCGATCGCCTCGATCTCTATCCGCCATTGACGCCGTACCGCGAGACCCGGCTGCCGGTCGGCGGCGGGCATACGCTTTACGTCGAGGAATGCGGAAACCCGAATGGTCGACCGGTCGTCATTCTGCACGGCGGTCCGGGCGGCGGCTGCAATCCGACGATGCGGCGGTTTCACGATCCCGACCGTTATCGCATCGTGCTGTTCGACCAGCGCGGGTGCGGGCGTTCGACGCCGAACGCGTCGCTCGATCACAATACGACGCACGATCTCGTCGCCGACATCGAGCGCATTCGCAGCGAACTCGGCATCGACCGCTGGCAGTTGTTCGGCGGCTCGTGGGGGTCGACGCTGGCGATCGCTTACGCGGAAGCGTATCCCGAGCGAGTGACCGCGATGGTTTTGCGCGGCATTTTTCTGCTGACGCAAGCGGAACTGCGCTGGTTCTATCAGGACGGATGCAGCTGGATTTTCCCGGAAGCCTTTGCCGAATTCCAGCGGCCGATTCCGCCCGACGAACGCGACGACATGATCGGCGCCTATCACCGCCGGTTGACGTCCGACGATCTCAGCGTCCGCCTTGCCGCAGCGCGTGCCTGGAGCATCTGGGAAGGGACGACGCTCTCGCTCATTCCGGAAGCCGATCGCGTGGCACGGTTCGGCGCAGACAGCTATGCGCTGGCCTTCGCCCGAATTGAAAGCCATTACTTCGTCAACGCTGGTTTCTTCCGGAGGGACGGCGAGTTGCTTCTTGAAGCCCATCGCCTGAAGGATATTCCCGGCGTCATTGCGCACGGACGTTACGATGTCGTGACGCCTGTGCGGAATGCGGTGATGCTCGCCAAGGCTTGGGGTAACGCCGATCTGCGCATTGTGCCTGACGCCGGGCACGCCATGACGGAACCGGGGCTCTTGCACGAACTCATCCGCGCTACGCGCAAATTTGCGGACTGATATCTTTATCTAGAGCGAGCCTTTTGGACCCGGCGTGGCCGATGGTGGCACGGGCGGCGGTGACGGCGCGGCGTGGTCGTCCGGCGGCAGAGGCTTATCCAAATCCCTGACGTGATCGCGGATCTTTTTGTAGACACGCGAGATGTAGTCGAGCGCCTGATCGACTTCCTCATCCGTCGGGAGCTGGACCTTGTCGTCCGGCGGTGGCGCATCGGCAAGCGGACCGGGCGGCGACGGAACACCGGGCGGTCGTGTCTCGATCATCTCTTCAAGTTCTTTGACGCGCGCCTTCAGATCGTGGTTCTCCGATTCAAGGCGTGAAAGCTTGTCGGCGGGTGTGTTGGTGGTCTGATCGTCGACGGATTTGCAGGCCCATTCGTTGCCGCTCTTGGCGCACATGGCGACGGCGCCGGTCTGCTTGTCGAGACGCAGGAAGCCGCCCTCGACTGGGGACATCGTGAACCGTTCGGCGGTGTCACCCGATGGTTCTGCAACTGAAGCCGCTGCCAGTATCGGCAGAATGGAAAGACCGAGCATGGTTGCCCGCGTCGCCCTCAAGGTCATTGAAAGTCCTCCGCTGACCGTTACCAGCGAAATGGTCATATGCCGGAACTATGGCAAGACCGCTGGCCACAGCCATTTCAGCGAATCAACCCGTGCGAGGCGGTGGTGTCGGCGGCCGCCAGATCAAAAGTTTCCTCTAATAATATATTGAAAAGTCGCGATTTTTATCGTCCTGGCACGCTCCTTAACTCGACGTTTACTCCCGGCGACCAAAAGTTGCCTTCGAAGCTGATTTGTGTCGCGTCCGCCAACGATCGCATTTGACCTGCGCGGTACGGACCCCCCGATGTCCCGAGCGCGCGGCGGCTGCGCTCTCCCGGACCTTTCGCAATCGCGCTGTCTCGAGGGGAAGATGTCGAAATCGGAAATGGGTGCTGAGCGTCGGGAGGGAAGGGACCCGCACGAGTCCGGTGACGACAGCCGCGACGAACTCAAATCGATCCTCGATACGATTGCCGCCCAGCTTCAGGACGCCGATCGTCGGCACACGGCTGCGCTCAGTGAAATGCAGGATCGGATTTCGGGGATGGGGCGTGAGGCCGATCTCCTTCGTATGCGCATTCCCGATCAATTCGCGCCGGCCTTCGAGCAGATCGAAGCAGGCATTGGCGAGCTGGCTCATCGGCTGGTCGATGTCGATCGAAGCGCTGCGCGTGGTGCGGCGCGGACGCGCCAGCATCGGGCGGCAGCACGTTATGGCCATGCCGATCTCAACAATCCTTGGGACCGGGACGACGCGGAAGCGCTCGCCAGTGTCTATGAAGCGTCCGCCTATCCGCCGTCTGCAGCCTCTGCACGCGATGCCGACGAGGCCACGGGCGGCACTTCGAACATCGACGAGGCATGGCTTGAAAGCCGGTTCGCCGAGATTGCGCGCGGCATCGAATATTCGCTCGCGCATGTGAAGCCCGAGAGCAAGTTCTCGGACTTCGATCAGCGTTTCGATCAGTTCGAGCGCCAGTTCGCGAAAGTGTTCGCAGGCGTTGCCACCCATGACGACCTCGCCACCGTGCAGCAGATCGAGGCGCACATGGAAGAGATCGTCAATCGTCTCGAAAAGACGAACGATCAGCTCGATCGGCTCAACACTATCGAAGCGCAGCTTGCGAACGTGTCGCAAACACTCGCGGAGATGCAGGCGGCGAACGCCAAATCGGCAGACATCGGTGCGGTCGCTCGGGCGGTAGCGGAAGAAACGGCGCAGCGATTTGCGAGCCGGCCTCCGGATGAGCGAAATGTGGCAGCGGACGAGCTTCGTCCGCTGATCGAGCAGCTCATGACGGAAAACCGTCAGGGCGGCGAACAAACCGCAATGCTTCTCGATACCATGCAGCAAGCTATGGTTCGTCTGCTCGACCGGGTGGAAGCGATCGACTTTCCGCCGCAGCAACCGCCGCCGCGGATCTTCGAGGCTGACCATGCGGCCAACTACGGCGCGCGAACGGAAATGTTCGGCAGCGATGCACTGCGCGATGACGACTTTGGTGCTCAGCCGTTTGCTTTCGACGAAGACGATAGCCATGGCGCCTTTCCCGATGCCGTCTCGCCGCCACCGCTTTCGGCGGTCAGCGAGACGGGAATGTCGCCGGAAGAAATGGCGCTGCGCAGCGAAAAGATGCGGCAGGAATTCATTGCTGATGCGCGCCGGGCCAAGATGCGTCTCAGCGCCGAGGGCGACGACATTGACGATTCCGTCGCGCCATCGCTGTCGGCAACGCGGATGGCGTATGCAAGCGGCTCGGCGCCAGCCGGCAGCCGGCCAATCCGGCCTTCGAGCGCGCTTGCAAGGAACACGTCGGGACCCACTGCGCCGTCGCCGCGGCTGATGATCATCGCGGGCTTCGTGCTCTTGGCGCTTGCCGGGCTTTGGTATGCCTTCGGCTTCGAAAGCAAGCCCCAGTCGGCGGCCGTGCAGGAGGCCGCTCCTGCAACCACCACGCAAAGCAAGACAGTCCAACCGGGCAACGCCACTGATTCAGCAAAGGCTTCGGGTGCACCGTCGGCTTCCGAGCCGTCGTCGGGGTCGCAAGCCCCTTCGGCGCCCGCTGGTGAACCGAACGCGCAAGGCGGGGTCAATGGTCCGCGCAGCGATCTCAGTCCGCATGACGGCGGCGCGCCTGCGACGACGGCCTCGATCGACCCGGATTCTAGACCGCGGACGACGCTGCCGATGACAGGCGTTGCGGTCGATCTCGATCATCCGGTAACGGAAGCCGAGCTGATCCAGGCGCGGCGTCATCAGGCGATGGCGAACATTTCGGGTGAGCTTGGAAGCGCTGCGGCGCGGCCAGGCGAATCTGCCGTGGTCCCGGCGTCGATGATTCCGACGGAAGCGGAAACGGAAGGCATCGCGCCGCCGGCGCAAAACACAAGCGCACCGGTCGGGGGGCAGAAGTCATCGCGGCTCGATATGCCGCCGGCGATGATCGGTCCGCTGTCGTTTCGGCTCGCGGCGGCTAACGGGGACTCATCGGCTCAGTTCGAAGTCGGCGCGCGGTTCGCGGAAGGCGAGGGCGTGCCGCAGAACTTCGCTGAGGCCGCGAAATGGTATCAGCGCTCGGCCGAACAGGGTTTCGCCTTGGCGCAGTATCGTCTCGGCACGCTTTATGAACGTGGTCTCGGTTTGAAGGCCGACCGGAAGCAAGCAAGCACCTGGTATCTGCGCGCAGCCGAGCAGGGCAACATCAAGGCCATGCACAATCTCGCTGTGCTCTCGGCCAACCAATCGGATCGCGCCCCCGATTACACGACGGCGGCGCAATGGTTCGAGGAAGCTGCCAAGCGCGGCCTGCCCGACAGCCAATTCAATCTGGCTGTTCTTTATGAGAACGGTCTTGGCGTGACGCGCGATCTGAGGACGGCGTTCATGTGGCTTTCGCTTGCCGCGCAAGGTGGTGACGCAGATGCAGTCCGCCGCCGCGATATTCTTCGCGGCAAGCTGACGGCGCAGGATATTACCGTTGCGAGAAAGATGATTGACGCCTGGCGGATGACGCCTACCGATCGCGCGATCAACGATGCCCACGTTGCCGGCGATCTATGGAAACAAAATCCCAGAAACGGCCTCAACGGCTAGAGCTTGCCGTGACGCGCCGCGTGGTGTCTCCTGGCGGGAAATCCTGTTAGACGCTAGTTCCATCGCCTGTACCATGCCGTTTCGGATCCGAGGATGACCCTTTACCTGCCGATCGCCGAGATGTCGGTTTCCGTCATCGTGTTTTTGGCTCTCGGGATGAGTGTCGGTTTTCTCTCAGGTCTTTTCGGTGTCGGCGGCGGCTTTCTGCTCATGCCGCTGCTGACGTTTCTGGGCATTCCGTCGGCGGTCGCGGTGGCGACCAGCGCCTCGCATGTCGTGGCGTCTTCGGTATCGGGCGCGATCACGCATTATCGCCGCGGCAACGTCGATATCCGGATGGGGCTCGTCATGCTGATGGGCGGCCTGACGGGAACCTATCTCGGCGTCAGTGCGGTGAAGATCTTGCGGCGTCTGGGATACTTCGATTTCACTGTCGCGCTCATGTACGTCATTTTTCTCGGCGTGGTCGGCACGGTGATTTTCGTAGAGGGCATCAACGCGTCGCGGCGGGTGCGCTCGACTGGCGGGACGACGGCCAGAAAATCCGGTCAGCATGGCTGGATGGAAGGCTTGCCGCTCAAGATGCGGTTCCCACGCTCGAAGCTTTACATGAGCGCCGTTCCGCCGGTGATCATCGGCATGTTCATTGGCTGCCTGTCGGCGATCATGGGCATCGGCGGGGGGTTCGTCATCATCCCGGCGATGATCTACCTCTTGCGGATGCCGACAGGGCTCGTTATCGGCACGTCGCTGTTTCAGATCGTATTCGTTGCGGCGCTGGCAACCGTGCTGCACGCTGTCGAGAACAAGACGGTCGATGTGGTGCTCGCTTTGATCTTGATCGTCGGCGGGGTGATTGGTGCGCAATTCGGAACGATGATTGGGGAGAAATTGCGCGGCGAACATCTGCGCGCGTTGTTGGGCGCGGTCATTTTGCTCGTTGCTGCGCGGATGGCGTACGAGCTTGTCGTACCGCCTGCCGATCTGTTCTCGCTCGCGGCTGTGGCGGGGGCATCCTGATGCGGTGGTTTTTAGCAACGATGGCCGTGATGATCGGTTTCGCAGGCGCTGCGGCGGCGGAGGTGCCGAAAGAAGGCGTCGAAGCCGACGCCTCGACGCGGCAGGTCGCCATCACATCGAGCTTCACGGGCACGGAAATTCTGGTCTTCGGAGCGGTCACGAACAGCGTGCAATCCAGTCCAGAGGCCGGTACCTATGACGTGATTGTGGTGGTCGAAGGCATTCCGGCGCCGGTCGTCGTGCGCCGAAAGTCGCGCGTGGGCGGCATATGGGTCAACACGCAGTCGATGCGCTTTGCGTCGGTGCCGAGCTATTATGCCATTGCCTCGACGCGGCCAATTGATGAGATCGCGGACAAGGCGGTGCTCGATGCGCAAGGGATCGGGTTCGATCATGTGCGGATGGTTCGCGCTGCGCAGAGCCGAACGGATGCGACCGATCCGGCGGAGTTGCAAGCGTTCAAGGAAGCGCTGATCCGTTTGAAGGAGCGAGAGCGCGTCTACGTCAAATCGGACTTCGGCACGTCGTTCATCGGCAGCAGTCTTTTCCGTGCGACGATTGCGTTGCCGCCGAACGTGCCCGTCGGGCCGCTGACGGCGCATGTGTATCTATTCAAAGGCGGCCACATGCTTGGCGAATACAGCAACCGCGTCATGCTGCAACGTGAAGGCGTCGAGCGTTACATTCATGAGACAGCGATGACGAAGCCATTGCTCTACGGCGTCGTGACGGTGCTGCTGGCGGTCTCGTCGGGGCTTGCGGCGGCGTTTGCATTCCGTAAGCCGGTTTGACCTCAATCGTCGCGCAGCAGGCGGGGGGCAACGGGATAGAGGCCCTCGTGGCCGAGCATCCAGACGTCAAGACCATCATCGCCGAACAGCGGTTCGAAGGCCATGTCGAGAATATTGAGACCGCCCGTATAGGCACCGAATGCCGGCATCACGAGACGCAGGCGATTGCCGACGAAGCATGGCCGCCGCAGTGAGGTGCCGTGAAACACGAGGCGGGCGGCGGGATGAAAATGTCCGGCAATCTCATGCGTCGCCGCGCCGGAACGTGGCTCATGACGGAGCGCGATACCGCCGACGATGACTTCCTCGACGACATAGCCCGCCAGCGTGCGGTCGATCTTGGGATCGTGATTGCCGGTGATCCAGATCCAGTCGCGATCCTCCTGCAGCATGTGGAGGCTTTCGATGTCGGCTTGATCCATGCGCGCCGCGCCATCGGAATCGTGCAGGCTGTCGCCGAGCGAAATGACCGTTTCGGGCTGGTAGCGATCAATCAGAGCTGCCATCTTGCTCAGGGTCTCTCGCGTGTCATAAGGCGGCAGCATCTGGCCGCGCGCCGCGAACGCCGAGCCTTTTTCGAGATGAAGGTCGGAGACGATCAGCGCGCGCTCGGCAGGCCAGTAGAGTGCGCCGAATTTATGGGCGAGGAAGGTCTTTCCGCAGATGTTGACCGGCTGATCGGCGAAATCATCGAGCCCGATGCGCTCCGGTTTCAGCATGTTCATTGCTCTGCATCCCCCGTCGCTTCGCGTATCAATTCGTCGGCCGCCGCACGCAGAACCGCATCGCGATCCTGACCGTAGACCAGCTCAACGCCGATCTCCAACAGCACCGGCACGGCGAGCGGCGACACGTGGTCGAGAATTTGATGTCTGATTCGGTTTTTTATGCGAGCGAGAAACGTGCCGAGCCGCTTGATGTCAAGCAAACCCGTGGCCGCGTCGGCCCAGGCTGCCTCCAGCAGAAGGTGGTTCGGGTCGTGGCGGCGGAGCACATCATAGATCAGATCGGTCGAGATCGTCACTTGGCGGCCGGATTTTACCTTCCCGGGGTGGCGCCGCTCGATCAGACCGGCGATGACGGCCGCAAGGCGAAATGTCCGCTTCATCAAGGCGCTTTCGGCGAGCCACGCATCGAGGTCGTCGCCAAGCATGTCTTCGTCGAAGAGTTCGGCAAGCGAAAGCCGGCCGTTGGCGATGAGATCGGACATATCGCCATGGGTCCAGACGGCGAGCGCATAATCATTCGCCACGAAGCCGACAGGCTGGGCGCCGATACGGTCGAGGCGGCGGGTCAGCAGCATGCCGAGCGTCTGGTGCGCGAGGCGGCCTTCGAACGGATAGGCGACGAGGAAGTGGCGGTTGCCGCGCGGGAAGGTTTCGACCAGCACCTCATCGGGCGCAGGCATGACTGAGAATTCGGTCTGCAACTCAAGCCAGTTGGCGACAGGATTTGGAAGCGCCGACCAGACGCTCGGGTCGGCGAGCATATCGCGAACGCGGCGCGCGAGATGCGTGGACAGCGGGAATTTGCCACCGTCGTAACTTGGCACCATCGGGTCTTCAGCGTTGGCCCGCGTGACGAAGACTTCGGTATCGCGAATGCCTTCGAAGCGCAGCACTTGGCCGGCGAAGACGAATGTATCGCCCGGCGTCAGTTGCTCGGCGAAATATTCTTCGACTTCGCCCAGCACCCGGCCGCCCATGTTCGGCAATCGCTTGGCGCCGCGATGGGCGATGAGGCGGACTTTGAGATGTGGCGCATCGACGATGGTGCCGATGTTCAGACGGTATTGTTGCGCGATGCGGGGATTGGCGACACGCAGTTTACCGTCGTCGGTTGGGCGGAGTTTGGCGAAACGTTCGTAGGAGCGAAGAGCGTAGCCGCCGGTCGAGACGAAATCGACGGTGCGGTCGAATTGATTTCGTGTGAGACCCGCGTAGGGGAGGGCAGAGCGGACTTCATCGAACAGCGTGTCCGGATCGAAGGGGGCTTCGCAGGCCATGCCGAGCACGTGCTGGGCGAGAACATCGAGTGCGCCGCTGCGGGACAGCTGCGCGTCCTGATCGCCAGCTTCGGCGGCTTGCTGGGCGGCGCGGCATTCCAAAACTTCGAAGCGATTGCCGGGAACGAGGATTGCTTGCGACGGCTCGTCGAGCCGGTGATTGGCGCGGCCGATGCGTTGCAGCAAGCGGCTTGCACCTTTGGGCGCACCGAGATGGATGACAAGATCGACGTCGCCCCAGTCGATGCCGAGGTCGAGCGTGGAGGTGGCGACGACGGCGCGCAGGCGGCCTTCGGCCATCGCCGCTTCGACCTTCTTGCGCTGGGCAGCTTCGAGCGAACCGTGATGCAGGCCGATCGGCAGGTTATCGTCATTGATGCGCCAGAGTTCCTGGAAGGCATATTCGGCCTGCATGCGCGTGTTGACGAAGATGAGCGTCAGCTTGTGCGCGCGGATTGCGTCGTAGACTTCGTGCATGGCGTAGCGGGCGGTATGGCCGGTCCAGGGGATATCGTTTTCCGCTTCCAGGATTTCGATGACGGGCTTGGCGCCGCCTTTGACGGTGACGAGACCGGCGAGGTTCGTCATCGTTTCGGGATCGGTCTGCGCTACCAGGTAGCCGCGCAATTCGCTCGGGCGCGCGACGGTTGCCGACAGGCCGATGGTCATGACGTTAGGCGCGAGCTTTCGAAGGCGGGCGATGTCGAGCGCGAGCAGATCGCCGCGCTTCGAGGCGGCAAGCGCGTGAAGCTCGTCGAGGATGATCGTATCGAGATCAGCGAAGAGATAGGGCGCGTCCGGGTGGCTTAGCAGGAGCGCAACCTGCTCCGGCGTCGTCAGCAGGATGTGCGGCGGCTTCACGCGCTGGCGGTGGCGGCGCGCGAGGGACGTATCGCCGGTACGCGTTTCGGTGCGGACCTTCAGCCCCATCTCTTCGATTGGTGTGTTGAGATTGCGCTCCACGTCGGCGGCAAGCGCCTTCAGCGGAGAGATGTAAAGCGTGTACAGCCCGGCGCCGGTTTTCTTCCGGCCGCCGTTATGAATGGAGATCAGGCTCGGCAGGAAGCCCGCGAGCGTCTTGCCCGCGCCGGTCGGAGCGATCAGCAGTGTCGAGCGGCGCTCGCGGGCGGCATCAAGAAGTGCCAGCTGATGTGGCCTTGGCGTCCAGCCGCGATGCGCAAACCAGTCCGCGATTTCTGGCGGGAGGTGTGCCGTATCGAGAGCAGCTTCGGCGCGACGTGATTTCTTTTTCAGCAGCGGTGCGACCAACGCAGCGCTGCGCGGCTTCGGCTTTGCGCGCGAGGTTGGCGGGCGCGCTTTGCGGGGGGGCTTGTCGGTGGTTTTACGCGGCACGTATCAGACTTCGTTGCGATAAGCGTTCGACTGGTACCGTCCCCGCGGCATTCTATCTCTAAAGCGGCTGTTTCGCCCAGTAGTCGGCGTGGCGGCCGCGGATGGCGGCGAGACTCGACTGGCCGCTGCTCTTCAGGGCGTCGGTGAGGACGGACTTGATCTCACTGATGAGGCTTGGCCCTTCGTACACAAGACCCGTATAGAGCTGCAACAATGTGGCGCCGGCTTCGATTTTTTCCAGGGCCTGCTTGCCGGAACCAATGCCGCCGATGCCGATGAGCGGAATTTTTCCGCCGGTTTCCCGGTAGATGCGGGCGAGCATGGCGGTCGAACGGGCAAACAGCGGTTGTCCGGAGAGGCCGCCTGTCTCGTGCGCCAACGGCGATTTGACGCCGTTGCGGGTGAGGGTCGTATTGGAGACTGCGATGCCATCGACGCGGTGCGCGACGAGGCGTTCGACGATCGGCGCGATGTCGGCCTCGGCGATGTCGGGCGCGATCTTGACGATGATCGGACGGCGTAACGCACCATCTTTGACCAGCCGCGTGCGCGTCGCCATGATCCGCGTCAGAAGTTCGTCGAGCGCTTCGGGCGCTTGAAGGTCGCGCAGGCCTGGCGTGTTCGGCGAGGAGATGTTGACGGTGAAATAACTGGCAAGCGATGTGAACCGCATCAATCCCAGAACATAATCTTCGCCGCGGTCGTCGCTGTCTTTGTTCGCGCCGATGTTGACGCCGACGATGCCGCCGCGATTTTTTCGCGCTTCGAGCCGGTCCAATGCCGCGGTGTGGCCGCCGTTGTTGAAGCCGAGCCGGTTGATCAGGGCCTTGTCTTCCAGGAGGCGGAATACACGCGGGCGTGAATTTCCGCTCTGCGGTTTCGGTGTTACCGTACCAACTTCGGCGAAGCCGCAGCCCATTCCAAGGACTGCGTCGGGTACGCGTGCGTCTTTGTCGTAGCCGGCGGCGATGCCGATGGGGTTGGGGAATTCAAGACCAAAGACGGATTGCGCCAGCACGCGATCGTCGGGTTTGAGTGGGCGCGGGTAAATTCCGCATTCCAGTGCCTTGAGGGAAGCCTCGTGGGCTTCTTCTGGGCCGAGTGCGAAAAGCGCGGAGCGCGCGAAGCGGTAGAAATTTTTCAGCACACGAACCATTCCTCTTCAATTCGCGGTATGCCATTCTCATCGTTTTGAAGGTGACGCTGCCACATTGCTTTGGACACCGACAAGTTGCTGTAGAGGTGCGGGAAAAGGTCTCCGCCGCGCGATTGTTCCCATTTGAGTTCGGGGCCTAATGTCGAGGCCTCAAACGCGATGAGAACAAGATCGCCTTTGTCTTTGAAATGTTTTTCTAATGTGCCGGGAAGCTGATGTTGCGCCGAAAGATGTATGAAGCCATCACGACGATCATCGACCGATCCGGTATATACTCCATCTATGGTCGCCTTAGACCATTCACGGACGGTAGCAATTTTGAATACGATTTTGTTCATTGCAGAGTTTGAATTTTGATGGCGCTCTCTCACTGATATCATTACGCCGCAGCGACACGGAGAGTGTGGCGCCGATGCAAGCCCGTTGCTATCACGGCTGCATATGCGTGCAACCCGTTTCGTGTATCGCGGGTTTTCAATTTCGGGTCGCGGGGATGCGGTACCCGCGGATGGCAGATAGAGGTCTTCGTTTTCGTGTATCCAACGGCGTCGCTAACGATTTCGGAACTGTTCTTCGGACCCTATCTGTTGAACATTCCGCTGTTCCAACGGCCGTACTCGTGGGGACGAGAACAGGCCGAGCAGCTTCTCGACGATTTGATGGAGGCTGCCGGCGTCTGCTCGGGCGGAGAGGCCGATCAGACGTATTTTCTGGGCGCCGTTGTGTTGATGGATGCGCCTGGCGCCGAGACTTCGAAGCTCACCGCGAAGATGACGCCTCGCGAGTTCGGAGTGATTGACGGACAGCAGCGGCTCGTTACGCTGATGACGCTGCTTGCCGTGTTGCGCGATCTTGAAACCGATACGCGCAGGCCGGTCGGCAAGCGCGTACACAATATGCTCATTGCGCAACTTGGGACGCGCTTCTTTCGTACCGAGCGGTTCCGAATGCATCTTTCGACGCGCGAGCGCGCCGTGTTCGAAGATCATATTCTGCTGCCGGGAAGTTCGGTGCAGCCGACCTATCTCGCCGCGCCGTCCCTACCAGAAGCGACGCTTCTGGAAGTGCGCGACCGCTTCAAGGCCGTTTTGTCCGAGATGACCAATACGGCACGGCGGACACTTGCCGATTTCATCGCCGACAGTTGTTATGTCGTCGTGATCGTCGGCAACGACATCGACCGGTCGCATCAGATGTTCGTGGTGTTGAACGAGCGCGGGAAGAAGCTGCAGCGCAACGACATCCTGAAGTCCGACATTCTGGCGCGCATGTCGACGAGCGATGCGAAGTGGGCCGTCGGGATGTGGGACGATATGAGCCTGGCCCTCGGCGAAGGATTCGAGCCGTTCTTCGGTCATTTGCGCACGATTTACGGCCATGGCCGTCTGCAAATCGTCTCGGGCGTGCGGCAAGTCATTCGCGACAGCGGCGGATCGGAAGCGTTCTTCAAGGACGTGTTCCTGCCGCTTGCGAAAGCGTATGTGCTGGTTAGGAATAACGGCGAAGACGTGCTGTCGCACAGCATGCAGCGGACGCTCATCTATCTCAATCGGTTGCCGGAAGCCGACTGGGCGCCTGCGGCTATCGTTGCGCTCAAGGACTGGAAGCACGATCCGCACCGGGCCGCGTTTCTTTTGGACGAGATCGAACGATTGGCGATGCTGACGCGGCTGCTTTGCGCCGGGTCAGGCAAGCGTGTGCGGCGCTTTGCGGAGCTTATTAAAGTTATGCGGTCCGGAGTGCCGATCGACGCGTCGCATCCGGTTCTGCAGATGTCGCGCGATGAAGTTCGCGGCGTCGCCTTCCATCTCAAGGATTTTCACAAACGCAATCCGAAGGTGTGCAAGCTGCTTTTGATGCGGCTTGGCGACGAGCTGGCAGGTGAGATGGATGTGGTCGATCCCGACCTCTACACCATCGAGCACGTGCTGCCGCAGCGCCCGGCCGCGTCTAGTCCGTGGCGCCAGAAGTTCGCGAGTTCGGAAGAGCGCGCGCAACTCGTGGAAAGCCTCGGCAACCTTGTGCTGATCACGCAGCAGGAGAACGACCGGGCGCGCAACGCATCGTGGGAGGACAAGAAGCAGATTTACGCTAAGGCTTCGAGCCGGGTGCCGCTTCTTGCGATCACGCGCGACGTTCTCGGTGAAACGGAGTGGTGCAAGGAGCAGATCGAGGCGCGCGAGCTTCGACTGATCGAATTGATCGGCAAGCTCTGGCGGATCGACCTTCTCGGGCAACGGCCGGGCGTTCGCCCGCCGCCGCTCAAGCCTGTCGATGTCGAAGAGCCGACGGAGCCTCTACGGCATCTCGCGTGAGGGGATGACGGGAGCCGCATGCTTAGGCAGCGGCAAGTTCGCCGCCGAGTGCTTTCGCAATCAACGCGCGGGTTTCGGGAATGCCGTACAGCGCAACAAAGGTGCCGAGACGCGGGCCGCGCTCCTGGCCCAGCAAGATCTCATAGATCGCCTGGAACCAATCGAGTTTTACACCGGGGCCGCCGCTGGGGCTGGTCTTGGTCGTGTCCTGATAGCGCGGAATGGATCGGCCGACGTCGAGCAGCGCATTCTGGATGGTGTCGCCGTCGGCGCCTGACGGCAAAGCTGCGAGCGCCGCGTCGAGGCTCTTTAAGGCTTCGATCTCAATGTCGTCGGGTGCGCGGAACTTCTTCGTCGGTTTGACGAAGTCTTCGTAGTAGCGGATCGCGTAGCCGGCGAGCTTGTCGAGGATCGGCGCGTTCTCGGGCTCGGCGCCCGGTGCGTAGCGGCGCAGGAAGCCCCACAGCACGTCCTTGGTGTGGGCGTGCGATACCGACACCAGATTGAGCAGCAAGCCGAACGTCACCGGGATTTCCGGCTTCGGCGGGCTGCCGGCGTGAATGTGCCAGACCGGATTGTCGATCTGCTGCTTGGAATCCTGCTTCGGGAACGACGACAGGAATTGCAGGTATTCATCAACGGCGCGCGGGATGACGTCGAAGTAAAGCCGCTTGGCACTACGCGGCTTCTGATACATGAACAGCGCGAGGCTTTCCGGCGAGGCGTATGTCAGCCATTCGTCGATCGTCAGGCCGTTGCCACGCGACTTCGAAATCTTCTCGCCCTTGTCGTCGAGGAATAGCTCGTAAACGTAATGCTGCGGAGGAACGCCGCCCAGGATCTCGCAGATTTTGTCGTAGACCGGTGCGTTGGTCTGATGGTCCTTGCCGAACATTTCGAAGTCGACGCCGAGCGCGACCCACCGCATGCCGAAGTCGGGCTTCCATTGCAGCTTTACGCGGCCGCCGGTGACGGGCAGCGTGACATCGCGGCCGTCTTCGTCGGCGAAGGTGATGGTGCCGTCCTTGGCGTTCACTTCCTTCATAGGCACATAAAGGATGCGACCGCTCTTCGGCGAGATCGGCAGGAAGGGGCTGTACGTCGCCTGCCGTTCCGGGCCGAGTGTCGGCAGCATGACCTTCATGATGGCGTCGTAGTGTTCAACGGCGCGCAGCAGCATGTCGTCGAAGCGTCCGGCCTTGTAGTATTCGGTTGCGCTCGCGAATTCGTATTCGAAGCCGAAGGTATCGAGGAAGCGACGGAGCATGGCGTTGTTGTGATCGCCGAAGCTTGCGTAATCGCCCCCGAACGGATTGGGGACCGTCGTCAGCGGCATCTGCAGATACGGTTCGAGCGCCTTCCGGTCCGGAACGTTTTCCGGAATCTTGCGCATGCCGTCCATGTCGTCGGAGAAGCAGAGAAGGCGGGTCTTGCGCTTGCCTTCTGTCAGCGTCTCGAAGGCATGGCGCACCATCGTCGTGCGCGCAACCTCGCCGAACGTGCCGATGTGCGGCAGGCCCGAAGGTCCGTAGCCTGTCTCGAACAGGACCGTCTTGGTGTCGCCGCCGGGAATTGTCTCCAGGCGCTTGAGCAGCCGGCGCGCTTCTTCGAAGGGCCAAGCCTTGGAGTCGGCGCTGGCGGTGGACTGCTCGGGCGTGAAGACGAGTGTGGTCATTTGGCTATGGCTGTTCGAATGGTCACGAGATGGCAAAGGTACAAAGGCTGGCTTTGCGGCGAAGGCGCGCACCGTAGGTGCACGGGCGGGCAGCGTCAACGCGCCTTCGAAATCTCCGTGACAAATGCCGCAACGGCGTCGGCGGCGGATGCAAGATTGCCTTTGCGGGTGAAGCCCGACGCGCCCCGCGGCCCGAAATCGTGGTCGCCGTCGTCCATCCAGGCGAACGCAATTTTGTTCGAAAGCGGATATTTTTCCACTTCGGCGCGGCTGCCGAATGGGTCGCGTTCGCCCTGAACGATCAGGGCCGGGCAACGAAGATTTTTGAGGTGCTCGGTCCGTAGCTGATCGGGTTTGCCGGGCGGATGGAACGGATAGCCGAGGCAGACGAGGCCGGCGATCGCCTTTTTCGCAAAGAGCTCGTCGGCGACGAGGCTCGCGACTCGGCCGCCGAGGGATTTGCCGCCGATCACGAGGGTGGCGCGCGGATACGCGGCGTGGATGGCGTCGATGCACGCGCGGTATTCTTCGACGAGGGCTTCTGCGCGCGGCGGCGGGCGTTTCGGGCCTCCATTGCGACGTCCGGCCATGTAGCCAAACTCGAAGAGCGTAAGCGCCAGGCCGCGTTCGTCCAAGAGAGCAGCCATTGTGTCGAGGAACGGCGAACTTATCCCCGCGCCTGCGCCATGCGCTAAGATCAGTCGCGTGTCGGCTGCAGCGTTTCCGCGGTCGATACGGAATGCCGGCAGAGCCGAAGACGTAGGCTTTTCTGCTGTTGCGCCGGATGATTTTTGAACGCGGGTCATGGTGGTCACGATGCGAAAAAGACGAGCTGATACAGTGCCGGCGGTTGGCGTACCAGCGAAATTGCAGGGTGCGGATGTGACAGGCGTGCCGTTGCGCCTTAAAATTGCAGGCAGGGTCTGATTTTCGCCCGAGATTGAGCTAAAGTAGCGTCATGAGGTAAACGGGGACGAAGCATGAGAGCCGCAAAGGTCTTGGCGCTCGCGGTCGTCTGCGCATTGGCGGCGATCGGTAGTTCGCTGGTTCAGGCATCCGACACGCCGAGTTTGTTTGGTTTCATCCAGCCGTCGCAGGCGGAATCCGCGCAGAATGCTGCGTCCGGACAGAGCGATGACGCAAGCGATGTTCCGTCAGCGCCCGATCCTGGGCATGCAGATGGAGCGCAAGGTTCGACGCTTCCTGCTTTCGTGGCGCGGCCGCACGCGTTGACGCAGTCTGATTCCGAGCCGAGCGAACCGCCGGGTGACGATGCCGAGGCGCCGCCGTCGGATACCGCGGCTCCTGCTGCCGCAAGCACGACGACCGGCTCCGTTTCCGACAAGCCCGATGCTGCAAGCGCCGCAACGACACCTGCGAAATCGTCGAAGAAGCCGCCGGTTTCGATCAAAGTCAAAATCAAAGTTGAGCCGATTCCAGGACTGACGGCACCGAAGAAGCCGACTTGGCCGACGTTCGTCGGTGCGAAGCAACTGTTCGGGGAAGCCAAGAAGCCTGCGCCGATGGAGGCGCGTTCGATCGGCAGCTATTCGCGTGGATGTCTGGCGGGCGGTGTGCCGTTGCCGATCGACGGTCCGGCGTGGCAGGAAATGCGGCTCTCGCGCAATCGCAACTGGGGCAACCCGGTCTTGATCGCGCTGATCGAACGGTTCGCCAAGGATGCCCAGAAGCTCGACGGTTGGCCGGGACTGCTGGTCGGCGATATCGCGCAGCCGCGCGGCGGTCCGATGGTGACGGGACATGCCAGCCATCAGATCGGTCTTGATGCCGACTTCTGGCTGACGCCGATGCCTAAGAAACGGCTTACGCGGAAAGAGCGCGAGACGCTGAATGCCACGTCGATGCTTGATGACACAGGATTGAAAGTCGATCCGAAGGTGTTCACGTCGAAGCAGGTGGCGCTCATCAAGCGCGCAGCGTCATATCCGGAGGTTGAGCGGATTTTCGTACATCCGGCGATCAAGAAGGCGCTGTGCGAGCGAGCGGGAACAGATCGTGCGTGGCTCGGCAAAGTGCGGCCGTGGTACGGCCATTACTATCACTTCCATATGCGCATCAAATGTCCGCCGGGCTCTACAGGATGTACGCCGCAAGTGCCACCTACAGGCGACGATGGATGCGGCAAGGAAGTGACGCAGTGGCTGGCGAAGGTCATCCCTGCAAAGGGTCCGCCAGCGCCGCGTCCGCCTGGGCCGCCAAGGGCGCCGAGCCCACCGATCATGCTTTCGGATTTGCCGAAGGCGTGTCAGGCGGTGCTGGCTTCCGGGCCTGATCCGATCAAAATTCCGACGGCTGCCCTGATGACGAGGGTGCAGGTGAAGAAAGCGCTGGCCAAGGCGGCGGCCGTGAATATGGCTCTCTACAAGGCGTCGACCGCGGGCGCCGCCAAAGGGTCGCCAGCGGAACTCGCAAAGAGCCCGGCACTGCGTCCGCATATGCATAAATCGGCGACGGCCGATCCGAAGTAGGCCGGACGTCATCCTCTTTTGTGCCGGGAGGCCATTTCGATCATCGCACTCTTGCGGGCGAGACAACATGATGGTGGGCGGTGGCGAAGTTTGTCGGCGCACTCGCAACAACGTCATGCCGACGTAGGTCGGCACCCAGGCAAGCATCAGCTCGCGTCGTCTTTCGACTTGTCTGGATCCCGGCCTGCGCCGGGATGACGTTGGAATAGCGACGAAGCGGACTTAGCCCTTTAAGTCCGCCGATGCTGCGTCAGAAGCGGGCATCGGGCAGGAGACGCCCGTGCCCTTCAGGCCGCAGTAGCCATGGGGGATCTTCGCCAGGTACTGCTGGTGATAATCTTCGGCCAGGTAGACTGGCGGCGAGGGCTGGATCTCCGTCGTGATCGCACCGTAGCCCTTGCCGGAGATCGCAGCCTCATAGGCCTTCTTCGAAGCCTCAGCCGCTGCAAACTGCTCGGGCGTGGTGGTGTAGATCGCCGATCGGTACTGGGTGCCGATGTCGTTGCCCTGACGGAAGCCCTGGGTCGGATCGTGCGCTTCCCAGAACGTCTTCAGCAGCATCTCGTAGGAAATGACCTTCGGATCATAAACGACGATGACAACTTCGGCGTGGCCGGTCGCGCCGGTGCAAACCTCGTCGTAGGTCGCGTTCGGCGTGTAGCCGCCCGCGTATCCGACGGCGGTGATCCAGATACCATCACCCAACTGCCAGAACAGGCGTTCGGCGCCCCAGAAACAGCCGAGGCCGAAAACCGCGACTTCCAGGCCGGCCGGGTAGGGGCCATGCAGGGGGCGCGAAAAGAGATAGTGCTCGGCATTGGCGGAGAGGATCGGGGTTGGACGGCCCTTCGGGGCGGTCTCGGCGGTCGGCATGACGACGCGCTTGCGTGCGAACATGGATTAGCTCCTTTTTATCGTTGGGGTGGGTGCCCCAGTATACGACGGCCGTTCCCCGTTCGTTTCAGAAAGCCTGCAACTCGCTTCCGGGGTGCAAATGGCGCGCTGGTCGCGGGCTTCAATAGTCGTTGGCGAAAATTCGAATCCGACGGCGTGGGCGACCCAGAAAGCCGCAGGCGATGGCCAGCAGCAGGAAGATCATCGTCGCCGGAAGCGACAGGACCGAGGTCAGCACCGGATCCCAGCCGACCGGCCCTGTTATGCGGCTGACTGTACGCTCCAGGGCCGACACGAACGCCGGAGCAAGGTTGTGAAGGTGCTGCAACAGCGAGATTGCGCCTTCGCCGTCGCTTCGAGGCCGCGAAACGTCGGCGGCGAAAGAGATGAGGGTGAAGAGGGCGAACAGCGCGGCGAGAAAGCGCAGCATGAGGCGCGGGCGCGATTCGGGATTCACGAAGCCTGCGACCAAGGCGATCAGCAGTGCAGCGGCGGCGACGCGGAGCAGCCACGCAGTCGGCTGTTCGCCCGAGGTGTACCAAAGCCAACAGTAAACGGCCGCCGAAGCGGCTGCCAAAGCTGAAAAGACCTTGAGAAGCGTGGAGCTGGTCATAGGTGGCAGTTGCTCATGAGCCAGCGTCAGTTTTGCGGCCCCTGCGGCCCAGCGTCAAGCTGGGGAAAATCATTTCAGGGTGCCGTTGCGCTCGGGATGCGGATGCGTATAGTGCGCCCCTTCCACGAACCGGATGGAGAGATGGCCGAGTGGTTGAAGGCGCACGCCTGGAACGCGTGTAGGCTCGCAAGGGTCTCGTGGGTTCGAATCCCACTCTCTCCGCCATTGTTGTCAGACGTGCCGTTTTGACGACGATTAGCTTCTTCTGGTTTTCCTCCCATATTCCCCACCCGCTTTCGCAACGTGGCGGAGCTTCGAGCGGTGAACCGCCGCTTGGTTCTATAAGGCTCAGATATATTACCCGGATACAATTGACGAAGGTATTTCGCCCGGGTATTAATGGCGCGGGCATCTGGCCAAGCGCGACACGTTCGATTTCCTGAACAGCCCCTGCGGGTCAACGATTGCTGTCTTCTGGTTCGTTGCCGGAGGTGGCCATCGCGGTCGCGCGGCCAGCGATACATCCCATTCAAGGAACCGCCATGAACAAAACCGGCTCGACAGCGTATCTCGAACCCACACAGGCCGCGGGGCGCCTGTTCGTGCAGCGCGATCTTTCCGGCCCGGTCGTCATGCTCAATCTGCTGAGGTTCAGGGATGTCGCCGATTATTCAGGCCATCCCGAACTGGCGCCTGCTGTGCCGATCAGCGGTGCACGAGCATTCGATCGCTACGTTGAGCATACGCTGCCCTTCTTGCGCGAAAGCGGGGGCGACATCTTGTTTCTCGCCAAGGGCGGCGCCTTCCTGATCGGCCCCGCCGACGAACAGTGGGATCTGGCAATGCTGGTCCGGCAGTCCAGTGTTGCTTCGTTTCTCTCCTTCGCCGCCCATGCAGGGTATCTCGCGGGGCTTGGCCATCGCTCGGCAGCGGTGGAGGACTCCCGCCTTCTCCCGCTATCGGAAATGCCATGTCGCACGCCTGCTGAGGGAATGCAGGCATGAATATAATAATGGCCAACGGCATTGAACTCGGCTGGGACAGTTTCGGCGATGCCGACGCCGAAGCATTCCTGCTGATTTCAGGGCTCGGAACGCAAATGATCCGCTGGAGCGTGGGATTCTGTGAGGGCTTGGCCGGAAGAGGCTATCGGGTGATCCGCTTCGATAACCGGGATGCCGGATGCTCGACGCATTTCACGGCCTGGGCCGCGCCTGATTTTGGGGCGCTCGTCTCTGCGCTGATGGCCGGACGCCGGCCCGACGTGCCTTATACGCTCAACGATATGGCGACCGACGCGATCGGCCTCCTCGATGCTCTCGGCATCGCACGGGTCCATGTCGTCGGCAGGTCGATGGGCGGCATGATCGCGCAAGTCCTGGCGAGCGAACATGCCGACCGTGTTGTTTCACTAACCTCGATCATGTCGAGCACGGGCAATCCGGCTCTCCCTCAGGCCGCCTCCGATGTCATGGCGATGATGATGCGTCCCGCGCCGGATCCTGCTGTCGATCCGGACGGCTTTCTAAGGATGCGTCTGCCCTTCGCGCGCAGGATCGCCGGAACAGCCTATCCGTTCGACGAGGACGTCCATCGTGCCCTGCTGCTCGAGGAAGCACGGCGTTGCTACGATACGGACGGTACGGCGCGCCAGATCGCCGCCATGGCGGTGGCGGGAGACCGCCGTGCGCGCCTAGCAACGATCAAGGCGCCCACTCTCGTCATTCATGGAACAGATGATCCACTGATCCCGCCAGCCTGCGGCCACGACACGGCTGTCTCGATCCCCAGTTCGATCTATCGACCGATCGAAGGCATGGGACACGACCTGCCTCCCGAACTCGAGCAGACAGTGATCGACGCGATCTGCGATGTGGCGAAGAAGGGATCGCATCAAGCTGTTTCAAGGTGACGCTGACACACCGGCATGACATTAGGTGTTCGGCACCAAAGCCGGATTCTAGCTTCCGTCCGGGGACGTTCGCCGCCTAGAGCCCAGCCATAAGATAGGATCGGAAACGTATGCGCCTCGGAGCTTGATCGATCACGCCATCGTTGGGGTCGCCGCAGCTTTGGCGGCTTCGAATTGACGGACGGCGTCGACAGCGTGGGCGGCATACATCACCGAGGGGCCAGCGCCCATGTAGATCGCCATGCCGAGGGTTTCGAAGATTTCAGCGTCGGTCGCTCCTTGAGCGACGGCCGCTTTGGCATGGAAGGCGATACAATCTTCACACCGGACGGCGACGCCGATCGCGAGAGCGATTAGCTCCTTGGTTTTGGTATCGAGGGCGTCAGCCTTGGCCGCGGCCTGAGCGATGGCGCCGAAACCTTTCATCACGTCAGGTGCGCCAGCGCGAAGTTCTTTCAAGGTGGCGCTGACGTTTTTCGTGATCTCCATATAGTCGGTTTTCATGTCCGTCCGTTCCTCATTAGCTAACGCACAAAATCGCCGTGCGTGAGGGAGCCGCTATGATGTGCGTCAAGGTCCGTCATCAGCAGGGGTTCGCCTCGACGAATTCAAACCGGCGGTGCTATTAGAAATCGGCTAACCATCGACGCGTGAAGATCAGGCTCTCACAGATTGAGGAGACGGGAACATGCGGCTTCGTTTGTTTCTGGCGTTCGTGGCAATCGTTGCGGCCGCTCCGGCTGCGATGGCGATGGAGCCCGTCCATTATGTTTGCGCCGACAAGACGGAGTTAACGGCGACGTTTCACATGTCGCCAAGCGCCGCCCATCTCGTGTTCGCCGGTTCGGGCGAGACGATGAACCTGCCGCAAGCACCGTCTGCCGACGGTGGCCGCTATGTGAAGTGCGATACCGAGTTCTGGATCAAAGGCAGGGACGCGACGCTGACGCGCGGCGACAGTCAGACGACCTGCAAGAGCTGACGGTCCTCTCTGCCTGGCCGCGCGGCGCAGAAGCTTATTGCGGCGGCGGGGTCTTGAGTTTTGAAATTCGGATCAGTGTCGAACCGCCGACACCCGACGTCGTCCGGCATTCGAAACGATCGCCGTTGATGTCGTAGATCGCGTTGTTGTCATCGGAGGCCATGGCACGCTGCGCGCAAAGGACCGAGCCGCTGCGGATGGCCGATCTGGTGGTCGCCATGATGATAGCGCCTGCGGACGAGACGCGGTCGTAGAAGTCGGATGAAGGCCATGTCGCATTCGCCTTTGCCATCAGCTCGGGCGCTTTGTCGACGTCGCTGGCGCAGGTCAGCGTCAATTCGTCGACGCTATCGGTCTTCAGAGCAACCACGACCGATTGATCCTGGGTATTGCGTTCGGCGACGGCGATTTCGGGGTTTTGGGCGTGGACGTTTGCGGCCAGCGCATCACACTCGTCGGCGCGGATCGGGGCCGTCCAGGCGGCAGCCAAAGCTGCGGTCAAAATCGTCGTTCGCCAAACACTCATTCAAGTCCTCTCAATTCCGCGATGCAGAGACCCTACACATCGTGGCGCGGATGGTCTGCTAAGCCAAACGGGCGACCAACTTATGGCAGTTGGCTGAACGTCAGAAAACAGCAAACTTATTAGACGGTTGCGGCGGCCTGAAGGGGTGCGGGCGCCGACGAAAGGTACGTGTGAAGCGCGGCGACGACCTGGGCGCCTTCACCGACTCCAGCTGCGACGCGCTTGATCGAGCCGGCGCGCACATCGCCGATGGCAAAGATGCCGGGGATGCTGGTCTCCAGAGAGGCGCAATCTTCGCCCGCGCCGATACCCGTCAAGACGAAGCCTTTGGGGTCGAGCTTGACGCCGGTCTCGGCTAGCCAGCCGGTTTCGGGATCGGCACCGATAAATAGAAAGAGGTGGCGGACGCTACGGCAGACTTCGTCGCCGGACGGAGAGCGCCACGCGATCGTTTCGAGGATGCCATCGTTACCTTCGAGGCGCGTGATTTCCGAATTCGTAAGAATATCGACGTTGGGCAGGCCTTTGATCCGGTCAACGAGATATTGCGACATCGAGAGCGAGATGTCGCCGCCACGCGCGAGCAACCAGACTTTTTTTGCGCGGCCTGCGAGGTAGACGATGGCCTGTCCGGCGGAATTTCCGGCGCCGACGAGGACGACCTCCTGCTGCGAGCACAGCTTGCCTTCGATCGGAGAGGCCCAGTAGTGGACGCTGCTGCCTTCGAAATCGTGCAGGTTCTCGACGCCAAGGCGGCGATAGCGGACGCCGGTCGCGACGACGACGGTGCGCGTGCGGACGTATTGGCCGTCTGCGAGTCGCAGCGTGAAACTGGTGGTGCTGTCGCTGCCATGTGTTTCGAGGCCGACGACCTCCGAGGGAATGGCGAATTCGGCGCCAAACTTCTGCGCCTGATTGAAGGCCCGCGCCATCAAGGCCATGCCGGTTATTCCAGTGGGAAAGCCCAGATAGTTTTCGATGCGCGAGGATGCGCCGGCCTGGCCGCCGAACGATCGGCAATCGAGAATAAGCACCGACAGTCCTTCGGAGGCAGCATAAACGGCTGCGGCCATGCCCGCCGGTCCCGCGCCGACGATCGTTACGTCATAGAGGCGGTTTTCATCGAGCGGGCCAACGAGGCCAAGGCAGCGGGCAAGCTTCAATTCGGTCGGGTTTTGCAGAAGGTCGCCGCTCGGGCAAAGCACGATTGGAAGTGAGGATGGATCGACGTGGAAGCGCTCGATAAGGCAGCGTGCTTCCGGATCGTTTTCAGGGTCGAGGTCGACATGGGGATGGCCGTTGCGCGACAGGAAGTTCTGCAGGCGGATAACGTCGCTATTGCCTGCGCGGCCGACGATGACGGGTCCTGCTCCTGTTTCCAGGAGGCCGACGCGGCGCAAGATCAGTGCACGCATGATCCGTTCGCCAAGCTCGGCTTCGGCGATGAGAAGGGCGCGCAGTTTCGACGGTGCGATGACGAGCGCTTCGACCGTCGTCGTCGCGACGGCATCGACGAGCGAGGGACGGCCGGACAACTGAGCAAGTTCTCCCATGAACGAGCCCGGTCCGTGCGTGACGATGGGCGTATTGTGCCCCTTCATGTCGCGTTGGGTGACATCGACGCTGCCGCTCAGCACGATGATCACACCGGCGCCGACTTTGCCGACCTGGGCAAGCGCATCGCCTGCGGCAAAGGATTTGATCTCTCCGAAACGGCGTACGCGCTCGATCTCGTATGCTTCGAGATGCGGGAACATCTGCTCGCGCCGATTTGCGGTGAGGGAACCCACGTTCGAGGTCATGGCAACTCGCATTTACGTCGTTATAGGTATTCAATATTCACGACTGCGGCGTTGCGCAACGAAATAGGGCGGATAAAGCCCGGATAAAAGCGGCAGGTCATGGAACCGAAACGCCGCCGGCGTCGTTGTCAGTCCCGTTGCGATGTATCTTGGACTGGAGATCTGGGTGCCCGATAAAATTCTCGTTTTTTACGGTTCATATCGCAGCGATCGGATGGGCATTCGGCTTGCTGATTTTCTGGTGTCGCGCTTGAAGCAGCGGGGCGCCGATGTCGAATTGATCGATGCGAAAGCCGTGAACCTGCCGATGCTTGATCGGATGTACAAGGAGCACAAGCCCGGCACTGCGCCCGCGGCGCTGGAAGAGCTGGCGCAGAAAATCAAAGCCGCTGACGCATTTTTATTCGTGGTCGGCGAATACAATTGGGGCATGCAGCCCGGCCTCAAGAACCTCACCGATCATTTTCTTGAAGAATGGTTCTGGAGACCGGCGGCGATCGCGAGCTATTCGGCCGGGCGGCTTTCCGGTGTCCGCTCTGCGACGGCATGGCATGGGACGCTATCGGAAATGGGAATGATCGTCGTCTCCAGTACGCTGTCGGTCGGTCCGATCGGGCAGACGCTCGGCCCCGACGGCGAGCCGATGGGTGAAGGTGGCAAAGCTTTGGAGAAGATGTTTCCGCGTTTTGCCGACGATCTCTCCTGGTGGACCGAAGCCGCCAAGGCGCAGCGTGCCAAACGCGCGCCCCCTTACTGATATTGTGAAGCTTCGCTGGGCAGTTCCGAAGTTATTTTTCAGATAGCACTTTGGTCGAAACTGTCTTATCGGAGAAAAATAGACTGGGGCAGCCGAGCGGTTAATGGGCGCGAATTCTTCGAATCTTTTGCGCGTTACATATGTATTCGCGGCGGCTGGCGTGTTGACGCTTGTCGTGCTTGTTGCGGTTTCTTTCTGGCTTTTGGAGAAGACCAGCACCTCGACGCGCGACGTGATTTCCGCTCGTGAGCAACGTGGGGCTCTGACGCGTTTCCTGTCGGCAGTTCAGGACGCGGAGACGGGGCAGCGCGGGTATCTGCTGACGGGCGAAAGCCGGTATCTCGAGCCATATAACTTGGCTGTTACGGATGTGCCGCAACGGCTGGCGGAGGTTCGGAGACAGTTCAAAGATCAAACCCAACTCAACGCGGGCTTCGATAAATTGGCGGCAGCGACGGCAGACAAGCTCGAGGAGCTTGCCGAGACGGTTCGCCTGAAGACAGAGGGCGACTCGGGGCGGGCATTGGCCGTGGTTAAATCCGACCGTGGCAAGAACCTGATGGACACTATCCGCACGCTTGTCGAAGAGCAGACGGAGCTGGTCGAAGCTGAGTTAACCAAGAGCATCCAAAGCCAGCAGGACGATGCGATGCTTGCTCGTTGGTTCACCGTGGGCGCGGGTGTCGTCATCCTGTTGGCGGCCCTGGGCGCCGCCGCGACGATCTTGCGATATACGCGCGCTCTGTTGGCAACTCGCGGCAAGATGGAGCAGCTCAATATGGGGCTTGAGGAGCGCGTTAAGGAAAGGACAGCGGACCTTCAGCGTGCGAACGATGAAATTCAGCGCTTCGCCTATATCGTCAGTCATGACCTGCGGGCGCCGCTCGTGAATGTCATGGGGTATACCTCAGAGCTCGAAGCGGGGCTGGGGACGCTTGTGAGCCTTTGCGAGGATCCCAAGCTCGATGAACTGGAATCGGGGCCAGCCGCCCGGACCGCGATCCGTGAAGACTTGCCGGAATCGATCGGGTTCATCCGGACTTCGACACATAAGATGGACGGGCTGATCAAGGCGATCCTTAAACTGTCGCGGGAAGGGCAGAGAATTCTCCGGCCCGAGACGGTCGATCTGGAAGAGTTTTTTGATTCCGCCATCGCAGCTGTGCAGCACCGGGTTACGGAAGCGGACGGCGAGGTCGAGGTTTTGCGGCCGATGCCGACGATCGAAACCGACCGTCTGGCTCTTGAGCAGGTTTTCGGCAACCTTATTGATAATGCACTGAAATACACTATGCCGGGACGCGCGCCCAAGATCGTCATTGAGCAGGTGCCGAGCCGCTGGGGGGCAATCGTCATCGAGGTTCGCGATAACGGTCGCGGCATCGCTATCGACGATGCGGAACGCGTGTTCGACCTCTTTCGGCGCGCTGGAGCACAGGATAAACAAGGCGAAGGGATCGGCTTGGCGCACGTCAAGACTTTGATCCGCCGCCTCGGGGGTGAGATCACGATGACGTCTGAACTCAAACGAGGCACGACGTTCCGCGTCATGCTGCCTCGTAAACTACCGGAGAAGCCGAATGCCCAATAGTGAAGGTAAGGCGGTCCAGATCGTCATGATCGAGGACGACGCTGGACACGCGCGCCTCATCGAAAAGAATATCCGGCGCGCGGGCGTCAACAACGACATCATTCCATTTGTGAATGGAACGGAAGCGCTGGCATTTCTGTTTGGTCCGAATGGAAGCGGCGAGACGAGCGCGCGAAAGCATCTGCTTGTGCTGCTCGATCTCAACCTTCCCGACATGACTGGCGTCAGTATCCTCGAAAAGATCAAGGCGAACGAGCATACCAAGCGGACACCCGTCGTCGTGTTGACGACAACGGACGACGAACGCGAAATTCAGCGCTGCTACGATCTCGGCGCCAACGTCTACATCACGAAGCCCGTCGACTACGAGAACTTCGCGAATGCGATCCGGCAATTGGGGCTTTTCTTTTCTGTTATCCAGGTACCGGAAACCAACTGATCATGGCGCCGAGGGTGCTCTACATCGATGACGATCCGGGCATCGGGCGCTTGGTTCAAAAAACGCTGCAGGCGGGTGGTTTCGACGTCGAACTCGCTCATTCGGGCGATGATGGACTAAATCTCGTTCGCGCCAAGCCGTTCGATATCGTAGCGCTCGATCATCACATGCCCGGAATGGTCGGGCTGCAGGTGCTGAAGGAAATCCGAGCGCTCCCTAATCCGCCGCCAGTCGTCTACGTGACCGGATCGGAAGATAGCCGCGTTGCCGTCGCAGCGCTCAAGGCGGGAGCGATCGATTACGTCTGGAAGGATGTGCAAGGACATTTCCGAGAGCTGTTGATGCAGGCCGTCCAGACATCGTTGGAGCAGGAGCGGCTGCGGCGAGACATGGAAGCGGCCGAGACGGAAATCCGCTTGGCGCGCGACAGGGCTGAACTGCTGCTGAAAGAGGTCAATCATCGCGTTGCCAATTCGCTGGCAATCGTCGCCGGACTTTTGGCGCTACAACGGCATTCGCTCAGTGATCCCGGCGCGCAGGATCTGCTCGATCAAATGAGTGCGCGGATCATAGCGATCGCGGGGGTGCACCGCAGACTTTACACGTCGCAAGATGTGACGGCGGTGGATCTTAAGGAATATCTCACCAGCCTAATCGAAGATTTGAAGCGGGCGATGGGCGATGCCGGTCGCAACCATCCCGTCCATCTCAACAGCGTGCCGTTGTCCATTCCGACCGACAAGGCGGTTTCGATCGGCATCGTCGTCACCGAGCTTGTTACGAACGCGTATAAGTATGCCTATCCTGATCGTGCCGACGGCGAAATCCGCGTCGATGTCTCCATGAGGGAGGGCCAAGTCGTTCTCATCGTCGAGGATGACGGCGTCGGTCTCGGCAAAACGCAGATGGCGGGCGGCACCGGTTTGGGCACACGTGTCATGACGTCGATGACGTCGAGCATCGGCGGCAAGCTGGACTTCAGCGGTGGAGACAGCGGCACGCGGGCCGTGCTGACATTTCCAGTTTGAAGCTCGAGCGGCGTGCAGGTTTTGCGGAAGGCAGTTTGCGTCGCTAGCGGCGAACGTATTGCACCGGTAGTTTCGGCGCGTGCGGCAGATCCGGGAACGAGGCGACAAATCCGAATTCACGAATGTCGAACGGATGAAACGGCGCCGACAGAAAAATCACCGGCACGCCGAGAGCCTGCACGGCTGTACAAAACGCCGTCGTCTGTTTGTCGGTATCGAATTCGACGAGTACGGCGTCGATGTGTTTGCGTTCGATCATTTCGAGCGCGGGAGAAAATGTGCTGAAGATATGGGCTGTGTCGCCGGACTTGACGACAATGTCTCTCAGTTCGAGGCCGCATGAGCGAGTCCGGTCGACGACAACGAACGATTTGGAAGCCATTACGGTTCTCCTATCGCTTCATCCAATGTCAGCCTCGAACATCAATGCCGAATTATCGGCGCGAAGATTTCTGATTGGTACGGCGAACCTCGGCGGGCTCCGCTCCATCCCGGTCGGAAATTTGCAAACCGAGATACAGCAGGTAGCAAAAGACGATCGGGGGTGCGGCGACCGACAGCAGCAACAAAAAATCGTAAACGATGGCGAGCATGCCGCCTCCCTTCTCCGCGAATTAAGTCTCAACCGGAGAAATAAGTTCCCGTTTACGAATGTGAGCGGTGCGGGGCAGCTATGCGCCGGGATGGCCGGACATTGACCACTGTTGGATTAATTCTGAGCGCCGAAGCCCAGTCGTTCCAACGCGCTCTCGCCGAGCCTGCGGTCGTCGCCGCCGCTTTGCACCAATCGATCTAGGTGGCGGACGGTACGCGTCAGATTGCGCCGCATCGTCTGCTGGAAGAAGATTTGGCTCACCTCCTCGTCGCCGAGGTCGAGTATGAGCCGGGCTTCTGACCTGGCTTCCATGAGATCGCTTTCCGACATCATTACGCTCACCCCGCGTTTTGATTACGCTACTGCGAGGCCCCAGCTTATAGCGGATTTCATCCGCAATGGATCCCCCGCCGTTCAAAAATCATCTCAGGCCGAGTATCACAACTGTCATAAATTGAGAGAAATCCGAGCAGCCGAATGGCGTGGTTGCGCTGCGGGTTTTCTGCTGGGGGACGATCAGCGTTCTTCTGTATCTGCTATCGAGGCGCTGTCATCGCCGTTGAATGATGTTGTGTCATAAAGCGGAGGCAGGCCGAGCACGGAGCGGACCGGCGCAAACGAGCGGCGATGAATGGGTGAAGCGCCCAGTATTTTCAATGCCGTGAGATGTTCGCGGACCGGATAGCCTTTGTGGGTCTTGAGGCCGTAGCCGGGATATTCGCCATCAAGATCGTGCATTTTGGCGTCGCGCGAGGTCTTGGCGATGATCGAGGCTGCCGCGATCGTCAGGCTTTTGCAGTCGCCGCGCACGATCGCCTGCTGCGGGATAGCCAAGTCTTTGATCCGCCGGGCATCGAGCAGAATGTGATCGGGCGGGTTGGCCAAACCTTCGACGGCGCGGCGCATTGCCAGGATACCGGCCCAGTAGATGTTCAGGCTGTCGATTTCATGTACTTCGGCCCAGCCGACGGCCCACGTCACTGCAACCTTCTTGATTTCGACGGCAAGACGCTCGCGCGAGACGGCGTCAAGCTTTTTGGAGTCATCTACGCCGGGAATGCGGGTGCCGGGTTCGAAGATGACGGCTGCTGCGCACACCGGTCCGGCCAGCGGGCTCATGCCGGCTTCGTCGACGCCTGCCACCAGAAGCACGCCCGACGACCACAAATCGGTTTCGAAGCGCAGTAAATTGCGCAGCCTCTGGCCTTCCGAGCGATTATCAAAGCGGCGCTTTTCTATGGCTGAGAGAATGACTCTGGCGCCAGCGCGCGGATCACGCCGCAGTGCGGCTTCGAGCGCCTTATCGAGAGGCCGGCCTTCGCGCACATGGCGAAGGGTAAGTTCTGACAAATTGAGTTTCACAGGGCACGCGTAGAGGTCTTGTTCGGCAAGACCGTGGCACGGGCGCTCCGCGAGCGTCAACTTTCAACTCGGTTCAGTTTCTACGAGGCCGGATTACAGGCGGGACGTCAGGTTCCTCAGGCGGCTGATCCGGCGGCGGGGGCGAACTGGGCTCGGGGAGCGGCTCGGGTTCACTTGGCTCGATATTGGGATCAAAGCCGGGATCGGTCGCGGGATCATGCGGATTGCCGGGACGCCCTATCCCATGGTGGGCCACGTTCACTTGGCTTTTGCCTTCTTGAAATATTGAACTTCGCGTTCGCGCTGCTTGGCGCCGTCCTTTGTCTTATAGGTGCCGAGGTTCTTGCCTTTCTTGGAAACTAGGCGATATCCGGCCTTCACTTTTCTGATCGTCATTTTTTCCTCCGCTCGGATAGGAACGGTTTTCAAAAACATATTTACGCACGCCGCTTGCGTTCTGGGGCGCGGGTTTCGTCTGCGAGTTTCTGGCGCGCTTTGGTGTGGTCTTCGTTGGCGACGGCGGACCGCTCGCGCTTCGTCGGCGTTTCTGTTTGACGTGGTTGCTGCGTCGCGTCGTCATCGGCGTGAGTTCCAGGTGTTCTGGGCGTTTTTGGCATTATTTTTCCCTTTCACCGCTTTGCTTAGTGCAAGTCGCGCCGACATTCGTTGGTTCCAGGGGGAACCAATTTCCCTCATCCGGCGTCGTTGTGCCGATGGACAAACCGATATCTTCTCGATCCGATCTTCCGACCCATGGCGCCGCCGTTTTGCCGAGCGTAACGGTCGACAGCTACAACATCGAAATCCGGGACGGCGATGGCTTCATCGGCGACCAGGCGAGTAAGAGCGCGTTCTGGGAAATCGTCGAAAAATGGCGCAAGCCGCTGAAAGACGCCGGTGAGGATCCCTTCGGAAACAAGAGCACGGACAAGCTCAAGAAGGATGACCTTGTCGCGGAACTCGAGGAAGGCGATCCGGAGGCTGCGGGTCTCGTTCAGAGCGCCGTCGAAGAGTTTTCTCAGCAGTTTGCGAAAATCATTCGCCGCTTTCTGCAAACCCAGGAGTGGCGGGACACGGAAGCTATCGTCGTCGGCGGCGGCTTTAGTGGCAGCCGGATCGGAGAGCTTGTGGCCGGTCGGACCGGGCTGCTGCTGAAAGCCGAGAATATCGCTGTCGACATCGAGATGATCCACAACGATCCGGACGATGCCGGCCTCATCGGGGCAGCGCATCTGCTGCCGGCTTGGATGCTCAAAGGGCACGACACGATGCTGGCGGTCGATATTGGCGGCACTAACATTCGCGCCGGGACGGTGCAACTCAACCTCAAGAAATCTTCTGATCTCATGAAGAGCAAAGTGGCAGGCTCGGAGATCTGGTGTCACGCGGATGCGGAAACCAATAGGACCGAGGCGGTTGCCCATCTCGTCAAAATGCTCGAAGGGCAAATTCGCTGGAACGAGAAAGAGAAGTTTGCGCTGGCGCCGGTAATCGGGATCGGCTGCCCCGGAATTATCCGCGAAGATGGCTCGATCGACCGCGGCGGCCAGAACCTTCCGGGGAATTGGGAGGCTCGTGGCTTCCATCTTCCGAGCGCCATCAAGGCAGCGATCCCCGAGATCGGCGGATCAGAGACGATGGTCGTCATGCACAACGATGCGGTGGTGCAGGGCCTCAGCGAGCTGCCGCGCATGCAGGACCGGCAGCGCTGGGCGGTTTTGACGATCGGCACCGGGCTCGGCAATGCGCGCTTTTCAAATCGGGACGTGAAGAAGGATTGATAACGGCGGCAAAAATTTTTGGCATTGGCCGCCGCGTCAGTTTCCGCGGTTACAGGCTTCTTAGGATTTCTCTGGCAGATACGATCTGCCGTCCGCGCTTGTCTTCACAAACAACAGGCCTGGTGGCCGGGCACCTCTTTAAGCGATCATAACTTTGGAGGTGCCCGTCATATTTTTCGTGCTCGACGTCCACAAGGCGCGTCAGAATTTCCAGGACAGGTTGCCTTTGACGCCATGGTCCTGGACGTCGTCGCCGATCTCGCCGCTGTAGGAGAGGCCGACGCTGAGATCCGGCGAGAAATTGATGTCGAGGCCAGCGCCCAGCATCAACGTATCTCGCGCAATCGGCACGCCTTCGATCGAGAACGCTGAGCCGCCGGAGAAGGCGAGTGTCTGGCTTGTGTCGACGTCGTCGAGCGCATGCCGCCAGCCGACCATGCCGTGTGTCGTCAAGATCGTGCCGCTCTGCATGATGACGTTGGTTGCGGCCCGGAGGCCGAGCGTCGTTGTCGGCAGGTCCTGGTTGTCGCCGAAGCCCTTGAGGGCAGCGTCGCTGCCAGCTTCATGGAAATCGTCGGTGTTGAGGTTGACGTAGGCGATGCCGGCGAACGGTTCGAAATCGACTCCTCCCAAACCGATGTGATAGCCGAGTTCGCCGAAGACCTGCGCCGTGCCAGCGGTTTGATTGCTGCGCGCTTCGTCAGTCGTTCCGCCAAGATCGAAGCGGCGCTTGGTATCGAGGTCGGCCCAGGTGTAGCCCGCACCCCAACGCACGCCGAGCGCACCCCAGCGGCCGCCGCCATAGAGAGCGAGGTGGGCATCATCGCGCTCTTGCGACGAGTTGCGGCCATCATCATCGAGGGAAGCGTGGCTGTAGCCAGCGGCGATGCCGATGCTGCCGAAGCTGCCGGCTTTGGTATCGACGCCGACGAAGACACCGCCAATGGTGCGGTCGACACCTGCGGCGTTGCTGTCGCCGCTATACGTGCCTTGCGAGCCGAATGCTTGTCCCCAGAGGCCGCCGCGGGGTTGGTCTTCCAGATCGTTTCTGACACGGTCCATCACGGCGTCGCGTAGGAAGCGGCTGTCTTCGAGCATGATGCCGTTTGCGGAGGCGTAGATCTCGCCGGACAGGCTGTTGAAGGCTCTGCGGGCTGCCTCTTCGCTGGTGGCGTTCGCGACGGAATTCAAAACGGCGCTGTTCGAGCCGAGGCTGTCGATCGCAGCGGCAACCTTGCGTTGGTTCGATGTGATGGCAACCGATTGGAACGTCACGTTGCTGCGCGTAACGTCAAGATAGATGTTGTTGGCGTCGGAGGCGAGCGCGAAGTCAATGAAGGGCATCGAGTCCGTCGCGCTGGTGTAGCCGCCCGTAATGCCGGTCTGCGCCGTCAGGATCGTGTATTGCGTTCCGAGCTTATACTGGCCCGAAGCGGGCTTCACGACGACGGAGCCAGCGAGCGTCGCGGCGCCGTCGACGGTGATGAGATCGGATTTACCAGTGCTGTCGAGTTCGACTTCGTAAGTCGAACCGGCTTGCTGCTGATAATCGCCCGTGAAGGTCAACGTGCCGATCGAATGGCCAGGCGCGATGGTGCCGAAGATGGACGCCGACTCGATGGTGCCGTTGCCGGCGAGGATCGTTCCGGCCTTCGTGGTCAAGTCGGCGTCGAGCGTGCCATCGACGCTGAGCTTGCCCGATTCAAGTGTGGCGCCGTTGCTGTAGCTTTGCGTGCCAGTCAGCGTCCAGTCGCCTTTGACGTCAAGGATTTCGAAGTTGACGCCGCCCGCAAACGTGCCGGTGCCGTCGAGATCGACCGTGTCGGTTCCGGCGCCGCCATCGACAAGGCCGATGAACTTGCCGCCCGTGTTGACGATCAGCGTATCGTCGCCGCCGCCGAGATTGACCGCTTCGCCGTTCGCGCCCTCGATCAGGCCGGCGTTCTGAATGGTATCGTTTTGAGTGCCGATGATGCGGATGCCGAAGCCGTCTTCGCCGCGGATGGTGCCGAGGTTGGTGATCTGGGTCGCGTACGGGGCGTCGCTCGCATTGCTGTCATCGATCAGAATGGCGTTGTCCTTGCCGCTGATGACGGCATTGGCCGAGCCGTTGATGATGGTGCCACCGCCCGCCGCGATGCCTTCGCTGGTGTTCGGCGAGCCGTCTTTTTCACCCTTCGCGCCCGTGCCCTGGATTGCGCCGTAGTTGGTGATGTTGGCTTTAAAGTCGATATCGACGCCGTCGCCATCGCCGTTCTCTGAGACGTCGTCGATAGTGCCGGTGATGGTGCCGTAGTTCAGGACCGTGCCGTTGCCGTCGGAGCCGACGCCGGAGCCGTTGCGGCCGGTGATGCTGGCGCCGGCTTCGTTGTAGACGTTCACGTCAACGTCGCTGGTGATGCCGTGGCGCGCACCTGAGATGACGCCGCCCGCGTAGTTATTGACCGTGCCCGCGTGGTCTTGAAAATCGATACCGTCCTTGGAGTCATCCGGCGCGGCAGCGTTAGAGATGATCTTGCCCCAGTTGTTGACTGTGCCGTTTCCTCCGGCGCGGATGGCGTCGGAATCCTGGGTGCTAATTACACCGGTCGCATAATTGTTGATCGTGGCGCCATTGGTCGAAATCGAGTCGAGATCAATCGCCTGGCCGGTTTGCGAGGTGATGGTTCCAGCGTTGTTGATTGTTACTTTTCCGTCGGTGACGTCTGTATCGATGCGGATGCCGTCATCAAACGTGTCGACGGTCGCGCCCTTTTCGTTGTTGAAGGTGAACGTCCGGATGGTGCTGCTACCGCTCGTATCGACGCCGCGGTTTCCGGATTTTAGGGTGCCGAAGTTGTCGATCACGATCCCCGGCGCTGCGGAATCATCCTTGAGCTTGATCGCAGTTGCGGAAACGTCGAGGGTTCCTCCACCCTGAATGGTGAGTGTGTCCTGGTTTTTGAGTGTCTGAGCTGTTGTGTTGGTATCGCCGCTGTTGACGACGATATCGGCAGCATGGACAGAAGGCGCAGGAAGATAGGACACGAGAACAGCAACAAGCGCGGTGTGTGCCGCGCTACTCAACAGACGAGACAT